>CAYIHX010000104.1:0-1752 GCA_964363305.1 uncultured Bacteriovoracaceae bacterium | reverse complement strand
GCTGCACATTGATGGTCATCTCGGCCAGCTTCAGTGGCTTGACGACATAGTGAAAAGCACCGCGCCTCATCGCTTCGATCGCGGTCTCGATGCTACCGAAGGCGGTGATGAGAATGATTGGAATCTCAGGGCGCAGTGATTGAAGCTGGCTGGTGAACTCGAGGCCGTCCATCTGCGGCATCTTGATGTCCGAGATCAAGACGTCGATGTCCCCCGCTTCTTGGTTAGCTGACAGGGGACCTGCGGGGCCCAGAGCCCGGAGGGCTTCGACCGCGGTTGAAAACGCGGCAACCTCAAAGCCTTGGCTTTTGAGAAAATCCTGCAGCAGGTTCCGCATTTCGAAATCGTCGTCAACAACGACCAATCGTGCCTTGAAGCCGTTCGAGTTCATCCACCACCCCAGGTTCATTGAATAAGTAATGAGACAAAACGGCCAAAATCGAGACATTTTGACGCACGTTCAGTCTGGTTTAAGACCCTTACCGCCTCTGTAGCAGGTCTCGTGCCGAAAAAGCGAGAGCAGCGGTGGTCTAGTCGCTATGGGGGAAGAAGTGGTGACTGGCGAGGCGTGCCAATTCGGAATCCGAGGGGTCGTGGCCATCGATCGAGCCGATGACCGCAAGCGCAATCCGCGGAGCGGACCGTTGGAGGTACTGGGCGAACTGATCGCGTGCGCGCTGGGGGCCGACGAGGAGGATCGCGTGGGAATGCGCAAGCTCTTGCGCGACGAGAGGGTAAAAATCAGAGTCGATGATGGTTCCGGCAGGGAGGGCGCCGAGGAGACGCCGCCTCTCCATCTTCTCTTCCGAGAGATGAATCAGGCGGGCCTCGACACCATCGATCCAGACGACTGAAGCGGGCTTCATGCAGGCTTATAGTGCTCCCTCGCCATCTCCGCGAGGAGCCGAAGCGCATCGACCGCAGTAAAGATCCCGACGACTTTGTCGTTTTCTTGTCGAACGATCACCGAGCCGTATTTGTGCTCGGCCATCTCTTCAACCACGTCCCCCAGCAACGCATGCGGCGTCGTTGAAAAGGGGTCGGCGGTCATCACGTCGCCGACCATAAGCTCGGCATTACTCTTGAAACTGGAGGCGAGTTTCACATCGCGGTCGGTTAAAATCCCAACTAGCTTCCCTGCCTCAAGCACGGGAAGATGCCGAATATTATTCTCCTTCATGAGTTCGTACGCCCTCTTTAAGGCGATGGTGGGGCCCACAGTGTGGGGCATCGGAGTCATTACTTTATCCATCCTAGGCATTGCTTTCATAATACTGAAGTTAAGCAGTTTTCGGGCCAACGCTCGGATCTTGCTAAAATGGACTTGATCGCTCGGGGCGTGGAGGATTCGGGGCACATCGTCCCGCGCGTGGGGCAAAACAAACTAAATTCTCCAGAAGACCGAAAAATAGGGAAAGTAGGCAGTGGCTGGGTCGATTCGAGCTTCGACGAAGTTCTGGGTGCGTACGCCTACGAGGAGGTGAAAGTAATCCCAGACAGCGAGGTACTGGACGAACCCTCCGACGCTTTTCAGTTCGAAGTTGTAGGCCGGCCCGACTTGGAGCCGGTCCCAGTTGTCGAAGATGTACTCGTAGATGGACTGTAGGTTGGACGAGAGGAGACCTGCCGTGCTGACGACGGCTTCGCCTGTTTTTCCGATTTGGTTGGTCCAGCTGATGTTAAATACAGAGTAGGAAACCATTCTCTCAATGCTTTCCGTGTATTTTCGCCTTAATGTTTCTAGTGCTTTTG
>CAYIHX010000103.1:0-2316 GCA_964363305.1 uncultured Bacteriovoracaceae bacterium | reverse complement strand
CGTTTCAAACGCCGTAAAACGAAAATTGGAGCGTATAACGGGCACATGCGCGGCGAGGTGTCGGCCTTTGGTCATCGAGAGGCTGGTAAACCGTCAACAAAAAGTGATGCACTTAAGAAAAATTTCAGGTCGCGGCGCGGTCCGCACTCAATTCTTTGGCTCGCGCCGCGCCTCCACCCGTGGCGCCGCGTGGTGCACTGCGGCCCGTACTGATCTCCTCGGCGCCACGGCGCGTACCCTCGGTCGCAACTCTCGCCGCACGCCTCACCGCTCACTGGCCTTCGCATTCAAGCAAGATTCAAGCACGCTCCAAGATTGAACAGTCATCGCCTCGGGGCTGTCGCCCACAAAAACTGGGGAGGATCCTTAGCGCCCCCTCTCATTGATTTCCTAGCTGCTTGAGCGACACTGCCGTGCCTTACACCAGACGCTATATTTGCTTTGCGCGAGGACTTCTCGTGACGGTGAAATGTGGGCAATTGTGGGCAAAAATTCACTCCAAACCGCTCCCAACTACAGCTGACAAAAAGAACTCCAGAGGCGACACCCCAACGTCGAGAAGTGAACGATGGGTTACGGAAAAAAGTCGCGCCAACAATCTGGCGCTGCATTCGTTGATTCTTTCGTTGGCCTCGGCCTGAGCCTGATTGCACTCTCCTGCATCGGCCTCTTCTCGACCTTCGATCGATCCAGCCCTCGCCGGGCCCATACAGTCTCACCCTCCCGTGGGCTTGCCTCAGTGCATACCGGTGGCTGCGGCCCTCATGCGCTCGAGGACACCCTCTTCACCGTGCGCTGGGCGGAATTACTCGACTCACCCCATGCTCCGCAGTTCGAAAGCAATTTTCGCCTCATCCTACCAGAACTCGAAAGGATGCTGGAGCAAACGCCCTCCTCGAATCGACGACTCCTCATTCAAGCGCCTCCCCGGATGGGAAAATCGTTCCTCCTCCATCGCCTGGCACAGTGGTGGGAGGCGCAACCGGGAGGGATCGTCATCAAGCTCGACCTAGAAAGTCCCGATTTGAATAACCCTTCTATTGAAGAAGCGATGAACCTTCTCCTCGACGCAGTGAAAAATCTGAACCCCGAGAGAGTTTCGTCGTCCCTGAAGAGTTGGGTCGCGGAATACCAACGGAGCCCCAGTTTTCGACGGAGTGTCGAGATCGCCGATTTCCCCCAGGTTCTGGCAGACGTCCGTCAGATTCTCCGTCAGCTGGCCCCGAACCTCAAGCCGCTTTTGGTGGTGGAAGAGCCCGTGGTCATTTCCGCCACCCAACGCTTTTTTCTCGACCCGAACGAGGTTCCTTCCCAACTATTCGAACTTCTCACCTCAACCGCGAACGATCCTCCTCCCTGGATTGGGGTTGAGCGGCGCTCCGAGAATGTGTTCAGTATAAACCCACTCAGGGCTCTCGGAGAACAGGACTCATTCCCCGACGTCTACGTTGAGCCCCTGCTCTTCATTCCGAGAACCAGTCGGGCTCTCCCTCAGGATATCGCGAACAGCCTTGTCAAAACGAGGGGCGGTAAAAGTTTCGTCACTCAGCAACTCATCCCAGAAACGCCAGAAAGCATCCGAACTTATCTGAGGCAACTCTTAGGAGCGGAACTCAAGGTCGAACTGACTCCGTCCGCAATTGCAGCGATAGAGCGTGCAACGGAAGGGCGCCCTCTCGCCATTCGCGAACTCGTCCGCCATTTGCCCCAGTACTCTCGAACTATTGAAGAGCAGCATATTATTCGGGCCGCTGGACGAGCCCAAGGAAGGGAAGTTTTATTGAGCCGAGGGTCGAGCGGTAATTTTGTCGTACTCATCTCAACGGCGAACGATCCTCTGCCTCCTATCTCATGGTTTGAACAAATCAGTGAGACGTGGAGCAACCACAAAAATGAAATCTCCCCCTCCTTGCTCAATGACTCGGAAGATTTCTTTCAGCAATGGCTACCGAGGCTCGTGCCCGAGGGCGTCGAACTCACGCCGGAAGGAATTCGCACCCTTCATCAATTTTGCCGGGGCTCCATGGATCGCTGCATCGAGGTCATGTCCCAGTTTCCGGGCAACCTCCGCCGAGTCGACTCGGAATCCCTCCACTCCGTGCTGATGGAGCTGGACCCATGAGGAGAGGCCTGCTCACTGGCGTTTTATTGATCAGCACCAGTTTTACCCTGGCAGACGTTCCGCAAGGCCCCTGGGCGCAAACCCATCATATCGTCGTCGACCTGTCCTCTTCGATACAACTCACAGGCTCCGGAGACATCATGGCGGGCTATTTAGTCGCGCTCGAACTGATCGAGCGACACGGGTTCCCAGGC
>CAYIHX010000102.1:0-2397 GCA_964363305.1 uncultured Bacteriovoracaceae bacterium | reverse complement strand
AAGAAAGAAACACGAATCAAGATGGTTTGCTCTTCGGCTTAGTATGGGCTACTCATCAATTATTCTACTATTTGCCGTAATTGTAATTAGCTCCGTAGTACTATTCAGAAACTCTCAATTTCCCGAGTTCACAGTAAAAGCAGCAGGGGCAGCCCTTTTTGCGGATGTCGTCGGTCTGCTGGTTAGTGTCTGGAAGGTGGTATTAAAACCAGATTTCATCACCAAACTAACACCGGAAACACAGGAAAATATCCCAGAATAACGTTAGCCGAACAAGTGTATCGCGCCTCAAGGTATGTTTCAACAAGCGCCTACCTTTAGGCGCGTGTTAATCACGACAGCGTTGGACTTCACATGAACCGTTCAGCCCAACCTACGAGCTATTACACTACTTGTGCCGTCATGGCGAGCGAACGGAGGGAGCACGGCAATCTCGTCGTGACTCCGAGATTGCTTCGTTGCTTCTCTTCTCGCAATGACACAATCATCATCACGCTGTTTGCAACAGAATCTAATCGATTTCCGACTGAATTATGACTATCGACTGCATCTCGACTGACCCCCATGACTGACTTAACTCCCCTCATGAAACAATACCGCGAGATCAAGCGCCAGCACCTTGACGCGATCCTGCTGTTCCGCATGGGCGACTTCTACGAGATGTTCGACCAGGACGCGGTGACCGCGTCCAAGGTGCTCGAGATCACGCTTACGGCGCGGAACAAATCCAAGGGTATCGAGACGCCCCTCTGCGGGTTCCCCTATCATGCCGTCGAAGGCTACATCGCCAAGCTCATCCGGCGGGGGTTCAAAGTGGCGATCTGCGAGCAGGTGGAGGACCCGAAGCTCGCCAAAGGCATCGTGAAGCGCGAGGTCATCCGCGTCGTGACGCCCGGGACCGTGCTCGACGCTAATCTTCTTGACGCCAAGGACAACAACTACCTCGCCTCGCTCTATCCCGCGAAGGAAGGCTACGGCGCGGCGTTCCTCGATATCTCCACCGGCGACTTCTTCATGGCCGAGGTGGCCGGCGCGGGCAATCTTGCCGAGCTTGACACCCTGCTCTCCCGGTTCACGCCGCGCGAGATTGTGCTGCCGAAAGGGCAGGAGGCGGCATCGGGACTCACCGCTCTCCTCAGGCAATACACGCAGGCGATCAACCCCTACGAGGACTGGACCTTCGACCGGGAAACCGCGAAAAGATCGCTGCTCGACCATCTGAAGACCGCGACCCTCGAAGGGTTCGGCTGCGGGGACATGACGCTGGGCGTTTCGGCCGCGGGTGCTGCGCTCCGGTATATCGAGGAGACCCAGAAGACGGCGCTCGCGAACATCCGGGGCGTCAGGCCCTTCGTCGTGCGATCCTACATGGTCCTGGACGGGCCGTGCCAGCGAAATCTCGAATTAGTGAAGAACATCTACGACGGCTCAAGCCGGGGCACGCTTTTATCGGTGCTCGACCACACGGTCACCTCCATGGCAGGCCGGAAGCTTCGCGAATGGCTCCTGAACCCGCTCCTTGACGTGCAGGAGATAGACGCCCGGCTGACCGCCGTCGCCGAGCTGAAAGAACGCCACCAGGTGCGAGCGAGCCTCCGGAACACCCTCGGGAGGGTCTACGACCTGGAGCGGCTCATCAGCCGTGTCTCCCTCGGCATGGCGAACGCCCGCGACCTTGTTGCCCTGCGCCAGTCCTTCATTGTCCTGCCGGACCTCAGGAATTTCCTCGCCCCCAGCGCCGCCGGCCTGCTCAAGACCGTTCATGACGGGTGGGACGACCTGCAGGACGTCCATCAACTCGTCGAGAATGCCATCCATGACGATCCTCCCTACACGCTTCGCGAAGGGAAGCTGATCAAAAAAGGCCACAGCGCTGAACTGGACGAACTCCGCGCGATCAGCACCGAGGGGAAGGGATTCATCGCAGCCATCGAGCAGCGCGAACGGGAGCGCACGGGCATCAACTCCCTCCGGGTGAGCTATAACCGCGTGTTCGGCTACTATATAGAAGTGACCAGGACGAACCTCGCGAACGTGCCGCAGGACTATATCCGGAAGCAGACGCTGGCGAACGCCGAGCGGTTCATCACGCCGGAGCTGAAGGAATATGAAGAGAAGGTGCTGGGAGCCGAGGAGAAGATCCTGGACCTGGAGTACAAGCTCTTCCAGGATGTCCGGGAGAAGGTGGCTGCCCAGACTGTGCGCATCCAGGACATGGCGCGAAGGCTCGCGGTGCTCGACTGCATTGCCTCGCTTGCCGAGGCCGCGGCGAAGAACAATTATATTCGTCCCGTCATCGACGACAGTGATGTCCTGCGCATCGTCGAGGGCAGGCACCCGGTGATCGAACAGCTCACCGAGGAGCGGTTCGTGCCGAACGACACGCTGCTCGACACG
>CAYIHX010000101.1:0-2513 GCA_964363305.1 uncultured Bacteriovoracaceae bacterium | reverse complement strand
TGGCTCGACTGGGATTGAACCAGCGACCCCTACCGTGTCAAGGTAGTGCTCTCCCACTGAGCTACGAGCCAACGGATGGGACCTCGGTTGAGGTCACCGGTATAGCTGCGGGCGTCAGGGCCGTCAACCTTGTTCAGGGCCGAACAGATCGAGGTGTTTGAAGAATTTCCGCGCCTCTTGAAGGAGCTGCCCGCGAGTAGGGTGATCTGACTTCGTCACGCCCACGATCCGCTGAGCGAGCTGCGGATGATGCTCTGCAAGATGGGCTTGAAAATGTTCTTGCGCGAGGCCCGGCCCGGTCACGAGCCACTCCTGCGCGTCGATCTGACCGAGTTGAGTCGCAAGCTCGTGATAAAATCGGCCCTCATCGGTCTGCTTCTGGAGGTGGTTTTTTCCGTGAACTTCCTGAGAGTGTTGATGTCCGTGGGATTTGAAGTGGATATCTTCAGTGCCCTGGGGTGTGAGGTGGAGAATTTTCGCTTCATGACTATCCATCCAGACGACGAGCGCTGACATATCCGAACTCCTTGTTTTTGGCCTTTAAAAAGAGAGGGAGGGGGCCTCAGAAAGAGGTTCCCTCCCGGGTACTCAGATCCTTCGTCTCTTTCTTTAGACTATTTAACCCGGATCTGGCGATTTTTCGAAGCGGCTGGCGCAAGTTTGGTCAAGCTCACGCTTAAAACGCCATTTTCGTACTGCGCGGCACTCCTTTCAGTATCTACCGCAGTCGGTAGAGTGAAGCTCCGTAGGTAGGAGCCATAGTTGAACTCGGAGAGGTGTTTCTTATCGTCGTGCTTCTCCTCCTTCCTTTCGGCCGAGAGGGTGATTCGATTCTCCTCCAACTCGATCTTGATCTCGTCCTTTTTCATGCCCGGCATTTCGGCGCGAACTTCATAGGCCTGGTCCGTCTCACGAATTTCGCAAGCCGGCGCCCAAAGAGAAGTCGTGGGCGTCAGTGAACCCGGACTCCTCGGCCGGTCGTAGATCGTATCGAGGGCGCGATCCACCTCCCGCTGCAAACGGGAGAATTCCCGAAACGGGTTATGAGTCTCAGACGAACGAAAAAAATCAGGTAAGAATGCCATGATCAAATCCCCTTTCGCTGGGTTGAGTTGCTTATGTAAACTTCTTCTTCAAGTGATGTGCCAGCGTCTCCGCGCCTTCCGCATGAGGCGCGCGGCGCGTAGGTGTTTAAGTCGACTCAGTGATGAGTCAGTCCGTCTCAATCCGATTTTCGGCGCACGAGGAACTTCGGGGAAGAGGAGCCGACGCTAGGGCTTCTTTTCTCTTCGGTCTCCGCGGTGGGGCCTTCTTTTTTCTTCGAGACGGGGAGGGTGGAGTCGGGGATTTATCCCGAGAGCATCTTATTCCATGCTTCAGAGGTGGGTGCTTCTCGCTCCTCCGCCCAGCTTTCTCGATGATTCATCCCGGGCAGGTGGGCGTCCCAGCAGGTGACGGAGCAGAAGTGCAAGCCGGTTCGTTTGCGGTTGCAGGTTGAAACATTACAGACCCAGTACAGGGCTTCATAGCCGATGGGCTTGCGGCAGCTCGAGCATTTCTTCCAGAACTCTGAATGGAACTCTCCAGCGGCCGGTGTCGCCATGAATCAATTGTACGCGTTTGAGGGGGGCTGTCGAGGGGGCACGGAACGGATCCACGTCTGGATTTCTGGGGTGTCGACACGGACAAATTCAGTGAAAAGCTCGCCGCGAGCCGCGGCGGCGAGAACCTCGTTATTGGACAAATAGGGACTGAGGTCGCTTGACCCGCTGATCAGGGCCACGACCTCGAGAGATGAATGGACGTTTCTTCTGCGATAGACGGGGCCACCGGAGTCCCCTGGGCCTGCATGCAGGGAGAGGGGGCCCTGGGCAGCCATCGAGATCGAGGCGGTCGCGTCGGTCAGTTCTTGAATGAGGCTCGTGCCGACTTTTGAGGCGTTGAGGCCAAAGCCGGCGAGTTCGACTCGGTCGCCGACCTGGAGGGGGGTGAGAGTCAGGGGGGTGGGGGTGGGTCCGTCGCTGGCGAGGACTGCGGCGGGGCTGAAGCGGATCACGGCAAGGTCGACGCGGGGATGGATGGCGATATTGTGCGCTGCAAAGCTGAAATCTTCATAGCGGAGCCTGGTGTGGCTGTCCCCCGTCCATGAGGCCTGATCAAAAGAGAGGGAGGTGCTGAGGTCAAAAAGTGGCGTTCGACGCTTGGAAGCAGGAGGGAAAAAGCAATGCGCGGCCGTGAGCGCGGTCGTCGCGTCGATAATCACTGCGCTGCAGCCGAGTTCTTCGATAACAGCGAGGCTCGGATACTCAGCACGGCTGGTGAGGCGTCCTCCGATGAGGGCATGAGCGACCGAAGGGAAAACAATGGGGGTCAGCACAATTGACAGCAGAAGGGCTTGGGGCAGCATCGGAAGGGTTTTATCATTACCTGTTAAAATAAGTCAACTATTTTAAGAAGGTGTGTTGGTAGCAAAATATATGTCCGCTTTTGTTAGCAATACGAATGTCCTGCCT
>CAYIHX010000100.1:0-2568 GCA_964363305.1 uncultured Bacteriovoracaceae bacterium | reverse complement strand
CAGGGCGACAAAATCGCTGGAGAATTAAGGCGACCTAATCCCTGAAAAACGACAGGTAAACTTGGGATCCGAGCACCTTTTGATGATTTTCAATTCAAGCCCGTAGGGCCCCCTCTTTCCGATCTGTTACTCGCGCCCCAGGTCGATTGATCTCAAAGCGGCGCAACGGGCGTAAGTCAAAAATTGCGCCTCGCCAAGCTCCAGGGCGACCCAACCTTCCGAGCGAGTGCCCACGCCAACGCACTGGGTGATCTTGCCTGCACAATGATCGTAAATGCGTGCGCCCAATCCCACCCAACCCTCGGAACGAGTCCCGATGGCTCCGCACCGGGGCTGAACAGCGTTCTCCGCCGAACAATTCGCGTATCCGAGGAGGCGTGAGCTGATCACCTCCGCGGCAGCGTAATTCTCAGAGCGAGTTCCCTTCGCGCGGCACACCAGAACTTTATCTTTGCAGTGGTCGTATCTCAGAAACCTGCCGTTAGAGGACCATCCCTCCGACCGAGTTCCGATGCCGACGCAGACGGGCGCCGGGTTCGCTTCTTCCGCGAATGCTGGGGCGCCCGACAGCAGACACCCCATGCCGAGGACAAACAAGACGGACGCCGGCTTCATTGAGTCACCATGAACGTCAGGTGTGAGCGACCGCACAGAACCCTGCTGAACGGCGAACGATCAGATCCGAGATTCCAGATTTTCATGCTCACGCAAGAGGCGCTCGCTCCGAAGGTCATTATCGTCGTACCGCTGGGAATCAGGATATTAAAACCGGCTTGGCTTAGGGAGGAACAAAAGGCGGATCGGGGTCCACACTGTCCATTCACCACCAGGAAATCCGCCGTCGAACCGCCGGAACCGCCGAGTTGGACTCCGACCCAGGTTTCTGCGCTGCTCCGCTGTCCATCCCTTCCGAGCGCGGCGATCTCGACTCGCACCACACCTCGGTCGCTTTGGATGACGCCTCCAAAAGAGCCCGACGCCCGCCCCGCGGAACCGATGCTCGGCCTCCTCTCGGTCATTCGTAGAATGCTCTCCGGAGCGATTTGCGTTGAAATCCTATAGTCCGACGCGGCGCCGTTGTTTTGCTCGACTCCGGCGAGTCCGGCAAACTCGTGATGGATGAGTCGATACTGTTCCGCGGGAGACGTCGCCGAAAAGCGGTCAATATTGCACAGGATGTGATGGAGATGGTCCTGGTCGGAAACAAATCCGCGACAGGTTTTCGGCTGGCCATCAACGCTGACTAGAAGTTCGAGATGGGGGGCTTGGCTGGTCCGCTGCGCATTTTCTTGGGCGGTGCTCACACACCCGATCACGACCGCGTTGGCATTCGGCGGCGGCGTGAGTTGGGCTTCCATGGCCGAACGGTAGTCATGGACGGATAATCCCGCAGGAAGCTCAAGACCGCGACCGCCGCTCTCGTCGATCCACTTGCGGATATCATCGCGAATTTCGCTCACGCGCCGCTCGCATGCGTCTCCGCCCCCTCCGATACTGGTTCCTCCCGCGTAAAGCGGGGTGGACGAACCCCATGCGACCGTCGCTGCTGTGCAGCCCACCAACCATGCATCTAAATACGACTTCATTTTCTTACTCCTTTTTTGTTCAGTTTTTTATTCAGCCGAAAGAGTTGAACGTTCATCTGGTAGAGCGCGGAGCATTCTCCATCACCCATGAAATTCATCATCTCTCGTTTGAATTTTTCGATTTTCTTCTTGGCCTCGGGCATTCGCGCCGGATCGACCGTGAAGGTGACGCCCGAGATCTCGCGAGCGGCGAAGTCGTCGGGATCGGACGACAGCAAGGCCTCGCGCGCCTTTTCGATCATCTGCTCATGGAACTCCCGGATCGCCCGATCACTGTGGGTCGTGGGCACGGCAAGCCTGACGCTGGTCTTGATCCACTTGCCGTCGATGATTTCGAGAAGCCCGAGGCGCTCCAAGCGCGCCACGGCGCTCTTCACCTGATCACCCGTGATCCCCAGCTCAACGGCCACCCAAGTCGGATCCGGCTTGAACTGGGTAAGCTGAGTCAGATCCAGAATGGCGACGTGGTACCAATCACTGAGGATGCGGAAGCGATCCATCTCCAGGAGCGCGAACTCGTTTACCGTGGAGGAGGGTTCGCTGCCCAGGGACCTTTGGAGAAAAGATCGGCCCGCGGGGTCTTTCATGGACTCCAGTGCTACGGCCTTCAAGAAGAGGTTCGTCCGGGTTTCGTCCATGCGAAGAAACTGGGCGAACTGGACCGCCCGTTGGAAGGTCAGGCGCTTTTTTCCGTTCAGGATCAGACTGAGATACCCGTGCGTCACTCCGAGATCGCGAGACGCCGCCCGCAGAGAGTAGGCTGGGTTCTTTTTCACCTTGGTCTGAAACGCCTGCTGAAGGAGTTCAGCGGAGCCGAGGGTGGGGTCATTCATGAGGAGCTCATTACCCATTGGTGTGCGGAGCGTCAATATTTAGGTAAACAAAGTGGTTACCATAATGGAAAACGGGGTCGGCCCCCCCACCGCAAAGGGTCAACGCGCCCGGTTGAGGGGGGGGGGGTAGGGTGCCGCTCGTCGATTTG
>CAYIHX010000099.1:0-2749 GCA_964363305.1 uncultured Bacteriovoracaceae bacterium | reverse complement strand
CGGAGCGAACGCTGCCATTGCTTGCGGATTTGCGCGAGTTTTGCCGGGTCGACCGTGTTGATCTTCACGGCGGTACGGGGTGTGGGGAGGGAAGGCGGGAAGGGAAGAATCGGTAGCAGCCCGAAATGGAGCAGCAGGGCCGTGAGGATGACGAGAAGCCAGACGAGGCGGCGTCGATGCGCCCAGAAAGGAAGCGCCTCTGGAACAGATGAGGACCACGCGGCGTCGTTGGACGGGGAATGGGCGCTCATATTCGCGTGGCCTCGAACAGCACGGACCAGCTCAGCGTCGGCACTAGCCGACCGAGACCTGGAATCAGATCGTGCCCGGTCCGGGACGAGCATGCGAATCCGTGCTGCGAGAGAAGCTCTTTCCAGTCGCTTGGATTTCGGTGCCATTCGGTGTCGGTGTCGTTCTGCAGCCAGCCCCGCGCCCAGTGTTTGAGTTGGAAGAGCGGCGACTTAGGGTTCTCCTCGTTGATCAGCAGCACGGTGCCGGGCGGGAGCCATCGCGAAAGACGCGCGACGAATTCCTCCACGCGCGGCAGGTGATGAAGCGCATAGGCGAGGACTACGAAATCAGGAGGGCCGCCGAGCGCGGTTTCCGCGGTTTTTTCCCAGGTCGGATCATCCAGCAGGTTCGCCGTATCGAAGCGAGCGTCGGTCCGGAGGTTCTGGGCAAACTCTCGCGCCAAAGCGATCTCGGCGGGGTCGAGATCCAGGCCAAGAATCTGACAGGGCACGAGCGCCAGGGTATTGGCGATCAGGCCTCCGCCACAGGCGAGGTCGAGCACACACGGGGGGCGTCCCAGGCGCTCATGGGCGCAAGCCAGGCGATCAAGGAGCGCTTTTAGCCTCTTCTGATTCAGCGGGGCCACCGGATGGCGGGTGAAATAGCTGAACGTTCGCGAGACGCGGACGTCACCGGGATGGCGGGCCACCAGGGCACGAGCCTCCGCCAGAGAGCGCTGTAGAGAATCCTTTGCATTCACCCTTTGAGATTCGCTGGTTAACTCCGAAAAGGGAAGAGAGGAGGGTCATTCTTACGGGTATCTTGGACGAGATCGAACTCGACGGCAAACAAATGCAAGTCATCTCGCTCTCCCCGATCGGTGAGAAGCTGACTAAGGTCTTCGATCGTTTCAAAACGATGGGCGAGGGCGGCGGTCCGCTTGCCCAAATCATCGAGGCCACGAACTCCGCGGATGCCATTTTGCTTGGGCAAAAAATCGAGCAGTCGTTGATCCTGTTTTACGCGAAAACCGAAGCCGATCTGGTGAATGTTCTCACGGTCGTCAAAGCAGTCAAGGGCCGCATCGATGCGAATCAGCTGCGGGTGGTGCTTCACCTGGCGATTCCCTCCGTACCGGAGTTCGTGCTGAAGAAGCTGAAAGCGGTTGGAGTCGGTGAAATTATCGCCGAGCCCGTGGCGGAGCGTGGCCTGGTTCTGAAGCTCGAACGAATCATCAAATCGCATCCACGTTTCAAAGAGCTCCAGAAAGGCGGAAGGTCTGGAGGAAAAGCGCGGGCGGGTGATGCGGCGGGTCAAAAGGGAGCTTCTGGAGCAGGGAGGGGGGGGCCCAACGAGATTTCGGCGGAAATAAAAAGAGTGGCGCCGCTCAAAACGCCCAGCGATTTCTGGATTTTTAAAGGGGGAGGGGCTCGTCGGGTCGGTTCGCGTTGGGTGGTGCGGTTGATTGGACCGGGTCCTGCAGTGGGCAAGTGGATCGAGGTCGAGAGTAGCGATGCCAACTTCGCGACCTGGCGATGGGAATCGTTAGAGGCCGAGGAGGACGCGTTCCATGTCGAGGCCGGTCAGTGGTTCTACAAAGGGCAACGTGCCCCCCGGTTCCAAGAATTTCAGTGGTGGTTTTCCGGGCTCGAAGTCTCGCTCGAATTCAGGAAAAAGGAAGGCGATGCGACGGAGACGAAGTTCAAGAGCGATGGGCCTGGTGGCCCGCTTCTCGTATCTGGCGATGCTGCCCGGAACCTGGCTTTCCTGTCAGCGATCGAAAAGACTTACACGAAGACGTTGACCACGAAGAAAGATCGACGTCAGGACGGCGACGATAAAGATGATGCGCGCCGATTCAAGGAGAAGGGTAGCGGGGATGCGTTTGAGGGCGAGAATGCTTTCGGCCCGAATTCAGCGAAAGAGGCGCGTCCGTTTAGATTGATTCCGGCGTTGACGCTGAAGAGCGACTTCTGGACTTTTGAGGAAGACGGCCGTGTGATGAAGGTCGGCCTGCGTTGGTCGATTCGAATCATCGGGCCGGGACGTCGAGCCGGACGATGGCTTCAAGTGGAGTCTACCACTCCTGATGTGAAGCTCTGGCGTTGGCAGCCCTCGGAGTATGATGCTGGCCTGTTTATGAAGGAGCCGGGAGAGTGGGTTTTTCGCGGGGAGGAACCGATTTTTGATCAGTTGCGCTGGGTCTTCGTCGGTGAACAGCCCGAGCTGTCTTTCTTGCAGGAGCAGAAGGTGCTTGGCGTTCGCTTCCGTCTGGCCGACGACAAAAAAATCGAAATGACCTGCGACTCTGATGCTTCCAAGAGCGCGCGGACTTCGATTGAGGAGACTTTTGAATACGAGGAGATTATCAAAGCGGAGGAGGAGGGCGATGCGTTTCAGAAGAAGTTGGATTCTGAGGCTGGGCTCTCCAAGGAGCTCGAAGCGACGCAGGAAGGTCAGGAATCGAAGGACCTGGAGCTAAAATATTCGGAGGATGGAGCGCCCGTTCGCGGGGATG
>CAYIHX010000098.1:0-2995 GCA_964363305.1 uncultured Bacteriovoracaceae bacterium | reverse complement strand
GCACGAGAACGTGACGGCTGTTCCGACAGCTGCGCCGGTCGAGACGGAGCCCAAAACCTGGGACGATCTCCATCTTTCGCCCGCCACGCTCGAGCTGATTCATAAGGCTGGCTTTAAAAATCCCACGACCGTTCAGGTTGAATCCATCCCCATCGCGCTCGAAGGGCGTGATTTGATCGCCAGCGCGCAGACGGGTTCCGGAAAAACGGCGGCCTTCGTCTTGCCCATGATCGAGAAGATTGCCGGACGAGAAGGCACTCTCGGTCTGATTCTCGCGCCGACGCGCGAACTCGCCCAGCAGACTCAAAGCACGATGGAAATTTTCGGCACGCCCCGCGGGGTGCGCTCGGCGGTGCTCATCGGTGGCATCGACATGCGCTTCGACAAAGCGGCACTCGATACCTATCCGCAAGTGCTGATCGCCACGCCCGGCCGCCTGTGCGATCATCTTGATCGCGGCAACATCTGGCTCAGCTACCTGGAATTTCTGGTCCTCGACGAAGCCGATCGCATGCTCGACATGGGCTTCGCCGATCAACTCAATCGGATCGTGGAAGACACTCCCCAGTCCAAGCAGACGCTGCTCTTCTCGGCCACCATCCCGCCGATCGTTGAGCGCTTGGCCGCAAAAATTCTTCGCGACCCGAAGCGGGTCAGTATCGGTCGCCCGCTGGGCGCGGCGAAGACCGTCGCTCAGCGCATGATCCGTTTGCGCGAAGAAGACAAGATGCACGAGCTGCGTCGACAGCTGACCAAAGAACCGGGCACGACCATCATCTTCACGCGCTCCAAAGACAAGGCCGTACGCCTGTTTCGCAGCCTGCACAGCTCGGGTTTTTACGATATCGCGCAAATTCACTCGGATCTGCAGCAACAGCACCGCGAACAGTCCCTGGCCGATTTCAAATCGGGCAAGGTCCGCATCCTCATCGCGACGGACGTCGCCGGCCGCGGCATCCACGTCGATAGCATCGCGCACGTCATCAACTACGACCTCCCCATGGAGGCCGAAGACTATATTCACCGCATCGGACGAACGGGCCGCGCGCAAGAGAGCGGCAAAGCCACGAGCTTCGTCCTGGCGTCGGATCGCCAGGTTCTCAAGCGAATTCAGGAGCTCGTCGGCCAGCCCATTCCCGGCCTGGAAGATGAAGTCGCCGAACGCGGCCGAGAACCCGCGCCCAAGCGGCACGAATCCTCCGGCCGTGGCGTGGTCATCTCGCCGGTCGGAGAAAAAAGCGTGGAGGCTCCGGCTGCCCCCCGCCGAACGATCACGCTGCCGCCGAAGCGACCGATCGAACCCAAGGTCGTCGCTCCCGCAGAGGCGGGTGAGACCGTGGAAGCGGCACCGTCCAGCGAAAAAACAGCTCCCCCGCCTGCTGCGGTCACACCACGTGCGGCTGCGACACCTCGCCCAGTGAAGCCCAAGATCTCGGCCGTGAATCGCGATCGCCTCAAGGGGCTGCCTCCAGGCCAAACCATTCCGCCGGTTCGCGCCACGGACGTGCTCACGCTGGATCCGAACGATCTGACCGAACTCAGCGAGGATGAAACCGCACGAACGCAGGAGCCGGAAGGTCGAAAAGACCGGGGCCGGCGTCGCCGAGGCCCTGACTTCAGTCCGCCTCGCCGCACGGGCAATACGTTCTTCCCGGTTTAGGCCGCCGCTTCTTCTTCGCCGGACTCGTTGGGCGGAAACTCGTCGCCGGGAAAGGCCGGCGTTTCCTCACGGCTCGGGAGTTCGAGCTGCAGGGAGGGCTCGGTGTACTCTCGGTCCTCGAGAAGAGTCATGTTCTCTCCATTGATGCCCCAAATATTGGAAAGCGCAGGAGGCGCCCCTCGAACATACTCATGCACTCGCAAGGGCCGTCCCCGGCCATCGTGCGCTTCGCGCTGCACTTCCGGGTGATCGGGCGTACCGAAATTCTTTACACGAGAATACCGATTATTCACCTGCGGGTAGGGCTGCGCCCACCGTTGGCCACTCCGCAACAGAAGTTGGGTAGGTACCGCCTCGCGAGCACCCCGAACAAACAGAAAAAAAAGCTCGTAAACATCCCGCTCGCGCATCCGCATGCAACCGTTCGAGACAAAACCCCGCTGCAGGCGGGGGATTCGGCTCCTCGGCGACAGGTGCCTGCCACTGATGGGCATGATATGAAAAGCGATGTTTTGGGGACGGCCACTCGAGTCCGAAAGGGGCATGAAAGGTCTCCAGGCAAAACCATCTTCCTTCTCTGGGTTCACATGTCGCTTTCGTAAGAAAGCATTTCGAAACTCAGGCGTCACCAGCCGAGTCCGACTCCCGCTCGCCTGCGTGACCCCCTCGTCAAACATTCCGACCCCCAGTGGAAAAAGCGAGCGTATCCCGGGATGCGAATCCGACTCCAGCAAGAGCTGCCGCTCATACAGGTCGACCTGAATATGAAAGGCCACTTCAGAAAGAGGCACGGTTTCGAGTACCTCACGCGAAACAACCCGCAAATGCCCCCCCGGCTCAGCGCCCGTCAAAGCAAAACGCAATTTTCGATAAAAGGTAGCGCGTCCGAAATTATAGCTGACCCAAAGGATCGCTTCCCCCTCGCCATTTGCGCGAATGCTCGGAACATCCGCAAGACGAACACCCAGAACCGTATTGTTGAGGCCGCTCTTCGTCGCGCCAGCCAAGCGATACCTCACGGTAGCAGGCAGAACCTCCCGGACATTGCGGGCAAAATCATTGAGAATCGATCCGACCAGCGGAAACTCCCGCCCCCGGAACTGGGTAATATCTCTTAAATCCGCCGCCAGGTAGTTATGGAGCGGGGAGGCCGTCTGGGCAAACCCGTTCAGTGAAAAAAGAGACAAGGCGGTCATCAAAAACAACGTGGGCGTGGAAGAATACTTCATACGATGCTCTCAGTATCATTCCTGACTAATTCAATCAACATATATTCACCAACATGTTGGTAGCAAAATATATGTCCGCTTTTGTTAGCAATACGAATGTCCTGCC
>CAYIHX010000097.1:0-3387 GCA_964363305.1 uncultured Bacteriovoracaceae bacterium | reverse complement strand
GATGCCGCCGATAATGCCACCACCCATACCGGGATAGCCGCCCATGCCGGGGTAGCCCATCATCCCGCCACCACCCATACCAGGGTAGCCGCCACCACCCATCATTCCGAAACCACCGCCGCCCATCATCCCACCACCGGCGAACGCGATTCCTCCCCAAGGAGAAGAGCAAGGAACACCGACCGTGACGCATTGATCAATATACTGGCTATAAGTATTCGCGTAGGTTCCCAGGGCCTTGCTCTGCATATGGGCACTGATTCCACCCAATACCATGGGCGAGATCGCCTGCAACGCGCCCACGATCGTGCCACCGATCACCTGCCCAGTCGACGGCCGCATCGCCGCTAGCTGCGCGCATTGAGGGCAAGATCTCTGAAGGTCGCGGAGTTCCTCAGTCAACCCCGCTTGTTCCTGCTTGGCTTCCTCGATTGCCGCGTTCGCTTCGTTGTAACTGATGTCAGCCGCTGCGATCGCTCTCTCCAATGCGATGTCGCCACACCGCTCAATGGCAATTCGACAAGGCGTATTCGATGCCAAACGCCGAAATCCAGGTCCGTGAAACAACGCCGTACACGACCCTTCGACCCCATTCCCTCCGCCCCAGCGAGCCCAAAACACCTCACTGCTGCTGCCCTCTCCATCGGAGGCTGGTGCACTCGCTGTGCGAACTCCCAAAATCTGACGAACTTCAGCATCAGTGCAAGAATCATCTACTCCCGAGCAGACTCCGCATGGCCCCTGATATTCAATCGCTCTAGAATCACCGGCGTCACGCATCGCTCGCAAACGATCACGATCCCTCACCGCCGAATCGCGACGTGTTTTCGCCGCTCGAACGCTCCGGGAAAGCTCGCTCCGCCGTTCGTTTGCGGACGAAAAATCATCCACTGTATCGGCCCGCACGAAATCAAAAGGCGAGACCATCATCAACATCAGCAACAAATATTCGAGGCGAATCATCCGTGAAACCTCCCCATGCGCCGATCCTCAGCGCAAGCTGTCTTCGAGAAGCCCAAACGGACCTCCCGACAGTCTTCCTGCCATGATGTTACGTGGTTGATTGAATTAAAACAATCGACCGTTGCCGAAGCCTCCACCCACCGTCAAACCTCCGCCGGAGGCGTACATCTGATACCGTCCTGTTGCCTGCATCATCTGCTGGTAGGCCACCATGGCATCTTGCTGCATGAAAGATTGCTGCTGGTACTGACTGGCCACCATTGAAGAGTAGTTCGAGTTCATAGGATTACTGAAGTTGGCCTGCATCGAGAAGGGATTCGCATACATCTGCATCCGGGACAGGTACTGCATTTGCTGAACCTGCGACCAATACTGCATCTGCTGCATCTGCTGCATCTGCTGCATCTGAGCCATGTACGCGTAGCCAGCCCCACCTTGCTGAAAAATGAACGGATTCATTCCATCTCCGCCGAAGGCACCATACGTCGACGCAGGATCAACGTACCCAGCGACGTTCGGAAGCATTCCAGGCATCATCCAGCCAGATGAATAAGGGGGGTAAATTTGCCCAACGCTCATCGCATAGGGATTCAAAATGGAGGCCATAGCCGTGGCCGAATTCGATCCCCAGCCTCCGCTACTTCCACTGATACCTAAATTGAGCGAAAGAAACCCTCCACCGAAAGCCCCCCTCATTCCACCATGATCACTCCGAGAGCCTTCCTTGCATTCAGCGCAATTTCTCAGGGCAAGCGCACGCTCGCGTCGAGCCCTTCCCAATTCACGATGAAAATCCGCGACGGCTGACTCAGCTATCCCCAATGCCTCACGGGCACGCGCCAACGACTGAATATCTCTGACCTCAGAACAATTTCCAATTGCCCTTTTGCAAGACTGCGACACGCCAGTCAGCCGCTGGTCCGCCTCAAAGAGCTGCGCACAGAAGCTCTTTGACTCACCCGTACCCAAACTCTCGCGGATTTGATCGCGACCCAGACGCAGCAAGTCAGAGGGCAGGCACGACCCCGCCTCAGCGGTGCATGCAGAGGTACAGAACTCATCGACGGCAGATCCACCTTCTAAATTCACTTCAAGATGGAGGACGCGACTATTAAGCTGGCTCACCCGAGCTTGCCAATTTTTAAGGTCCTCTTGGATCTTCTGAATCTCCGTAGACCAAGAAGCCACATCATCTCGATCACTTGCCCAAACCGAGGAAGAGCATCCTCCCGCCCATGAGCACACAAGCAACGCTGAAACAATGAACCAAATATTTCGGGTACCCAGAATCAACTTCATGACACCACTCCTCAAGATAAAACTCTCTCTAGAAAGTTTCCTATCCTTGACTCGATGTGTCAACAAATATCTAGGTCACCCCTGACCCACGCTAACCCGCTAATTTATTGCGGCTATTGATAGGCTCAGCGAGCTTTCTTGCCCGCTTCCATGCTTTTCTTTCGGCGGCCTTTTACCTTCGCCTGGCGCCTACGGTTCTTCATCTTCTGGGACTTACTTTTTCTTCCTCTTGCCATATATGCATCTGATTTCCTCGGATGTCCGACAAAAATCAAGAGATTTCATCGGTTAGGTTTGTTAACCTTCATTATGGTCTCCGAAGGGTCACTGAGTGGCCCTTCCATGGATGAAAAGAGTCCATTCATTGGATCATTTTCGCCCCACTCACCCATTGAATTGAAGCAGGAGGAAGCATGGAACAGCAAACCCCGCAAACGGCGACAGAACTCTCCACTCATACGTCGGCAATCAGAGTGGGAGACACCGTGATTTACCATCTTCACGGCAAGTGCACGATTGTCGGCATCGAAACAAAATCCGTTGGAGGACAAAACTTCCCCTTCTATAAGGTCGAGATCCAAAAATCATCTTTCTCTCGATCAACAAAGAAAGAGCCTGCCATTTGGATTCCTGTGGAAAATGCTCATTTAAAAGGCCTGCGACAACCAGCCAATGCAGAAGGCATCGCTGCTGCCTGGGCCATCCTCGAAAATCGCGAGCACTATCTATCCACGACGGACGCGTGGAACATTACTCAATCGAACATTGAAGCGCTCGTGCGCCAAGAGGGCATCGTCGGCCTAGCTAAGGCGACGTCGTTCCTTTACGTGCTCAAGAAACGTTTTTTCGTCCCACCAAGCGAGATTGTTAAACTCTCAGAAACGGTGATGAAGCTTCTCACGCGCGAAATCAGCGACACTACTAGCGAGACGCCTCGCGAACTCGAGGAGCGAATCAATCGAGCCATGCGATATAAGCTTTACCCTGACCACTAGAGGAACCAGACGGCCACCTTCTGGATCAGTGAAGCCTTATCATTGTCAGCCCCTCGAGTTCCTGGGCGTACGCATTCCCCAAAAGCCAAAAGCCCTGCTCGAATAAACGAGCAGGGCTTTTGATTCAATA
>CAYIHX010000096.1:0-3480 GCA_964363305.1 uncultured Bacteriovoracaceae bacterium | reverse complement strand
AACTCCAATTTATTCGCCGCGTTGGAGCTGGGGGGGGGGGCGTCTATGCTCGGGGATGAGTCTTATCCTCCATCAGAGGCCTATTCACAGGGGCCGCAAGAACAGCGACGAATGCCATCGGGATCCGGAGGCGGGCGAGTACCGCCTCATGAGTTGAAGGCGGAGATGGCCGTTCTTGGTGCCATCCTGGTTCAGAATGACGCCTATCATCGAGTTATTGAGACGGGCCTAGAAGCCCGGGATTTTTACCGCGAAGTTCATCAGAAAATTTTTGAAGCGATCAAAGGCCTTGCTGAGCGCGGGGAGCCAGTCGATCTCGTTACTTTGACGACCACTTTGAAAACCCGGGGTTGGTTCGAGCAAATCGGGGGGTCGGCTGCGCTGACCACCCTTTTTGAAGACACGTTCATTGCGGTGAGTAATGTCGGATATTACGCCAAAATCGTTCGTGACAAGGCGCTCCTGCGACGAATGATCGATACGGCCGCCGAAATCGCTGGCGATGCGTTCGAGGGTGTCGAGAATGTGGAGCAGTTTCTCGACGACGCCGAGAAGAAAATTTTCTCAGTATCCGATACCAAGCTCACCAAGACATTCTCTTCGATGCAGCAAATTCTCGTCGCGAATATGATGATGATTGAGGAGCTCGCGCAGAAAAAGCTGAGCGTCACGGGTCTGGAGACGGGCTTCGAGCGTTTTGACAAGCTCACGGCCGGCTTACAGGGTGGCCAGCTGATCATCATCGCCGGTCGGCCCGCAATGGGGAAAACCTCACTCGTGCTCTCGATCGCTCAGCACGCAGCCGTTGCAAAGAACGCAGTCGTTGCGCTGTTCTCCCTTGAAATGTCGAAGGAGGAGCTGGGGTTTCGATTTCTTTCAGGACTGTCCCGTATCGACTCGAAACGCTTGAAAATTGGCCGTTTGGCGGATCGAGACTGGGGGCGCCTGGCGCAGGCGGCTGGGCAACTTTCGCAGGCTCGGATTCACATAGATGACTCCGGGGATCTGAGTGTCATGGACATGCGAGCGCGCTGCCGGCGGCTTGTCGCCATGGAGAAGAAGATCGATCTGATCGTGGTCGATTATCTTCAGTTGATGAGGGGGTCAAAGGCGTCGTCCAAGGGAGACGGGAGCCGCGAAAAGGAAATTTCTGAGATCAGTCGAAATCTGAAATCACTGTCGAAGGAACTGAAGGTTCCTATCATTGCGCTATCTCAGCTCAATCGAGGCGTAGAGAGTCGGCAAGACAAGCGCCCCATGCTATCTGATCTTCGAGAGTCTGGGGCTATTGAGCAGGACGCCGACATGGTGTGTTTCGTATATCGCGATGAGGTTTACAACAAGGAGTCGGAGGACCGAGGAATTGCTGAGCTGATCGTGGCAAAACACCGCGCCGGCGAGACGGACACAGTCCGCTTGGCTTGGCTTGCGGAGTACACGTTGTTTGCCAACCTCGCAGAGGGGGGTGCCGGGGCACCGGTCCATCCCGGCAGTCCCCATCGTGGCGATATGACTCTGTAAATTGCCCAGCTTACTCGTTGACACCGCCATTGCGGCATGTTGTGGTGCGTCAGATTATGTTTTTACAGATCAGGCCGATTTTTGGTTCGATTGGAGCATTCCTCGCGGGTGTTCTGCTTTTGTCCGTTTCCGCGTGCTCTCCGGCTGGCTGGTTCGGTTCAGAGGACGGGGATTCTGCTGTGCTGGGGCTTCGGCCGAATCGCAGGGTCAACGTTCAGTGCTCGGCTGTTGACCTGAGCCATGAAGAGCTCGATGTTCGGACCTTCCGAAAGTTGATCTCCTGTCTCAACTCGAACGGGACGCTTGATCCGCTTGAAAAGCTCACCCTCCGGGCGACGGATCATCAGCTCGTACCCTTGATGGTCCTGGTGAATGAGGAGGTTCTGCAAAAGAAAGCGCGGCTCTTTCAAATTTCTCGAACTTATAAGGATTGGATTTCGCAGGCCGTTCTGGATTCTTCCTTTGCGCAACTCGGGCACGTGCTTGAGAACGAAGAGTTTGCGACTTCATTCATGACGCTCTTGCGGGGAGCTTATCGGAGTTTACCTGACCGAACGGAGTTGTTGAGCGCGGCGGCTAAGCTTTCCGGAGAGATTTCTCCGGATCGAGTGAGACGCCTGCTCGATGCGACCATTTCAGTGGCCGAGTCTCGCGCCGTTGAAAATATGAGGGCGGGGATTCTGCGGGATATTCCGGCGTCACGGCCGTTGCGTGAATTGACAGATGCTTTGCTCCTCTATGCCCAAGAGCGACGTCCTCCCGAGTTGAAAGGATTAGCGGCGGCTGGAGTGGATGCGGTCGCCAGTGGAAAAATCTTTCGTGTTCTCGATACTGCAATGGGTACTGAGGATGCGGCACTTCAACTTTCTATTCCGGCTGTTTCGACTGCGACGGAAGCCATGTTGGCCGACTCAGGCGCCCTTCTCGAGCCTTTGACTTCTCTTTTTGGTGCGCTTCGGAAGCCGATCTCATGCCTCGATGGTGGCCGATCGGTTCTTGATCCGATCGGTTTTGTTTTGGGCGAGATGCGTCTTCGATATCGCGATGACCCCGTAACCTTTCTGTGGCGTCAAAACCCGTTGGCATTGGTCGCGATGAATTCATTTTGTGAGTATCCGTCAGAGCTTGCTGAATATTATGGTTCGATGAAGCAGGTTTCGCTGATTCCTGGATTTCGCCAGCTCTCTTATCTATTGGGAGCGATTCAAGAGAACGGCCTGACTCCACTATTGGCCGGTGTTCTCGGAGATGTTGGCCCTGATGGGCGCACTGGGGTGAAGCGGCTGATTCCTTTGATGGTAGAGGCCGTGCGCCATGGATTAGTGGGGGATGGTTTGCTGACGTTGGCGCTTCTTCGCCCGGAAGATCGATCGACTGTCCAGGCGGTCGCGCGCTTTTTAATTGAACCAGTGAGGGAAGGGTCTTCCGCTGACATCGTGGGGATTTTATCTCAGGGGGTCGCGGGTGTCGATGGCGAGCAACTCTACCGTTTTGCTCGAAGCTTGGAACGATTTGCGGGAGACCATGATACGGCCCTAGCTCCGGCGCTACGAGGCTTGCGGCGCGCGATGTTCGTCAACGACGCGCATCCGATGATTGATTTGCTAGGTGCGGTCCTGGCGCGCGCACCGAGGGATGAGGACCTTTACTCGACGTTGTTTGCATTGTCTGAGATGCCTGAATTTGCCGACTCCGTTCGCTTGGTCTCGGCGATGGCGCAGGACGGCCGATTGAGAGAGTTGATTGGCGCGGTGATCGAATTGTTTTCTCGGCAAGTGGAGGAGGGGAGGGTTCAGAGTGCCGTGATCTCTCCGGCCTCGGAGCCTAGGTTTGTCCGTTTGGTACGGCACAACTGGAGCGCGAGCGATTTGTTTTTTGCGCAGGGGCGACCCCGCTTTGGCGAACGCCCGCGGAGCATGGACGCCTGCGATGCGCTCGACCTTCGGCTGAGGCTTTCAG
>CAYIHX010000095.1:0-3724 GCA_964363305.1 uncultured Bacteriovoracaceae bacterium | reverse complement strand
GCAGGACATTCGTATTGCTAATGCCTGCGGACATCTTCACTCGCTACCAACACTATTTTAAGAAGGTGTATTTTAAGAAGGGGGTCTTCGGGCCCGCAAGTGCCAGTTGGCTCCCCCTCTGGTAGGCTAATCCCTATGAGCTTTCTTGGGTTTTTCTCGACGACCACGCTAGGCGCCACGGTTTGGCATACGGCTTCTAAAATGTACTACCGAATCGACTTCGGAGCGGACGAGACGCATTTTGCGTTGGCGAAGGATGGTTGGCGAATTGCGCTGTCTCGGTACCTCCCCAAGGGAGAGAAGAAGCGCGACGCCCCACCGGTGGTGCTTTGCCATGGCTTGGCCGCGAACCGTTACACGTGGGACCTTGGGCCGGAGCAATCGCTCGCGCGGTGGCTGGCCGACCGGGGCTACGACGTCTGGTCGCTCGAGCTGCGCGGCCATGGTTTGAGCGATCACGGTGGCTGGCGTACCGGCCGTTCGCTTTCGTGGAGCGTGGACGACTATTTACTGAATGACGTCCCTGCCGCGCTTCAACTGGTCCGTGCGAAAACCGGCGCGAAGGAAGTCGATTGGATCGGACACTCGATGGGTGGCCTACTGGGTTACTCGCTGCTGCAGACGCCGGCGGCGGAGTCCGTGCGTACGGCGGTGATTCTGGGCTCGAGTCTGAACTACAGCGGGACAGACTCCGATTTCCGTTACTGGCAGAAATATTTGAGCTGGGCCCGCAAGCGGATATCGGGTCTTCCCTTAGGACACCTGGTGCGGCTGAGCGCCCCCCTTGCCCTGCGCTTCGAGAATCCCTTCGATCAGTTCAGTGTTTGGCCCGCCAATACCCAGGGCGAGCTGTATCGGCGTCTGCTGGCGAATGGTTTTCATTGGCTGCCGTTGCAGGTTCTGGAGCAGCTCGAGTCGGCGATTGAGCCCGAGGGGTTTCGCTCCGCTGATGGGAAAACAAATTATGCCTCGGGCGTCGCCTCGATCTCGAAGCCGGTGTTGGTGATCGGGGGCGATCGGGATCGGCAATGCCCGGAGGTGGCCCTGCGGAAGACGGCCGAGCTTCTGCCGGCGGCGTCGACTCGGATTTTAGTCTTGAAAGACCAGGGGCACTTCGATCTTTTGATCGGCAAGCGCTGTGAGGCGGAGGTTTTTCCGGCGATCGAGACTTGGCTTGCGTCGCCCCAGGGCGCGGCGTGAGGGTCAGGTTCGCATTTTTGTGAGCACGAGCGCGACGATTTCAGCGAGGGAGGCTTCTCCGCTCACGATGAGATGGGCAAAGGCTTTTGACGGTTCGACGAACTCGTCATGCATCGGCTTGACCTGCATTTGAAACTGCCTGGTGACGCCCTCAGGCGTTCGGCCGCGTTCGTGGGTGTCTCGCCTCAGGCGCCGCTCGAAGCGTACTTTTTCGGGCGTCTCGACGAAAATGGAGAAGTCGAGCCGCGCGCGAATGAGGGGCTGCGATAGAAGCAAGGTGCCCTCGACGAGCGTGAGGGCGGAGTGTGAGAAGGGCTCGGTTTCCGGGCGCCGGGTATGCGTGCCGAAATCGTAGATGGGTACTTCGATCGGGAGTCCGTCTTTGAGGAGGTCGAGGTGCTGGGCCATGAGCGGAAAATCGATGCTCGAGGGGTGATCGAAGTTGACCGAGCCCCCGTCGCCATCGAAGCGTCGGCTCTGGTCGATGTAGTAGGAGTCTTGCGCCAGAATTTGCGCGCGACCATGCCCAATCGCCGCCGCCACCTCGTGCGCCAGCGTGGTTTTTCCTGAGCCGCTTCCTCCCGATATGGCAATCATTCTGGGTTTCACTGAGGGATCCGATTACTTTTTGATGCTCGACGCGTCAAGCACTGGATCGGGAATTCCCGATCCAGTGCTTGACGCGTCGAGCATCAAAAAGTAATCGGATCCCTCAGTGAAACCCAGAATGATTGCCATATCGGGAGGAAGCGGCTCAGGAAAAACCACGCTGGCGCACGAGGTGGCGGCGGCGATTGGGCATGGTCGCGCGCAAATTCTGGCGCAAGACTCCTACTACATCGACCAGAGCCGACGCTTCGATGGCGACGGGGGCTCGGTCAACTTCGATCACCCCTCGAGCATCGATTTTCCGCTCATGGCCCAGCACCTCGACCTCCTCAAAGACGGACTCCCGATCGAAGTACCCATCTACGATTTCGGCACGCATACCCGGCGCCCGGAAACCGAGCCCTTCTCACACTCCGCCCTCACGCTCGTCGAGGGCACCTTGCTTCTATCGCAGCCCCTCATTCGCGCGCGGCTCGACTTCTCCATTTTCGTCGAGACGCCCGAAAAAGTACGCTTCGAGCGGCGCCTGAGGCGAGACACCCACGAACGCGGCCGAACGCCTGAGGGCGTCACCAGGCAGTTTCAAATGCAGGTCAAGCCGATGCATGACGAGTTCGTCGAACCGTCAAAAGCCTTTGCCCATCTCATCGTGAGCGGAGAAGCCTCCCTCGCTGAAATCGTCGCGCTCGTGCTCACAAAAATGCGAACCTGACCCTCACGCCGCGCCCTGGGGCGACGCAAGCCAAGTCTCGATCGCCGGAAAAACCTCCGCCTCACAGCGCTTGCCGATCAAAAGATCGAAGTGCCCCTGGTCTTTCAAGACTAAAATCCGAGTCGACGCCGCCGGCAGAAGCTCGGCCGTCTTCCGCAGGGCCACCTCCGGGCATTGCCGATCCCGATCGCCCCCGATCACCAACACCGGCTTCGAGATCGAGGCGACGCCCGAGGCATAATTTGTTTTCCCATCAGCGGAGCGAAACCCCTCGGGCTCAATCGCCGACTCGAGCTGCTCCAGAACCTGCAACGGCAGCCAATGAAAACCATTCGCCAGCAGACGCCGATACAGCTCGCCCTGGGTATTGGCGGGCCAAACACTGAACTGATCGAAGGGATTCTCGAAGCGCAGGGCAAGGGGGGCGCTCAGCCGCACCAGGTGTCCTAAGGGAAGACCCGATATCCGCTTGCGGGCCCAGCTCAAATATTTCTGCCAGTAACGGAAATCGGAGTCTGTCCCGCTGTAGTTCAGACTCGAGCCCAGAATCACCGCCGTACGCACGGACTCCGCCGCCGGCGTCTGCAGCAGCGAGTAACCCAGTAGGCCACCCATCGAGTGTCCGATCCAATCGACTTCCTTCGCGCCGGTTTTCGCACGGACCAGTTGAAGCGCGGCAGGGACGTCATTCAGTAAATAGTCGTCCACGCTCCACGAAAGCGAACGGCCGGTACGCCAGCCACCGTGATCGCTCAAACCATGGCCGCGCAGCTCGAGCGACCAGACGTCGTAGCCCCGGTCGGCCAGCCACCGCGCGAGCGATTGCTCCGGCCCAAGGTCCCACGTGTAACGGTTCGCGGCCAAGCCATGGCAAAGCACCACCGGTGGGGCGTCGCGCTTCTTCTCTCCCTTGGGGAGGTACCGAGACAGCGCAATTCGCCAACCATCCTTCGCCAACGCAAAATGCGTCTCGTCCGCTCCGAAGTCGATTCGGTAGTACATTTTAGAAGCCGTATGCCAAACCGTGGCGCCTAGCGTGGTCGTCGAGAAAAACCCAAGAAAGCTCATAGGGATTAGCCTACCAGAGGGGGAGCCAACTGGCACTTGCGGGCCCGAAGACCCCCTTCTTAAAATACACCTTCTTAAAATAGTGTTGGTAGCGAGTGAAGATGTCCGCAGGCATTAGCAATACGAATGTCCTGC
>CAYIHX010000094.1:0-4229 GCA_964363305.1 uncultured Bacteriovoracaceae bacterium | reverse complement strand
TCCTACAACAGACTTCGTTTTCTGAGGCGAAGAGGCGAGCGCTTTGGAAGAGGTTTACTCCCGGCGTTGGGGCAGCATGAGCAACAGCAGCGATGCCAGCATAGCAAGGATTGCTCCCGTGAGGAAGGCCGTCGAGACGCCATAGGTGTGCCAAAGATAGCCGAAGAGAATACTTGCCGGAAGCGCGGCAATGCCGACGACGAAGTAGAAGTACCCAAATGCCGTACCGCGAAGAGATGCCGGAGCCAGGTCGGCTACGAGCGCTCGTTCGCTGGGTTCTACGAATCCGAAATAGAGCCCGTAGAGCAAGAAGATGCCGACCATCAGGGAGGGCGACTCGACGAAAGCGAAGGCAAGGTAGGTCAGTGCGTAAAAGCCCCATCCCAAAATAATCGAGGTTTTTCTCCCTCTTCGGTCTGAAAACCGCCCGCCATGGTAGGTGGCGATCATCTTCACGATGTGGTGAGCGGACCAAAGAATCGCGATAATCGAAGGTGATATGCCGCCCTGAGAGAGGCGGATCAGAAGGAAAGCGTCAGTTGAGTTTCCTAACGTGAAAAGGAAGAGCGCGACAAGAAAGAGTCTGAAGTCGCTGCCGAGAAGTTTCCAGTCTCTTAGTGGGTGAAACGTCTTTTCGGGAGATGATTGGGCCGGGGATCGCGTCTTGGAATCTTGAATGCCGAAGATGATGAATGCGACAGCAGCTGCGCCGGGCAGTGCCGCAAGAATAAATACGTTTCGAAGGTTCATGCCTGGTAGAAGAAGCAGGGCGCTCGCGGCAAGAGGGCCCATGACCGCCCCGGCATGATCCATCGCCCGATGAAAGCCGAAGGCGGCTCCTCTCTGAGAGGGGTCCGTAACGTCAGCGAGCAAAGCATCGCGCGGCGACGAGCGTAGGCCCTTTCCGATTCGGTCGAGGAGCCGAAGGACGAAGACGCCTTGCCATGCTTGCGCAAGCCCCATCATCGGGCGAAATAAACTTGAAAGAGAGTAGCCGAGGAGGATGATGGGCTTTCGCTTATTGATGCGGTCGGTCCACAAACCGGAGGCAACCTTAAGCAGGGAGGCCGTCGACTCGGCAAAACCTTCGATGACCCCCAGTTCTAGGGCCGTCGCCCCGAGGACGCCCGACAGAAAGACGGGAAGAAGGGGGTAGATCATCTCGCTGGATAAGTCCGTGAAGAGACTGACCAGTCCCAAGATGACTACCGTGCGAGGAAATTTTCTCATAGCGTGAATCTCGAATACGATTCTTCTAGGTGATCGATGGAGCGTTTCCCATCTTCCAGCAGCGATTGGAGATGTTTTTCCCCCAGGAAACTCTCGGCATAAATTTTATAGATATTTTCAGTCCCTGATGGGCGTATCGCTATCCAACCATTTTTTGTCTCCACTTTGATTCCACCCATTGGAGCGTTGTTGCCAGGCGCCTTCGTTAAAATTCGAGTGACGGGGTCGCCGCCGAGTTCTCTGAGGGGCAGTTGGTCGGGAGTCAGGCTGCCGAGGGCCTTGCGGAGCTCAGCGGAGGCCGGTGCCTCGATTCGACGGTAGCTCGGACTTCCCAAGGTGCGGGTCAGCTCACGATAAAGCTCTGAGGGGTCTTTGCCAAGTCGGGCAGTCATTTCGGCTGCAAGCAGAGAAGGGACGAAGGCGTCTTTGTCGGTTGTCCAAGCTTCACCATTTTTTCGCAAGAAAGTCGCTCCGGCGCTTTCCTCTCCGGCAAAGCCGAGAGTCTCATCTAAGAGCCCGTCGACAAACCATTTGAACCCTACGGGGACTTCGTAAAGCGGGCGACCGAGTTCATGAGCCACTCGATCGATCATCTGGCTACTTACCAGAGTTTTTCCAACCCGAAGAGTGGTTGGCCAGTCGGGTCGGTTTTGGAATAAGTAGAAAACAGCAGTGGCGAGGTAGTCGTTTGCGGGTATCAATCCGGCAGTTTTTGTTACGATTCCGTGCCGATCGTGATCGGTGTCGCAGGCGAAGGAGATGTCATACCCTCCCGCTTTCTGAATGAGCGATTGCATGGCGTACCGGGAGGATGGGTCCATGCGAATCTGTCCGTCCCAGTCTCGAGTCATGAAGCGAAAGCAGGGGTCGACTTGGGTATTCAAGACTGAGAGATTGAGCTTGTAATGATCGGCGATGGATTGCCAATAGTGAACCCCTGCACCACCCAGGGGATCGACTCCAATCCGTATTTTTGACTGACGAAGGAGGTCCATGTTGATGACCTCGGTCAGGTCTCGGACGTAAGGAGTGATGAAATCGCGGGTCTGTGTGGTCGACGCAGCGAGCGCACGATTCAGAGAAGTCCGCAGAACACCTTTCAGATTATTTTCAAGAAACTCGTTCGCTGTGTTTTGAATCCAATCGGTGATGGCTTTCTCGGCCGGGCCCCCATGGGTTGGGTTGTATTTGAATCCCCCCTCAGTGGGTGGGTTATGAGAAGGGGTGATGACGATTCCGTCGGAGAGGGAGTGGTCGCGACCCCGATTGTGGCAGAGGATTGCGTGGGAAATGACTGGGGTGGGTGTGAATTCTTGGTCTCGTGCGATGACGACTTTCACGTCATTGGCCGCCAGAACTTCGAGAGTCGTTTGAAAGGCGGGCAGAGAGAGAGCATGTGTGTCATAGCCGAGAAAGAGCGGACCCGTGATACCGTTTTTTTTTCGGTAGAGGCAAATCGCTTGGCTGATTGCCAAGATATGGTTCCGGTTGAAAGTGAGCGCAAACGAGGATCCACGGTGCCCCGACGTTCCGAATGAAACTCGCTGAGCGGGGATGAGCGGATCCGGCTGCCGGGATTCATACTCACTCAGGAGCCGGTCGATGTCGGCCAGTTCGGGGAGAGTGGGAAGAGTGCCTGCCAGCGGGCTAATGGATTCTGTCTGGGTCATTGAGGGGTGGTCTCCGCATCGGCTCTATCATTTTCCCCGTGCAGATTGCACTGAACTTGCTACGTTTCACCCATGATGAAGGATCCCTATCAGGTCTTGGGGGTGACCCAGGCTGCCACTCAGGATGAGATCAAGAGCGCGTATCGAAATATTGCGAAGAAATTTCATCCTGACCTCAATCCTGGCAACAAAAAAGCTGAGGTGAAGTTTAAGGATGCGGCTGTTGCGTACGAACGGATCGGAACTCCGGAGGCACGCACAAAGTTTGACCGTGGTGAGACTCAGGAGCAACAGCAGGAGCAAGCTCGTAGCTCCGCAGACCGCGGCCCGTTCTATCACGAAACTCAGGCGGATGGAGGTCGTTACGCCTATTCATTTGGCGGGAATGCGGGGGGTGATGATTTTTTTGAGAATCTTTTTCGAGCATCGAGTGGGGCGCGCGGTGGGGCGCGAGCGAGCGACCTTGCCGGAGAGGATCACCTCTATCAGATGTCGGTAGATTTCAGGGACGCGGTACTCGGCGCCGAACGTGAAATTGCCCTTCCCGGTGGAAAGCGCCTCCAGGTCAGGATTCCGCCTGGGATCGAGACAGGAACCAAGTTGCGGTTTAAAGGTCAGGGTGGCCCTGGAGTGGGTAAGGGATCCGCCGGTGATGCATACGTGGAGGTTACGGTACGTCCGTTGCCGGGTTTTCGACGCGTGGGTTCCGATATCGAGACGGAGGTTTCGATTAGTTTTATCGAAGCTTTGCTGGGATCCGAGATCAAGGTGCCCACTCTTGATGGCTCCGTGTTGCTTAAGGTGCCACCGGGTGTGAGTTCAGGGAGTCGTTTACGGATCAGGGGCAAGGGCGTTGCGCTCAGTCATGCTGGGGGTGATCAGCTCGTCGCTCTCAAGGTGGTGATGCCCAAGAAGGTGGATCCTGATCTCGCGAAGGCTGTGCAGGAATGGGGCGGGAAGTATGCCTATAATCCGCGGGAGGAGTCATGAAGTCTAATGGTCGGCACACGCTCTCCGAGGCCGCCGATCGTTGCGGCGTAACGGTGGCCGTGATCGTTCGCTTTCTGGGGTTTGAATGGATCACGCCGACGGACGAGCACAAGCAGTCCTTGGATGAAGAAGATCTCGCGCGCGCGCGCCTGATTTGGGAGCTTCAAAATGATTTCGGTGTGAACGACGAGGCCATTCCCATTATTCTGAATTTGCTCGACCAATTGAATCGAACACAGTTTGAATTGAAGCGCATGGGGTAAAGTTTTTTTGTCGTTTTTCAAGGATTAGGTCGCCTTAATTCTCCAGCGATTTTGTCGCCCTGGCGATGGAACAGCT
>CAYIHX010000093.1:0-4427 GCA_964363305.1 uncultured Bacteriovoracaceae bacterium | reverse complement strand
CCAGGGCGACAAAATCGCTGGAGAATTAAGGCGACCTAATCCCTGAAAAACGACACCTGAACTGAGGGAGGCGCTCCGCGACATGAACTTCACCTCCCTTGGAAGTCCGAAGGACTTGTCCTAAGTCAGGCATCTGACGACAAGTTGAAGAACATACAGGAAAAGTGACAGAAGGATGCCGAGTGACGATACCCACGCGACTTGGCGGGAGCTGGTACCGGCAACTTGCCTCGCATCATTCTTCATGTGAAGCTGGCGTCCCGCTCATCAAGGACTCGCAAACATCGAAGTGGGGCAGACCGTTCCTGCTTCAATCGACAAGGTAAGACTGTGTCGTTGACAAACTAGGACAGTTGTCCTAGTTTGATTAGCGTGAATCAGCAGACGACGCGAGCAGACATTATCGAGGCGGCGGACCAGCTTTTCTACCAGAAGGGCTACGAGCACACCTCCTTCGCGGACATTGCCAACGAAATAAAGATTTCCAGAGGCAACTTTTATCACCATTTCAAGTCGAAGGACGAAATTCTCGATGCGGTGATCGAGCTGCGCTTGGCGAAAACTCAGAAAATGTTGGATCGTTGGGAGAACGAGGCCGAAACTCCGGTGGATTGCATTCGCAGCTATATCCACATCGTCATTGCGAATCAGACCAAGATCAAGCTTTACGGCTGCCCGGTCGGCACACTTTCGACGGAGCTTGCGAAGTTGAACCATGCCTCGAAGGCCGAGGCGAATCGGCTTTTCACGCTATTTCGGAGCTGGCTGCGGAAGCATTTCGTCTCGCTCGGGCATAAAGATTTGGCTGATGAGCTTGCCATGCGCGTCGTTGCGTGGAGCCAGGGGGTTGCTACGATGGCCAACGCGTTCCGGGATGAGAATTTCGTCAACCGCGAGGTCGCGTACATGGATGCGTGGTTGGACTCATATGGAAAAAAGAAGAACTGAAAAGGAGAGAAACGGTGTTCATTGTACTGTTGAGATTTTCAAAAAAGAAGGACCAGGCCGATGAATTTTCCGAGGCCCATATGAAATGGGTCAAGAAGGGTTTTGAGGACGGGGTTTTTCTTCTGGCTGGAAGCATCCAGCCGGGCTTAGGTGGAGCAATTCTAGCATCCGGCACGTCGTCAGAGGATATCAAGAAGAGGGTGAATGCCGATCCGTTCGTCGCCGAGAAGATTGTCACCGCAGAAATTCTCGAAATCGAGCCGGGCAAGGCCGACGACCGACTCGCATTTCTGCTTGAGGATTGATCGATGAGCAAGACGATCAAGGGTCCTGACGGAAAGGAACGTTGTGCCTGGTGCGAAGCTGCGCCTGACTTCTTGAAGTACCACGACGACGAATGGGGCTTTCCCGTTCTCGACGACAGTCGGCTCTTTGAGAAACTGAGCCTGGAGGGGTTTCAGTCGGGCCTCAGTTGGCAAACGATTCTCGCCAAGCGCGAGGGTTTTCGTAAAGCGTTTCAGGGCTTCGACTTTAATAAGGTCGCGCGCTTCACTCAACGCGATGTTGTTCGTCTGCTCAAAGATGAGGGAATCGTCCGCCATCGGCGAAAGATTGAGGCTGTCATCAACAACGCGAAGCGCGCCCAAGAGGCTGCCAAGCGCGAGGGCTCGCTTGCTGCGTTTCTCTGGAGCTTCGAGCCATCGGAGAAAGGCTTGGCAAAGCCTCAGACCGCTTCGACCAGTGCCGCATCGGTCGCTCTTTCAAAAGCATTGAAGAAACAGGGATGGAAATTCGTTGGTCCTACGACTGTCTATGCATTCATGCAGGCGATGGGTCTTATCAACGACCATGCCGAGGGATGCGTGATCAGGGTGAAGGTCGCGGAGAAACGGAAGGCGTTCAAGCGTCCAACCAGTAGATGAGATGTGCGCACTTTGAAGGAGAACGGCGTAACTCTCTCCGATACGGTATCGGACAGCCAACAGACGCATCGCCCATCCGAATCCCTAACTCCGCGAATTTATTTGTGCGGCTGTAAGAGATTCGGACGGTGGTGCGTCCAGAGTAAGTGGTGGAGTTGACCCGTTTTCTTTTGTTTCGCAGGGTTATGCGGTTATTTTGGCTAAGGCTAGCCAAACTGTAACATCGGGTAATGCCGCGAAATGTCTAATCTTGACGATATGTCCCAGATCTGAGACAATGCCTAAATGAAGGTGGCGATTTTTCATCCGAGAGCCAGGCAAGACATCAGCGCCTTTCCTGATGAAGTGAAAAGAGAGCTGGGTAAAGCGATCTTTGATCTTCAGAAGGGGCACAACTTGGAGATGCCCTTATCGCGTCCGATGCCTGGCGTGGCACTGGGAGTAGAGGAGCTAAGGGTCAGAGATGCCGCCGGGATTTATCGGACTTTTTATTACAAGAAGTCGAAGCGTGGGATTTTGATCCTTCATGCTTTCGTGAAGAAGACTCAGAAGACGCCCCAGCATGAAATGGATGTCGCTAAGAAGCGGTTAAAGGAGATGCTCAATGAAGAAAGCTAAAACGATCGTTACCAGGAATGCGGCGGAGCTTGCCGAGGCACTCGGGCTGACCCCCGCTGATGCGGTGGAGATCGAGTTCCGCAGCGACCTGAACGACAAACTCATCGAGATCGTAAAGAAACTCAAATTGACCCATGCTCAAGTCGCTAAGCTTGCTGGCACTTCTCGTACTCGGGTTACCGCGCTTTTGAATCGGAATACGCGGGATATCTCGGCGGACTTGATGCTGCGGATTCTTGCGAGTTTAGGCTACCGAGCAAAAATCAGTATTTCGAAGGCTGCGTAACGAGTTTCAATCTAAAGTTATCGGGCAGGTGCCTTTTAACAAAGGTTGGTATTCCTTCGGGTCCAGCCTGAATAAAACGCTTAAGCGCGGCGGGATCGGCAGAGTGTTCCTTGGACAACCACAGCGCGATCGTAAGGGCTCCCCACTTTTCTGGAAATGGCCCGGACGAAAGCCCATGGCGGAGTTTGATTTCGTCATCGGCACTTGCGGTAGCCAGGCGGTTTAGTCGATCGAAAAAGATCGGGATATTTCGCGCTAGTGCCTTAACTCCTACAGTCGAAGTCTTTCCATCTTCGGCCCTCCATTTTTCGGACAGCGAATAAAAATTTCCAAGTCCTTCATAGTACAACTCATAGAGGGTCCGGTCGAGCGGGCTCTTCAGCGATGGTTGCTTCCTGGCAAGAAAGCGGCTCGTGAGGAGATGTATATACTCGTGCGACAGGATCCGTTGAATGCGATCGGCATTCTCGGGCTTCGAGGCGTCTCCGTAGGCTCTGAACCAGGAGCTGAGATCGAGGCAGATTGTGTCCATCCGAAAAGTAAATCCGTCGTCGACGCCATGATTTCCGAAAAGTAAAACGACCTTCTTCGGCGGATCAATTCCATCGAAGGGCCCGTTTAGATTTTCAACCGTCGATTTCCAGCGAGAAGACTCCTTCTGGATGAGCATTTGCCACTCTCGTTCTTCGCGGTTGAGCGGGTGTTTTGCCATCAAAACTTGCGCGAGTTCCTGCTCAGAATGCCTATCCAAAATAGCCATCTTCCAAGATTCCGAATGTGATCCGTCGGCGAGCACCGCCGTCTCAAAAGAGAGCTGGAGCGCGGCGAAGGTGCTTTTTGAGAAAAGCGCTACAGGACAGCCTATTGCAAGTAAGTACGTGAAGAATATGGTTGCTTGAATTCTAATCATCGCAGTCAGCTTCTTAACATCGACTGTGCATCGCGACTACAGCGGTTTCGGACAACCGGGCGTCGGCGGGAGTCGAACCCGTTCCTTTCACGCTGCGGATTTCCTAGATGGTTTACTTACTTCAAACGAGAGCTGCTTCTTCATCCGTGCGCATTCCTTCAAGTACAGGTTAATCAGCACCTGATAGGCCACACCTGTTTCTCCTGCAAGTTTCTTGAAGTAAGCTACCGCTTCTTTGTCGAGCAGGATCGTGACCTGCTGCTTCAAATTTTTAGCGTAGGGGTTCTTCTTCGAGTTTTTAAAATCGTATTCTTTTCTCATAAATGTTCCTCGTAAGTTTCGACTTCCTTCTTCTTCGCGCGTCGGGCCGGAATGATCCGGATCGTGTCGTCGTCATCCCGATAGCAATGACACACGACCAACACCCGAAGCTCTTCGCTGATTCAGAGAAGCACGAAGCGGTCTTCATTCGCTGAGTGGTCGGGGTCCCGATCAAACGAGCGTTGGGATCATGAAAAACGGATTTGGCTTCCTCAAACGAAACGCCATGCTTCTTCTTGTTCGAAGCGCTTTTCTTTTCATCCCATTCGAAGTGAAGCTGCGTCATTACGCCATAATTATAACATAATGATGGGTATAAAAAAACCGATGCACCTCCTTACGGAAGGTGCATCGGAATAAATAGGTGACTATTTTTATATGGTGGAGACGGTGGCCGCACAAAGATTCCGCCTACTTACGG
>CAYIHX010000092.1:0-5376 GCA_964363305.1 uncultured Bacteriovoracaceae bacterium | reverse complement strand
GCGAGGAGGGCGTTCTCGCCGTTGGTTTCGGCGAAGATATCCTGCGAGTCGTACAGGTAGCGGCGGGTGAAGGTTTTCACCGCATCGACGAGAGCCGCGCGGTCGATGATTTGCTTCTGCATTCTCCGGCCCATCGGGTCGTAAATGCCGCTTTTTTTCTGCTCAAAAATCACTCGTTTTGCTTGCTATGTTTTTTCAAGGGGAGCCTTTGTTCTGCTTGGTGTTTTAGGTAACCAATAATTTTGATTTCAATTCTTGAGTAGGCGAAGAGCAGAAGGAAAAAAACAGACCAAACGACTAAGTGACGCCAAATATTCGAGGGAATTAGGCGTTTAATTAATTCATATTGACCAATGAATAAGTAAAAGAAACTAATCGTACTCACAAGAAAAGCGGCGATCGATAAATAACCCCTCTCCACTGAAGAGAATCTGGGCAGTGCTTGGAAAGCTTCTGGGTGTTTGTTATATTTGTTATAGGTGTAAAGAGCGGCCATGGAGACGTAGAAGGCGAATAGTATTAGTAATTTCAGAACGAAACCCTCCTCATGAACTCTAAAAACCAAACGCTGGGCAGACTCCAAAGGAGATTTCGTTTTTTTCCTGTGGAACCCCTCCTGTATCAACGCAGTAACCTGATGCGATGGCTCCGCCATGGTCAACAAGAATTCCTCGAAGCCCTCCGCCTAGTGCGGCACCAAGACCAAGCGTCGCTAACGTAAAAATTCCGGACGAGACACCAGCATAGGCCGCACGTTCAAGGTCCACCTTTCCCGTAAATATAGCTTGATTTCCAACATTATTCAAAAATCCGGCTGAAAATCCAATTCCTGCTGCGATCCCGGCTCCTGCTGCTATAGTACCCACGGTTCCGGCTGCAATTAGAGGCACGGCAAGGGCACTTATCGCAAGAGCACCAAGCCCAAATGTTAAGGCTCCGACCAGGAATGAGAGCGCCTTCATCGGGCCAGACCCCTTTGGGTCAGCGCCGAAAATATTGAATACCCCGCCAATGACGCCAACAGCAATTGCGCCACCTATCGCAGAATTTAAAAATGCTCCGATAGCTCCGATGGCAGCAAAAAGGAGGTGGATAAATTTTCCAGATGGATCGGTGAGATTCAACGGATTATTGAGAACATATGCGTAGCTATTGACGACAGTTCCTGGGTGACGAAGCATCCCGGGATGCGGATCCCTCTGCAGAAACCTTCCCGCACCCGGATCATAATACCGCGCGCGATTATAGAACAGCCCGGTCTCGGCATCGAACTCCCTCCCCGCAAAGGTATAGGCGATCCGTAGCGGCGGGCTGGCCGCGACGTCGTTCGCGGCGGCGTCTTGAATTCCCATGATCGTGCCAAACGCCGAGTAGGCGTAGTGCAGGACGTGGAGCCCTGCGGAGCTGACGACGTCGGTCACGCTACCGAGGTGATCTTTCAGGTAGAAGTAGCTGCCCGGGGCTTGTGCCATGCCCGCCGTGATACCGGCTGCGGTGACGTGGGTCGCGAGCACGTCATCCGTTCGGAGAGAGCTGTGGGTATGGCGCGCGAGGAGGGCGTTCTCGCCGTTGGTCTCGGCGAAGATCTCCTGCGAGTCGTACAGGTAGCGGCGGGTGAAGGTCTTCACCGCATCCGAGGGAGCCGCACGGTCGATGACTCGTTTCTCCATCCGCCTACCCATCGGGTCGTAGAGAAACGACACCTCATGCACCGGGGTCGGGTTGCCCGGCTCCAGGCGCTTCACGCTCAAGAGCTGGTTCTCCGAGCTGTACTGATATTTCCAGTCTTCCTGCAGGACCAACTTTTTCGGATCGTAGGTCGAGGCGCCATTGAAATCGGCGATTCGGTTATAGAGCGAATCGTAGCTGAAGGTTTCGGTCGGGAGTTCTCCCGGTAAGGTGCTGGTGACACCGGTGATTTGGGATTCGTCGTCGTTTTGCAGGTTATGCATTCAGCACGCGCAGTTATTCGATGAACGATCCGTCAGGCCGAAGAATAAAGTCCTCAGAAAGAGGTCTATAGACGGAGAGGTCGCCTGACACATTAATCAAGCCGGCAACACGAATGTCTCGTTTCTCGTGACGGCTGTCCCAATGAAATAAAATTTCAATATCGTACGTTGTGTCGCCTCGGATCACTTGGTAGGCATTGATCTTTCCCTGAAGTACGAAATCTCGCAATTGCTCATAAGGAATCTTTTCGTACTTCTTGAGCTCTTCAAGCACAACCTGTCTTGCTTCTTCTTTATTCATGGCAAAAATTGTCCTGGCTTGATTAAGGGAGTTTTTGGAGTTCTCCGAGATGTACTGGTACGAAACTGGAGAGCTGGTTCAGACTGAATTGGGGAGGCCCGCCTTTTTCACCTTCTGGGTCAGGATGCCGTTGGCATCGGCGATTCGGTTATAGAGCGAATCGTAGGTCTTAGTCGGGAGTTCTCCAGGCAAGGTGCTGGTGACGCCGGTGATTTAAGATTCGTCGTCGTTCTGCAGGTTGAGCATTTTGGCACACGCAGCTATTCGATGAACGAGCCGTCGGGGCGAAGAATAAAGCCCTCTGTATGAGGTATATAGGATCCCCAACCACCGGATTCGCTAATTGCGCCAGCTACGCGGATATTCCCAGGTTTGCCGCTGTCCCAGTAATACATAATTTCAACGTCATACGTCGTATTTCCGTCCACTACCTCGTATGCATCATGTTCGTTCAGTAAGACACGATCCTTTAGTTGTGCATAAGGAATCGCCTTAATTTTCTCGAGTTGTTCTAAGAGAGTCTTACTTGCTTTTTCTTTGATCAGGGCAGTATTTTTTTTCATGGCAATATTTGTACTGGTTTAATTAAGGGAAGCTTAGGAGTAGGAAGATAAAATTGTTTGTGGCTCCCATCTATCCCACCTTTCCATATATCAAGTTGAAAATGGTACTGCTTACCCAGCAGACGAAAATTATGGTGGGGCGGATCATACCTAAAGCTGTATTTGTTGTACCCAGCGCCTCTCGCATATCCGACAAGGCCCCCGCCAATCGCGCCTCCGATTCCACCACCCATCGCGCCTGCAAGCAAGCCCTCCATCGCCAACTGACCAGGGTTCTGACCGGTCAGTATACCTTCCAAGTATCCTAGGCCAGCGCCGGAGCCCCCTCCTATGATTGCTCCGACCACCGCGCCCACTACGATACCGGCAAGAACAGCGGCTATTCCGGTCGCACCAATGGCCCCAACTACGGCTCCCGCGACGGCAGTACCAATCACGGACCCTAGGAACGCTGCAAATATAGGAATCAGAAAGAACAGTTCGCCACTCGGGTCGACGTAATTCAGCGGGTTGTTTGCGCAGTAGACGTAGGAGTTCACAACTGTGCGAGAATCATCGAGTTCTCCCGGGTTAGGATCTTTCTGCAAAAACCTCCCCACGCCTGGGTCATAATAACGCGCGCGATTGTAGAACAGCCCGGTCTCGGCATCGAACTCCCTCCCCGCGAAGGAGTACGCCGTCCGTAGCGGCGGGCTGGCCGCGACGTCGTTCGCGGCGGCGTCTTGAATTCCCATGATCGTGCCAAACGCCGAGTAGGCGTAGTGCAGGACGTGGAGCCCTGCGGAGCTGACGACGTCGGTCACGCTGCCCAGGTGGTCTTTCAGGTAGAAATAGCTGCCCGGGGCTTGCGCCATACCCGCCGTGACACCGGCTGCGGTGACGTGGGTAGCGAGCACGTCGTCGATTCGGAGTGCGCTGTGCGTGTGGCGCGCGAGGAGGGCGTTCTCGCCGTTGGTTTCGGCGAAGATATCTTGCGAGTCGTACAGGTAGCGGCGGGTGAAGGTTTTCACCGCATCCGAGGGAGCCGCGCGGTCGATGACCCGCTTCTCCACCCGTCTACCCATCGGGTCGTAAAGATATTTTGTCCCATTCCTCGGTTCATTTTACCGACCCTCCATCGCCGTGACCATCCAAAAGTGCCGCCTTTAATTTCGATGCCAGAGCAGGAAACTTTGTGAGTCATACGCCTCGAGAAACAGTGTAGTTGTTCGCCCAGCTATTGAGTTTAAGAACTCATTGTCCACTTGGGCGCGGTTAAATTCTGTGGGATCCGCACCCGGTAATGAAGTGAGAAACCCTAATCTTCCTGGGAAGACATTTGCGTCAAGCAACGCCTGTTCTGCAAAGGGGGCATCCTGCTTTCCAGCTAAGAAATGAAAGACATCTTGTTTGTGAAAAAAAAGATTTTTAGCGACAACGAGCTCAGGATCGTCCGGCCTCCCGACCCCATCTTCAATCACCACGAAGCTGTCTTGAGCCGCAATAAGGTGAATCCGAATTTCTTCGATCAGGGCGGATCTTGGTTCTAGTGTGTCTGCCAGGTCAGCGCAGGCTGGCAGCGCCCAGCCTGAGGTAAATCGATAGAGCAACGGTTCCTCGTAATGCTTAGGAAGAAGGGCTGTGACGGTTCCACTCTCTAGGTCCAAGGCTCGCAATGCGGCCTTCGCAAGTGCCCGCCGCCCCTCTAGTTCTCGAATGAGATAATTATTGGCTCTCTTGTTAAGGTGGAATATTTTAAATTTCATAATCTATCTCAGTGAAGGAATGATATTCGGCCCATTATTTTTCGGCTCAAGGGTACCATCGAAATACCAACGCCACTCACCTGGTTTTCCACGGATTTTCACATCAAAGTGCTGCAGATGCTTAGGGTTGTCAAAGTCCGGATAGAGCGATTTGCCGTCCTTGTAGTATGCCCGGCCTCTGAATTCGTATCCATTCATAATAATGTGAGTCTGGGGCTTGCCAATTCCCATATTATAAGCCACTCGAGCGCCCGCGAATCCACCGGCGAGTGCCCCGGAAGCTGCTCCAATTGCAGCTCCAACTCCAAAGCGCTCGCCAAAGGAATGTCCGTTAATCATACTATTCAGTCCGCCAGCAAGGCCTCCAGCAAGAGCGCCCACAGCTGCGCCCGCTATCGCACCGCCAATTGCCCCGAGCGCAATCGCCGCGAGAGACCCAGCTGCGGCCGTTATACTCAACGCGCCCATTAAAGCGATCGCGAAGGGCGCGACAAAAACAGCGGCTATTCCTGCGACTATCCCGACAAGAATTTCACCGAACCACCCCAGTACACTGGCACCGTTCGGGTCGGTGAAATTCTGTGGATTATTCAACGCATAGACGTAGGAATTAATAGTCGTTGCTGGGAGATTCATTGAACCAGGATCAGGATCCCTCTGCAAAAACCTCCCCACCCCCGGATCATAATACCGCGCACGATTATAGAAAAGCCCGGTCTCAGCATCAAACTCCCTCCCCGCGAAGGAGTAAGCAGTCCGCAGCGGCGGGTTGGCCGAGACGTCGTTCGCGGCCGCGTCTTGAATTCCCATGATCG
>CAYIHX010000091.1:0-5782 GCA_964363305.1 uncultured Bacteriovoracaceae bacterium | reverse complement strand
ATCGGTGCGCATCTGCCGAACGATATGAAGATCAAAAAAGGGGAGATCCGCGGAGTGGTCTCTTACGGGATGCTCTGCTCGGAGACCGAGCTGGGTTTGAGCGCGGCTTCCGAAGGGATTCTCATTCTTCCGCCGGATACGGCGCCGGGACTTCCTTTGGCTCGGGTGCTGGAGCGTGATGACACGGTGTTGGTTTTCAAGCCGACGGCAAATCGCGGTGATTGCCTTTCGCATCTGGGCATCGCGCGCGAGGCGGCTGCGGCCCGGGGAAAGTTGTTTCAGTTGCCGCTGAAAGCACCCCTTTCGAGTCGGGGTCTTCCGGCATCGCCGATTGCGATTCGCCTCGAGGCGGGGGAGGCGGCCCCTCAGTTTTATGGAGCACTGATCGAGGGTGTGAAGATTGGGCCCTCGCCGGCTTGGCTTTCGAAGCGGCTCGAGGCGATTGGGCAGCGGTCGATCAATAATGTGGTCGATGCGACGAATCTGGTGATGTTTGAGCTCGGTCATCCGACCCACGCTTATGATGCGTCAAAATTGCGAGGTGGCCAGATTTCTGTGCGCCGCTCGAAAGTCGGGGAACGTTTGCCGTTGCTGGACGGCACTGAAGTTGAAACCGACGGAAACGAGCTCGTGATCGCGGATGCCGAAGGGGCCGTGGGACTGGCCGGAGTGATGGGCGGAGGGAACTCGGAAGTGCAGGATTCGACGACCCGTCTGTTCTTGGAATGCGCGGAGTTTGATCCGGTGCTGGTGCGCCGAGCGGCGAAGCGCCATGCGAAGCGCTCGGAGGCTTGCGTTCGGTTCGAGAAGGGCGTGGACCCGCAGGGCCTTGAAGCCGTGCTGACGCGGCTCGCTGACTTGATCGTGGAGCTGGCGGGCGGGAAGGTGACTTCTTATTCGGCTGAGCGTCTGCCGTCGCGGGATGTTTCGAAAGCTGGAAAACCGCTCGAGATTGCGGTGGCTGCGAGTTATTTCGCGGAATTTTTGGGCGCACCGATCGAAGCCCGGGAAGCGCAACAGGTTCTCGAGAGCCTGGGTTGCCAAGTGGGAATTTCAGCTGGGGGTGACTGGCGAGTTCAGGTCCCCTCTTGGCGGCTTGACCTGAAGTTGAAAGAAGATCTCGCGGATGAGATCGTTCGCTCGATCGGTTTCGATCGGGTCCCTTCGACGCCGCCTCGCCTTTTTGATCTCCCTCATTCGGCGCAGGCTGAAGAAGGTTGGAAGGAGTTCGCTCTTCTGACTCGCGCGAAGCGAGCGCTCGTGCAGGCCGGATTGCTGGAGGCGGTGAATTATTCGGCCAGCTCGAAGAGCTGGCTTGCAAAGTTTGGGTTTGAAAATCGCGTGGCGATTCAAAACCCTCTCACGGAGGATATGGAGGTCATGACGCCCTCGCTTCTTCCTCTCCTCGTGCAGGATGCGTTGACCCAAGAGCGGCATCATTTTGGCAGCGAGCCTTTGGCGATTCGACTGTTTGAGATTCGCCCGACTTTTCATGCTTTGGATGCCGAGGTGAAGGCGCGGTCGGACCTCGACCCCTCGACCGAGGAGCACTGGCGTCTGAGTCTTGCGCTCTCAGGGCCTCGGCTGGCCGGGGGGATGAAGGAAGACCTGGTTTCTGTTGGATTTTCGGAGCTCAAGGGAGTTTTCGAGGGCCTGGTTGAAGAGATGGGTACGAAGGGGATTCGTCTTCAGCGGCTCGTCGATGGTCCGGCTCCGGGGGCGAAGAAGAGCGAGCGCATGGAGTCGCTGCGGGCGCTTTTTCATCCGGGCCAAGCGGTCGAGGTACTCTTGGGCCAGCAGTCGGTTGGCTTTTTTGGACTCCTTCATCCTCGCTTCGCGCAAGGCGTGAAGTTGCGAAACCCGCTCTGGGTGGGCGAGTTCGACTGGAAGGCCCTGTGTGGGATGTCTCGGGCGGCATTTGCCGGGCGTACGTTCAAGCCTTGGTCGGAGTTTCCGCCGATGGAGCGCGACTTTGCCCTGTTGGTTAAGTCCGATATTCCATCGGAGAAGGTGGTTCAGGTCGCGTTGAAGGCGGGCAAGCCCATTGCAAAGATCGTAAAGGTTTTCGACATTTACCGCGGTGCGCAAGTCGCAGAGGGGATGACAAGCGTTGCAGTAAGGGTTATCTTTTACGAAGACTTACGCAGTTTGCAAGAGGCAGAGACTGAGGCCGCATCGACAAAAATCCTGGAAGCTTGGCGCAAGGAGTTAGGCGCGGAGCGAAGGGGTTAGCGGATCAAGTCCTGTTGAAGATCTAACGGAGGAGATCGAACCGTGGCAATGACTAAGGCTGATATCGTCGAAGCCCTGTACCAAAAGGTGGGTTTCTCCAAGAAGGAAGCAGCGGATCTGGTGGAGCTGGTGTTCGATACCCTGAAAGGCACGCTTTCTCAGGGCTCGAAGATCAAGATTTCCGGGTTCGGCAATTTTATCGTTCGCGAAAAGCGTTCGCGAGTGGGTCGTAATCCGCAGACGGGTGAAAGCATTGAGATCTCGGCTCGCCGGGTTCTGACTTTTCGGCCCTCCCAGGTGCTGCGTTCGGAAGTGAACTCGGCCCTGGAAGGAAAGCCGATCATTCCCGACTCGACTCGTTCGGGTCATGATGATGACGACGATGACGAAACGTAAGCCGGAGAAAGAATCGAGCGGCCTCCTTCCGTCGGGCCGCTTGTTTTTTCGGATCGGGGATGTCGCTTCGATCGTGGGCGTGAAGCCCTACGTGCTTCGCTACTGGGAGACGGAGTTCCCCCAGGTTTCGCCAAAGAAGGCCTTGAGTGGCCACCGCGTCTACCAGCGGGGAGAGGTGGAGCGGCTTCTTCTCATCAAGAAGCTGCTTCATGAAGAGCGCTATTCGATCGAGGGCGCGAAGAAAAAATTGCGCGAGCTTCGCGGTGCTGATTTTCCTGAGGTGCCGGTTCGTCCGGAGGTCATCGGGGTGCGCGAGGCGATCGCCGGTCTTCGCGCCTGGCTGGAGCAGCCGGTGGATCTTCTTTTTCGGGTTTGAGGGGGGGCTCGCCGGCTGGGCTGATTTTCAGCGCCTCTTGTGCCTATGCGCCTCATTGGGAAGCACCTGGAAACGCACGATTCCAAGCGACGTCACCGTTCCGTTTTGATCGGAATAAGTCGCGTCTTCTGGGTTTGCTTGGGTGAGAGTGAGCATGTTTCCGGCGCGATCTGACAGAGAAAGGCTCGTCAGGGCGTAGTTTTGCACGGTGGGGTCGACGTCCGTTCGAATTTGAAAGTTCGTTATTTGGTACTGGGGGCTTCCGCGCGAAACAACGTGGCCGTTGTAAGCATTGGAGTCTCGAAAGAGTGCGTCGGTCGAGGGAGAGATTCCAATCGCGGAACAGCAGCCTTCTTCTACGCCAGATCGTGCATCGGTCGCAGTGATGTTGAGTCGAAAGACATCGCCCGGATGATAGATGGCTTGATCTGCGCTCAGGGCCGATAGGCTGGGCGGTGTGACATCCGCGTTTGGATTCACCTGAATCGTGAAAGTCACCAATGGAATCGTGGTGATTTGTTCATTTTGGTCTTTGTAGAAGGAGTCGGTCGGGGAGTCGGCGGAGAGGCTAACGGATTGTCCGGACACATCCATGAATTGAAACTGCATCAGCGTAAATAGATTGTCCGTCGAGTTGACGAAGTAGCTGATCGGTAGATGAGTCACGGTGAACCGCCCGCCGCCAACGGCAGTGATCAAGCCGTTCACGCCGTCGGAGGCCTTAAATACTTGGATTCCATCTGGCGATAGTCCTACTGAAACGCAGCAGCCATTCGGAACGCTCGCTCCATGACGTGCGACCCGAAAGTTGAGAGCTAAATCTTCACCTGGCGCGAAGATCGGCTTCGAGACTTTCAGGGCCGTGAGTACAGGCACAGCGAGGCGGACCGGGGCGGCGTGGCTCGAGTGACTTATTGCCATCGCGCAGACTACGAGGCTGAACTGGATGTAGTTTTTCATGGGCGGGATCCTCAGAATGGCGAGCGGCTCGGGCTGCGGGGTTAACTCAACTGGGGCGGCTGAGGGGCGGGGGCTTGACTTGGTGTAGGTTTAAGTCTACAGTCTAGATGTGGAAGCTCAGGAGAGAGAGATTGAGTACTACGAGACTGAAGATGGGAAGGGCCCCTTCGCCGACTGGATCTCCTCTCTGAGAGATAAAGAAGGGCGTCAAAAAATTAGGGCCCGTATCGACCGAGTCATCCTTGGAAATATGGGACACTGCGAGTCGGTCGGCGAAGGGGTGACCGAGCTTAAAATAGACCTCGGCCCAGGGTATCGGGTGTACTTCGGCCAGATCGGAAACCGCCTCGTCGTTCTATTGAACGGCGGAGACAAAAGCTCTCAACGCAAGGATATCAAAACCGCCCATGCTTATTGGGCTGACTACCGGAGGAGATATGGATAAAGCGAAGAAACGGACCTACCACGAAGACTTGATCAATTCCCTGAAAGATCCTGAAGAAGCGATTGGATACCTTCGCGCATCCCTTGAAGAGAGCGACATGCCCGAACTCTTCCTCTTGGCTCTTCGAAACGTAGCCGAGGCCCGTGGGATCGGAATGTCTCAACTTGCCCGCGACGCCAACCTGAACCGCGAGGGGCTCTATACAATGCTTTCCAAACAAGGAAACCCGGAACTCGGAAGCCTGACCGCAGTTCTCTCCGCCCTCGGGCTTAAGCTTTCGGTTGAAACCAAGGTTGCGTCGTAATCCATGTTCGGCAAGCAAGTCGACCCCGAGCTGCGCGAGACCATCCGGGAAGTCGTGCGGGAAGAGATGGGGAAGGCGGATTCGGTTCGGGGTTGGGACTAAATTTCATAAAATTCTGCTGCCAAGGAATTTGGCGACGTAGAGGCGGCGATCTGCCGCTAGGGCTCAATCGTTTGCTCAATTGGATTCATTGAAAGGATTTTTTTCTTCCTCGAATCGGGTGCGTGATTTACCGTAAAGGAGAAGCTCGATAGCCTGGATGCTGCATAAATATTTTACAGAACGAAAAGCTGGGGTCCTGTCAATGAATCCGAAACGGAGACTTGCATACTTTCTGACGGGCACCTTTGTTGCTTTTGGGTTGTCGTTCAAACTTCGGAATAATCTCGTTGAAGCGGACCCAGGCCGGTTTAGCCTCCTTAATGCCCAGGCCCATCGTAGCAGGGCAGCTCAAGCAAGGTCGGATTGCTTTTGACGAGGGAGTTCATCAGGCCGTTGAGGTGGGGTACTTCATTGATGAGTATGCAGATGTCTCCGTATGGCGGGTCGCAGGCACGTATTGACTCTTCAGAGCATGAACGGGAGCGCTTGGTAGCACGAATGAAACTTTACAGAAAATACGGATGTGTAGTCGCGATCATGCTTGCTTCGGCAGGATGCACAACCATGAATTACCAGCGGAAGTCCGCTGGGCATGTGGGATGTCTGCCAGATGATGTTGACGTTCCCGATGCGCCTGATTTTGCCATCTTGCCCGCCTCTTGGACTGCTATATGTCGTGGCAAGCGGTTTATTTGCACCGAATCTCTCGTCGTTACTGGTGTGTACGGAAATGGGACTATCGTGAATTGTGCGGCCGTACCGGGCCAATGACCATGTCCCTCCGTTGAAATTTGCTCTAGACCTCATTTCAAAAAAGTATGAAGATGAACATCAGGCAACAACGTGATGAGCAACATCTGGAGACATGATGCATAGAAAATATCGTTCGGGATATGTGCAATGGCTGGCCGCTTTTGCGATTTTCTATACAGGTTGTGTGGAGGAGGTCCCGACGACGGAGCCCTCG
>CAYIHX010000090.1:0-6084 GCA_964363305.1 uncultured Bacteriovoracaceae bacterium | reverse complement strand
TCAGCTCGGACGACTGGGCGTTCGAGCGCCCGGTGCGCTTCGCGGCCTGATTGTCGCCGCGGTCGAAGGTCGAAACTTCAGCCTGGATGCTTCGGCTCCGGCCAAGCTCACGGTATTCAATCACGGCAGCGGGACCGAGCTGGACAGCGAGGGCCCGGGCTCTCGTGGACGTCCGATCGCACTCGAGCTGGGTCAGGAAGAGGAGGCCTCTTTTCTTCTGGATGTTTCAGTTACGGACAGCATGCACTACGCTTTTCGCTACCCGGTGACGCTGAAGGTCGTTTTGAACGGAGGCGCCCTTCAGGGAGGCATCGCTTGGAAGAATGAGGCGGGTTACCCGGAAAGCATCGAGCTGAAAAACGCGGCGGAGTCGGTACGGGTGCCGCTCTCGGCCAGGGGTCTCTGTGACTTCTCGAACCGAGAAGACGGCTCTTGCGTAGATTACGCTTATCTTCAGGTGTTCAATGCGGGCGAAGATCATCCGGTCGCGAAGAAGCGCTTTTATCTTCGAGTGAAGCCGAAGAAGGCCAGCTGAAGGAGTCTTGCCGTTTTAGTCTCTGACGTATTTCGTCGTCGCGAAAGTGGTCGGTCGCTTCTCAGTCGTCGATCCGTTGAGGGCACCGGTGTTGTCGCCGACCTGAAGCCGACCTTCGGCCGTGAGCTTCACCAGGGTATAGAGCGGCGCGCCCGGGAGGTTGAGCTCGGTACCTTCGGTGTTCCCGCTCGAGATTGAACCGAGGGTGTAGGCCGCGCGGGCATCTCCATGGGTTTCGTAGCCAGCCGTGCCCACGCACGAGGTATCCGTCAAGGCGAACCAGCGAGTGCCATTGTAGGAATAGCCATCGGCGGTAAATCGAATCGTCCGCGCCTTGAGTATCCCACCGTCGTTGATGCATTCGCCCTCGACCGACCAGGTCCCCCGGAGTTGTTCCATCGTCAAGGGGGCTGCGGCGGCAGTCACCGGGGCGCTTCCTCCACATCCGCCGAGCGCGCTCCCGAACAAGGCTAAGGCCATCCAGAACGTCGTTTTTAGTTCCATGGTTGCAAGGTTATTGAAGTTGCGTCACGGAGGCAAGCCGGATGGGTAGGATGCCTCGGGCGGTGGTCCTTGATGCATTGTCTTTTTGGGTGTAACGGTCGCTTATTCCCGTCGATAGAATGGTTCCAAGGGGGTTCGGTGGTCCACGCGCGAGAACTTTTTAAAATCGCTTTCACGGTTCTTTTGATCGCACGGCTGGGGATTGTGCAGCCCTCTTTCGCGAACGGGATTCCGGTCAGCGTGCAGGGCGCGGACGTCGTCGCGGGCATCGGTGCTAGCCTGTCCTTCAAGAGTGCGACGCAGGCGACGGTTGTGGTTTTCGTTTCGGCGAAGTGCCCGTGTTCGGCCAGTCATGAACTCGCGCTCAAGAGTCTCCATCAGGAGTTTTCGCCGAAGGGCTTTGCGTTCGTCGGGATTCATTCGAATAGCGATGAGTCGCCCGACCTGACCCGAGCGCATTTCACCGAGTCGGCTTTTCCGTTTCCTGTGATTGAAGATCGGGAAGCGGCTCTGGCGAACGCCTTCGGTGCTTTGAAGACGCCTCACGCCTTCGTGATTTCCCCTGCGGGCGAGGTCCTGTTTCAGGGCGGGGTGGACGACAGCCACGTCGCCGCGGAGGCGAAGATTCCTCATTTGAAGAATGCGATGATTTCAATTTTGGGTGGCCGCAAGCCCGATCCGAACCGAGTCAGGGCTCTCGGTTGCGTCATTAAGAGAAGCTCTTGAAGGAGTGTTGAATGAAAGTTTGGACGATTGTTTTCATAGGGTTGCTGCTGACTTGGAGTTTGGTCGCGTGCGGATATTCTCCGCTCTTCAATCATTCGACCGCTGTTTTGGCTGTTGCGGGTGATGGTGATCCGGGAGCTGCTCGATCACCGGCTGACGTGGCCTGTCCTCTCTCTTTTTCGCAGACCCGGCTTTGCGCGCAATTGAATTGGGTGAAGCAGCCCTCGGGCGATGAGACCGGGGATTTCGAGCTTCGGTTTTGGAGCCTGGACGGCGGTACGGCAACGGGTCCGTTTGTGGATCCGGCGCTCACCGTGTCCGTGAAGCTGTGGATGCCCTCGATGGGGCATGGTTCATCGCCAGTGAAGGTCTCTCGTCTCCTCGATCAGCACGGGCAGCCCAGGGCAGGGGAGTTTACCGCTACCGGAGTCTATTTCGTCATGCCCGGAGCGTGGGAGATTCACGTTCAGCTGAAAGAGGGTTCGCGCGTGGTTGAAGAAGTCATTCTCCCGATCGACATCTAGGTCTTGGCTTGAATACTCGTGCCTTCCTCATTTTGGGTGCCGTGGTCTTTCGAGTGACGAGTGCGCTGGCGGCCCCTTGCTGTGGCGGCAGCGCGGCTTTGCCCGCGATGATCACTGGGGATGATCGGGCTCAACTTCAGTCCACCTACTCCCAGGGCATCGTCGTAGGGGATGCTCCTTCGGTAGGTATTCCAGTTTTTCGCGCAGCCGGAGATGACGAACGTTCCAATACGTTCCGCCTTGAGGGGGCCTACCGCGTTTTTGATCGAGTTCAGTTCGGAGGCGGGATCCCTCTCGTGCGCCGGGCGCGCTCGGTCAATGGCACGGGCTCGGAGGCGTTTGGCTTCGGCGATGTCACGGTGAATGCGGCATACGAGGTGCTCCCTGAGTGGGACTATTCTTCTTGGCGACCCAAGGGCTTTTTGTTTCTTCAGACAACCTTGCCGACCGGCTCTTCCACTTACGACTCACGATCGCCGCTCCAACTGGATGCGCGTGGTCGGGGATTTTTCAGCCTGGGGTTGGGCTCCGCGTTTTTGAAGACGCTGGGAAACTGGGATTTTTTGCTGACGGTCGAGCTTCATCGCTCCCTGGGGCGCACGGCGACGGATTTGGACGACACCGAGATGTACCTCCGGCCGGGCTTTGGGGGGTCCATTGGGCTCGGGGCCGGATACAGCCCATGGGGTGAGTCCCTCCGTCTGGGGGTTGCGTTGGCGCCGCAGTGGGAGCAGGGAATCCGAGTGGAGGGTGCGATTCGATCACAGGGGAGTGATCAGCTGGTGTGGAACCTGTCTTTTCAGACCAGCTACTTGATCTCGGACGAATGGTCAGTGGCCGGAGTTTACTCCGATCAGACTCTGCTGGGGCCGGTTCAGAATGTCAGTCTCAACCGCGCTCTGGCCCTTTCAGTGATGAAGCGCTGGAATCTTTAAATGGAGGTGGACAAGTCTCCCGGAGTAGGGTGAGACCCCTTCCATGAAGCACATGGTTTGGGTTCTGCTGGTAGGAAGCGTTCTGACTTCGGGTGCGGTGGCCAAGGCAAGCGATCTGCACGTCTCGCTAGCGATGCATGCGACCGGAGAGTCTCTGGGCAACCCGTGCCAAGGCCATCTGCGCGGCTGGCGCCTGGAGGGCGATGCGTGCGTCTATCGCGCGGATCTTCAGATCCTCCCGAGGCAGGGTTGGCAGCAGGTCATGGAGCCTCTCACGCTGAGCTGGAATGCCCAAAAGGGGTGCGTCGAAATCCGATTCCAAACTGCGTCGGCGGAAATCGTGAACCGTGTGACCTTTCCCTCCTTCGATGGGCGGCTCCTTCCTCTGAATGGACCCCATCGGTTCGAACTCGAGGGTGCGGGTACCGAATTCGGCTCTTGGCAGGTTCATGGAGAATTCATCTTCACCACGGTCGAATGACTATTGTAGGCTGAGGGCATGAGTTTACCTCGCCCAGAGCACGGTCCGCCGACTCTCGAATCTTTGAAGAAAAATATCTTTCGGCCCAAGCGGGCGGTTGTGACGGCGGGCATGCCGTACGCGAACGGTCCCTTGCATCTCGGTCATCTGGCGGGCGCGCACGTGCCGGGGGACATCCACGCTCGGTGGCTTCGGATGCTGATCGGCGATGACCGCGTATTGTACGTCTGCGGAACCGATGATCATGGGTCCACCAGCGAGCTTTCAGCCATGCAGGCGGGGAAGCCGATTCGGGAATTCATCGATTCTATTCATGAAAAGCAGCGCGAGACTCTTGCGAGCTTCTCGATCAGCCTGGATGTCTATACCGGCACATCGTCGCCGGATTGTTTCCCTATACATAAGGAAGTCGCGCAAGATTTTCTTCGCCGTCTTTTCAGGAACGGGATGATCGAGAAGAAGACCACGCAGCAGTGGTTTGATCCGAAGATCGAACGTTTTTTGCAGGATCGTTTCGTGCGCGGCACTTGTCCGAGCTGCGGCAACACCGAGGCGTATAGCGATGAGTGCGAGCAATGTGGCACGCAGTACCTCCCGACAGCGCTGTTGAGCCCGCGAAGCGCGCTGAGCGATGCCGCTCCTGTGTTGAAAGAAACGGTTCACGCGTGGCTCGATCTGTGGAAGGTGGGTGACCCTCTCCGCGAGTGGATTCAAACAAAGGAAGGCAAGTGGAGGACGGCCGTGTACAGCGAGGTGATCAATACGGTGCTACCCGCCTTGCGTTTTGATAATACTTTCGAGTCGCAGTACAAAGAGCTGAAGGCCGCGCTACCGCCTCATAAGAGTCGGTATGCCGCCGGCAAGAAGGTTTTTTTGCAGTTTGCGGATCAGGCGGCGCTGAAAACCGCTCGCCCCCCACTCGATGCGGCCGGGATTCTTCATGAGCTGGTCGATGGGTGGGCCCATCGCGCCATTACGCGAGACGTCTCCTGGGGGATTCCGTTGCCGGAGGAGTTTGGCGCCGACATGAAGGGCAAGACCCTCTATGTTTGGCCTGACTCGCTCATTGCGCCGATTTCGTTTTCGCAGGTTGCGCTGAAGAAGAAGGGGCAGGACCCGGCTCGTTACAAAGAATTTTGGGAAGATCCAGATGCGCGGATCTATCAATTTCTCGGTCAGGACAACGTGTATTTCTACGTGCTCATGCAGGGGGCGCTTTGGCTCGGTTCGCAGAAAGATCCCTATCGGATGCCGGTGGCTGGCGAGACGCAGCTGACGGACGTGTTTGGTTGCTTTCATCTTCAAGTCGATGGCGAGAAGATGAGCAAGTCGAAAGGAAATTTTTTCACGGGCGATCAGATGCTTGCTGAGAAAGGCTATACGGCCGATCAGATCCGCTATTATTTGGCGCTTTTGAGCCTTCCTGAAAAAACTTCGAGTTTTGATTTTGCCACCTTCGAAGAACGGAATCGGTTTCTTGCCGGGCCGATGAACGCAGCGCTCGAGAAGCCCATCTCCGCATGTCACTCGAAGTTTGGCGGCAAGGTGCCCGACGGTAAATTGAATGAAAAGGTACTGCAGGAGACTACGCGCATCGTGCAACGTTATTTCAAGGCGATGGAGAGGGCCGAGTATTCAACCCTCCTCTACGCCATTGAGAACTACGCGCGGCAGATCAATAGCTTGTTTACGCAGTTCAAGCCGCACGACGCTCGCCATCCGATCGAGAGCCGAAGCGATGCTCTCTTCTCATGTTTCTACGTATTGAAGAATCTCATGATCATGCTGTATCCTTTCGTACCCGAGACCATGGAGCGATTGCGGCAGTCCCTGAACCTTCCGAAGGAGGTTTTTCGAGTGGATGACCTCGGTACGGGCATTCCCGGTGGTCATGAGGTCGGCGAGAAGCTGAGCTATTTTCCCGCGGTTGCGGGCGGTGCGGCGGAGTAGAAGAGAGAGGTCAACCCGAGGTGTGTTCCGCGAAGCCAAGAATTTGCCCGTCGGGTGTCCGCACGAACACTTCTTTGGCCCCGTAGAAGGTTGTCCGAAGAGGAACGAGGATTTCCGCGCCAGCTAGCGCTTCGATCGCTTTCTCGATCGATTCCACATCTGAATAGAGCAGCGTGGCTCCGGTCGGCAAAACTTTAGCGACCGCAGGGATGTCGGCGGCTATGCTCGCATGTGTCTGCAGCATCACCTCATTCGTGTCGCGATGAAGGATGACGAATCCGAGGCCGGCTCCATGGGGCACCTCCGCAATTTTTTCGAAGCCGAGGGTATGGGTCCAAAACGGAAGCACGGCCTCGATCGATTCGACGCAAAGAATAGGAGTCGTCTTTTGGAGTTTCATCATGCCTGGAAAGATAGAGGGACTTGGGG
>CAYIHX010000089.1:0-6297 GCA_964363305.1 uncultured Bacteriovoracaceae bacterium | reverse complement strand
TGGTTCGATGGCGGCGTTGACTCGCGGACTGGAGGGCTTGCCCCTGGTGGGTCGAATCGACGGCTTGCTGCCTATGGGGCGCGAACGCGCGGAGGCACGCGTTCTACTGGGGACCGGCCCGAACGCCGCAATTCGCCCGGGTCTGACCTTTGAAGTGTTCGAGGCGCCCGGGGTGTATTTGGAGAGTCTGGTCTCGAATGAGTACGGAACCGTCGCGCGGGTGAAGAGCGGAGAGTTCGAGCGTTTGCAAGCTGGCATGGTGATTCGGCAGGTGGATCCTTCAGCGGTGGAGAGCCAGGTTTTAGTCCAGACGCGTGGTCTGGCTCGGGACTCGGCCGATCCGGTCTTGGCTGCGACGGAATCGATTCAACTCCCGTCGAGTACGATTCAGGCTTTTGATTTCAAGAAGGGCGATGTTCCCTCGATATCCGTGCTCGATGCGGTGGGGCGGAGTATCGTCGGGCTCTTCGCTCTGCCATACCGGATTTGGCGATACTCCATGTACGATCGCGCCTATGCGAGCGCGCCCGATCGACCGGAAGAGGTCTGGGAGCCGCCGTTCGATTCAGGTGCTCAAACGCCTCGCGTCCCGGTCGAGCGCTCCGCTTCGGTGGGCCAGCCGAGGACGTTGGCGAGCTACATCGATCGATTGCAGGGGACTTCGTGGGCGAGAAAGATCGGTTGGAAAGGGGAGCGTGCGTCCGAGTTGCCACGACGGCGAGTTCCATTGATTGCGATTATTGATTCTGGCGTGGATTATAACCATCCGGTGCTGCATGAAAATCTGCGAATTCGACCCGATGCGCCGGCTGATGCGAGAGGACGCAAGGCCCGGTATGGCTGGGATTTCGTGAGCGGTGATAGCCGCCCCGCAGATGATCATTTTCATGGGACCGAGCTGGCCGGTCTGGCGATGGCGATCGCGCCACAGGCTCGTTACTTACCGATTAAGGTATTTAGCCCCTACGGAATCACTTCCTCAGCGGCTTTGTATTCCGCATTCGAGTTTGCCGTGCAGGAAGGTGCCGACATCATTTTGTGCGGTTGGGCCACGCGCCGTGAATCTCATGCGATCGAAGCCGGCGTGGCCCTCGCACGAGAGGCCGGGGTGATCGTCGTAGCCGCGGCCGGCGATCGCGGCAAGAGTTTTGAGCGTAATCGCTACCTGCCCGCTACGCTTGCGCGAGAATATGAGAATGTATTGCCGGTGTTTGCAGTGAATGGGCAGGACCAGTTCGCATCTTCTCCGGCGTTTTCTTCGAACGGGTCGTCGTCTTTTGTAGGCATCGCCGCACCCGGTGTGGATCTCTATGTACCAAACCCACGGAACGGGTATGCAACCAGCAGCTCGACCGCTCACTCCGCCGCGTTGGTGGCAGGTGCGCTGGCCCGGCTGGTCGCCGAGGTGCCCGAGGGTCAGCCGCGACCACGACCGGAGCAACTCATCGCTGATCTGCTCGCGGATGCGGATGAGATTGCTTCGTTGAAGAGTAAGTTCGCGGGAGGTCGGCGGTTGAAGGTGCGGTAGGTGCGCCGGGGTTCTCCGCGAAGTGCGCGCGCGGCGGTCTTGGGGACCCTCGACGCACTGTGGCTGTCCTAAACGGCTGCTTCCGCGCTCCCGGGGCGCGGTTTGAGTCATAATTTCGCTTGGTCTCTGCATGACTTTGTTATTCATTGGGAGATCTCGGAGGAAATTTCTTCATGTCTCAGAAATCCCCACTTGACGTTGTTGTGCTCGGTACGGCTCGAACGGCTACCGGAAGTTTTCAGGGGGCGCTCGCTGCCCTCTCCGCGCCTCGTCTCGGAGCGACGGCAATCACTGCCGCTCTGGCTCGCGCTCAGGTACCGTCTGATCAGGTATCCGAGGTGATCATGGGCAATGTGCTCACGGCCGGGATCGGCCAGGCTCCGGCCAGGCAGGCGCTCATTTTCGCGGGTATCCCAAACACCGTGCCAGCGCTGACGATTAACAAGGTCTGCGGCAGCGGCATGAAGGCTGTGATGCTGGGTGCGCAGTCGCTGGCGCTCGGGGATAGCGCGATTGTCGTCTCGGGCGGGATGGAGAGCATGAGTCAGGCGCCGTACCTTTTGCCCACTGCCCGAGCGGGCATGCGCATGGGCAATCAAACAGCGGTGGATTCGATGATCCACGATGGTCTGTGGGACCCATACAACAATCAGCACATGGGAAACTGCGGCGAGCTGTGCGCGCGGGAGAAGAATTTCTCGCGTCAGGCGCAGGATGAGTTTGCCATCGAAAGTTTCAAGCGCGCGCAGAAAGCCATCGCCGCGGGTTGGTTCAAGGATGAGATCACGCCCGTGATGCTCGCGGGCAAGAAGGGCGAGTCGACGCCCTTTGAGTTGGACGAGGGCCCGGCCAAAGTGATGTTCGAAAAAATTCCCACACTGAAGCCCGTCTTCGACAAGAATGGAACCGTCACGGCCGCCAATGCCTCGACTTTGAATGACGGCGCCTCGGCGCTGGTCCTGTCAACGGGCGCGCATGCCCGCGCGCAGGGCTTGAAGCCGCTGGCGCGCATCGTTTCGTACGGCTGGAACGCGCAGGCGCCCGAGTGGTTTACCACTGCGCCGGCCGAGGCGATGAAGCGGGCGATGGATCGAGCAGGTTGGACGGTAGGGGACGTCGATCTTTTCGAAGTGAACGAGGCCTTTGCCGTCGTCGCTATGGCGGCCCGTGCGGATCTTTCAATTCCTCATGAAAAACTGAACGTCTGGGGGGGCGCCATCGCGCTCGGCCACCCGATCGGTTCGAGTGGCTCTCGCATCATCGTCACGCTGATTTCAGCGCTCAGGCAGCTGGGCAAGAAGCGGGGCGTGGCGGGGATTTGCATCGGAGGTGGAGAAGCCACCGCAGTTTGCGTGGAGCTGGTATGATCGACAAACGAGTAAAAGACGCACGCGAGGCCGTCCGCGATATTCCCAACGGTGCGATCTTGGCGCTCGGGGGCTTTGGGCTCTGCGGAATCCCGGAAAACAGCATCGCGGCTCTGGTCGAACTTGGTGTGACCGGGCTGACGTGTATTTCGAACAATGCCGGAGTCGATGGATTCGGAATCGGGCTTATGCTCGAGAAGCGCCAGGTGAAGAAGATGATCTCGAGCTACGTGGGTGAGAACAAGCTGTTTGAGCAGCTGCTGCTGTCTGGACAGCTCGAAGTCGAGCTGACTCCCCAGGGTACGCTGGCCGAGAAGTTACGCGCGGGAGGTGCCGGTATTCCGGCTTTTTACACGGCGACGGGCGTGGGCACGCTGATCGCCGAGGGTAAAGACGTGCGCGAGTTCGATGGCCGCAAGTACATCCTGGAGCGCTCGCTCCGTGCGGATTTTTCGATCGTGAAGGCCTGGCGGGGGGATGCCTCTGGAAATCTCGTATTTCGCAAGACGGCACGGAATTTCAACCCGATGGTGGCGACGGCCGGGAAGATCTGCATCGCGGAAGTCGAAGAGTTGGTACCGGTCGGGACGTTCGACCCGGACCAGGTGCATACGCCGGGTATTTACGTTGACCGGATTTTTCAGGGTGCTCGGTACGAGAAGAGAATCGAGAAGCGGTGCCTGGCACCGATTGTTAACTAGATGAACAATGCAAGATGGATGGCTTTTGGCTCATTGAAAAATTTCAAAACCTAGAACCGAGAAAAGGAAGTCGACCCGCATTGTTAATCTAGTTAACAATCGGTGCCAGGCACCGCAGATATGGCTCTTTCCCGTGAACAAATAGCGCAGCGCATCGCTCTTGAACTTCGTGATGGTTACTACGTCAACCTCGGCATTGGGATTCCGACTTTGGTCGCCAACTACATCCCGAAAGGCATGAACGTCGTTCTTCAGAGCGAGAACGGACTGTTGGGCATCGGTCCCTACCCGACGGAGGAACAGGTCGACGCGGATCTGATCAATGCCGGCAAAGAAACGGTGACCACGCTTCCGGGGTCGGCTTTTTTCTCGAGCGCGGATTCGTTTGCCATGATTCGCGGTGGGCATGTCGATCTGACGGTGCTCGGTGCGATGGAGGTCGATGAAACAGGCAGTCTCGCCAACTGGATGATTCCGGGCAAGCTGGTGAAGGGCATGGGCGGGGCGATGGATCTCGTCGCCGGGGCCACGAATGTCGTGGTGGCCATGCAGCACGTGGCGAAAGATGGCTCCTCCAAAGTTCTTCCGAAGTGTCTACTGCCGCTGACCGGAACGGGGGTGGTTCGCCGAATCGTCACCGAGCTGGCCGTTATCGACGTCACGCCGAGGGGCCTGAAGCTCATCGAGCGCGCCCCGGGAGTGAGCAGCGAAGAGATTCGCAAAGCTACGGCCGCGAAATTGGAGATTCCGGCTGAGGTTCCGGAGATGACATTCTCGCATTGAGAATCTACCATGGGCATTATGAGGAAACTCGTTCTGTCTTTTTGTTTACTGGTCACTGCTTTGCTGTCCGTCGAAGCGCGGGCGGCCTTTCCCTCCATCGACGAGAAATGGTCGCAGACCGCGGCCGACATCGAGAGTGATTCGACCTTTCGGGGCGTGATCGGCGCGAAGGGCATGGTCTCGGCGGATGACCCGATCGCCGCCGAATGGGGCGTCGAAATTTTGCGGCGAGGGGGCAACGCCATCGATGCGGCCGTGGCCACCGGGTTCGCGATGGCGGTCACTCGTCCCCATTACGCATCGCTCGGAGGCGGCGGTTTTCTGGTCTATTGCCCCAAGCCCAAAGAAGGCAAGCCCGTGCCCTGCACGACGATCGATTACCGTGAGATGGCGCCGACCGCGGCGGCGCGCGATATGTACCTCGTCGATGGCAAGGCGCGCACGGATCTCTCACAGGATGGGGCGTTGGCCAGCGGCGTGCCTGGCGTAACGGCCGGTCTCTTGCTTGCTCACGAGAAATTCGGGGCGCTTCCGCGGGAAAAGCTTCTGGCGAAAGCCATCCTCTTGGCGAGGCAGGGTTATCGCCAAACCGGGCGCGGCCAGAGCGTCGCGACGAGTCGTTGGCCGGCGTTCAACCGGGAGGCGAAGAGGCTTTTTGGCTGTTTTAATCCTCACGCAAAAGCGGGGGAGGAGAAGCTCGCAGCCTGCGGACCGGGTCGGCTGATTCGCCAGCCGGATCTGGCTCGAGTCCTGGCTGAGATTTCGAAAGCTGGCCGAAAAGGCTTCTACGAGGGCTGGGTCGCGCAGAAAATCGCGGCGGGTCTGAAGAGCGCCGGAGGGATCATGACCGAGCGCGATCTCGCGCACTACCAGCCCATGCTCCGGGAACCGATCCTCGCGCAGCTCGGTGAGCTCGAAGTCGTTTCGATGGGGCCGCCCTCGAGTGGCGGAGCGATCTTGTCGATGGCGCTCGCGTATGCGCAGCAAGCCGATGCCTCCGGCGAGCTGAGTACGGGCTTGAACTCGGCGCAAACCGTGCACGCGCTCTCGCACGCGTTGGCGCTGGCCTTCGCGGATCGCGCGACTCATTTCGGTGATCCGGATTTCGTAAAAGTTCCTTTGAAAGAGTTGTTGGCGAAGGAGTATCTGGCACGCCGTTGGAAGGAGACCTTCCGACGGAGCAAAGCGAACCTACCAGTATCAGCCGGGGACCCTCGGCTCGCGGGGCTTTTCAAGACCGGCTATGACGGAAAAGAAACGGGCCTTTCCACGACTCATTTTTCAGTCATCGACCGCGAAGGCAATGCCGTGGCGATCACGACCACCGTGAACGATAATTTCGGTTCGGGCTTCGTGCCGCCGGGAACGGGCGTCGTGATGAATAACGAGATGGATGACTTCTCGATTCAGCCCGGCGTGCCGAACCTGTTTGGGCTGATCGGCGCCGAGGCGAATGCGGTGGGGCCTCGAAAACGCCCCCTCAGTTCCATGACCCCGACGATTGTCCGAGATGCGGCGGGAAATTCTCGGATCGTGATCGGCGCGCAGGGCGGCCCGCGTATTGCGAGTTCGACCTTCCTTGCTCTGATGAATCGTTTACGGTTCGGGCTGTCGATCGCGGATAGCGTGACGGTTCCCCGGTTTCATCACCAGTGGCGCCCGGTTGAGTTGATGCTGGAGGCTTCCGGCTTTCCGAAAGAGTCGAGAGACGACCTGGCTGGGCGGGGCTGGGCCTTGAAAGAAGTGGCCGCCTCCGCGCGCATGCATGCCATCGAGCGCTTCCCCGCCACCGGAAAGGTCTGGGGGATGTCTGATCCGCGCACCGAAGGCGGCGTGGCGTTTGAGTGAGAGCTAAGGCGCTTTTAAACTGCCCCCTTTGAGTGTGTATGCAGGAGAAGTGACGCGCTCCAAGGCGCGA
>CAYIHX010000088.1:0-6466 GCA_964363305.1 uncultured Bacteriovoracaceae bacterium | reverse complement strand
CTCGCGTGCGCGGGCGTCGTAGATTTTTTCCCAGAGAATTTCGTTCGAAAGATTTCGCGACATGGACGAATGCATAACATGGAGTTTTTTCTGGCCTCTTTTCTGGGGCGCGAGTCGAAAGATAGGATCGTATTTATACGCGCAAGAATGGGGCTAAAAACGCGCGGGCAGCGCATGGGAGAGATTTTTCATTCCGAGCGCTCGGAAAGTTTCGTAGGCAGGCGCGCAGAGGCCTTGAAAATCAGTCAATAGAAACCTGTGGGCGAATGCACGAATGCGCACTGCGGCGCGCGCGATTCGCTGGAGAACGCGATTCGCCAGGGCCTATGGTGCATGCCGTCATCTTCATGCAGATTCTTTCGTTAGGCCAAAAAGCAAAGGCTCCCCACTTTCCTCTTCTAAAGAATAAAAGCACATAAAATCAATGGATTGACTATTTCTTGACCAAATACATCAAGAATTGATATTCTGAAAGAAGCGGAAATCCGCCGAGGTACGTTTTGTTGTTAACTCGGGTTTCTCATATCTCCCTGCTGACCCTATTCTTGGCTCCCGTATTTTCGGGCTGCCTGGGCAATGACTTGGGCATCCAAGGCGGATCTTCAATCCTGGCCAAGAAATTCGCTGGCATCGAAGCGATTGAAATCCTCTCTCCCACTGCCGTGAAGGTGAAGTGGGCCAACCAGAGCGACTACCTCCAATATTCCGTTTTCATCTCCACGAGCGACTCCCCCATCAAAACTTCGACCTTCGACTCCGCGATCATCGATGGACTCTCGCCTTCCACGACCTACCTCCTATCCGTGAGCGGGAAGCGAAAAGACGGCAGCGAGGTCGGCGCTTCGAAATCCCTATCGGTCACGACCTGGACGCCATTTGCCGGAGCCAGCTCCGCGCAAGCAATCGACTTCTCGAGCATTCGCGTGAATTGGACCTTCGTCGAGGGCCCGACCTACAAAATTTACAGAAGCGCGGGGGTTCCGGTCGCGGATTCCGCATTGCTCGGCGTACCGGATTTCACCTCTGGCGCGAGCAGCGGCTTTGTGGCCTCTGGTCTCGCTTCCAACACGCTCTATTATTTTTCAGTCGTCGCCCAGTACGCCGACGGCACGACGAGCCTGCCCTCGAGCGTAAGCGCATCCAGCGGAACGGTGCCGGGGCAATTTACCACTTCCCAACTCGCGTCCCTGCCGACCGTATCCGCCTCCACCGACGTCATCGTGGGGAGCCCCATCACCGTGACGGTCAGCGGCGCTCCCTTCACCTGGCAAACGAAAGTCTACAACGGGGCGCTTATCCCTGGTAACCTGGTCGCGACGTTGAACGGCTCGCAAAGCGTCGCCATCAGCTCGTCACTCCCGATCGGAACGCACGCGCTGAACTACCAGATCACCGACACCCTCAGCGCATTGCAAGCCACGGGCGTGCTCGCCGACATCCGCGTGCTCGCTACCGTCGCGCCGACCGTCGTGCCCATGGTTTCGGCGATGACGAGCACGGCGCTCGATCCAATCCCCTTCGTGACCGGACCGTCCGTCTCCCTCGGCCGCTTCCCCACCTTCCAAGTGACCGGCGCCTTGCCAGGATATACAATATCCATTTATAAAGACTCCACCTTCCTCGGCTCGAGAACGGGCGACGGGCCGCTCACCGTCCTCCCTTCGGCTCCGCTGGCGGCAGGTGCGAACACGGTCGTGCCGAAAGCGAGCTACCTCGGTGAAACCGCCACGCTTTCGGCGATCGCGGTTCGAGTGAAGGCACTCTCGGATCTACCGCAAACCCCTGCGGTCTCGCTGGAGCAAGGCGAAGGCGGGCGCCTCGGCGAAGCCGTCGCCACCGGTGACTTCAACTGCGATGGCTATCCTGACCTGGCCGCCGGGGCGGCGCATGGAGACTTCACCCGTCAAGAAGGCACCCTGTATGGTCCGAACATCGTCAACTACAATGAAAGCGCCGGAGCGGTCGCCGTCTTCTACGGGGGTCCCAGCGGGCTCGACCTCAGTGCGGTGCCGGTCACGAGTCCAGCGGCCGGAAAACCGCTGCTCATCCCGTACCCGGGCCCGAATACCCAGATCGGCATCACGGCGTTCGGCCGCGCCCTCGCGGTGGGCAACTTCAACAACGACCTCGATACCTCGACCGGCACGCGTCCTTGTCAGGATCTCGCCATCGGCGCGCCGTCTCGCGCGATCTCCCGCCTCGGCGGGGTGTACGTCTACTACGGGAGCACGGGCGTAGGCCTTGCCAACGCGACGGTCGCGACTCCCGAGGCGTTTTCTTGCGCGATGCCCAACTCGGCCAATTGCCAGGTCCAACTTTTTGAGCCGACGGTTCCCGCCCTGCAAATCGCCGGCAACGCGAACACCGGCCTCGGTTGGTCGCTCGCCGTGGGCGACATCAACGGCGATGGCGTCGACGACTTAGCGGCCTCGCATCCGGGATCGATCGATCCGATCACAGGCAAGAGCCACGGCGCCATTCGAATCTACGACGGCACCGCGTTCGGGCTCTCCGGAAATTTCAGGCGAATCCTCCTTCCGAACAACGCCAGCTTCCCCAACGTCGGCGCGAACATCGGATGGGGCCTCACCGTCGGGAAATTTTCGAACGCCGCCTACGCGGACATCGCCTTCACCGTACACCAGATTTCCAACGTGCCCTTCGGGGGCGTCAATACGACCGGGATCATCTGGGTCAAAGGCGGAGCGGCGCTCAATAATCCCGCCACTCGGGACGCCAATGGCTCACTCGTCATGCCGAATGGAAACGACTGGGTTTACATCCCGGTCAATGGCATCGGCAACGCTGCGTGGTCGATGCCCGCCGTCATGGCGTCAGGCGACCTCAACCGGGATGGCTATGCCGAGATCATCGCGAGCTTCGGCACTTATGACGGATCAAACGGCCGCGTGCTGATCTATTACGGCAGCGCGGCCAACGGCCCCAAGCCGCACCAGTTGACGGTGCCCACGGCGAACAACCTCACCTGCGCCGTCGGCCAGGCGCCGGGAGTGCCCAACCAATGCCCACCGCAGATTTTCAATGGTCCCTTCGGATTCAACTACATCCAATACGGCCAAGATATCGGCAAACCCACGGACCTCAACGGAGACAGCTATCCCGACCTGATGGTCGGAATGCCGGGTTTGAACGCCAACGCCTCCGCCGGCTACGTGCGCAACGGCGAAGTGATCATCTACTACAGCTCCGACCGCGGACTCTCGCCCTCGCCGTACACTCGCGTTCGGCCTCAGTTCCCGATCTTCTCGATGGTGGGCCTGGGCATGGCAGCGGCTGACTTCAACAATGACAGCCCCGGCCGACCGGATCTCGCCATCGGCTCTCCCGGCCAGGGAAATATCGCCGGCACCTACCGGCACGGACGTGTGTCGATTTTCGGCAACTCAGTCGCCAACCCCATTCTGCCCGGCAGCGTGCTGACTCAGGCGAATATCACCGGTCGCACGCCTCACATGCCTTCGCTTCGCGCGTCAACTCTTTTCAGCCGCGCGCAAATTGTCGGTGACCTGAACGGAGACGGCTACGATGACGTGATCGCGCCGATTCGCGCCGGGAAAAACGTCGATCTCCTGCCGTTCGTTTACAGCGGTGGCTCTTACGGTTCGTACAAGCTCGCGGTGTTCTACGGCTCGCCCGGAGGCCTCGTGACCTCTTCGTCGACCTGCCCGGCCGCCGGTGAAGCGGACTGCGCACCCAAGCCCGCGCCGCTCGATCCGCTCGACCCGCTGTTGATCACGTTTGAGACTCTCTCGAACCTGGAAGGCTATTGGTATCTCCAGGTCTCGCCCGGAACCTACGCAAGCCCGGCCGGCGACGTGAACGGAGACGGCTTCGCGGACATCGTCGTCGGTCATCCCTCGATGTTCAGCTGGATCTACTACGGCTTCTCTACCGGCCTAATCACGCAGCCCGGCCCGCTGGAGCTGTCGGCGCGCGGCACGGCGATCGACCCGCAGATCCTGCAGGACAACACCGGTTACCTCAATCACTACATTCATGTGAACGTCGGCGGAGCAGGCGAGGAATACGATCCCAGTCGCTATGAGACCCACGGTGATTTCAACGGCGACGGGTTCAGCGACTACGCGGTTGTCGTGCGAGGTTACGGCGGCAACGGAGGCAGCAGCGCGTCTGAGGCGATTCTTCAGGTCTATTCGGGTTCGGCTCAGGGCGTGCTGAAAGAGAGAGACAGCCTCTATCCCACGAGCGTGAGCTATGGCTTAGTCGCCACCTATTCGCAGATCCATTTCTCGCCCGACTGCCCGGGCGGGCTGTGCCGACCGCTCGGAATTTGCATTCGCAACACGACCTTGCTGACCTGGTGTGATGGCACCTGGCCGGGCGGACCGACGGACGTGCTGAACCCACCGGGAACCGGCCCTTCAGCCACGTCAGTGCAGACGATTCAAAACGTCGGCGACGTGAACGGGGACGGGGTCGACGATCTGGCCATGACCTACCGAACCGTCGGCGAAAGCACGAATTACCCCAATACTGTGGGCGTCCCGACTCCCGTGGCCGACGCGGGCCGAGTCTACCTCTTCTACGGGCGACGCGCGCCGAGCGGAAACCCCGGAGCCGACCAAGGACTCTCGGGCGCTCGGTGGGTAGAATTCGTAATTCAGCCGCAGTTCGTGGCGAGCGCGGCCGGAAGAATTCCCTACTCGCTCTCGGCCGGCGGCGACATCAATGGTGATGGCTTGCGCGATTTTGCGGTGGGATACAACAGCGAGGCGGCCGGTTACGCCGGGGCCAACATCGCCAGCGGCGGGGATGTCGTCGTCATCCACGGGCTCAATGGAGGGTATAACAGCCTTCGACTGCAACCAGGAGTGACGTGCTCGGGTGCGGCCGGCAACGACTACCTGCCCTGCGTGGTGCAGATCTCGGCCGTCGACAACAACCCGGCGATCAACATGACGGCGGATTACGACCCTCTGAAAATCGTCGACATGGTCGACAACGCCTGCAACCCGACCACCAACCAATGCAACGTACTGCGGATCATCGAGCGCGGCCAGACGTTGGCCAGTCGCCAGTTCGGCCTGAGCGTCAATATCCCAGGCGACCTGAACGGCGATGGCTACGCCGATCTGCTCGCGGCGCGACTGGGCGACGCCGCGCGACCCGATTATCTTTATGCCTTTTTCGGAACCGCGAACGGACTCAACTCGAACACCACCTCCAGCGTGAATCCCTCTTGCTCGGCCTCGGGCGGCTGCAACCCGATGCGCTTCGAATTTGCCCGAAACGGCACGGTGACCTACTCCGGCTACTTCGGCGGTGCGTACCGGCTGATGTTCGCCGGCTGGACCGGCAGCGGGGACATCGACGGCGACGGAACCCCCGATACGCTGATTGGAACCCGCACGGCGAACATGCCGGGCGGAGCAGGATACTACACCGGCGGATTTTATATTCTGAAGTAATTTATTATACGTCGAATTTATTTGCCCGTGCTCGAACCCCCCTCCACAGTCAAACCCTTCGCCCCGTGGTGCGGTTTACACAGAACCTGGAGATTCTCCGCCGTGCTCGAACCCCCAAAAATGAGCGGCACGACGTGATCGATTTCGAGGGCCTTCGTCGACTCGCATCGGCGTTCGGTCCACGCGTCACTGTACTCGCAACGATAAGCACTTCGCCGGAGGATGAAGCGTCGCGTCGGCGCAGGGAGGTGAGGACGGTAGGGCGTAGGTTTTTGCGGCGCGGACGCTTGAGGCGGCTGTGTCGAGTCGAGCAACGGAGAATGGCCGGCCCCGGACTGAACCGTCTCATCCCCTTCAACGGGGGCTCGAACAGCTGACGCAGATCTCAAGTCTTTTTCACCTCGCGCGACAGCCGCCGCCTCCCGAATCCGAGCGCGTTCGTCGCACCGAATCGGGTCGTGCCGATTCAAGGTTTCCTCCACCGCCCAGGTAAAAATTTCTTCGAGCGACGCGCCCGGCTTCTTCTTGAAGTAGAGCTCCCGCAGTCGATGAATTTTTTCTTCGAGCATTTTCGATGCCTGAAAGCGGATTTCTACTTTCTCCGGCGAAGTCGCGCGGATCAGGTCGTACGGTGACGTCACCCCGCGAAGCGCGACGCCTTCTTGCTCGGCGTGAATGAGGAGGATTTGTTCTGCTCCGCGTTTGGACTGGTCCTTCATTTCTTTGAAAATCGCGCGTTTTTCTTCCGTACTGACCGATCGGATTTTTTCCATCGACCGGATCAGTCCCTGGGCGGCCGCGACGTTGGTCAGCGTCAGTGATCCTTGCGCCAAGTGTTCTTTGATTTCTGGCGTGGAGTTCAATGCTCTCAAGGCTTGCAGCCTTCGATAAGCCGAACCCTCCTCATAGCCCAGACCTTTGACCAAGAAAGTGAAAAGACTTTCGAAGCCACGGGCCAGGTGCAGTTTTCTGCGATCGATTTCTTGAAGGCACTCGAGCAACTCTTTCAGCGCGAG
>CAYIHX010000087.1:0-7124 GCA_964363305.1 uncultured Bacteriovoracaceae bacterium | reverse complement strand
GTCGAAATAATCGAAACAAACGAAAATGAGTGAAGAAATAAGGCCATGGTAACGCCGTGTTGCATGCTCCGACTGAGAAAGTCAGAGACCACCTGGCGCCCCTTTCTAGGGGCATTCGGAGTGCTTTGTGCCACAAAAGCAGCGCGATTTTGTGGCAAGAATAGGGCCAGCGGCCCTGAAAATGGCGATGATTGCAGGGTGATGGCTCTGGTTTCAGCCGAAGCAAGGGATGGGCGGACCATTGGGGCTGCCATGTGAGGTCACTCCTTCTTCCTGTGGTCGTACATGTTCACCACCTTCTCCATGACCGCTTCCTCGGTCGGTACGAACCGGAGCGTTTCGGTGGCGCCGGCCTCATCCACGCCGGCGAGCCGGATATAGTAGTGCTGCATGGTCTTCAAATCGCGCCAGCCGCAGATCTTCATGACCCGGGCCGGAGCGATGTCGTTTCCTAAGAGCTGTGTTGCAAAGCAGGCCCGAAGAGCGTGGAACTTAACCGAGCGCACCCCGATGCCTTGGCAAAATGCCCTGAGCACCCGAGCTTGCTCGCCCTTGTCCCATTCCCAGTGACGCGGAAGGACATGTTCTGCCTGGGGATCGGTTGCCCGAAGTTCCAAGAGCAGGGCATGCAACTCATCCTAAATGGGAACGCTCCTCCAGTAGCCTGCCTTCGTCCCTTTCACGGAACGCATGCGGCAGTTGTAGGAACGACTGACGGTGATTCTTCGGCCCTCTAGGTCTAGGTCAGACCAGAGGAGGGCGTGAAGTTCACCGCTTCGCATTCCTGTCAAAAGAGCCATCGCCCACACTGGATACCAGGGGTGTGCGAGGTTCTTTGCTTCTTGGAGAAGTTTTCGGATCTCCTCAATCGTCAGAATGTCCGGCGCTTTCTCCTCAACGGATTTCGCCAGTTGCAGTCCTTCGACTGGGCTCGTGTGAGCGCCCACGATCAGGCGCTCTTCGATGCCCCACTTGTAGACGACGTTAACCGTGTACTTCAGGTTTTTTCTGAAGTTCCGCGATTTCCCGACGTGCTCCATTTCCCGAAGCATATCGCGTCCGTCGGTTCTGGTGAGATCGCCGGCGACTCGGTTGAGCCAGCCAGCGGTCTAGCGTCGCAGGTTACTGACGTGATCGATGATCGTGGTCGGTTGGTAAGCAAAGTAAGCGCGGTCGCTTCGCATCGCCATTTCCCAGCGTCCGATCACTTCTTCCCACGTCATTCCCTTGCCTTCGCGTTTCGCCAGCTCATGGGACAGTTCTCGCAAGAGTTTCTTTTCTTCAGCGTTCGCTTCGCGCTCAGAAGCGAGTCCGTCCATGCGGCGTTGAACCCGAAGCGTTGATTTCTCTTTGCTCCGGATGCTCACGTACACCTTCTAGACCGTGCGTCCGTCTTTTTCGTAGCTGGATATTGCCATTAGATTCCGCCTTTCCATTCGGAGGAATCGAGCAAGCGGTCCAGCTCCAGCCTCTTAAAGTAGAGTCGGCGTCTCCATTTCCGCGCGGTAATCTGCTTGCGGCAGACCGCCGTGCGTAGAGCGCCGACCGACTTTCGGAGGTATTGCGCAGCCTCCGCTGAAGTCATCCAAACCAGGTTGTCAAAGATCACGGTTTCGACAGCGCCGCTTCCAGCGCTGCCTTTTTCAACTCGGTCGAGTCGAAAAACTTTTTTTAACTTTTCATTGTCCTGCCTGGAGTTCGCCTGGAGAGTAACGACGTTGTCGCTCTCCATTGAGTTCTCCTTTGCTTTTCTCGTCTACCTTAATGCGTCTTTTACGGTACTCATCAGAATGAATAGAACCATGGGCTTATCTAAGAGTTCGGTGAACTGGTATTTCTTGTAAAAGTTTTTAGCGGTCTCGTCCTTGGCGTCGACGACAACTGCATACACTCCGAGAAGTTTGGATGCTTCGATGGCTCTGTGCAAAGCATCCATCAAAAGCTCCTTTCCAATTCCGTGTCCTCTCGCTTTTACGTCGGTTGCGAGGCGACCGATTCGCATGATCGGAATGGGGTATTTAGGGATACCCTTAACAGATGCAGGCGGCATTGATTCGAATTCAATTTGTCCGCTGCTGACAGAGTAATATCCGAGAATCGTTTTCGGTTTCGAGGCCTCCGCCGCGACAATGGTAACGCTGATTCCATCGTCGTTATTTTGCCTGGCAAACTTTTTTAGATAGTCGTTGAGTGGAGGAGTGCCACAATCGAACGAAGACCGGTCATGCTGTCTGGAGATTTCCTCAAAGATGAGATCCAAGATGTTCCTTTGAGCGAGTTTATCTGTATCTCTTTGCGTACTGCTTCATAGCAGAACGAAGAGCCTCATTTGCTTTTGGCGAATTGGCTATAGTTGCGAGAAATAAATCTCGGTCTTGATTGGAGAGGGAGAGCCTTTCATAGGTCGCAATTTCTTCGCGTGCGGCTCTTAGAGTGTTGTGGAGAGTGAAACTGCTCACGCTCATTCCTGCGATAGACGCTGCCCGTTCAATGAGTTCCTTGGCACTATCATTGACTCTTAGGTCGATGCGGTCTGCTTTTTTTCTAGCGGCTTGAGACATTGTAAACTCCTAAAAACATTATAGTCCGGTGTACGGAAAAAGTACACACATACAAAAGTAAATAAAAGCAATAGGTTAGGCTGCTTTTGTTTCTGTGCTCTCTCTGGTGCCTCTACATCCAGGAAACTGAGAGCATCCCCAAAAGGACTTACCTGGGTTTCTGCCACGTTTGGCAATCCGTGAAACCATGTGACTGCCGCAACGAGGGCATTCCGGTACCTCTGAGACGTGTGTTTTGGGGGCAGCATCCAATAAGGCCTGTTCGTTATGGGTTTGCTCGGTAGTAGCCTTCTTCCCAGAGGCCGATCGAATCCAGCTGACCAGTTCAGCGATCATCGAAAACAAGAGTTTAAAGACGGCCACAAGCAGCTCGAACGCAAGATAGACCAAAACTCCAATGATCAAGGCTTCCAACCCGCCCTTGCCAGCCGAGAATGTAGTTCGGTTATAGACTCGGTTGTACGCAGCTTTGCGAGGATTGGTGACCCAGCCCCATCCCCGTGGAGCCTTAAAGCCAAGATTGTGTCGTACATACCGACGCGCCGAGGTCCGTGCAGCGAAACTCTTTCGAAACGATGGTGTCCGCATTCCGAATTTCATCGAGTCTCATATCGGAATAGACCGTCAATAAATGTAGAGGTTGGAGTAGAGGCGCCGTCTACTTCACATTCTTTTATTCGCCCAACCTATACTGGTAAATCGATCGCTCTGCCTCGGGCGAGCTCAGCCAATGCGGACCGGTTCGTTGAAATCCTGCCGTCTCGTACGACTTGGTGAAGCCGGGCCAGAACACCACATCGCCGTGTTTCTCTATGGCGGACTGGTCGAACGGATAGCCTTCGATCACGTTCCAGCCTATCTTCTTTCCATATCCGACGAGCTTAGACAGGGTTCGAGCCTGAAATCCTTTGCCTCGGTAGTCGGGAGACGCCGTGACGCAGACGATTGACGCGATTTTGTTAGCGCCATCGCCCAAAGCGGCGACGCGACGCCAAGTCCAATAGAAATCGGGCGCGGGGCCAACCGAAATCCACCCGATCGGTTTTCCGTCTTCATAGACCACGGCGCCCACATGAAAACCGGCCCGGACTTTTTCGAGAACGATGGCCCGGTTTTTCTCAGGTGCTTGCTTGCACTGGAGATCCCAGTCCGCCCGCGAGTTCCATTTCTGGTGCCAGAAGGAGCAATAGCAGCCACCGCCCGATTCCTTCTGGGTGATGGACTCATAGTCAGAAAAGTTCGTTTCGGTGAGTTGCCGGAGTTCAAGTTCCATTCGTTTGGTCCTAGGAAGCGAATTTCTCCGGCGCTTTTGAGTATCGCTCTTTGCACCGAGCGGTACAGAAGTAGAGTATCTTTGCGCCTTTCTTCACCGTGTTGGAGCAGCGCTCGGGCTTCTTGATTTCCCACTTCGGACAGACGGTGCAGTAGGTTTTATTTGTTTTTTTCGCTTTCATCGTGGACTCCTATCTTGGGCTTGACCTTCCATTTTTCGTGGACGTGTCCGTGCAGAAGCCAGAGTCCTCGGTCGATGGGGCGCAAATCCTGGTGTTTGATCACGTAGCCCGCATCGGGGGGCTCGGCAGCGAGATACGGGAAGTGATTGAGGAGAACCTCCTGGCCGGCGATCTGGAGGGTTGCCTCTACATCAAAGGAGACGAACCCGGCCTCACGGTAAACGGCCTGTACGGCGTTGGCGGTCTGCTTGCGCGGGTGGCAGCGATCATGATTGCCAATGATCAGGTGCTTTTCGCCATGGAGCTGCTTGCCGAAATATCCCACGGGTCGCTTGGCCATGCTGAAGTCGCCCAGGTAGTAAACGGTGTCATCCGGCGCCACGACCGAGTTCCATCGGCGAACCATCTCCTCGTTCATCTCGTTCACGCCGCCGAACGGACGGGCGCAATACTTGATGATGTTCTGGTGATCGAAATGATGGTCGGCGGTGAAGTAGATCATGGTTCCTTTCTACGAATTGAACTCCGCCTCGAACTCTTTGATTGTTTTCAGGATCAGTTTCCAGTCGGGGATCTCGCCGAAGAACATCTGCCTCATCAGGCGGTAGTCAGCTTCGAGGTCGGCCGCCAATCGCGGCAGTGCTGAGAGCACGAGCGTGCCCTTGCGCGCGGTTTCGTAGTTGGCCCAGCCGGATGCGAAGTAGATGCCCTTGTGAACGGCCACGCGCTCAAGAAGCGCGATGTCGGCCAATGCTTTGGCTTTCACCTCCGAATTGAGGAGTCGGTAGAAGTCGTAGAAATGCCGCGAAATGCGGTCAGGAAGCGCCTTTGTTTCGGGGAGGTGCGCGTACTGGTGCAGGATGGTCGCTTTTTCCCAGAAGGTGCGCTCGGCGTTGAGCACGCGAACGCGAACCGCAGGCTCCGTGACTTTTTCTCGGAGTGCTTCCTTTGCATAGCTCTGAATGGAGTGCTCGCTCACGGGCCAGTGTTCCGATCTCGCGCCCATCTCGATCTTCACGGCCTGGTGAATGTAGCCGCCCTTGGGCGTTAGGCTCGGGTATTCGAAGAGAAGGGTCTGGTCGTCGGGGTCCATGGGATCAATGACGAGATCCCATCCCTGATTGGTGCCCAGTGCGCTTGTGATCGAAGAACGCAAGGCGGTGCGTAGATCGCTTCGAACATATTTGGCGCAGGCGCTTCCGAGTGCCTCGACAGCGGCGCGAGTTTTCTTCTTCGATGCGGCCTTCTCGGGGTCTTTCTCGTGAGCGAAGCCAAGGAAATCCTTTTCGATCGAGACGTCAATGTCTTCGGAAAATCGCTCGATGACCCGGTAGACCTTGGACAGGGACGTTCCGCCCTTGAAGGTTAGATGGGATTTTAGCTCCGGAATCAAAAATAGACGGTCGAGCGTCCAGACCACCCAGAAATCTTTTTCGACGATTTCGAAGGGAATCTGCGCTTCATCGGAGGCCGCTTGAAAAAACAGCCGCCTTTCCGCCGGCGGGAGAAGGTGAATCTGGGTCATAGGTCGTTCTCCATGAGCTTGAAGAGCAGGGTGCGAATCCACTCTGGTGCATATTTGAGGTTTCTCTCGAAATCTTTACGGTTCGATCCCTTGAGGACTCTCTTGATCTGATCGAGCCTGATCTGATTGAGGTGCTGCCGCCCCATGAACTTCATGGCCTGAATGACCACGCCTTCACGGGAGCCAGCCGCAAACATGTTGCGAAGGGAGGTGTGGCGGAACGAGATTACGATCTTGCCAACCTTCGCTTTTCGCGACGGCCCATCAGTTAAAAAAACAACTCGACCGGGCACCTGCTCAGAGAGGCTAATCGCATTTGCCGCGTAGGCGCCGGACGGCTGAATCCGAAATCCGTGCTTTTCGGCGATCGCCTTTGCGACGCCTTCCACGCTGGGTGAAAGGGTTCCCAGGGTTTCGTGTTGAATCGGGTAGTAGTAGAGGCCCTGGGAAATTCGTCGAATAAAGTCCTCTTTGCGCAGGGTAAAGAGAACGAAACGGATCGCCCCAGGGCTGCCGAGACCCAGGAAATGCTTTGGGGTGAATACCCAGCCCCTGCCGTGCCCGTAGATCTTGCTTTTTATTGCAGTTTCAACTGTTTGCGTCATTTTGTTCTTTGTGACCACTAACAAAGTATAGCATGTATTTGTTAGTATTCCAACGTCACTGAGTCGGTGTTGCTAACAAAAAGTAGTGTGATTTTGTTAGTGATAAGTCCATAATAAATTACTAAATGCTAATAATAACAAACATATACAAAATTTAACGAATTTCACCCCATTAGTCTTTTTTTCTGTGGTCGTACATGTTCACCACCTTTTCCATGACCGCTTCCTCGGTCGGTACGAACCGGAGCGTCTCGGTGGCGCCGGCCTCGTCCACGCCAGCGAGCCGGATATCTATCAAAGAGCTTGATCGAGTGTCGTGGGATATGTCCGAGTCCGAGTGGATCGACCAGGAAGTCTCCGAGGACAATCTCGTCACTTTCGACGGTGGATCGAAGCACTACTCGCGCGGCGATATCGAGACCTATCTCGATGAAGTCGAGTGCGAACTCGAAGCGGCGGGGTAACTCCCGTCGCTTCGGCGGCAGTTCACATTGAGCGCCCGAGCCGTTGCGAATGGCTCGGGCGGTTAACGTGCCGCAGTCGTCAGGTCTTGTCCTCAGACCGCCCGGCTCAATGCCCGGCATTGGCTCGGGCTTTGTGTCGTCCTAGCCGCCCCCGCTGGCATGAAGTTGACCAGGACCGCGTACACGGCCTGTAGTTTCACGTCGTCGAGTTGCTTGATGATCCCCGCGCATTCGTCCCGCAGATTGAGGGGTAAATCTCTTCCATCAAAAATCTCCAAATACTCGTCTTGGGTATAGCCGAAGGCGCGCACCATTGTTTCGATCCGGGCCTGGGATACTTCCATTCGGCCTCCCTCGATGTGTGCAATCGCCGATCCGGTAATGCCGATGAGCCGCCCCGCTTTGTTCAGGGAGAGCTTCTTCGATAGGCGCATGTAGCGCAGAACAATTGCCTCTTTGGTGATTCGTTTTTGACTGCTTCTGCTCGGTGCCATGTATGCCGTCCTCTTTCGCTG
>CAYIHX010000086.1:0-7309 GCA_964363305.1 uncultured Bacteriovoracaceae bacterium | reverse complement strand
GCCTCCGAAAACTCAGCGACTGGGCCCAGTCGCTGACCGTCGACGCCCCCCTGGAAGAACGCTGGTGCGCGAGCTTCCTCATCGCTTTTCATTCAACGCAGAGAACGGCCGAGCTGGACCGCATCTCGCAGTACCTCCGCAATCGTTTCGAGCTGCTCAACACCTGGATCGAACGGACGCGCTCGCATCGGACGACCACCATCGGGCCCGGCTGCCCTTTTTACAAAGTCTGCCACTTCTACGATTCCGCGCGGCTGGCCCACACGGCCGACGTCGTGATCGCCAACCATGCGCTGGTTTTTCAATGGCCTGGTCATCTCCCGGCTGTTCGCTCAGTGGTCTTCGACGAAGCTCAGCATCTCGAGGAAAGACTGACCGAGACTTTTGCCTCGCGCCTCTCGGAAGAGGAGATCACCGAAACTCTCGACCGCCTGGAACGCAAGCGAAGCGGCAAACGCGCTGACGATCTGAAGCAAATCGCCGCCTTCATCGAGCGCCTCGGTCTAGGAGGCCCGTATTCCGGCCGAAACCCCACGAGGGACCTGCCCGAGCTGACCGCGAAGATCCGCACCCGCGTCAACGAGCTGCGCGTGATCGCGCCGGGTTTCGCGTCCAAGAACCGCGAAGGGCAAGAGGGCTATGAAGAAACGCGGGTACTGAACGGTGGCCCGAGCGAACGAGCTTGGATCGATGGCATTCAGAACCTTTCCTTGGCGGTTCAAGAGCTCAGAGATTGGCTCTTGGCCGCCGCCTCGACGGCCGAGCAAAAGAAGCATCCAAAGACCGATCCCCTCCTCGACCTGCTGGCGAACGCCGCTGAGCGCTTCTCGAGTTTCGCCGAACGAATTGAGAAGAGCATCCCCCCCTCTGATCCCACCGAAGAAACGGCGAATTTTCTGCGGCTTTTGCATTGGGAACCCCGCGAGCAAATCTGGAAGGTGTCGGCTCAACCCATCGATGTTTCAAAAATCGCGGCGCCCTTCTTTCAGAACATGGAATCGGTGGTCCTGACCTCGGCCACGCTGTCCTCCGGCCCCAATCCCACTTTCGTCACCGACCGAATCGGCCTCACGCTCTCCGAAAAGCCGATTCAACTCCCCTCGCCCTATTCGCTCGAGCGCCAAGCCATGGTGCTGATTCCCTCAGGCCTCCCCCAGCCGGGTACGCTCGCGCACGTCGACTCCATGGTGCAGTTCACCGCCCAAGTCGCCCGCGAGCTCCAAGGCCGAACGCTCCTGCTCGTCTCTTCCAATCGACGCCTGCGCTACGCGGCGGATGCCTTGCGCACCCTGCTCGAGCCCGAAGGCATCACGGTGCTCGACTCCCTCTCCGACCGGCGCGCTTCCGAGGTTTTCAAAACCACGGAGCGCGCGCTCCTCGTCGGAGGTGAACGGTACGGCGAAGGGCTCGATATTCCGGGCCGCGCGCTGGCCTGCGTGATTCTCGAGAAGATCAACGAGGCGATGACTCGGGGCCCCTTGGCCGAAGCGCGCAAGGCGCGGACCAAGTTTGCGCTTTACGACTACGACTTCCCCTTGCGCATGATCTGGCTCAAGCAGCGCATCGGTCGTCTCATCCGCTCCCCGACCGACACCGGCGCGATCGTGATCTACGATTCTCGCTTTCATCAGTGGAGCCCTTCTTCCAAGAATCAAGTCATCCGCAGCGTGATGCCCATTCCTGTTCGTGGCGGCGACACGCATGAGATGCTCGACCTGATCCGAAGCCTCAAAGGCACCCTGCTCCGCTAGCGATCACCGCCTCGGGCGCTTCGCAGCGGTTACCTCGAGCTTTTTGATCGTTCCGCCTCGGTCCACCTCGAGCGTCAGCTGCGTGCCCACCGGCACGGCCGTCACCTCATGAAGCAGCTCCTCCACGGTTTCGACTTTTTTTCCGCTCACCTGCCGCACGATATCGTAAGGCATCACTCCGCCTCTTGCCGCAGGCTCACCGGGAACCACCTGCATGATCACCGGATGCTGCGGACCATATTTTCGACGTTCCCGGATCGGCGTCTGCGCGAGGGACGCGATCGAGACGCCAATGAAACCCCGCTCGATTTCTCCCGTCTTCTTGAGCTGCTCCGCGATTTCCTTCACTGAATTGATCGGGATCGCAAACCCAATTCCCGGTCCCCGCGCGTCGATGGCGTTATTGATTCCTACGACTTCTCCCTGAAGATTAACCAGCGGGCCACCTGAATTCCCGGGATTGATCGGAGCATCTGTCTGAAGGTAGCGGCCCCAACCACCCGGCAACGTCCGCGCCTTCGCGCTCACAATTCCATGAGTCATCGAATGCCCGTGGCCGAACGGGTTGCCCAGTGCCGCCACCCACTCGCCCACTCGCAAAAGATCTGAATTCCCCAGGCGCGCCGCCTGCATTTGAGGTGCCGCCTTCACACGGACGACCGCGACATCGAGCTCTGGATCCGAGCCGACCAACTCAGCCTTGATTTCGGCCTCATCCTCGCTCTCGGTAAACTTCACGTAGACCTGATCCGCCGCATCGATCACGTGGTGATTGGTCAGAATCAGGGCCTTGCCATTCTCAATCTCGAACACAAACCCGGTTCCCAACGACTGAGGCCGCTCGGCGCGATCACCCGCGCCCCAGTCCGGTACGCCCTCTTCCCCTGGCATTCCGGGAAAAAAAGGCATCGGTCCACCCCAGCGCCGAGAGCGCGAACGGACCTCTTGGGTCGTGTAGATATTCACCACGGAAGGCATCACCCGCTCGGCGACATTTACATAGAGCTGCTCGGGACCGCTCGATGGCGGCAACGGGAGCGGCGCCGCCTCGGGTCGGGAAGCCCCGGCTCCCGCTAAAACCGCCACGCCGGCAACGACGCCAGCCAGACCCAACCTCTTCCACCACCCGACCATTTTTACTTCCATAGCTGACACTCTAGACGCAGTGCTTAAAACTGAGATGAAAGAGGCATGAAAAAAAATTAACCCTCACCGTTCACCTCAGCTGTCAAAACGCCGCCACTCAACCCAAAGACGCAAGGCTCCGAAGAGATTAATAAGGAGTCTCCACGATTTGGAACTGGGCGACCAAGGACATTATTTTCCGATTCTCACCTCGATCATCCGCGTAAACCGGGTGGTTCCTTTCTCGTGCTTTATCCTTCTTCGGGCCAACAACCGCGTCGTTCAGCTCGTTCCGACGGGTCACTCCTTCGCACAAGAAACACTCGATAAACTGGCTAAATTTAAGATCGACCAGATGTTCGTCCAGGCGGCCGACCAAGAGGTTTACGCACAATATCTCCGTACCTTTTTTGAAACCGACGAAGGCAAGGCCGTCCTTCAAGAGATCCAGACCCAGGGGGCCCAGGGAATCGCCGTTGAGGGAATGCCAGCCGAACTGGCGGAAGAGCTCAAGGTTCCGGTGCCGGAGAGCTCCGTGGATGTTGAAGTGATGGAGAGCCCAACAGCGCGGGCTCCAGACGCCTTCGAGGCCGTCATTCAGCTACTCCGTGGACAAGCTGAAGACCTTGGCGACAGCATCCACTCTGATAACCTCGAACACGAAGACAAGATTCTCGTCAAAGGCATGACCGCCAAGCTCGAGACGGAGGTTCAACGTCTGCAATCGAAAAAGGCCCTTTCAGCGGACGATGGCAGTGTCGTCGTCGCCGACGTGGTCGGAAAATTCAAGGAAGAGCTGATCAAGGTTGCCGGCTTCGCCGACAAACCGGGCAAACAGTACTCCCTCGTCCAAAACCAGGCTAGGAATATCCTGGGCAAACTAGCCGCCCTCTCGGATGCCGCCCCTCCGGGAAAACTCCTTTCATCGAAAGCACTCCTTCTCATTCGAGGCAAGGCGCGCGAGATCAACGAAGATCTCCTCAAAATGCGCCACCTCGTCGATCATCAAAACGAAGAGCTCGTCTCGGATACGGTCAACCAAATCATCACCGGCCTCGAGGGCCTCTTGGGCGCGAAGATCGAAATTCGTAAACCAACTACGGACTCCCCGGAGGCGCCGGTAGGGAGCGCTGACGCCATCACGATCGACACGGTCCCGACTCCGCCCGTCGGCGGCCAAACCACCGAAGAACTCAAGGCGAAGATCTTCGCCCAGAATCAGGCCATCGTGGCCCTGCACGAGCGCCTCAAGGACTCGCAGGGCTCTCAACGAGGACTCCAACAAAAATGGGAGGAGCTGCAAGGCAAAGCCTTCAAAACGATGACCGATCAGGAGCGGCTGGCCGCGAAGGACTTTTCTGCGCACATTCAAACTTCCGCAAATCTCCAAGAAGACGCGAAGAAACAGGCGGATCGGGTCGAACGCGACTCGGAGCAGCTCTGCGAATCCGTCGGGATCAAAAAAGACACTTTTGCCTCGGCTAAGCGGCCCGACGGCCTGCTGCTGCCGGGAGAAAAGGGCTCCCTGACGGCCGAAGAGCAGATGCGCCAGGTCGAGGCCATGAAACGCGCCGCGGATTCCCTGGAAATTCCACCTGAAAGCGGTGCTGACGCGAACGCGGAAACCCTGCGAACCGAAAACACCGTTCTCCGCTCTCAATTAGCCGACGCCAAGTCGCTCCTGATTCGAACAAACGAGAAAGTGATTGAGCTCCAGGGCTTCGTGGACCGATCAACCGGTTACATCACGGAACTCGAAACCGAACACGGCGACATGATGAAGGACTTTGAAAAAAGTCGGACTCAGATCCTGAATCTCGAAACCGCGAACCAAAACATCAGCGACATGGCGAATACCTCACAGAAAATCGCCACCCGCGCCAAGTATGTCATTCAGGATCACGAGCAGAACATCCAGCGACTAAACGAACGAATCCAGACCCTCGATGGCGAGCTAAAAATTTTTAAAGACAAATTCCAGGGAATCGATCCGGATGAGCTCCTCAAGAAGTACAATAACCCCGACCAAGAAGTTCCCATTCCACATGAAATCCTTGCCTTACTGAAACAGAAAGACCGCGAGATCGCGAAACTCTTGGTCGACCTCGATCTCATCGACAAAGCCCACATGGCCTCGGTGAAAAACGCAAACCAGCTCCAGGCGCGAATCGAAGACAGCTCCCTGCTCAAAAAACGAATGGCGCAGCGCTTCGACCGCCTCGACTCCGAGAAGGAAGAATGGCGCCGAAAACACGACCAGCTCGACCGTCGACTCATCGCCCTCAATAACATCCTCGAAAAGGAACGTCGCTCCGTTTCCCGCCTGAGTACCATTGCGGAAGAACTCAAGAAAGACCGGATCGAGTTCATGAACAAGACCAGTAGCGCGATGAAAGCCCACAAGGAAGCGATCTCGAAAACCAATAGCCTCAACAACGCAGTCCAGAAGGAGATGGAACGAAGTCGAAAACTCCAGGACCAAATCGAACACTATAAGGCCAAAATCCAAGAGCTGGCCGTCATGCTCACCACCGCCCAGACCAAAATCAAAGCTCTCGACACCGAGCTGAAGAAAAAGAGAGCCGCCTAGCCTGCGGTGCCTGGCACCGTTTGTTAAGCCAGTTAACAATTTGGTGGATAAATCAGGGGTGAGTTGCTAGCTGTCAACGGCAATACCTCTATGTCAGGCGATCAAAAACAACCCCAGCACGAGCGTCTAGAAGAAGAGGTCAAGCGCCGTCGCACCTTCGCGATCATCTCCCATCCGGATGCCGGGAAAACAACGTTGACCGAAAAACTTCTGCTTTACGGTGGCGCCATCCACCTGGCGGGCGCCGTCCGTGCCAAGGCGAATCAGCGGCACACAACGTCAGACTGGATGGAGATCGAAAAGCAACGAGGCATCTCGATCTCTACCTCGGTACTTCAGTTCGAGTATCAAGGAATCCAAATCAACCTTCTCGATACTCCCGGCCACAAGGATTTCTCTGAAGATACCTATCGAACGCTCACTGCCGCCGACGCTGCCGTGATGCTCATCGACGCCGCCAAGGGCGTCGAGCCGCAAACGCGCAAGCTCTTCGAAGTGTGCCGCATGCGGGGCCTCCCGATTTTCACCTTCATCAACAAACTCGATCGTCCCTCACAAGAGCCGCTCAACCTCATCGACGAAATCGAAAAAGTTCTCGGAATTCGCTCGACACCGATGAGCTGGCCGATTGGCTCGGGCGACCGTTTCCGTGGCGTGTATGACCTGAGAAATAATTCCGTACTATTCTTTAACACCGGAGGAGTCGCGAACGTCCGCTCGAAAATCGAGTCGCAAACCTTCAAAGGATTGGATGACCCCGAGCTCCTGGCTGCCCTCGGTGGCCCACGTAACGATGTCGATGAGGCGCTTGACCTTCTCAATACGCTCAAAGCTGAACTCGAGCTCGTCCAGATGGCCGGCGATCCTTTCGATCACGAAAGCGTGCTCAACGGCGAACTCACTCCCATCTACTTCGGGAGCGCGATGAATAACTTCGGGCTCGATCATTTTCTGCAAAGCTTCATCGAATTCGCGCCGCCGCCACCGCCGCGAATGCTGGAATCAGGGGAGTTTGTCGACCCCACCAGTCCGAACTTCAGCGGGTTCATTTTTAAAATTCAGGCGAATATGGACCCCGCTCATCGCGACCGAGTCGCGTTCATGCGTGTATGCTCCGGACATTTTGAGCGCGGGATGGACGTCAAGCATGCCCGACTCGGCACGACGTTCCGACTCTCCAAACCGCTTCAGTTTTTCGCCCAAGAGCGCGTGATCGTCGACGAGGCCTGGCCCGGTGACGTCGTTGGCCTCCTCGACACGAGCGGCGAGCTTCGAATTGGGGACACGCTTTGCACTGGCCCCCGCATCGAGTACGGCGGCGTTCCTCGTTTCTCCCCCGAACACTTCGCGGGAGTCATCATCCTCGACCCGCTGAAGCGCAAGCAGCTCAAGAAGGGCCTCGACCAACTTTCTGAAGAGGGCGTCGTCCAGGTCTTCAAGCAACGCGGCCTCGGTGACAAAGATCCGGTGCTCGGCGCCGTAGGAGCGTTACAGTTCGAAGTCCTCCAGCATCGCCTCAAGGCCGAATACACAGTTGATGTGAAAATCGATCGCCTCCCCTATATTCACGCACGATGGGTCCGAGGGCCGGGGTTCGACCCCTCGCTCTTTGAGCGAAGAGAGGACTCCCGCTGCCTCGAAGATCGCGACGGGCAACCCCTCATTCTGTTTAAAACCGACTGGGGCCTCCGGTACGCTCAAGAGACCTATAAACAGCTCGAATTTCTCACCACGGCCCCACAAATTCGGGGCGACCCATAGGGCGAAATTTTTATTGTGAAATTTTTATTGTGTTGGTAGCGAGTGAAGATGTCCGCAGGCATTAGCAATACGAATGTCCTGC
>CAYIHX010000085.1:0-7541 GCA_964363305.1 uncultured Bacteriovoracaceae bacterium | reverse complement strand
TTTGACGGATCGGGCACGATCAGGTTCTCTGACAGCTCAAGGGTGTGGCCGAAGCCGCTGCAGGTCGGGCAGGCTCCGACCGGGCTGTTGAAGGAGAAGAGGTTGGCCTCGGGGATGCGATGCTCTCTTCCGCATTTCATGCAGGCAAAGCGGGAGTCAAAGGCTTTGAATTCAAGAGTGGTTGAGTCGAAGAAGCCGATTCGCCCCTTGCCGATAGCCAGAGCCTGGTCGATCGAATCCAGTAGGCGCGCGCGGGTTTCTTCGTCGAGCGACCCATCCGCGATGCGCATGCGGTCGACGATGACGGAAAGTTCTCCCCGTTGGTAGGAGTCCGCGGTGAGACCCTTTGGAATGGCCGTGAGATCTTCGAGATCGAGCACGATCGGTTCATGTTTCGGGCGTGCCCAATGCAAGCGGACGAAGCCCTGCTCTCTCAGGGTCTGCATGAGCGAGTCCAAGCCCAGGAGGGATTCGCGCTTGGGTTTCTGTTTCAATTTCTTTTTTGCGACGGGAGTGGGTATGCTCTCCGCCGGGGTGAGCGGAGCGAGAATCAGCATTTTTCGGCCGGGGGCCCAGTCAACGGCCCAATCGAACATTCGTTGCGAGCCGATGGCCTTCACTTCTTCTCCGCAGTCGATGCAGATCGTCCGACCGACTTTGGCGAACAGCACTCTCAGGTAATCGATAATCTCGGTTTGAGTGCCCACGGTGCTTCGGGAGTTCACGATGTGGTTTTTCTGTTCGAGGGCGATGGCGGGGGGGATGTTCTCGACGGCCTCAACCAGGGGCTTGGGCATCTTCTGGAGAAACTGCCGAGTGTAGGTAGAGAGGCTCTCGATGTAGCGGCGTTGCCCTTCGGCGTAGAGGGTGTCGAAGGCGAGTGAACTTTTTCCGCTGCCAGAGAGGCCGGTGATGACGGTGATTTTCTTGAAGGGAAACTCGGCCGTGATGTTCTTGAGGTTGTTTTGTTTGACCCCGATGAGGCGAATGGTTCGGGGCTTCTTGCGGGAGTTCTGCATCAAGACTTCGGTTGTCCTGCGCGCAGTGCTCGGGGTCAAGGTCGGAGTGGGGCCATGGTGGGGGTAGATGTGTCACCTGTCTTTGGGCCAAATCGCACCATCTTCAAGAGGAAGGCTCAAAAAAACCAAATCATTTTAAGTGGCTCAACGCAGCAATATTCTTGGCACAACCATTGCTCAGGAGAGCTGAAAGAGGAAAATAGAATGCTGGTTCATCAAGCTGAGGTTCAAAATTTTAATCCCACCGGTGAGCTGAGTCGTGAACTTGATGCGGTACTTCATCGGGTTGCCGAGAGGGCGCCTGCCGGTTCGTCGCGCCGGGTGTGGATGAGGAAGGTCGATTCCGAGTTCGAAGCGGGGATTGAGGCGGCGGGGAATGAGTGGAAGATCGAGTCGACCGCACGCGGTCGAAACGAGAAGGAGGTGGTTCGTCGGGTGCAGAGGAAGTACTTTCGTCTGGTCGATGCGATGACACGCAAAGCGTTGGTTCGAGCGCGGCGGGTGGCCTGAGGCTCGGGCTCGGGCGGGGCGTCCATGCGCTGGTGCACTGTCAATAACTTTGACACCGGAACCCCGTCTGCGGGTGGTTTTCTGCCAGCTGGGCTTGGCACTTCTCTTGCTTAGTGAGGATCGGCAAAGGAGTGAACGCGATGGCCTCGAGGAAGAGTTATTCTAGTTGGAGAGGGTCCCTGAAGGATTATGGTTTGGGCTTCGTGCTCGGCCTCGGCGGATTGACTCTCTGTTTTGCGAGCATTGATGGCCGCATTACGGATGATCGCGCCTTGTACGAGAATCTGACGGAAATTCGCGCCCGGAAACATCAAGATATCAGCTTCGACGGCGACATCGCGGCCTTGAGTAACGTGGAGGGCCGATTTCGCGAGAAGAGCCTTCCCAAGCCGAGACCGAAGGTAGCAAGGAAGAGCTATCCTGCCGTTAACGCGAAATCGCAGTGGCGCGGTCAGCGGCGTGCGCGGAGTCCTCGCCCCGCCAGCGCACCGCGGTCGAGTGGTATCGCGCGCGGACGATCTTGAAGAGATCGCCCTCGAGGGAAATTTTGGTGAAATAATCGTCCGGATCGCCGGTGCCGAGCGCATCGACTTCCGCGCCGTTAGCCTGACGGCCCGCAAAGTCGACTGATGTGCCACTGCCATCACCCCCGGCCACGGCAGCACTGCCGGAAGAGCCGAAGCTCCCCAAGCCTGAGGATCCTCCGGCTTTCTGATTTCCTCCTGCCGCTTTGTACGCTCCCGTGCCTGAATCACCGGTACCCGCGGTCGTAGCGCTTTTCTGCGAATCTTCATTTCCCGGATTGAGTGGATCGTGCAGCGCTCCGGCTAAGCTCGGTACGCCACCGGCTCCGCCCGCCGCGTCGCCGTTGCCAGGGCTTTTTCCCTGGTTCGCGCCCCCTCCACCGGCGAATTTCGGCAAAGAAGGCTTTTCTCCTTCTTTGCGTTTCCCGGCCGTTTTATTGCCCGCACCCAGATCGTCTGTCGCGGCAAGCTGGGCGCCGCCCGTCGAGGTGCTGCCTTCTTCGTTTGAGATATCCTGCCGGTCGTTGCTGTCGTAAGCTCCCCCTTCGGCGAGGTTTGCCAAAGCGCGCGACCGATCCAGCACTCCGGCGCCCATGATGCCTTTGAAAGTCGGATCGAGGGCGCCTGCGAGGCTCCCCCTGCACTCTCCGCGGGCCCAGCGTTCAGCGAAGTCGTCGGCTCGCGTGCCGTTGGGCTTGCAGCAAGTCGCGTCGGTGGGAGTCCAGGCGCAGCCGCAGGTGTCGCCCCAGAAGAAGACGGGGGCCGGAGCGGCTCCCGCGGCGGGGGCTGGCGCCGATCCGGACGCGAGCGCGGTCAATTGCTCCTGTGTAGGAATTTCGCATTCCGCCTGGGGCGTGCCGTCGCAGTTGCAGCCGGACGCGATGCTGGCGATCAATCCGGCGGTGACGATCATGCGGGTTTGAAGGCGGCGCCGCCGGACTCCGAAGAGAGAAGACCAGAGGAAGAGAAAAGCCGAGGAGAGGGAAGCGTACACCGGCTTGGGCGCGTGCTCGACGGCCGCCCTGGGGCGGCAGGCCGGGCCTGAGGAGGGTGACACCTTTTGATATTCTTCAGTGAGGGAGCTTTCCAGAAGGCGGTGATAGCAGCCATTTGCGCATTGAATGACCCGGCGCTTGATGTCATCGGGGCTCTCTCCTCCGAATAATCCGCCGATGAACGCGAGCACCTGCTCGCCCCAGCTGTCGTAGTCGCTGTAGCAGCTCGCGCATTGGGTTCTCGACTGGTCGCCGACCGACACCGCGATCGATGCGAGGCTGCGAGTGTTCGGCTCGCTGAGCAGCTCCTGCGCGCGGGCGTTGACTTCGCAGTAGGCCGCGCGCGCGAAAAAATTCACGTAAGAGATGCGATGGGCACACAGGCGCATCGCCACTTGCCGAGTGGCCCCGACGTCCGCGCCGTTCGAGGCAATCTGGTTTCCGTAGTTGGCCGAGTTCTCATCGCAGGGATCGTTCGAGATCTGCTTGACGAGGCGGGCGCCGCGCAGCTTGGACGAGAAGGCGCGCATCTCATTCGAGAAGCTGACGGTAGCGGTTCGCAGGTCGTCGCCCATCGCGCGGCAGGCCGGGCTGATGAACATGCGGGCGGGGGTTCTCTCGAGCTCGGCTTTGACGGACTCGTACGAACAATTGAGTGCCTGCGGGATCAGGCCGCGGTAGTAGGCGAGCTCTCTTTTGCCGTAAGGCGATGAATTTTGGATTTTCACGGTGCTATCGCTGTAGTCGGTGACTCGCGCGTACTCACCACATTGAGCGGAGTTCGGGGGCGCCGCCTGCAGGCCCGCCATCGCGAGGGGATTCGTATCGAGGTGGTTGACCGAGGTCTCGGCAGGGATACCCAGCAGCGCATTGGGCCGCATGGAGCAGTAAGGGACGGCTCCGATTTCGCCCGAGAGGGTCGGAGTGCCGCGCGTTCTGCTTTCTTCGTTCGATTTTTCCGGGTCGTAGCGCATGCCTCGATAGAGGGCTTCCTCTTGGCGGATGAGCTCCTTGCGCAACATGAGCAAGGCCTGGCTGACGACGCCCATGCTCTTGAAGCCCGTTTTGAGTTTTCCATCTGATTCGGGCTCCAGAAGCGAAAGATTGGTCGTCGAATCGGAGGTGAGGCGGCAGGGCAGAAGATGCGAGTTCGCCTCGGATCGGTCGTCTGCCGCCCGGCATGGCATCTCGACCGGCTCCGCCTGGGCCGAGCGTGGCCCGAAACAGAGCATGAATAGCATGCTCGCCGAAATGAATGCCCCGATCGATGATCTGATGCGATTCATCGAAAACCCCCTTGAGTGAAAGATCGTCCCCTCCCATGATGATAAATGAGAATGACTACTTCTGACAAGTTGCGTTATTATATAAGTGGTGTGTCAACGGCGACCCTGCTTGGGGTGGCCTTGCTCGCGGGGCTGGCCGTGGCAAGCCCTGCGGAGGGTCTGAATCAATACTATGAGGGGCTGAAGAAAAGCCCTCAACTCTCCTCCGGCGAAAAAGAGAAGCTCTATCGCGAGACGGTGGGGAAGCAGGTGCACGATGCCGACCAGGCAGCGCGCGCCCAGGATGCGAGGAAGCTCCAAGAGGCGCGCAAACGATGGACTTTCGAGGCCAAGAAAAGATCGGGCGCCGTGAGGGACCGAGTGGGACAGAAGCTGAAGGAAAAGGGAAAAGGTCCTTTGCCGCTGACCTCGAGCACGCCTTCTCCAGTTGCTCCCGCAAAGCCAGCGCTTCGAGTGCAGTCGAGTGGGATATCAGAGGCGTCGAGCCCCGGTTTTTCTGGCCCGATCGAGGGGGGCGGCGTCACCGAAGTGATCGACTTTCCGGGAGCGCCGTCCGTTCGGCCCGCGCCGAGCCCGTCGATGTCGCTTCGTGAGCGGACGCGCCTTGAAGCGATCGAGAAGGTGCGGAAGCGGTCGAAGCCGTGAAGTGTTAAATTTCGCAGCCCAAGCGGATGGTTTTTATTTCGAGGTCGAGCCTTCGCAGGGAACCCGAGATACCCGGAGTGATGTCGCGAAGACTGACGGAGAGATTGAGGGGGGCTCGGCTATTTGAAAGGGGAATACTCACGCGCCCGGGGAACTCGACTTCCTCGTGGCCGCGAAGAAGATCCCGCGCGGGAGCGCCGAGTGGTTGCACGGAGAGCACGAGGTCATCCGCGAAAGGGTGATTTACCTCAAGAAGCGCATCGAGGGCCGTGATGATTTGGTTGGGTTCGAGAGCGCGCTTGAAGCGCGAGGAGAGGGAAGTTCCATCCTCGGGGATGCGAGCCTCCCGAGTGTGGTTTCCGATTCCGAGGAGGAGAATCGTCTCCTCCGCTCCGAGCTGTCCCTTCCATTGCGTGTGCTGCGATTCCGCGAGAATGATCCCGCGCGCGTTGACCAGGCGGGCGGTAAGCTCGAGCCGATCGCCGCAGCGGAGATTCATCGGTGGAAGCGCGATCGATCCCAGTGCTGCGGATGAAAAGCGGCGCGGCGACTCATTGTTCACGCGTGCTTCGATCGACCAGGCCATGGCGCTGATCGGCAGGTTTGAGCCGAGGGACGCTTGCATGGCGTCAGAGGGGAGCGGAGAGATTTTTATTTCAAGCGGCAGGGACTCGGGCGTGCAAGGAGCGGGAATTCGTCCGAGGTGGGGCGCGAGCCCGTTGCGACCCAGGCTTCGGTACACTTCGCAATGGACGGCCGGCGCGAGTAAGTTGCGGGCCGCTTCGAAGCTCGAGGTACTCATGTTTTGGACGCCTGTTCGATGTTGTTCGGCTTGAAGTTCGTGAGCCATGAACCAGAGCTGTAAGGCGCTCTGTTGGGGTAGGTTCCTGAAGGTCGGATAGAGCGCGGACGAGAGAATCATCGCCTCCGAGTATCTACCGCGTGCTTGTTCGGGGAAGTGCCTGGGGTCGGCGAGGTCGCGCAGCCAGCTGATTCCACGGTTGAAGTAGAATCCTTCGGCGATTCTCGAATCCGCGCTGAAAATGGCTGCGAAGAGATCGGCCATCGCTTCGTTGACGGGCTGGTCGAGCGTGTTGGGTGGCATGACGAAGTCGGTGACTCGATGGCCGTATTCGTGAAGGACGAGGTCGACGGACTCCGCCGCCGGGAGGCAATCGGCGTTGCCGGAAAGAAGGAGGAGACGGTCGCCGTCCCAGGCGGCGTTGCAGCCGGGTTCGGCGTTGAGGAGCACTTCGACCGGAGGGAGGCGGGTGCCGGTCGCGCGCAGAACGGCGTCGGAAGCTTCAGCGAGGGCTAAGTAGGTTTGAGCGGCGCCTCGGGGAAGGGGGCCGGCTTCCCAGTCTCCCTGGCTGTTCCGGGTTACGGTGGTTTCGAGGGTATGTCCCGTCTCGGTGAGGCGGAAGGAGGGGTGCGTGAATCGGAGTTTGTCGGGCACGAAGTTCGCCGGGAGGTTGCCCAGGCTGTCGGTGCGGTTTTCGTACCCTCGGGGCGACACGACCTCGATCTGCGGCAGCGCCAAGAAGGTACCGTCCAGGCGCACCCCAACGGGGGAAGCCCCAGCCGCTTGAGGCGTCAGGCTCCACAAACTCACGATATAAAAGAATAAAGAAAGAAGAGATCGTCCGGAGGGGCGAGAGCTCGTTTCCCACAACACGAGGGGGCGTTATCGTGTTGCGGTGCGTCTGGCAAGGCGGGGGCAGAAAAAAGTGAAGTTCTCTGGAGGGGTCGCCGATGGGCTGGGTGAGAACCTTTCTCGGGAGATCTATGCGTATGCGTTTGAGCAGCACAATTTTCATGGCCGTGTGGGTGAGTTTGCTGGGGGCCCTCGGGGCTTGGGCGGATGGGGGAACGCAGATTCCTGCCGCGGCGCTGGCAAAGGTCGCGGCTTGCACGAGGGGCGGAGCCGTCGACGCGGCTTGTATGGCGGAGCGGCTTCAGGGTGAGGGAATTGCCGCGCGAGAGGCATGGTCAAACGGCCTTCGAGATACGCCTCCGGCATTTCGGGACATCGTTGAAGATCTGAACGATCAGCTTCAGGAGAGAACGGCGCGCCAGACGGGATCTCGGGGTTCGGATGCGATTCCGAGTCTCCTGGGGAGCTTTGTCGAGAGCGCCTCGACTCAGATCGGCGACAGTTCCGCGGGATGGAATCGTTCCGACGCGGCCGCCTCTGAGAAGTGGTTGGAGTGGAGCCGAAAAGGAAATCAGTGCTTGGGTGGATCGATCTCGGATGGCCCCGAGTTGCGTCGTGCTTGCGCGGCGTATGCGACTGCTGAGGTTCTTAAAGAACTTTGCGGTCCGTCTCCGAATGGTGGTTGCATCCGCCGAGCACTTCCTTTGGTGCGCACGCAGTTGGCGAATAGCCGACGCTCCTATGGGGTCGCTGCTGAAAAGCTCCGCACACGAGATTCTTTGATTTCAGCATGTTCTTCAGTCGCGGGTAATACTGCTTCCCGTACTTGCGCTTCATCTTTTTCTCCGCCTGCGGCGACGAGCGTCGCTTATCGGGGAATATCTGTCCCTGCTGGTGGTGGTGGGACG
>CAYIHX010000084.1:0-8393 GCA_964363305.1 uncultured Bacteriovoracaceae bacterium | reverse complement strand
CATGTGCAGCTTGGCCGGCATCACGTCGGACAGTTCGTGCAGGCTGAGCGCGGTCTGGCCCGAATAGACGCCCTGCGGCTGGTCGTCCCTCCCGCGCGACCAAAGTGACCAGAGAGCGTATTGCTCATGAGGGCTGCGCGGAAAGTGGGCGAGCCGGTAAATGCCTCGGTGCTCTCTGATCCAGTTGCCGGCACGCACATGGTAGCTGTGATTGCGTTTATCAAAGCCTGCCTCTTCCGCCTGTTTCGCGGTGAACAGGCCCTCTTGGGCTTCGACGATCTCGAAGAGCGTGGGTTTGAATGATTTCTTTCTTTTAGCCACGCCCACAATCTCCGTAATAATTACGTATATTGTGCCAAATTCGCCACCTTGAGTCAAATGCGTAAAATTTACGTATTTTGTCCAAACTCTCAAAACTGAGAACGCATCATCTCTAACACCTTGCGGCTCATCTCATCGGCTCTGCCCGTGCGGTCCTCGGCGAATAAACCTAGAGAAAAAACTTCCCACCGAGCGCAATTCCCTGACGCTCCTGCCTTGAAGACGTGGCCCCGACGGTACGCCACTCGGGCTCCCAGAAGTACTGGCCGTAAACACGAAAAAGGGAGAAGTCGATAAAGGCGCCCCCTTCGACTCTCATTCCGCCGACGACTTCGCTGGCGGAGGTCGGGGTGGAACCGAAGTGATAGCGGAACAGACCCTCCACACCGAAAAATTTCGCCAGATACATCGTCAGCGAACCTCCGACGATCAACTGCCGGAACGCGCTCGTCAGCTCGTTTTGCTGGCGAACTCCGACGTGGAAGGTCATGTTGGTTCCCTGCACTTGCATCCCGAAAACACGCAGATTAAAGAACGCCATCGCGCGCTGAATGAGCTCGCCACGTCCGTCCCTGAATCCTTCGTAATGGCCCTCCAAGCCGAAGATGGAAGCGTAGGCTGCAAGCATCCCCTCGCCCGCGAGGTATCGACCGGTCACATTGTTCGAGCCGACTTCGAAAGCGCCTCCGAGAACGAACTCATAAGGACTCGGAGAATGCAGGGCGAGCCAGAGATCCTGCATCCTCATCTTCTCGCGCGTATCGAGCCAGTCCGACAACGACCACCGCGACTGTCGCTTGACCTCCTGACGCTTGACGACGAACGTGTAAACGTCATCCGCCCTCGAAGAAGGCATGCTCGCTCCACAAATGAGCAGACCCAACAATGACCCTCGGAGAACTCGGTTTTTCAGCATAGGCTCGATTCTAGGGCTTGCAAGGCGCGCTTGCAAATGCGGGAATGCATTTCATGATCGCGATCACCCTGCTGTTTCTCATTCAGTTTCTTTTTGAAACCGCCGTCGACCTCCTCAATCTCCATCGGGACCGAGGAAAACGAACCCACGCCTACCTCGCGAGCCGCACCCACTTGGGCATCGCCCAATACGCCACTCTTCTGGCGCTGAAGCTAGGCTTTCTATGGTGGGGCGGTTTTGAGTGGATCGATTCGATCGCACGCGCCACCGGCGAGAACCCCATTCAGCGCGGCCTGATCTTTGCCAGCATCCTCACGCTCCTCCCTTTTTCCGTCCAACTCACCTTCTCCGCATATTCCACCTTCGGAGTCGAGACGCGCTTCGGATTCAATCGCGCGACAGTCTCGACCTTCCTCCGGGATGCCGCGCTCGGTTTGGTGCTCATGGCTACTCTCGGGGGAAGCGCATTCGCGCTCGTGCTCTGGCTGATGGAAAGCGCCGGCGAAAACGCCTGGGTCTGGACTTGGGCGGCGCTCAGTCTTTTTCAGGTAACCCTCTCCTTCCTGGCACCCTCGATCCTTCTTCCCCTCTTCAACCGATTCGTGCCCCTCCCCGAGGGAGCACTCAAATCAGCCATCCTCGCCTACTGCTCTCAGCAGAACTTTCCGCTTCAAAAACTTTTTTTGATGGATGGCTCGAAACGCTCCACCAAAGCGAATGCCTTTTTCACCGGCTTCGGACGCCTTCGCAGGCTAGTGCTTTTCGATACTCTGATTGAAAAGCTCACGGTTGAGGAAACCGTTGCCGTCGTCGCGCATGAGATCGGCCACTTTCGGCTACGACACATTCTCTGGCACCTCGGCAGCGCCCTTTTTCTCTCGGCGGTGGGTCTCGCCCTGGCCCAAAAACTCATTGAATGGCCCAAACTCTACGAGGCCTTCGGCTTATCTCAGCCCTCTCTTTATGCAGGACTAATCGGCCTCAGCTTGCTCTCGGGGCCGCTCCTGCGCCCGTTTTCGGTCATCACGAAAGGCATCTCCCGCAAATTTGAATATGACGCTGATCGCTTCTCGGTGCAGACCTACGGCGACGGGCCCGCGCTGGGACGCGGCCTCGAAAAACTAGCGACGGATCAGCTCTCGCAGGAAGATCCGCACCCACTACGCGTCTGGTTGGATTACAGCCATCCGCCGCTGAAGCAAAGGCTTCAACGACTCGCATCTTCCTCGATGAACCGCGCCACCTCGTAGCTCAGGTACTCGGCAAAATCCCAGTGCTCGTCGAGCACTGACTCGTAATCCCCGGCAAACCGGGGGAAGGCGTGCGCTAACTCGAGTTGGATGTTCTCCTCCGTCAGCTCCCGGCGATTCGCCAGACGAGTCAAGCGCCGATCGAGATCCGCGAACGCATCTGAAAGCGTCAGGGCGGCCCAGAGGTTATCGACCTGCACCCCCGGCCGGACCGGGGGCGCGCTCATGTCCTCAGTGTAGTGACGTTGAATGAGTTCGTTGATCGATGAATGAGGCGACTCACTGTAATCGGTAATCTGCTCGCCGTCTTGAGCGAAATAAATTCGCAACTTCAAGTGCGGAGGCAATGGGGCACGGTAAAGATTCTTAAAAAATGGAGACCGGTCGCGTAAATCGATGTACCCCTCGGGGACGAACGGCATAGCGAGCAACATTCCGATCGCGTCTAGGAAATTTTCGTCGTTCGGACCGGAGTACCCATACCAAGGCGTATCCATGGCGACGAGCTGGATCGGACCGATCTCTCGCACTGAAGCGGAGCGCAGCTCGTTCAATGCGGCCAACGAGATCAGCCCCCCGACGCCATGGGCCACCAGAGTGACGCGACAGGTACGATCAGACTGGCCTCGACGGTAGGTCAGAAGCGCTTTCGCGAGATCACGACCGTTAGCAGTCGTGCGGCGACCTCGATCCTCATAGTCGAAAAAATACTGTTCAATTGGCAAACGACGAAGGCGCTCGGAGATGACCCGAAAACGACCGACCTTCTCGCCCGCGCCAGCAATGAAAACGACGCCCGCACCACACTCACGCGAGGCCACGGGTTCGACCGCGCCCGGCGTCTGAAGAGCGATGCGCACCAGCGAGCCCGCGCCCCCGGGGGAGAGGTAGGCCTGCCGCTCGATATCGTTGAGATCAGTCCCCGTCCACTGGCGCAGCAAGCGCGTCTGCGCCTGAGCAAAGGGGGCGATCACCAGCAGAAAATAGGGAAAAAGGCGAAGATAAAGGGGCATTCCAAACAGTAAGTAACATCATGCGTCATTATGCTCAATGATAAATATTTCTTTTTTACTTCACGTGGTTACTTATACTGGTAAAAATGCACCCCTCTCTATTAGAACTCTTCGCTTCGCTGTTTTTTGCGGTAGCGATTATTCACACGTTCGGAGCCCCCAAACTTCATTCTCTCGCCTCCCGACACCCCGACGGCTCGATCAGAGCCAACCTCTTTGAGTTGCTGGGAGAGGTCGAGCTCGTGTTCGGGCTCTGGGCCGGCCTTTTCGTCTGTATTCTCTTCGTCGTCTACGGCACCACGGACACACTGAACTTTGTTCACTCGATCAGCTTCACCGAGCCCGCCTTCGTCTTCGCCATCATGTGCGTGGCCGCTACCCGGCCCCTCCTCTGGGTCGCTCGAAAGATTCTTCTGGCCGGGGCAAAGCTGATCCCCCTCAAACCCGAACCTGCTTTTCTGATCTCCACGCTCACCCTCGGTCCATGGCTCGGAAGCCTCATCACCGAGCCGGCCGCGATGACGTTGACCGCTCTCATCTTAAAGGAGCGATTTTTCGATCGAAATATTTCGACCCCTTTGAAATACGCGCTCATCGGCACGCTCTTCGTAAACATCTCGATCGGAGGGACGCTCACCCACTTCGCGGCGCCCCCCGTGGTGATGGTCGCGCAGACCTGGAACTGGGATACCGCCCAGATGTTTTCCCTGTTCGGGTACAAGGCCATCATCGCCGGCCTACTCAACACCATTGCCTTGTGGTTCTTTTTTCGAAAAGAGTTGAACCCACTACGCTCGTCGACGGAAAAAGCACCGGTAAACGAGAGCGGACACAATATCCGAGGAGAGGTCCCGCTATGGCTCGTAGCGATCCACATCCTTTTTCTCGGACTCATCATACTGACTAACCATTATATGGCGCTCTTTTTGCCACTCTTTCTCTTTTTTATCGGTGTCACCCACGTAACCCGAGAATACCAAACAGCCATTCAGCTCCGAGAGAGTCTCCTGGTCGGCCTATTTCTCGGCGGGCTGGTCGTGCTCGGAAAACCGCAGGCCTGGTGGCTCACTCCCCTCCTGCGCTCACTCGGTGACCTACAACTTTTTATTGGAACCACCGCTCTGACCGCCCTGACGGACAACTCCGCCCTGACCTACCTCGGGTCACAGGTGTCCGGTCTATCCGACTCGCTAAAATACAGCCTCGTGGCCGGAGCCGTCGCCGGCGGAGGACTCTCCATTATTGCCAACGCACCCAACCCGGCAGGCTACGCCATCCTTCAACCCACGTTCGGCCCGGACGGAATTCGTCCGCTGGGCCTGCTGCTCGGCGCCCTTCCGCCCACCGTGATCGCAGCCCTCTGCCTGTGGTTTCTACCCTGACTGACCCGAGATCAGCCCCAGAACACGGGCGGCTTGATAACAGGCCGCCGCGGCTTCACGGCCCTTGTTGAACTCACCGGGCCGAGAGCGCTGCGTGGCCTGCTTCTCGTCGAAGACAGTCAGCACCCCGAAGGCAATCGGGACACGAGTCGCGAGACTCGCCTGAAGAATCCCCTGCGCGGCACTCTCGCTGATCAAGTCAAAATGAGCCGTGTCACCCTGAATCACACACCCCAGGCAAACGACTCCAGCATAGCGCCCCGTCCGCGCGACCTCCTGGGAGATGAGAGGAATCTCAAACGCGCCGGGCGCCTCAAAAACATCCGCGGCCTGTATCGTGATCGACTGCTCGCCCAGGTACTCGCGCGCACCACGCTCCAGGCCATCCACGATTTCCCGATAATACCGACTCACCACCAAAGCGATACGCATTAGGCCCCCTTCACTTTCTCGAGCTCATGCCCCATCTTCGCTGCTTTCGTTTTCAGGTAATTCAGATTGTGCAAATTCGGCGAGATCTCAATCGGCACTCGTTCGATGATCTCCAATCCATAACCCTGCAACCCGATCACCTTCTTGGGATTATTCGTGAGCAGCCGAAGCTGGGAAACCCCCAGGTCGCGAAGAATCTGAGCACCGAGGCCGTAATGACGAAGATCGTCCTTGAAACCGAGATGGCGATTGGCTTCGACTGTATCCATCCCGTGATCCTGCAGCTCATAGGCGCGAATCTTGTTCGCGAGCCCGATCCCCCGCCCTTCTTGGCGGCGCATATAGACGAGAACGCCATTCTCGCTTTCGCTGATCTGCCGCAACGCCGCCTGAAGCTGCGCGCCGCAATCGCAGCGAAGAGAGCCCAACGCATCGCCGGTCAAGCACTCAGAATGGACCCGTACCAATACCGGATTTTTCAATTCCCCCTTGGCAATCGCCAAATGCTCGGCCCCATCGACCTTGCTCCGATAGGCGTGCAACTGAAACTCCCCATCCCCGAACTGCGATGGGAATCGCGTGGTCGCGACGCGTTCAATGAGCGTGTCGCGCTCCATTCGATACGCGATGAGATCCTGGATGGTGACAATCTCGAGGGCGTGCTTGCGGGCAAACTCTTGAAGATCCGGCATTCGAGCCATCGTGCCATCTTCTTTCAGGATCTCGCAGATCACGGCGGCGGGCCTGAGGCCCGCCAGGCGAGCCAAATCAACCGAGCCCTCGGTATGCCCGGCGCGCACCAACACGCCGCCCTCGACCGCGCGAAGAGGAAAAATGTGCCCCGGAACCACCAGATCAGCCGCGCCCCGGGCCGGATCGACCGCCACGCGAACGGTGTGCGCGCGGTCCTGCGCGGAAATCCCCGTAGTCACCCCTTCACGGGCCTCAATCGACACCGTGAAGGCGGTTGCGTGCGGGGATCGATTATTCTCCGTCATCATCGGTAGCTCAAGCTGCGCGACCCGCTCAGAAGTCAAAGTCAGGCAAATCAAGCCACGCGCCTGCGTCGCCATGAAATTAATCTTCTCCGCCGTCGCGAACTCAGCCGCGAAAACCAGATCACCCTCGTTCTCGCGCGCCTCATCATCGACGAGAATGATCATCCGGCCATCCCGCAAAGCATCCATAGCCCGTGTTATTCTTTCGATCGGCATCACTTTACTCTCCCCGTGAATTTTTCGACGTATTTGGCGATCACATCTGCTTCGAGATTAAGAAAATCCCCTGGTCGCAAGCTCGACAGCGTCGTCTGCGACCACGTATGAGGAATGATCATGAACTCGACACCTGTTTCGTTGACCGCATTGATCGTCAGGCTGATCCCCTGCACGCAGAGGGAGCCCTTCTCGATGCAATACCGCAGTATCTCCGACGGCACGGCCACTCGAAAGCGGAAGCTTCCGTCATCGCGCGGTTCAATGCCTTCGACCTGACCGATACCATCGACATGCCCTTGGACAATATGACCGGAGAACCGACCGATCGCGGGCATCGCGCGCTCCAGATTGACCCGCTCCCCCGGCCGCACCTGCCCGAAAGCCGTGCGGGCGAGCGTCTCACCCGAAAGATGGAAAAGCGCGCGACCGGCCGAATCGAGTTCCGCGACCGTCAGGCATACACCGTTCAGCGCCACGCTTTCGCCAAGCTCCAGGTCGACAAATCCGGTCTCAACCACGAGCTTCGAACCCACGCCCTCGACGCTTATCTCTCGAATGAATCCACATTTTTCAATAATTCCTGTGAACATTCACCCTCCCCGTCCTGGTAGATTCGAACCCACTCGTCCCAGAGATCGAGCTCATCCACCGTTTTCGAAAGCGTCGGCCCAGCCTCGACCAGTACTTCGAGACAACCACGCCGCCCCAGTTCGTCGAGCGCCTCATTGATCGACCCGGCCTCAACCCGGTCAAATCCGCGAAGAAAAGCGCCGTCCCACCACGACTCGGGAACCCGCTTTCTTCGATCGAGGACGACGAGGAACCTGCGCTTGCCCTCGTGGTCAGCGACGTGCCTCACGGTGAACCGCGGAATATCCGCGAGCACCGTGCCGCTGCCCGTAATGATCGCGTCGGCCCTTTTGCGCAGCGAGTGCGCGAGCACGAGCCCTTCGTGCGACGTGAAAGTCACCGAGCCGACCGGGGGCACCATCGACGACCAGAGCTCTCGATTCTGATGCGCGGTTTTCAACGTCACCCAGGGGCGGCGCACCGTCGTCAGTTTTCGGAAGGGTTCGATCAGCCGCTCGCAGGCCTCGCGCTCGGGCACGAGCGAAAGCGCCATCACATGGACCTCCGCGCGCTGTAAAGCGGCAGCGCCACCCCCGGTGACATCCGGATTCGGATCGCGAACGCCGATGATGATTTCGCGCAGGGAAGACTCCAGCAACGCTTTCGTACACGGGCCGGTGCGCCCGACGTGATTGCAGGGTTCGAGCGTCACGAACATCGAATGCAGCCTGGAAAGGGTGCCATGATCCCGCAAAAGAGTGAGGAGGCGGACTTCCGCATGCGCAGCGCCAGCACACTGATGCGCCTCTACCCCCAAGAGCTGACCTTCACGATCCCAGGCGGCCGCGCCGACCGGAGGATTGGGCGCCGTTGCACCCCGAAAACTCGATGCGAGGTCAATGGCCGCGCGGATGCCGGGAACCTGGAAAAGCTGCTCCACAGCAAACCTGTCCCATAGCGGGTTCAGGCCCGCAACTTTTTCAGGGGTTCACAAGCGTTTGAAGCGCTGCTCGGGTCTTGAGTTCGGGCTGTGGGTCAATGGCAAGGCCCCGCGCCTCTGCCGCCGCTATGAACTTCCTGAGTCGCGCGCCCGCTCCTCGTTCTCCGTCCATTCGGGTCGAAAGTTCGAGCATGGGCGGTCGCCCCGGCAGGTCCCACTCCTCGAGCACGACCTCGTCAAATTCATCATTAAGCCGCAGCTTCCATTTATGAGTCCAGATCGGCCCCAACGCGCGGACTCGCGGCCCATCGCCCCCCGCCCGGGAGGCGGGCGGGGGGGCCGGAGGAAGCAC
>CAYIHX010000083.1:0-8965 GCA_964363305.1 uncultured Bacteriovoracaceae bacterium | reverse complement strand
AAGGGGGCGAGCGATTATGGCACCTGCGTCACGCAGTGACGCAGAGTAGCCTTCCTAGCGAGTCCCCCTTTGTCGGAGGGGCGTTGGTCCCGGAAGCCCCGCCGTAAAAGCACTCAGAGATCCTGGAGCAACTCGCCAATGAAGTCCGGAAAGTTATACTTGATGCGCAGGCCATACCAATACTGAAACTCCGTACTGCGCACCCCTTCCGGGATCGCCTCGCCGGTCGGAAGAGTACCGGTGGTCGGCCCCTCGAAAGAGAGATTGAAAGACTGAAGTCCCCCCTCGAAAACGAAAAACAAGTCGCGAGTGAATCTCCAGGGACGCCAGGCGAGATTGAACTCCACACCCGCATTCGCCGAGAGCATCATTCCACTGGAACGCTGACCTCGTTTGTAGTTCGGCCCGTCCGAAACGAACACCACCGGAGCGATGCCTCCGCCCGCTTCGACGTTGTTGAAGACGAAGGCGAACTTGCCGAGCCCGAAAAGGCGAACCGGATAAGGATAATAGAACGTCGCCGAAAGGAGCGGCCCCGAATAAGAGCTCGAGATGAGGAAGTCGTCAGGATTCGTCGTTTGAAACTGATTCATGAAAAAAGTCAGCGAGTAAATCGACGGAAAAACCAGCAGACGCGCGCGATAAAGAATCCCCGGATTGTGATACAGCTGGGTGCTCATTTCCACTGTCCGAAGAAAGCCCGTCGTCGGAATCTGACCCCAGGCGAAATCATAGTTCAAACCCAGCGCAGGCACGAAGGTGGTCCACCAGCGCACGCCGCCCGTCAGCAAAAAGAAAGCATTCGAGCGCTTATAGGCGTTGATGTCCGCCGCCGTTCCATCCGGCAGCGTGGAGCTGCTCAGGAGGCCCGCGCGATAGAAACCCAACTTCACCGAGATCACTCCGGAGTAGAGATCCTCGAGCTCTTTGTCGCGCTGAAGAATCCCCAAGACCTCCTTGCGCATGAGATCCATCTCGTCGGCGGTCAACGGATCACCCGTGCGGATCACCCGGAGGCCATCGGCCAGCTGCGCGTTTTTGAAACTCTTATAAAGAACCAGGCGAGCCTTGCGCTCGTCTCCGTCCACGACCGCCGCGCGGCCGATGAACTCGAACTCAAACCACCCCTTGCGCAGCGGATCGGGCACCTGTTTCGCGACCACGAAGACATCAAAGGGCGACCAGGCTTTCCCTCCCTCGTGCTCCACGATAAACTCCTTCGGAGGCCGGGTTTCGACGATCTTGGGGGCATGATCGAGCACGCCGCCCTTTTGCATCGGCACGGCCCACGCGCGAGAGCAGAGCGCCAGCAACCCCGCACCGACCCAGACTGGAATAGCTTCCACTCGAACTCTCACCCCCCTCAGTTTCGGGCTTCCCTGCTCGTTGTCAAACGCTTTCCCCTCGTGCTCAGATAGAGAGGTGCCGACCCTGAATCTCCTCGCTTCCTTTATTCTGCTCGTTCTCATCCCATCGCCCTGCCTCGGCGCCGACGATGAGGCCGTGGTTGAGCTGATCGATGATCCCCGCAAAGCCCTCGAACAGCTCAGCCCGGAGACGGTCACGGAGCTGATCTTCGACGCCTCCGGCTCGATGAAGGGGAAGATCCAATCCCGAACCAAGCTCTTCCAGGCAAAGCGCGTCCTGAAATCTTTCATGGTTCAGGCCCGCAACGACCGCATGAATCTTGGCTTGCGGGTCTACGGCCAAAAAGAAAAGGACTGCAAAGATAGCCAGCTTGCGCTTCCGTTCAAGGATGTCGGCGAGGAGGCGATCGACGCGGCGCTCGAGAAGATTGACCCCAAGGGCTACGGAAAAACCCCGCTCGAGCTCTCTCTCCGGAAGGCCGGCGAAGACCTCGCGAAGTTCCCGAATCGACCGAAACGCATCATCGTCGTCACCGACGGCCTCGAGACCTGCGGTGGCGATCCCTGCAAGGCCGCGGCGGAGCTGAAGAAAAAGCACGACGTGAAAATTTTCGTCGTCGCCTACTCCCTCAACGACAAGGAGCGAAAACAGCTTGCCTGCCTGGCCGATCAAACCGGAGGCGCCGTGTTCGACGCGACCGACACCTCCTCCCTCGCCAACGCGATGAAGGAGCTCAGCGACAAAGGTAAAAACGTCTTCGTCAAATCGCCCGATCCGCTGGGCTTTTCGACCGCCTACCTCCTCCTGCCCGGAGGTAAAAAAAAGAAAGTCGGCACGTTCGTCTCCCCCATTGGCATTCGCCTGGAGCCGAACGTCGCCCACGAGATCGTGGTCGAACTCACTCCCCCCTTTCGCTTTCCCAACGTCGTCGTGGCGCCCAACGAGAAGAAGACCCTCGTCGTGAAGGGCAAGGGCGAAATCAACATCAAGTTCGGCTCCCAGCTCTTCGCCATCACCCTGCTGAATGAGGCCGGAAAAGCAGTGATCTCGTTTCCAAGCGACGTACGCACGAAAGTCGAGACCGGCTTCTACAAGATAAAAGCGCTCTCGCCTCCCTTTTCCGAGGTCATCATCGACGACATTCGAGTCGTGCCCAACGGGTACTACGAGGAAGAAATCAAAGGCTTCGGCATCGTTCAGATCGACGTCCCCGCGAAATACGGACACGGCCCGGGCCCGTTCGGAATGTACGTATTCGACGACCTCACCAAACGCGACATCGGCAGCTACTTCACCGACCTGCCCTCCGTGCTCCCGACCGGACGCTACACGATCAAGTCGGTTGGCAACGCCATCGTCAAGAACGTCTATCCCGAAAGCCTTCGCCCCATGAAGATCGAGCTCCCTCCCCCCGGACAAACCCTCACCCTCGGCCGCAAAGAAAAACTCGACCAGCAGCTCGAGCCCAAGGGGGAGGCTAAGGGTGAATAGTGATCCCTATAAGGCCATTGAAGCCCTCGACGACGATGCCGCTGCTGCTGCTCGAATCCGAACTCGCCGTCGAACCACCCATCAGCGTCCGCTCGTAGATCAGCTCCGCGATCAGCGAGAAATTCTCTCCCACCGGGAATTCGAGCCCGCCGCCGAGCTGAAAGTTCACCGATAAGGCGTTGAACGAGACCGGATTCGTCGTGTCGCTGATATCCGTGATCGCGACCGAGGCGAAGAGCACCTGTCCCGTGATGAAAGGCGCCAATCGATTCTGAGTGACGGTGACCCCGTTATCCAGAATGCTCCGGTACAGACCGAGGCCCAAAGGATAGTAATAAACGCCCGTGCCGAATCGACTGAGCGGAAACGCGCCGATGGCGGAGCCAATGCGGCCTTGAAAGAAAAAATCCAATGCGAGATTGACCTGATCCCAGTCGAAATTGATCTGAGGCCGGAAGTCGAAACCCAGGTCGGTGGAGCCAGCGTAGGTGGTCCCGGCCTGGACGGAGTAAGTCGACACCCCCCCTTTCAAGCCGATCGAGATGGGAACGGCGAAGGCGGGCGCGCTCAAAAAAAGGAGAAAAAAAGCGAAACTACTCGCGCAGGCCGCGACTGAACGCATCCGTCGCGGGCGCGCGGAGCATGCTCGGACGTTCAGGCGGCGCCTGAACTCCCAACTTTCGATTAACCAATCTGAGGTACTGGTAGGCATTCGCATTGTATGGGTCGATCTTAAGAGAACGCTCCCATGCTAGTTTGGCCTGTTGAAACTGCTTGGTCACATAAAAAATGGTGCCCTTCACCAAATGAGCCTGAGGAGAGTACTCATCCGAGAGGATCGCCTTGTCCACCTCGGCCATGGCCTCCTGGTATTTTTTCTGCATGACCAGCTGCTGAGCCTTGAAAAGGTTGTCGACGACGGAGTCTTGACGGTCTCGATCGAAGCGGGCAGGCCCGCCGTTCGAATAGCGGCCGCTAAACAGCGCCTCTTTCTGCAAGGCGACCGTGTTCTCGAGCAGCGCGATGCGAAGATTCAAATCCTTGAGCAGATCCTCCTGCTTCTTCTTATCCTCCGGTGGAGTGGGCTGCTGCCCATCGCCCTCTTTCCCCGTCCCGTCCTTGGCGTCCGCCAGGGGTTCCAGCGCCAGGGTGATGGTGAGGTTCTCGCCCTCTTTCGGCGTCAGCAAAATCTGCTTGGGATGAAAGTTATCCTTTTCGACGGAAAGGAAGAAGACGTCACCCATCTCCTTCGTGCGCTTGAGCTGCAAGGGCGTTTGACCCACGAGCTTCTTCTCCTGAGTCACGACGTCTTTCACGAAGACCGTGGCCCCTTCCGGATAAGATTTGATCGAATAGCGAGGCGCGCACGCTCCTAGCATGAGCGCCAACACCCCCACGGCTCCGACAATACGATGACGAATGACATTCAAAGAGGTCTGCATAATCCCCACCTCACGTATCGGCGCACGAAGGAGGGAGTTAAGCCGCTTTCTCCGAATCATCGGGCGGGACCTCAATGGGCACGGCTTCCGCGGGCGAGGCCTCCATGGGCATCGCCTCGGCGGAGGCACTCATCACCTCGCCTGATTGAGTCGGTGCCTCGGACTGAGGCGGTGGGGCGGGCGAGAACTCGGCCTGTTCGTAGGCCTCTTGCACCGTATTCAAGGAGGACAGCGAAATTCCGCGATCGCGAAGTTCTTTTCGGATCGCGAAAATCAGCTCCTTCCGCGACTCGGAAATCTCCTGCCGGGGCGTGCTTCCGTTCTGGGTCGCCATGCGGATATCGTCCCCGAGAATGGCGCGTTGCTTGGGCGGCACCAGCGCCAGGACGTTGCGAACCGTCATCTCATCGGCGCCCACGAGGGCTTTCCCGATCAGATCAGGATCAAACTGCTCGATCACCGGGCGAAGCACCTCCGCCGGGACGTAAGGAATGCTGTCGAAAGCGAAGTAAACCGCGCGCAGCTTTTCGCGGGTCGCCGGATCTTCGCGTTCGATGAATTTCAGCAGCTCTTCTTCGGCCGCCGAGTCGACCGAGCTCAACACGCGCGCCACGAACTCAGAACCATCGACCTGCAGCTCGTTCTTCGCACGCATGGCCTGCAGCCGATCGGCGAATCCCTTGGCGGCCTGTTCGACCACCTCGCGCGGCAAGGTATCGAGTCGCGCAATCTGAAGCAGCGTCTGCTTGCGGTTCGAGTCGTTGAGCAGGCCCAGGAGGCCGCTCATGTCTTCCGCCTCCCAATAAGCCGCGATCAGCGCCACCTGGTTCGGGTCTTCATCGGCGATGAGCTTCCCGAGCTCCTGCTCGGAGAGCTTGATCAGGAAATCAAAGGGCTCCTTCGTCTCCTTCGCCGGGTCCCAACCCATCGTCTCCGCCAACATGTCGGTATACACTTCGAGCAAGATCTGCCCGGTAGGCGCCTTCGAGACCTCGTCGAGGTTTTGGCGCAAAAACTCTCCCATGGCCTTCCACTTGCCCGGGCTCACGGCGTCAAAAAGATGCTTGGTGTACTCGAAGCCGATGACCTCGCTCACGATGGCGAGCCGCTTCATCCCGTCGCGATTCACCAACAGCCGACGCGCCACGGAGGAACAGGCTTTCGGATGGGAAACGGCCAATGACAGAATTTTGTCCTTGAGCTCGGCGATCGAAACACGCTTGTTGTCTTCCATGACCGGGCCGTTCAAAGTCGAAGCCTCGTCGGAATTCTCGCGCTCGGTGTCGTCCTCGGTGGCTGGCTCGGGCGAAGCAGGGGGCGCGGGAGGAGCCGCGAGTATGGTTTCAGGCAAATCTTTTTTCGAATCGACGCGCTCCCGCAGCAGCGTGAGCTGCCACAGCAAAACGCTCACGGCGATAGCCAAACACACACCCAGCAAACCCAGCGCCCACTTCACCCAGGGCTCACTGCCCGCGCTCAGTTCGTTCTGCGAGGCGATCGCGCGCGCCTGGCTATTGGGGATCTCGCTCCGTCGGAAATCAACCGCATCCCCCTTCTTGTCGTCGATCGACAGCTTGCTCAGGACGATATCTTTAGCGACGAGTTCCTGATCCCCGGTCACGGCCTTGTCGAGCACCACGATGACCTTCTTCGACTGAACCAGCGCATACAGCTTGTTGTTGGCCGCGTTGCCCCCGTCCGAGTCGGCGCCGGGCAGCCCGGGCATGCTGGCAAGCGAGCGCTCATCGTAATACTGCTGCAGGAGCTTCGGATCCGCGCGGATCTTCAGCTGCACGTAAACCGCGTACTGGTCTGGCTGAATGACGTTGGAGAGCATTTCACGAACCCGGCTCTCGATCGAGCGCTCGAGGCCCGCGATCTCCTCGACCGCCACGGTCTCGCCGTTGAGGCCGGTCGTCACGCTCGACTCAGTCGGCGCCGGCGCCCAAAGGCCGGGACTTCCCCCTGCTCCGGCTACCGCTGCGGAAGGTGGAGCCGCGAACGCCGCGCTCGCCGCTCCGAAAACCAGGCTCATGAGGATAAATGACCGCAACAGAGTTAATCTCACCCTCTCCAGTATCGGCCACAGGTGATACACCCTTGAGTAATTACGGTAATTGCGGTGCCAGGCACCAATAGTTAAGCAAATTAACAGTTGGTATTTTATTGAAACACCAACTGTTAATTTGCTTAACTATTGGTGCCTGGCACCGCAATTATCTCCAGACGCCGCGCGGGAACCCCTCCCCAGATTTCTCCGGCGGGGACCACGGTTTTGGGCAAAATCACCGAGTTAGGCAAGATCACCGCGTAATCTCCGATCGTCACCCCGCCCATGATCGTGGCTTTGAGCCCGATCGTCGCGCCCGCGCCGATCCGGGTCGGAGCGATGATGAGGAAGCCCGAGGTCGCATAGTGCGCGATGATCGTGGCGGAGCCGCCGATCGTGGCCCGGTCGCCGATTTCAATCAGCGAGGGGTCTGAAATATTGGAGGTATTGAGCTGCACGTCCCGGCCGATTTTCATGCCCATCCACCGAAAATACATGATGCAGAACGGCGTCGGGGTCATGAACTCCAGGAAGGTATAGCGCACCAGATACGTCAGACCGTTGTGAATATACCAGCGCAGGCTACCAAAGGAATAGTAGGGCCCGCGCCAAGGAATGAGGCGAGAACGAAGCACGAAATTGGCCACGGGCACGACCACGATCAGCGAAAAACCATAGATGAAAAACCCCAACGCCAACGCGAACGCGTGCGCCGCCACATTTATTAAATAGTTAGAATTTACAGTGGCTTGTGCAATAGCCCGAAAGACAAATACCGAGGGAGTCAGAGCCAACCCGACCACCACCACCGCCATCAGGTAGAGCGGAAGAGTGGAGACGGCATGAGTCACGGTTTTCGAGCGCCGCAGCACGGTTTCAAACAGGCCGATCAGGCCGCCATGACTGCTGAGCTGCGAATCGAGCGCCCGACGCTGCTGTTCTTTGTGTTTGAGGTCCATCGACGACGTATCGACCATCGCGCTCAAAGCTTTATTGCGGTGCCTGGCACCGCAATAAAGCTGCATACCATCGGTCCGCGACCTTCCGGGTGCCCGTCGTGTCGTTCGGGTGCACGCCATCCAACGTATCGCCCGTGGGCGTGATCGCCGAGTTGAATCCGGTCCATTGATCCACGACCGTGATCGGCGATTTTGTCGTGCTCAGGTCCGCGGCCCAGGCAGGAATAGCTGCGTTCAAAGCCACCACACAGGCCGCCGCGTGCACCGGACTCATGGGGAGGATCTGAGCCACTAGAATCTTCATCCGGGGATTGTTGTTCCGCATTTGGCGCACCAACCGGGTGTAGGCGGCCAAGATATCGGCCACCGAAACACCGTTCCAACAGTCGTTCGTGCCAAAATGCATGAGCACGATGTCGGGGTTGGCGGCAGCGAGCCAGGCTGGCAGCAGGTTATTGTTGGCCACGTCGGTCACTAGGAAACCGCCATGGCCCTCGCCCCCCTCATCATAGGCCTGCGGGCAAGCCGGACCGGTCTGGCTGCCGACAAAATCAATGGCGGTGCACCCCGCGCTCTGTAAGCGGTTCCATAAAACCGAACGCCAACAGCCAGGAGAACCGGTGATGGAATCACCCAAGGGCATGATTTTTACGCTCGCGGCTTGGACTGGCGTGAAGAAGCCCAGACCCAGCAACGGCAAAATAAAAATACGGAAAATAGTTTTTGATCGCATGAGGTTCAAGATTTCCACGGGGCTCCTCAGGGAAGCAGTGTTCCCGTAAATCCTTCCACCATGAAAACGCTGTCAATTTCCACTTTATAACGCGCATTGCCAATTCTTGACAAATTTGATACAGAGTTGAGCGTCCGCTCGCTCACCGTTTTCTCAAGGAGATTGCCCATGTTCCGAACCCCCCTTCCGCTCGTCGCGATCCTCGCCACCCTTCCCTGTACGCTGTCGTGGGCTTCCCCCACGCCCGGCACGTTCCATCTGGAACCCGGCGCCGAGCTCAGGGTTCAGCTCACCACGAGCGCTCCCGAGAGCGGACAGCGCGCCACCGTGTCCGCGTCCCTCCCCGCGGCAGCGCTCAACGACGAAGCGCTGGCCACCGTCACCTTCCCCACCGACTCGTCCGTGACGATCACCGAGCCGACGATGCCCGCCACGCTCTGGACCCTCGCCTTCACCTCCGCGGAAGAAGAACTGCCCCTGCTGCGGTCTTCGGACGGAGCCAGCTTTCGCGCCAATCGCATGAGGATGATCACCGGCGAGGGGCGCTGCCGTATTGTCGTCACCGAACAGAACGCGATCTCCCCCGCCCAACCCGATCAACTCACCCGGACCGTGCAGATCCGCCTCTCGGAGCGTCCGCTCCGCCTCGGAGAGACGCCGAATATTTTCACAAGCATGGGCTGCTCGGATCTTCTCCGGATGACCCGAAACATGCGCTTCCTCTCCCTCGACGAATCAGGCATGGCCGCCGTGCCGATGCCGGTGCTGCTCTCCCTCCTGGATGCAGTCCAGCCCGGACTTTCGGCACAATTCGAGCAGATCCGCGAGATCTCCATTTCCCGCGCGCATCAGCTCGTCGCCCCCGCTCCGCCCCCCAGTGAAAACTAGAACAGCACCTTGGCGCCGAGCTCGCCGATGAAGG
>CAYIHX010000082.1:0-9022 GCA_964363305.1 uncultured Bacteriovoracaceae bacterium | reverse complement strand
GCACGGGTAGCTCGCATACCTCTTCTATGGAACCGCCCCCATGAAGAGAAAACGATGTTTGAGCACGAACCTCTGTGGAAAGAAGCCACTCAGAAATTTCAAAAAACTTGGGCGGAGGATGGTCTGAGTTTGGCGTGATACTACCGTGGCATCTCGATGTGTTGTTTCAAAGGAAGTCCCGAATCGTCCCGTTGATCAATCCAGATGTTCGCTTTGACGATGAGCATGCCCGCTTGAGGGCTGGGGCCAAATGCAATTTCGACGGGATAGGGTCCTGGATTCGTCGGATCCCAAAAGGCGGACGAGGGAATACCTGGCTCCCAGATATGTTCCATCAGGCGCGTGGTGAGGGTCGCGCTGTCAAAATCTCCCGTTTGAATGAGGGGGGTAAATTGAAAGAATTCCTGACCGGAGCCGACCACTCGGCTTATCGCATAGTGGCGCGCATCCGCCGTCAGAACCTCGATCCAGAGTCGAACGGCGGGTTGCTCGAGGGGCCCGACGTTGAGGGGCTCCGGATCGACGTAGACGGCCTGAACTGATCCGGGCGCGCCGTTCACGGAAAGATCCTCGGTCGAAACTCGAACATAATGCGAGGGGATTTCAGCATGGGACAGGGTTGTCCAACAGAATAGGGCACTCGACAGGGACAAGGAAATCGACCGGATTTTCATATTTTTATTCCTCTTTTTTTCAGCGATTCAGATAGCAGACGTTTGGAGTGACGCGAATCAAACTCCCTCCCGCTGATATCGATTCAAAGGTAATGGGAGGCTGGCCAATTTCGATTCCACGGATGACGGTTCGGGACTCGCAGTTCGTGACCATCCGGCTCCACGCTTCTTGCCGGGTTGCTCCGATTCCGGTTGCTGGCTCCGAGATGAGATGTCCTCCGTCGAGATAATCGTTGCGCCAAAATCCGCACGAAGCCGCGCAGAAGTAGCGGCGTGCCGAATCCTCGAGCGCCTCTCTGGCCAAGCGATCTAGAAAGCGGGTGGACAGTCGGTAGTGGTCCGCCTCGATACCAAGAATTCCGAGGTACTCATGAAACACGAGGGCCAGCTTCTGGTCCGCCCTTCCGGAAATCAGGATGTAGCGAGGTCGATTGACTTGGATGGCTTTCGTTGATGCATCATTGAGCGCATCGACCTCTCGGCCCTCACTCATGAGGATTTCGTCGGTAAAGCGGACGCGGGTTTCGGATATCGCCAGTTTAAATGCGGCAATATCGATCTCAGGAAATGCTTGGGAAGGCCCCCAATCCGAAAGCAGGCCTGCAACTTGGTGGCCCAGGCCGATGAATTCAAGTTCGTCGGCGGATCCACCGTGAGACTCGGCACCTGCGTACGCTGACGGCGAAATCAGGATTGCGGCGACGGCGAACATATTCGTTAGATAAGAGTTCATTTTATTCTCCTGTTTGTAATGGGAAGAGGCTGATCGAGAGTTCGTAGACTTTTTCTTTTTTTCCAGACTCCAGTAGTACGCAGAGCTCAGCGGAAAATTGGCGAATCAGGGCTTTGGCTTTCGGAAGCATTTCGAGGTCGATTGCCATCGTCATGGCCGTGTGATTGCGGATATCCAAAGGGTCGTGTTCGAGCGACTGGATGCTTTTTTCCAGAACTTGCTTTTGGCGTCTGCGATGAGCCGACGAGGTCAGGGTCTTGTCGGCCGTCGTAATCTGCTGTTCCGTTTTGGATAACTGGCCGTCTGGAGTCCGGGTGAGCAGGCCAAGTTCGAGAAGGCGGTTGATCGCCAAGGTGGCTTCAGTAGTAGAAATGGCGAGTTTCTTTGCAATCCAAGCGGGATGGGATTGGAAGCCGTTTACCGTTGTGAACTCCAGGATCGCATAGTGGTACCAGTCGGCGATGATCCGAAATGCGTCCGTGCTCAGTTCACGGTCATAGTGAGTGGCAGGATCGATCGTCCGGTGATTTTCTTTGAGGAGGTTGCGTAGTTTTGGACTCATTCGTTCTGGAGAGAGAGCCGCTTTGGTTTTCGCCACGGAAATCAGAAATTCATCTTGTTCCTTAGGCTCAAGACCCAGCCGTTCCACCATGCGATCCATCTGTTTGACGGAGGGAACGCGTTTTCCCGAAAGGATTTGGCTGAGTGCACCGCTATCGAGGTCGAGGGCCTTGGCAAACGCCCGAATCGAGTACCGGGGATTGCGCCCTAGTTTTTTGGCCAGGGTTTCGCGCAGGAGCTTTCTGTAAAAAGGGGCAGGGCCGCTCATGGGTCCTTGCCTACCTATCTTTAACTTGCTGCGCAATACTAAATGCATCATTCTGATGTAATTAGTATTGGTTTAATGACAGCATTTCTTTGGAGCCCTCAAATGAGTGCGATCCAGGTGTCGCTCCACTGGGACGGTAAAAGACCCTAGTTTCCAGCATGGCTCCTTTCCACAGAGGCTCGCGCGCAGTTTCGTTTTCTCTTGCGGGGGAGGTCTCAGAGAAGAGGTCTGACTCGCTAGCCATCCATGGCCCTCGCTGAGACATCCCCCGCAAGAGAAAACGATGTTTGAGCACGAGCCTCTGTGGAAAGGAGCCATGCTGGAAACTAGGGTCTTTGCCTAGGACGAAGGAGGCGCGGCGATCTTCCGAAACTGCTGCTCCGCCGAGCGAACACGGATCTTGATTTCAACCCGACGGGAGAGGTCAGCGCTATAGCGGCCATCGGCAGCGAGGACCGGTCGACGCGAGCCTCGTCCGGTGGCTGAGGAGAGTCTGAGTAGGCATTCGTAGGTTTCCGTGTCGTTTTGAACGCTGGTCATCGCCCGCTCCAGCACCGAAAACGAGCGCTTCTGGCTGAGGAGGATGTTCTTCCGCACCCCCTCGGCATTCCGCTCGCCGGAGGTGTCTGTGTGCCCCTCGATCACGATTGAATCGACTTTTTCTTTCATTCCCGGTTGGCATATTTTGCGGGCGAACTGGCTGAAGAACTGATCGACGAATTTCTGCCCGTCATGAGAGAGCGCATATCCCGCCAAGGGAAAGCGGAGTTGATTTTCGCCGACCATGACCGTGAGCGTGAGTGGATCGTCTGACTCTTGCCGGAGCGCGAGATCTTTTTCTTGCAGCAGCACGCCGAGCTGCTGTTTGACCTGGTCTTTGGCTCGTTTGCTCTGGTCGTGGGCCTGTTTTAGAAAGACGACGAGGAGGAGAATGAAGATGACCGCGAGCGAAGTCATGAGATCCGTCATCGTGTTGGAGAGACTCTGGGTGCCCGGAGTCGAGCCCATCGAGGCCACGGGTCAAGCTCTCCGTCTCAACAGCTCGGCGAGCATTTGCTCCGCGGTCTTGAGCTTGAGGCGCGCGCTCAGGGACCTGATCATGGATCGATAGAGCGCTTCGGGGCGTTGGAGGGCAAAGCGCTCCACGAGTACGAAGGCGACGGCGCAAAAGACGGCCACGATTGAAGAGAAGAATTTTCCGGATAAACCGTTGATGAGGCCGCTGATGCCTTGGACATCCATCTCGGCGGTCACGGTCACATGAGAAAGGCCGTCGAGAATGGCGACGAAGGTCATCAAGAGCCCGAGGCCGGTGAGTGTGCCCGGGAGGAGCGCGAAGTAAGAGCCCGCCAGGTGCTCGTCAATCAGACTGGCCCGGGTGAGCGTCTCTTCGATGGGTTTCGTGGCGTTGAGCCCCTGGGTGTGTTCACCCGGAAGAAGGAGGCTATTCTCAAAGTTTCGCCAAGCAAAACGCGTCGTTTCTTGGCTCTCGAAAGCCTTTCGCAGGGGCGCCAGGTCTGGCTCATTTTCGATCGGTCGAGAGTTTGAGAGAACCGCTTGGGCTGCGCAGGCCAGGCCTTGGTGGACGTTTTTTACCTGGTGCAGCAACCAAACGAGGCTCACGACGAACAAGGAGAGAATGACTATCGAAGCAAACAGAATCAGAGGGGGCATCTCATAGCCGAGAACGTGGCAGCTCGCGAAGGACTCCGCCCCCGATTCGATCGATCGACAGAATCCCGGTGCCTTTTGGGAGGTTTCCGCAATTTTGGCCGAGGTCTCGGGCGGCAGCGGCGGAGGTAGGGAGGATCCCCCGAGGAGGATGGAGAAAAAACGCCACGGTGCGAAAAGGAAGTCGATGAGAATGGGCACGAAGCTCTATCGGCTCATCGCCGACGCGAATTGAGAATTGTGATTGCCAAAAGGATGGCGCTAGAATGAGGGGGTGATCCCCTACAGTCAAATTCCCGATATCCCGTTTTTCTTCGGTCTGAAGCTTCATCCGTTTGGCCTTTTGGTCGCCACGGGGGTGTTGCTCGGTTATCAGTTTGTTCTGAGTCAGGCGCGGAGGCTGAAAATTCCTGAAGGTCAGATGGATGCGCTGTGCATGGCTGTGGTCATCACGGGCTTTGTCGGCTCCCATTGGATCGAGGCCCTTTTCTATCAGTGGGATCGACTCATCGATGAGGGACCACTCTATCTGTTGAAGATCTGGGATGGGATCTCGAGCTTTGGCGGGATGTTTGGAGCGATGGTTGGGTACTACTGGTTTACTCGGCGGGTCAAGGGTACGCCGCTGCCTTATATGGATATGGCGGTCACCGGCTTCGTGATGGGCTGGGTTTTTGGGCGGTTGGGTTGCACGATTGCCTTTGATCACCCCGGTGCGCGCTCGGATTTTTTTCTCGCGTTCCAGCTTCCGGATGGCGCGCGGCATAATTTAGGGTTTTACGAATTTCTTTATACGGCGATCGTGATGGTTCCGACGGTCTTCTGGCTCAGGCGTCGAAATGGCGGTTTCGGGCCTCGGCCGGGAATGTATACTGTCTTTCTCATTGCCGAGTATGTGCCCGCTCGGTTTCTACTCGATTTGATGCGGGCCCAGGATGTGCGCGGCGCGGATACGCGATTTTTGGGGCTGACGCCCGGACACTATTCGGCCCTGGTTTTGGCTGGGATCGGAATTTGGATTTACACCGCATCAAAAAAACTTCCGGAAGACTATCTCGTGCAGCTTCGAGATGGCAAGGTGGGCGGTTTCTTGGCTGGCCCCGGCGCCATCACTTCCTCTTCGAGAAAAAAGAAGGCGGACGGCTGATCTCTCTTTCAACTTTTGATCTTTTTGTTTTCCGGATCAAAGAGCGGTTTGAGTGACAGGGTAGCGGGGTAGAGCTTACCGTTGATCTCGAGCTCCCATTTTCCTGTGGCGAGGTATGCCGCATGGATCGGTTCCTCGGCTTCCACCATGGCGAGGCCGACGGCTCCGCCCAGGCTGAAGCCGTAAGAGGCCGCGCGCACGTAGCCGACCGCGCGTCCGTTCCGGCGCAAGATCTCGGCGTGGTACATCAGCGGCTCCGGATCATTGCAGAGAACTTGCACGAGGCGGCGAGTGAGCGGCCCCTTCTCCTTGATTTTAAGCAACGCTTCTCGTCCGAGAAATCCGTCAGGTTTCTTCCAGTCGGTGCAAAACCCCAGGCCCGTCTCGAGCGTGTTATCCGTGTTGTCGATATCGTGGCCGTAGTCGCGGTAGCCTTTTTCCATTCTTAAACTGGCGAGCGCTTTGAGGCCAGCATGCTTGAGGGCGAATCCACCGCCTGCTTCGACGATTCGGTCGTACACATGGGTGGCCTGTTCGGCCGGGATGTAGAGTTCGTAGCCGAGTTCTCCGAGATAGGTGATTCGAACGCAGAGGACGCGAGCGAAGCCGATGTCGATTTCGCGCGCGGAGCGGAAGGGGAATGCGTCGTTGGAGAGATCTGCCGAGGTGAGACCCTGGAGCAGTTCGCGTGAGCGGGGGCCCTGGAGGTTGAGCTGGCCGTATCCGGAAGTAACGTCCGTCACGAATGCGTGCGCATCCGCCGGGAAATTTCTCTTCATCCACGTTTCGGCGTGGCGATGCATCGTATCGGTCACGACGACGAGAAATTTTTCATCTTCGAGTTTGGTGACGGTCAGATCTGCTTCAAGTTTTCCGGTTCTGTTCAGCCACTGGGTATAGGTGATCTGTCCGGGCTCCCCGTCGACGTTATTGGTGGAGAGCCAGTTCAGAGCTCGGCCGGCATCGCGGCCTTGCACCAGGAATTTCGACATGAACGACATATCCATCACGATGACACCGTTTCGGGCGGCCTCGTGTTCGGCTTTCCAATACGGAAACCAATTCATTCGGCCCCAGGAGAGTTTCTCAACCCTGGCCTCGAGGCCCTGCGGAGCGTACCAGTCCGGCCCTTCCCAGCCGCTGACATCTTTGAAGTAGGCGCCTGCTGCGGCCAGGCGATCATGAAAGGGCGACTTTTTCGCGCCACGCGCGGTTTCATAGGTCTTGGTCGGATAGTGGGCTTGATAGACCATGCCCAGGCTCTCGACCGTGCGTTTGCGGCGGTACTCGGGATTGGATTGATAGACCTGGAGGCGATCGATGTTGAAGCCGGTGACGTCGACGTCTGGGGTGCCGGTGATGATCCAGTTCGCGATGACACGGCCGAGGCCGCCGCCGGTGAGAATGCCAACGGAGTTGAGTCCGGCTGCGACGAAGTAGTTTTTCACTTCGGGAGCTTCGCCGACGATGGGGCGCAGGTCGGGAGTGAAGCTCTCCGGGCCGCAGAAAAATTTCTTGATGCCCACCTCCATGGAGAGGGGCACGCGGCGCATCGCCTTTTCAAGGTAGGGCGTCATGCGATCCCAGTCCGGTGGGATTTCGCCGAAGGAAAAGTCGGAGGGAATACCTTCAACTCTCCATGGCGCGCAAACGGCCTCGAAAAGCCCGATCATCAGGCCGCCGACTTCTTCGCGAAAATATCCGTAAGACGAGGGGTCTTCGAGAATGGGGAGATCAGGGGTCATGCCTTTGATCTCTTCCGTGATGAGGTAGTAGTGTTCGGCCGCTTGATTAGGGATGTTCACGCCCGACTGCTCGCCGAGTTGGCGCGCCCACATGCCGGCGCAGTTGACGACGTACTCGCAGTGGATGTCGCCGCTGGTGGTGCGCACTCCGGTCACTTGGCCTTTTTTGGTGAGAACTCCGGTCACGGTCACGCCTTCGATGATGCGGGCTCCTTTGATGCGGGCTCCTTTGCCGATGGCCATGGTGACGTCGACGGGATTCACGCGCCCGTCTTCTTTGACGTAGAAACCGGCCAAAACATCGTCGACGTGGGCGAGGGGGAAAAGCTCTTTGACTTGGGTCGGAGAAATTTCGTCGACATGAACTCCGCAGTAGCGATTGAAAGCGGAGACGCGGCGGTACTCTTCGAGGCGGTCGGCGTCGGTGGCCACTTGGATGAAGCCGACTTGCTTGAGGCCGGTGGCTTGGCCGGTTTCGGCTTCGAGCCGCGCGTAGAGATCGCGCGTGTACTTGCGCATCTCAGTGGAAGTTTCGGAGGTCGAGCCGAAGGTGACCATGAGCCCGGCCGCGTGCCAGGTGGTGCCGCAAGTGAGTTGATCGCGTTCGAGGAGGAGGACGTCCTTCCAGCCCATCTCGGCCAAGTGATAAGCGACGGAAGTGCCGATCACGCCTCCGCCAATGACGACGACTCGAGCTTGGGAGGGGATGATGGGGCGCGAAGAAGGGGAAGAAGGGGGCATGGGACTCCTGTGCGGTGCCTGGCACCGTTTGTTAAGCTCTTTAACAATGAGTCTTTGAAAAGTTCATCAAATTAAGGGGATTTTACGCTTGAGTGCGGTGCTGCGCGTTAGCGTCGGACTTGGATTTGTGTCTAGGTACTTCAATGAGAATGTCGATCTACGAGTGATCGCAGATTCCCCTTCAGTCGATGTAGAAGTCATGGCGAATTTCTTCCACCCGTCCCAATGCGTCGAATGATACCCATCTTCGGTCATAGTCGGCGGTCGGTGTGTCCTGCCAGCTATAAAGCCAAGTACAGCCTTCGTTGATGCCTTTAGGCCCGCACCATTCGCGGAGAGGGGCGCCCAGTAGGGCTTTGACTTCAGCCAAAGACATGCCGAGTTTTACTTTCGCAAATTTCGCTTCAGAGAAGCCGTCCGCCCACAAAGTTCCAGTCAACGGGGCCAGCAGCGTGCGTTTCGCCGCGTCCACCCAATCATAACGAAAACGGATCTTATTTAGCCCAAGAGTGACGATGAAAGCCGCCAGGATGATCGGAACAACCTTAAATGTCTTCTTGTTCACGTTAATCCCAAGGATTCAAGATTATTGATCAGGTCCTGGTCACGACGAGTACGGACAAACGGCTCCCCGACTTTTGGGAAGACTGGTCTTGCATTGTCAATTTCATGATTATAGGTCGCAACTAGCATTTTGCTCGGGTCGAGCCAACCCAAGCCGCTGACATGATAAGCGACAATCCGCTTTTTTTTGTTTCTTCGGAGATCAGTTACTATTCGAATCGGGACTCCCCAGTCCGTTTCCTGATAGATAATTTTCTGGCCTTTTGCGAATTCGTCGTCTCCTACTGCTGTTCTTGCAATCGAGGAAACGCGTAACTGATTCTTGCCGTTATCGAAAACGTCGGTGTTGGCATCATAGATTTTCCACCAGGATGAATGACCTTCGATGGGCCGCCCATCTTCTCTCCTGAATGCGTCTGCATCCACTTTGGGGGGTGATTTGGTCATGGGTGATAGAATGTGCGCAACTGGCTTTCCAGTGTCTGTTTCTAAAACCCAGAGTGCCTTGGACGAGTAGTTTTTCACATGGCCCTTGAAACCGAGCATCTTCCAAATTTTTTTCAGCTCTTCAAATGTATCCATGAACAGCACCTCCCTATCTTTAGGGTCACCGGGTGATTCTCGTGGAAGTTCGGCGTTGACGTCAAGTTGGTGCAGTCTTATTTTTCGATCCTGGAAGAGACTTGGTTGGATCTGTCTACTTTATCGACATTGGCGTTGCTCGATCGTTGGCGTGAGTGGCGGATATGGATTCGACGGCTACGATGGTGACATTTATGATCTTTACCGGAGCTACGACGACGAGAATGGTGCAGTGCGTTGCGTTCGGTCGTGCTAGAGCTTTTTGCAAATTTGAAGATTTCACAGCGGCGGTCACCAAAAATAAAGAGGCGCCGGAGCAAAACTCCGGCGCCTCTT
>CAYIHX010000081.1:0-9110 GCA_964363305.1 uncultured Bacteriovoracaceae bacterium | reverse complement strand
GCTCGGGCCGCCGTTCATTCCGTCGCCGCAGCGGAAATACACGTTGGCGGTCCCCGTCGAGCCCGCGAAAACATCCGGGACGGTAATGCCCGATCCCACCACGAGGTCGTTGAACCCATCACCGTTGACATCACCGGGGCCAGTGACGACCAGCCCGAATGATCGGTTGGTCGCCGCGCCGTTCGTGGGAGGCAAGAGCCTCATGCCTGTTGAGCCCACGTCACTATCCGCATAGACCAGGCCCCGGGCGGAGCCGAAAAACACGTAGACCGCTCCGTTATCGACGCCAGCCGTATCATCCGAATACGCGCCGGTCGCGACATCGTCGTACCCGTCGCCATTCAAGTCGCCCACGGCTTGCGTGGTATGCCCGAAAAAGATGCCCGCGTTCGGCGCGGTCAACTGCTGAATCAGGCACACGGCCCCCGTGACCGAACCGTCACAGGGCTGCTTTTCAACCATGCCCGCGCTCGGAAAGGCCGCTATACCATCTGATTGCGGGCCATTCACGCCGCCATAAAAAACGACCGCCCTCAGATTGTACTGACCAATCACGAGGTCACTGTAGTCATCGCCGTTGAAATCGCCGAACGAGATGCCGCCGGGAGTGAAGTTGCCGATATTCAACTCAAGAACATTCCCTCCACTCGCGATGATTCTTGGCTCGTAGCCATTCGCCACGCTGGCGGAAACCGCGTCGAGGCTCGTCACCGGCCCGCTTGAGGTGCCCAGGTAAACCACGGCGCGCATCCCGCCGGTCGCGTTCGCATTGAACGCCACCAAGTCGTCGTACGAATCTCCATTCATGTCGCCGGCCGATCCGAAACTCTGCACGCCTCGATTGGCATCGGAGGAGAGCTGCTCCCGAAGCAGGAGCGGATCGTTCGCACCGAGCGGGACCAGCTTCGGTCGACACACGGTTTCGCCCGCGGAAGGACAAGTCGGCGAATCGAGGATGATTCCGTTCGATGAGCCGTAGAAAATCGCGATCTCGGAATTATCGCTTCCTCCGTCCACGATCGACTCGAGCGATCCGATCTGAAAGCCCACATCAGTATAGCCATCTCCGTTAAGATCGCCCACGGGTTTCACGCTCGAAACCAAACCGACGGTACTCACGCCTTGTGACGTGCGATTCGTGAGGATCTTCGACTCGTTGACTCGAATCAAAGACGACGGCGTCGAGCCAGAGATCCCGGAGGGCGTGCCCAGATACACCACGTCATAACCGGAATAGGGCCCGGAGAACGTCGAGCCATAGGGAGCCCCGAAACTCACGTCGGTATAGCCGTCCCCGTTGAAGTTCCCGGCGGCAATCGACGAGCCAAATGCTTCCAAGGGATTCGTGTAGGCAGGTCGAAGTTGAACACCCGAGACATTGAGACCGGTCGTCTGACCATAGAACACGTAACCCGAACCGCCATAAGGACGGATCGTGACGTCATAATAGCTGTCCCCGACGAGCAGGTCATCGGGAGTCCCACCTCCGTTGATATTCGTCCGACCGACACTGCGGGCACCACGTCCGTAAAGCGCGGTCGGATATTTGCCCCCTGCGGTGCCGGGGGTGGTGCCGATAATATTCGTCTGCGGCGTGAAAGCCAGGACCTGGCAGTTGTTCCCCAGCGCTCCGGGAAGAAGGGCGGGATCGCAGGAGTTGATCTGAGACATCGCGCAAGTACTACCAACCCCCACTGAATTATTCGGCGTGCGGCATCCCAACGCGGTCTGTGGCGAGCCCACCTGGGTATTCCCGCCGTAATAGACGACAACGTGAGGATTGACCGTCGCCGTCGAGGTTTCGGAGCCGCTCGTCGAAATGGCGAGGTCATCGAGGCCATCGCCGTTCAGATCACCAGCGGCGGCCACGTGGCGCCCAAAAAAGGTAAAGTCCAACTGGGGGTAGAGAGGGCTGATCAGTTGACGGCAGACGGCCCCGGCCGCCGTCGTGCAGACGGGGACTCCGGCTGGCAAGTACCAGATGCCCGCACCGGCCAAGTTATTCGCGCGCGTCCCGAAGTAGTAAGCACTTCCTCGGGCCATCGCTCCTCCGTTCAGGTCTCTCGGAGATCCAACCACCAGATCGTCGATCAAATCATTGTCGAGATCCACGGCCGCCACCGAGTAACCAAAACTACGCTGTGGCGACGGACAGGTCCCAGCATTGGCTTGAGTGGGCGCCTCGATGATCGTCGGTCCATAGGGCGCACGTCTCACTCCCGCGGGGCCGCCGTAGTAAATATACGCAGCGCCCTTTCCGCAAGTCCGATTCGCGGCGGGAGAGCCAACCACGATGTCGAGGTACGAGTCGGGCGCACCGTAGGCCTCGGGCGAGTCATGCAACTTACCCACCGCGAGGGAAACGCCGAAGAAGCCATTGCCCGTGCCAACGGTTCCGTCATAAAGGACGAGCGGCACGCAAGCTGGACCCGAGCACGGATCGATATCCAAGTTGTTGCTCAATTGATTTTCATAGTTGACCTGCGGTCCGGTCGAGCTGCCAAAGAGCACCCAGACCTCAGTCCGACCGTTGTTACCGGTCGCTGACGCACTGGCATCTCCAAGCAACGCCGAGACCACCAGATCATCGCAGTCATTACCGCCCGAGAGGTCCGCGTTGATATTGCCGGCCGCGAGCGTACTGCCGAACAGAGCCAGATAATTCCATTTCCCGTTCGCCACCGGGTCCCGCAGCGGGCGCGTGATCAGCAGCGGATCGCCCTGGTTCACCGGCTGGTGAACGGGCGCCGGTACTCCGGCCGTGACTCCCGGAATCCGCAAACCCGAAGCTGACCCGTAGAAGACGTAAACACCGCCATCGAAAAGAGAGTTCACGGCGCTTATGGAAAGACCCACTTCCGGAACGAAGGTGCCGTAGGGCGCGCCGATGGCCAGATCGTCAAAGCCGTCGCAATTGAAGTCGCCGACCGCCTGCGCCTGCCCCAGCCGCTGCTGATTGCCCGTGACCCCTTCGGGTGCGGGCACGAGATTGGCGGCATCCAGCGCTCGGACAAAGATGTTGAGATCCGGCAGCCGCGAGGTGAAGGTCCCGTCGCTCACATAGACTGAGATGCTGTTGAGTCCGATCGGGATGGAAAGCGCCGTCGGCGTCTGCGCCGTTCCGTTGCCGGTCACCTCCGCGAGGATCGAGCTGCCGTTCATGAATTGAGTCACGTACGTCGAAGCCGCGCCGCTGACCGTGAAGCTCGGGCGACGATTGAAGATGACCGACTCGGTCGCGACGATCGGAAGGGGATCGATCGCCGGAGGAGTCGTCACGGAGAGCGAGACGGAATTCGACTCCGTCGTTTGATCGAGATACTGCGCGCGAACGATCACGTGGTACTCCGTGCCCGGTTGCACGTTCAGCCCGGAACCCCACTGAAGGAGAGTCACCTCGGAAGCCGTTGCGCTCGACGCCGCGGGCGTGGTGAAGGAGATGGGAGGCGCGCCGACCGCCACGAACACCTTGAAAGTCGGGCCTGCGAACGGGTAACTCCAGCGCACGCGAATGCGGTCGCGGGCGGGCGCGGTGAGCGCCGAAATGCCCGAGAAGCGCGGCCAGGTTCGAATGGTTTTCTCGACGCTCGAGCCGTCCTGCGACGGGCGATTCGCCGGATCGATGGCGACGCCCACCACCTTGAATCGATATTCGGTGTCCGCCGTGAGGCCCGTCACCGTGACTTGACCGAAGCGAGAGGTCTGCACGGGAATGCCCTGCGTGCTGACATAGACTTCGTAGCGATCGAAAAGATTGGAGGTATCCCACGAGAGTTGAACCGAGCTCGGGCTCAGGGCGACCGCATCGCTGAGACCTGCGAACGCCGCCGACTTACCTGAAACCAGGGACGAGTCGACCACGCCGAGCTGCGCTTCGCAGCCCGTGAGGACCACGCTGATCCCCCAGAAAAGCAGGGCTTTCCCCAGGTGCATCCGCAACCTCGAAGAACTCAAAGGAGATGCTGAGTAAGAAGGAGAAAAACTCCCTTCTCGCATAAACAAGTCACCCTTTCTCAAACGTGCAACAGGGCAAACGACCAGTACTAGATAATTTTACTCAACTAATGCTATGATTGTCAAAGAAGGTATAACCTCTGAGGAACGTGTGTGAAAACGAGGTCTTCCATCTCCGCGCCGCGAGCGGGGCTCACTATTTTGCTATTCACCCTGACCGGGTGCCTCGGGGGCGATCTCGGGGTGCAGGGTGGTGCAAGCGCGCTCGAACGCCGCTTCGAAGGCGTCACTGCAGTGCGTGCGATTTCCCCGACCGCGCTCGAGGTGAGCTGGGACACGCAACCCGACTTCAGTTCGTACTCCGTCTACCTCAATACCTCAGACAGTCCGGTCGCCACCTCCACCTTCGAAAGCGTGAATGTCTCGGGCCTTTCTCCGGGCACCCAATACTTCGTTTCAGTCGTCGGAACCAAAAACAGCGGCGGCACGGTCGGCTCGAGCCGCTCCCTCAGCGCTTCCACGTTCCTCCCCTTTCCCGGAATTTCAGCGGCGGCCGCGCTCGACTCGCAGAACATCCTCCTCACCTGGGCGTTTGAGGACGGGCCGACTTACCTCATCTACCGGCGCGTGGGACAGGCGCCCGCAGCGGCCCAGCTTCTCGGCGCGCCCAGCTACAGCTCGACCTCCAGCTCGGGCATGACCGCCACCGGCCTCAGCTCGAACACGCTCTACTTCTTCTCCGTCGTCGCTCGTTACGAAGATGGCACCACCAGCTTGGGCTCGACCGTCAGCGCGACCAGCGATCTGCGAACCGGCCTCTACGCGACGTCCGCGATCATGAACCCGCCGGTCGTCACCGCGACGGCGAGCGCGCTCTCGGGCCAGCCCATCACGTTCTCGGTCGCCTCTTCCACGCCGACCTACACGACTGAAATTTTCAACGGCGCGATGATTCTCGCGAATCGGGTGGTGAGCATCGTTTCCAACGGAGCCGCGACGAACGCCGCTCTTCCGGTCGGAACCTACAACTTCAATCTTCGAATCACCGACTCGATCAGCGGCGCCACGGCCATCGGCGCGCTGTCCAACGTGCAAGTGCTCGCCTCCTCTCCGCCTCCGGTCATCCCGACGGCTTTCGCGCAGACCCCCACGGCGCTCGATCCGCTCCCGGTCATCACCGGCCCGTCGATCTCGGTCGGCCCGCTTCCCACCTTTCAGGTGGCGGGCGGGCTCAGCTCTTACCAGATTCAACTCTATGATGGCTCCACTTTGCTCGCTTCACGCACCGGCAACGGAGCCCTCACCGTGCTGCCGAACCAAAAACTTTCTATCGGCGTGCATACGCTCACACCTAAGGTGACCTACCTCGCTGAAACCTCCATCCTGCCCAACCTGATCGTGCGAGTGCGTTCGGTCGAGGACCGCCCGCAGACGCCGCTTCCCGAATACGGGGGAGGGGCGGCGGGCCTCGCGGGTTATGCGATGGCCACGGGCGATTTCAACTGCGATGGCCGGCCAGACTTAGCCGTCTCGGCCCCGAAGGCCGCGTTCAAACCCCCCACCCGCATCCAGGACGTGTACGGCGCGAACGAGGATATGACCTTCGACGAGGGCTACGGGGGCGTCGCGATTTTCTACGGAAAGGTGACAGGGCTCGATCTGACCGAACAGCCTTCGCTCACCGCCAACGCGCCGAGCCCGCAGCTCATCGCGAATCCGGACATGAATAACGCCACGGCGTCGTCCTCCTACTTCGGCTGGGCGATCGCGGCCGGGAACTTCAACGATGACCGCGACACCGCGACGGCAACGATCGGTTGCGCCGACCTCGCGGTCGGAGCGCCCGGAGCGACCGGTGGCGCGACTCGCGGTCGGGTTTATCTCTTCTTCGGAGGAGACCAGGGTCTGAAAGCCCCGGCTCTCGGCGCCGCGAACCAGCTCACCTGCTCGCTGCCGCAGAATTCAAACTGCTCGATCGAAGTGCTCGAGATGACCGGATTGCACACCGGAATACTGAACACCGGCGCGACGGGCCTCGGGTTCTCACTCGCGGCCGGGGATGTCACGGGCGATGGGATTGCCGACCTCCTCACCTCGGCGCCCGCGGGAGTCGACTCGATCTCGAGCGTGAAAACGGGAACGGTGCGGCTCTACAGCGGCACGACTTACGGCCTCGCGGGCAATCCGCGCATCTTCGTGCCTCCGACCACGGCCGGCTGGCAGCAGACCAACGAGTACTTTGGCTACAACGTGGCCGTCGGGAACATCAGCAGCGTGGCCTTCAAAGATATCGTGATCAGCGCGATCGGCATGGACCGAGTGCCGATCGCGGATTCAGGCAAGGGCTCAGTCTTTTGGATCATGGGAGGAACCGCGAACCTCGACAACGCCAGCACGGTCGACGTGAATCGCCGCCTGCAGATCGCCGGGCGCGCCACGCGCTGGGACGCGCTGCGGGTGCCTTCGGGGACGACTACCGAGAACCTCGAGTTGCCGCTCGCGGTCGCCGACTGGAATCGAGACGGCTTCGACGACATCGCCACGGCCTGGAGAGGCGCGCTCTTGGGCGAAGTCATCGTCTGGTACGGCAGCTCAGGCAACGGCCCGATGCCGCACCAAACCACCGTGCCGACTCTCAACGCGCTGACCTGCCCGATCGGGCAACCCATCGGGGTGCCCAACCAGTGCCCTCCCCAGGCGATCCGACCGCCCAACCCCGTCAATAATTTCTACAACCTGGGCACCAAGCTCATCACGCTTCCGGATTTGAACGGAGACGGTTACCCCGAACTGGTCGCCACCGCGCCAAACGCACTCAATCCGCCGACGGCCGGGCTCAGCAGCAACGGCCAGTATGGGGCCGGCGAACTGCGGATTTTCTATGGCTCCTCACGGGGGCTCGCACCCCTTCCTTACACCGTGGCCAATTTCAACCCGCCGCGCTTCGCCAACAGCGGCTGGTATGCCGCCGCAGCGGACTTCGATGCGGCGTCGCCGGGTTACGCCGACCTGATCATTTCGTCTCCGTGGTGGGGCGCGACGGATGAGTCGCATGGCCAGGGCCGCCTGCACTATCTCGCCAACCCCGGCAGCGGGAGCGGAATTGCGCCGGGCCAGACGTTGACCACTCCCACTCTCACGGTCAGCCCCCTGAAGGCGACCCTCACGGCCACTCAGTTTCACCAGGCGAAGATCGTCGGCGATCTCAACGGCGACGGCTATGACGATGTGGTCAGCTCGATGCTCTCCAACTCGTTTGCGTCCCGATCATTCATAGTTTCCACGGTGATGACCCTGATCTTCTACGGCAGCGCGGACGGCCTGGTCACCGAATCGGCCACCTGCCCGGCCCCGTGCGTGCCGAAACTCACTCCGCTCGGCCCGGGCGATCCGCAGCTCATCCACCCGATGAGCCTCGGCACCAGCCGCGACTTCAATGACCTGGGGTACCTCCACGCTTTCGGCGGCGACTTCAACGCCGACGGGTATGATGACTTCGTGAGCATCAACCAGGAGCGCTCGATGGTCGCCTTTTACGGCTTCGCGACCGGCGTGTTGGCCACGCCCGAGCCGATAGGCATTCCCGTTTCCGCCCGCGACCCCCACCTCCTCTCCGACTGGACGATCTCGGGCATCGGCGCGGTGAATAGCTGGCCTCGGTTCACCCCGTTCAACTACACCGCGGCTCGCGCGGACTACCTGAATACCGTCGGCGACTTCAATGGCGATGGGTTCGCCGACCTCGCCTTCGGCAACGTCCTCGCGGGGTTCGCCAACTCGGGCGGCGGCGCGGTGCTCGTCGTGTACGGCAGCGCGAACGGGCTGCTCAATCACGGCAACATGCTCGTTCCGAACAACGCCGCCTACGCCGCCGAACCCGACGAGTGGAACAAGTTCAGCTACTACCCGGTGTGCGACGCCCAAGGCTGCCGCCCCCTCATTCTGTGCGGCTCGAATAGCGCCAGTGGCGCACCCACCTACCCCTGCGACGCCGCCCAACCGAGTCCTCCTCCGGTCACGCTGGGCCTCGACAGCGTGAATCAATGGCAGTACCTCTCCGGCATCCAGAACGTCGGTGACCTCGACGGCGATGGCACCGACGATCTCGCCGTCATGCAACAGGGCGGGGCCACGCGCAACTACCCTAACGCAGCGGGAGTCGAAACCCCGGTCGTCAACGCGGGTAAGATCGTCCTGCTCTACGGTTCGAGTACGAACGGCATTCACCCGGATCGAAAGGTGACACTCCACCTGGCTCCGCAGTTCATCGCCGCCCCGACCCGCCAGATGAGCTTCATCAGCTCCGGCGGCGATCTCAACGGCGACGGCCTCAGCGATTTCGCCGTCGGCGCGTTCATCGAGAGCAGCGGACTGGCCGGTACTTCGGTCGCGGGCCAGGGCGCGGTCTATGCGATCTACGGGATCAACGGCGGCTACTCCACCTACCGCACCAACCCCGAAATGGTCTGCACCGGCGGCCCGGCGATGAATTACTATCCGTGTGAGGGAAGACTTCTCGGGATCTCGAACAACCCCGCCACCAACCTCACGGCGAACCAGAGCCCGATGCAGCTCGTGCACCAGGCCGATGGAAGCTGCGACCCGATCACCGGGCGGTGCAACGTCCTTCGGTTCATCGCGCGCGGCGAGCTGGCGGCGGCCTCCTACTTTGGCATGTCGCTGCAAATTCCGGGCGATTTAAACCAAGACGGCTTCGCCGATCTCGTGGCGGCGCCCGCCCGGGCCATCGGCGGCGGAGACCGTGTTTACGTTTTCTTCGGCAGCAGGTCGGGCCTGCGTGTGGCCGGGGCCCCGTCTTTGACTCCCGCCTGCGATAGCCAAGGCTGCAACCCGGCTCGCATCGATCTGCTCCGCGACCCGGCGATCAATCGTTCGAACTACGCCACCGGCCAGATCCAGCCCCTCTTCCGGGGTGGCAGCGTCGGCCGAGGCGATGTGAACGGCGACGGCCTGCCCGACCTCTTGATTCAGTCCGTCTGGGCGAGCACGCCCGACGGTCAGGGGATCAAGGTCGGTGGGTTCTACTTGTTCAAGTAACTCGAGTGGTTCAAATAGCTCGAGAGGGCCTCCTTTAGGCTTGTGGAGTAGGCTTGGAGGCTCCTGGGGGCTCCTGGGGGCTCCGTAGCCATGGCTCC
>CAYIHX010000080.1:0-9130 GCA_964363305.1 uncultured Bacteriovoracaceae bacterium | reverse complement strand
AGACGTGGATTCGTCGTCTTATGATCGGCAACTAGACGCCTTCATGGCATGTCTCAATCAGAGTGGGGAGTACACGGATCTGGTGCGAATGGTGAACTACCTTCGCTGTGATCGCTCCCCCGTTGCCGGACAGGCGTGTGCCGGCAAGACGTTGCAGGGGAGTAGCTACTACCGCTTAACGTTAGACCTGATCCGAGGTTTGAGTTTGGGCCGCGAGACGCTTGCGGAGTTGAGCGAGCACTGGCTTCGTTCGGTCCAGGATGGGAGCTTTGATCGAGTATTGAGAGCTGCGGTCCTGCCGATGGAGCGAAGCTATGCGGGGGGTACCGTGGTGCGCGCGGCCGCTGATCTTCTCAGTGCGGTTTTTGATTCCACTCAAACTTCTCTGCAGCAGCTTTTTGATTTTGGCGCGGAAGGGGTGATGCGCCCTCAGCTCCATCGGGTCGTGCGACTGTTGGATTCGGTTCGGAAGAGGAAGCCAGATCCTGAACCGCGTGATTTGAACTTAAGTTTTGACGATCAGCGTCTTGCCTCCCGAATTTTGAATAAGGAATGTCCCGAGCAGCCCTCGGTCGTAGCGAGTCGAATCGCCGAGGCCCGGGAGGACTTTATTTATGGGGCGACCAGCTGGGATTCTGTAAACGGGCGAGCTCGAAAAAGCTGGAAGTTTGACGAGTTCAAGGAGCTGTTGGATCCAGTGGTGGGAAAAGTGGGCGACCCGAGGCACTCGCATCGTAGTCGCCCTATTGCCGATGCGTTGGTGAACGTGCTTCGCTATTTCAGTCTCAAGCCCCAAGAGGTCGCTTCCGTCACTAAGCAATGGCAGCCGGACGACTTGACCCGTTTTTTTCAGGATCGCGCGGATGACGTGAGCATGATCACCTATTTTTATCCGAACGAGACGGTTCCTCGGGTTCGTCTGGTGAATTCGCTGGATCGACTTGAGCTGGTACTGACGAACTCCGACATGAAGTACCTTCTTCCTTATAATTTTGGGATGCGGTTTTTAGCGCAAATCGGTTTCGCCTGGGGGGACGAGCCCCGTGAGTTTTGGCCTGAGCCTATTCGAAACATGTACGGGCGGGGCCGTCCGGCGACGCTTCGTGAGGCCTATAACAGCATGCTGGGTACATTGTCGCAGCTAGAGCGGATGATCGGGTATCCATACCGACCGGTCTGCGAGCAGGTGGCGGACGCGGACGACCGCAATCTCGAGTGGATCGGCGGGAGGGGCATGACTCGGTTTCCTCTTCGCGTGCGGGCGGCGCTTTTTAATATTCGACAGGTGATTTCAGTGGTGGAGGAAAACCTCCCAGATGCGGACCATCCGCACCATGGTGGGATGAAGATTTTACGGAACATCTTTTACGAGCTTTACGCGAGCAATCCGGACGATGTTTTCTCGGATCGCTATCTTAATTATTGGTCGACCGCCGGGTTGCGAAATAATCTTTCAATGGTGATACGATTCGTGCGCGCCGGAATGATGCGGCAGGCGGGTCGTATTTTGCGGATTTTCCCGAAGGTCGACGCAAATCCCGCGGTACTTTCTGAGAAGGCGCGGGCCGAGCAGCTTGCGGTTCGTGACTTTTTTCGGTCTCTGGTGAACGCGGCAGAACAGCCGGGAACGGCGGAATTACTGCGAACCGTGGTGGGCGCCGACCCGGAGAGGAAGTTGCTTTGGAGCGTGGTCGAGCAGGTTTTTCGAATCCTAGATTCAGGGGACGAAGGGAAGATTCGCCATCTTCAACAGGGCTCGTTCTATCTCATGGCCAACCTTCGATCGCTGAATTCGACCGGTGAAGCGGTCGCGGCCTTGGCGCCAGTTATTCAGGCTAATCGTGAATACCTGGCGCGTAACGCTGGGGTCTTGGTCGACTTCGCGTCGGCTCCGGAGATGTCCCGGTTGCTCCGGTCTCTGTTTGAGGAGTCGGATCCACAGGGGGATCGTGTTGAGCTTTCGGCTACGCTCAGATTTGCTCTTCGAGATGCGGCACCTCTTCAGGACCTTTTTTCCCTGCTCTCCGCGATCGATGGGAGCCCGCGAGGTCATCAGTCCTGGGAGCTTTTAAAGTCTCGTTGGGAGGCGATGACAGATTCGAGGGAATATCGGGAAATTGCCTTGGGTGATGTGACTGATCGCCTGCTGCGGTATCTTTCTTCTGATCCCCAGTCGGTTGAGGGCCGGGCCGTAGGCGACCTTCGCCTCTACTTCTCCCGGCGGTTGCGCTCTGAGAATGGCATTTCTGATATCCTTGACCTTGTCTCGCTATTGGCTCGAAACCCGGATGAGTTTGATCGGCTATCGCGAACCGTTGCACGGGCGATCGATCGGGGTGAAGTCTCTGATTTAGTCCATATGGCGGAGCGCGCCCTTCGAAATCCTTGATCGCTCTCGCGGCGCCGAGCCAACTGCGCTACCCTTTCAAAATATGACTACGATCGATATTCAAGGGCTCACGGAAGAAATCAAACTTCGCAGCCATTTCGTCGAAGAAATGATGAACGAAGCGTCAAAAGTAGTGGTCGGCCAGAAGGTTTTACTGGAACGACTCATCATGGCTTTGCTGTGCGATGGTCATGTCTTGCTCGAAGGTTTACCGGGTCTAGCCAAAACATTGACAATCAAGACGTTGGCCGACGTGATTCACGCGGATTTCCAGCGCATTCAGTTCACACCCGATCTACTGCCAGCTGATCTGGTTGGAACGATGATTTTTAACCAGAAGACCGGTGATTTCACACCGAAGAAGGGTCCGATCTTCTCGAATCTTATTCTGGCGGACGAGATCAACCGTGCGCCGGCAAAAGTGCAGAGTGCCTTATTGGAGGCGATGGGAGAGCACCAGGTCACCATTGGTGAGACGACCTACACGCTTTCAGACCCCTTCACGGTCTTGGCTACTCAAAATCCGATTGAGCAGGAAGGAACCTATGCTCTTCCGGAAGCGCAGCTTGATCGGTTTCTTTTCAAGGTGAAGGTAGGGTACCCGACTTTGCTCGAGGAGAAGAGCATCTTGAATCGAATGGCCGGTGTTGCGGCTCCGAAGGCCGCGCGGGTTTGCCAGCCGAAGGATATCCTGGACGCGCGCGGGCTGTGCGCTCGAATTTACATGGATGAGAAGATTAAGGATTACATTCTTTCCCTGGTTTTCGCGACACGATTTCCGGAAAAGGTGGGTCTGCCCGATCTCAAGCCGATGATTCAGGTCGGAGCTTCACCCCGCGCCACCATTGGTCTCGCTCGAGCAAGCCGGGCCAGCGCGTTTATTCGTCACCGAGGGTTCGTAACGCCTGAGGACGTCAAATCCGTCGTATACGATATTTTTCGCCATCGGGTGATGGTTTCGTTCGAGGCGGAGGCGGAAGGCATGGACAGCGAGAAAATTATCAAACGTATTCTTGAGCACGTTGAAGTGCCCTAGAGAGCAGGACTGACAAGGAATGCTTTCGGAAGAGCTTCTTCGCAAAGTTCGTCAGATCGAAGTGACGACCCGTCGTGTGATCAATGAAATGGTTTCGGGGCAATACCGGAGCCACTTTAAGGGTCACGGTGTGCAATTCAGCGATCATCGCCAATATGTGGCGGGCGATGATGTTCGGCATATAGACTGGAAAGCAAGCGCTCGGACTCGTGAACCATTGGTCAAAAAATTCGAGGAAGAACGCGAGCTGACGGTTCTTCTGATGGTCGATGTGTCAGGTTCCAATGAATTTGGCTCGGGTAGAAAAACGAAGATGGATGTTGCCTCCGAGGTTGCAGCTCTGCTTTCGTTTGCCGCCAGCCAAACGGGTGACAAGGTCGGTCTTCTGTTGTTTGCTTCAGGGGTCGAAAAGGTGTTGCCGCCGCGGAAAGGGCGGATGCAGACGCAGCGAATTATACGGGAGCTCCTGGTTTTCAAACCTTCGAGCCGTGGGACGGATCTTGCTGGGGCAATTGATTCGGCGAATCGCATCATGAAGCATTCTGGAATTATTTTTCTGCTCTCTGATTTCATCGCGGAAAATTATGAGCTCCAAATCAGGCGGCTGTCGCGACGTCATGACGTGGTGGCGCTGCAGGTCTCTGATGCTCGAGAGCGGGCGGTTCCCGACGTGGGCCACCTCCTCGTGGTGGATCCGGAATCGGGGGAAGAGATGATGATCGATCCCGGTTCTTATTCATTTCGGAAGTGGATCGCTGATGCGCAGACGGCCACAGACACTGATTTTCGCACTGCGATGACCGGGGGGAAAATTGAAGTTCTGCCGTTGAAGACAGATGAGGATTATATTGCGGCGGTCGTTCGCTTCTTTCGCATCCGTGCACGGAGGCGGCGATGATGGCGTTCCGGTTGAGTTTTTGGGTACTTGTCGGCGCGATTTTCTGGCCCGCGCCCCTTTGGGCCGAACCGGTGCCGTCGCCCTCTCTACTGCCATCGGTTGCGATCGTTTGGGTAGGCCAGCCTCAGGATGGAAAGTTTCAGGTGGGTGATCGAATCGAGTTTCGATTGGAAGGCCTTCCAGAGGAGGTTCTCCGGGGCAACATAGAGCTGCGAGGTCCAGATACGACAAAAAGCTTGATGGATGTGGGCCTCGCTTTCGAGTGGGAGCCTGCGCGTGGTCGGGGGGTTCTGATTCCTGTAAAAGGGGGGATGCTCTCCATCCCGGCGCTTACGTTGTGGGTTAAGCACCAGGATCAGGATACCCAGATCGGTTGGACCCTTGCCACGAATCTGGAGGTCGCTGAATGGGTGACGTCCCAGACGGAAGAACAAAAAAAACCGGAGCCACTTTTGCCTCCGGCGGAGTTGCCGCTGCCCGTGCTTTTAGTGATCGTCATCGCGATCGCGGTGCTTTTGTTGGTTGTTGGGGCGGTAGTTGCAGCTATGATTTTGTGGAAAAAATGGAAGCAGCGTCGGGCTCGCCGAACCCCTGGGCGCCTATTGACGGAAGACCAGGAGGCCCTCGAAGACTTGCGTAAATTGAAGCTGGAAGGTCTATTGGCGAAGGCAAAAGTAAAGATCTATCACTACCGACTTTCTGAAATCTTGAAGCGCTATTTGAGCAAGAGATTCGATTTTGAGGCGTTAGAGTCAACGTCGAGCGAAGTGGTTGCGCGGTTGGAGGTTTTGAAACTGACAGATGATCGCGTGATCGACCGGATTGAAAAACTATTCGAGGCTCTTGATCTGGCCAAATTCACGGATCACCGACCCTCGATCGAGGAGTCCGAGAAGAGTTTGGAAGAGCTTGCTGCGATCGTGCGGGCGACCCGGAAAGAACGGGGCGAACCGGTATGAGGCTCGCAGATTGGCCTTGGGCGCTCGTCGGTCTTGCCGTGCCGGTCCTGCATCGCTGGTGGAAAGAGCGGAATACCCCAGCTCGACTGCTGTTCCCGCTGAAGGTGCCTGCGCGTTTAGCTGCGAAGAGTCCAATCCCGAAGTTGCTTGCCATCCGTTATGGCGCCATCGCGCTGATTGCCCTGGCATTGGCGAGACCTCAAGCGAGTTTTACGACCACGGAGCGTCAGGTAAGCGGTATCGATATCATGATGGTCATGGATGTCTCGGCTTCCATGAACATTGAAGACCTGGCTGAGAGGTCTCGGTTGGATATCGCAAAAGATACGATGCTGGCCTTCATTCGGGGTCGGCAGAATGATCGGATTGGTTTTGTAGTCTTCAGTGGGGAGCCTCTGACGTTGGCGCCGCCTACTCTCGATTACGGCATTCTCCAGCACGCGATTCGGGATGTGAAAATCGGCGTTCTCAAAGATGGAACTGGAATTGGCGATGGTTTGTCGCTCGCGATCAACCGCCTGAAGGACTCCAAAGCGAAGTCTCGGATCATTATTCTTCTGACGGATGGGGATAATAACGTAGGTCAGGTCGACCCGGCGACTGCGGGGGAGTTGGCGGCGGGCTTCGGCCTCAAGGTCTATACCGTCGCGATCGGTAGGGAAGGGCGGGTCCGTTTGCCCATCCGGCGGCAGGGACTGTTCGGAAATGCGGTGACGACCTATCAATGGCTGGAAAATTCCTTAAATCCGGCATTGCTCCAGCAGATCGCGAGTTCTACGAACGGGAAGTTCTATCGGGTGGCGGATGAGTCGACGCTGGACTCAGTTTTTAGGGAAATTGACCAGCTGGAACGTAGTGAAATCAAAACAACGGAAAAAGTGAATCAGGAGGAGAAGTACCCTCTGCCGCTCAAGCTCGGAGTTCTTTTGCTGGTGGCGGAACAGATGCTGAGACTGATCTGGTGGAGGATGCTCCCATGAGGTGGGGAAATCCGAATTGGCTTTGGTTTCTTGTGTTGGTGCCCCTCCTGGTGGTCGCAGTTCGTTTAGATTTGAAGGGGCGCAAGGGGCGCTTGGCTCGGTTCGCCTCTCCGGAGGTTTGGCCGCGGATTATTCCCGAACTCAGTTGGAACTTTCCACTCCGTAAAACAGCGGTACTCGCATTGGCTTTAGTCTTCCTCATTTTTGCTTTGGCTCGACCCAAGTGGGGTACTCACGAAGAGACCATCAAAGTGAAGGGATTGGATATCATCTTACTTTTGGATGTCTCCAATAGTATGGAGGTGGAGGACGTGGTGCCCAACCGCCTAAAGAAAGCGAAGCATCTGTTGCGCACGATGATTGATCGGATCCAGGGCGACCGTGTCGGGATCATTGCCTTCGCCGGAAGCGCGTACCCAGCGTGTCCTCTCACGACAGACCTCGATTACGTTTTGGAGACACTCGAGATTCTAGGCCCCGCGATGGTTTTGAACCAAGGTACTGACATTGGGATCGGCCTGGAGGTAGCGATGCGGGCGCTGGATCGCGGCGCGGAGGATACGAGTGAAAGCGATCTCGCCTCGCGCGTGATCGTGCTCATTTCGGATGGAGAAGACCACGAGGAGGGGGCGATTCAACGGGCGAAGCTGCTCAAGAAGTCTGGAACCCGCCTTTTTGTCTTCGGCGTCGGCACGGAGAAGGGTGGGCCGATTCCTGTCCGAGATGACACCGGTCAGCTGAAGGGGTTTCGACGGACTGAGGGAGCTGGGTCGATCGTGAGTACTTTCAAAGCGGATGCGTTGAAAAAAGTAGCAAGTGAGGCCGGTGGACGTTACTGGACCATTTCTCCGAGCGAGACCGAAGTGGACGACTTCGTTCAGGAGCTGAATGGGCTGGCTCGGTCGGATTTGGTCGAGCGTAAGAAGGTCACCTACATTGAGCGTTTCCAGATTCCCTTGGCGCTCGGATTCTTTTTACTCTTGCTGGAGATGGCCCTGCCGGCACGCAAGAGACTGGAAAAGTTGGTCGTGCTCTTGCTGGGGATGGGCTTGACGACACCAGTGTATGCGAAACCGCCTGGGATTTCGACCTACCTCAATAATAAGAAAGCGCTCGAGTCGATGCAACGCAAGGAGTTCAATGAGGCTCGCACGCGCCTCGGCGCGGCTCAGGCGAGCGAGCCGGAACGTCCGGAAATTGATTTCAATCTCGGGCATCTTTCGCTTTTGGAGGAGTCACCGGATCGGGCGGTTGAATCGTTTGAGAGTGCTTTCAAAAAGGCGGGACAAGAAGGGGATGCTTCGTTTGAGGCTCGCTCCAAATTCAACAAGGGAAATGTCGAAGTGGCGCGCGGAAAACTGGACGTAGCCGCCCTTGACTACGCCCGGGCGATTGAGCGTGCGCGGGTCGCAGGGGACAGCGTGGCTGAGGCCGCAGCTCGAAAAAATTTAGGCTTACTGCATCAAGAGCGTAAGAAACAGAAGCAAGAAAACAACGACAAGAAGGATAAAAAGGACGGCGAGAAGGGCGAGCAGCAGAAGGATCAGGGCGACGGTGCTCAGGAGAAGAAGGATCAACAGGATCAGAGTAAGAGTGGCCAGGACCAGCGGAAAGAAAAACAGGAGTCGCAAGTCGAGGACCCCGCGCAATCGCGTGAGCGGAAAGCCCGGGAGTTTAAGTCGAAAAAAATGACTCGCGAAGATGCTGAGCGTGTGATGGCCGAGCTCTCCAGTCGCGAGAAAGAACTCCAGAAGAAGCTGAAGAAGCAGAAAGGGTCGGTTCAGCCGACCGGAAAGGACTGGTAGTCGCGATGCGTTCGACTCTTGTCATGTGGGTCTTCATTGCCGCGATTGCGAGTCCGAGCGCAGGGGCAGCGGCGCGCTTTTCTGCGACCCCGGATCAGCGGGAGATCACACAGGATGACTCCGTGAGCGTGAAATTTCGGATTGAAAGCGATTCGATGGGGTCGATCGGTGAGCTCACGTACGATGCGCCAGATTTCGATCTGCTGAACGAATATAACAGTACGTTCGTGAATTCGTTTTTTGAGAACGGGCGAATCGGGGTTCGTAACACTCGGGAAATCACGAAGGTGCTTCGGCCGCGGAAGTCGGGAGAGCTGCGCATCACGAATATCGGGATCGTGATCGAGGGTAAGCCGGTGAAGGCCGAGGACCTCGTGATCCGGGTCGGCTCTGGAGGTACGGCAACGCCGCCCCCGCGCTCCTATGGCGGCGGCGGCGCCGGCGGGTTGCGGGGATCGGGTAAGAGGGCGCGCTCAGAGCCGTTTTTTATTCGTGCGGAGATCGATAAGCAGAAGCTTTACAAGGGTGAGCAGCTCATCGTCAGCTACTATATTTATCGATCGACGCGAGTTTTCAATATCGCGGTTGAGAAATACCCAACCCTGAGTGCCTTTTTGAGGGAAGACCTAGAAATGCCGGTCCTCGGGAGCCGGCTCGACTCAGATACGGTGGTCCTCGATGGCCAGCCCTACTATCGCTCGTTGCTCGTGCGGTACGCGGCTTACCCTCTCCAGGAAGGCAAGCTGACTATTGACGCGATGTCTGTGAAGGGCGCGTACTATGCTCAGGACAAGCTCTTCAATGACGAAGATGATCTTTTTCGAGGTTTTTTCCAGAGAATGGCTCCTCAAGAACGATCCATGCGAAGCGAGGTGCTGCAGGTCGAGGTTCAGTCTCTTCCGGCCGACGGACGGCCAGAATCTTTCACCGGCGGAGTGGGTGGCTTCGACGTGAGCTCGGCAGTGGACCGTGTTGAGGTGAAGGCGAATGAAGCTTTAACGCTTACGGTTAAAATTGAAGGAAAGGGGAACCTTTCTTCGATCGAAGATCCGAAGCACCCTTG
>CAYIHX010000079.1:0-10759 GCA_964363305.1 uncultured Bacteriovoracaceae bacterium | reverse complement strand
GCGAGATCTCCATTTCCCGCGCGCATCAGCTCGTCGCCCCCGCTCCGCCCCCCACTGAAAACTAGAACAGCCCCTTGGCGCCGCGCTCGACGATGAAGGTCGATTGATCCGCGGCCTCCCAGTTGCGGCCCAGGCCCGCCTCCGTCAGGCTGCTTTCCATCCCAGCCGCAACCGTCAAGGCAACGTTGCTGGAGCCGCCCAAGAGCACGGAAACCCGAGACATCAACGAACTCCGAACCATGTACGAAAAGCCGCGTCCTTCTACCTCACCCAAGTCCAAACTGAAGCCCGCATCCACGAAACTCCAGCGAATCCAAACGCCATTCGAAACCTTGCCTTCCATCCCCGCGACCAGCTGCGCCTGACCGACGGCGAAACCCTGCCCATCAACCAGATCACGACCGAGCTGGGTTTGCTGAATCGCCAAACCGACTCCACGCGCGGCCAGCTGCACGAATCCGTAGATCGCGTCGCCACCGGCCGGTGTTCCATCCGCCCCATGGTAAGCGAGCGAGTATCCTACGGCGTACACGGCAAAGCGATTGTGAATGCCGATGGCATCGTTGCGGTAGACCTCCATCGGGGCCACATCGACGCGCTGATATCCGGCCTCCGACTCGGCATTGTCGTAAATAGAGACGGGGGAAACATGCAAATCAATGAAACTCAGGGCTCCGGTATCCGGGGAAATTCCCATGCGACCTTCTACCCAGAACAGCCGAGCATTCTGCGCCACGGCATGGATCGATAATCCTGGAGTGCCGACACCGATCAGCACGCGTACCGTATCGCTGGCCTGCACGGATTGAACCGCCGCCTCCACTTCCACCATCCGCGCCCGACGGGGACTGGCTTCCGCCGAAACGGTCAGCGCGCCTGAAATCATCAAAATTGTACACAAGGCCTGTTTCTTCATAGTCAAATCTCCTGGAATTCCTAGCGCTCCCGGAGGGGGAAGCACCCATTAAAGTGGTTATTAATGCATTGCGTCATACACTGTTTTGCACCCTTTACCTGACTAAAGACTCGCGACCCCCTCAATAAACTGTGTACAACTGTGTGCATGAGACCAAATCGATGGACAGGCTGCGCGCTCAGCGCGCTCCTCTTGCTCGGGGGCTGCTCCACCCCCCCCACGCAGCGGCAGCGAGAAAAAGAGATCGCCGAAGAAGTCACCCTGGGTCGGGGCATTTCCGCCGCCCTGCTCGGCAAATTCAAGCTGGATGAGAGCAGCCCGCGCCAGACCCAGTACATCGCCACCGTCGGAGCCTTCCTGGCCAAAAAGTTCGGACGCTCCGAACTCATCTTTCATTTTGCCATCCTTCAGGAGGGCCCGGCAAACGCCTACGCCGCCCCCGGAGGTTACATCTTCCTCAGCCGCGCCCTCGTCGATCGCCTGCGCTCGGAAGACGAGCTCATCCTGGTGCTCGCTCACGAGATCGCCCACATCAACCTCAACCACGTCTTTCGCAAGGTACGGAACCCGCAAGACGTCTCTTTCGGCGCGACGCTTTCCCGGATGATGTCGCAAGGCGGAGGCGACCTCAGCTTCGCCCTCGGCGAAGCGGTCAAGGCCGGCTTCCGGCTGCTGGTGGAGGAGGGGCTGGGCGCGGAGCTCGAGAATGAGGCCGACGAAGCCGCCCTCTCCTACGCCCTGAGCATCGGAATCGATGGCGGCGCCCTGCCCCGTATCCTCGCTCGAACCGCCGATTCCCAGGCCGGCCTGCCGAAAAGCCATCCACCTCTTCGGGCTCGACTTGAAAAGCTCGATCTCTGGTTGCTCACTCAAACGGGACGCTCGTCGAAAGTCTCGACCGAGCCCATCCTACGGACTCAACGCTTTCAGAAAAGGATGAACCCAAGATGAATCGCTCAGCGACCAAAACCTTCCGCCTCGCTCATTCGATCCCACCACTCGTGTTGATGGCGGTCATGCCCCATGCCTTCGCCGAGCAAAGCTCGTATCGAAACTACCTGATCGGAGAGCGCGCGTCGGGGATGGGCGGAGCCTTTGCCGCCATTGCCGACGATCCCAGCGGCGCGTACCACAACCCGGCCGGCCTCGCTTTTTCCGAGTACGATTACTTCAGCCTTTCGGCCAACGCATTTCAAAGCAGCTGGGCCAACTACGACAACGTCTTCGGGCAAGGCCGCGACTACAATCTCTCATCCGGTTCGCTCACTCCCTCGTTTTTCGGGTTCACGCAATCCCTCGGCGCCGGGCGCTTCGCTTTCGCCGTGATCGTCGAGGACTTTCAGCTCACCGAGCAGAATGACCGAATTACCGACATCTCCGCCGCTGAAGGAGGGCTCCTCAACTACAGCCGCCAGTTCACGCGCGAAGAGGCCGCCTACCTCATCGGCCCGAGCTTCGCCTACCCGATCACCAACCGGCTTTCCGCCGGAGCCAGCCTGTTCTTCACCTACCATCGCGAAAAAGCGGCGCGCATGGAAACCATCGAACGCAACCCGAAGGCCGGGCAACCCGACTACCTTCTGACCACCCTGTATCTGAATCGGCGCAACTTCGGGCTCAAACCCAAGATCGGCGTTCTCTACAGCCCCTACGACCAGTGGTCGATCGGGCTCACCGTGGGCAAGCAGTTCCGGATCTCCGGCAGCGGGGACGCTGAGCTGCGGCAGTTCCCCACCTTGGATGCCGCAGGCACCCCCGTCACTCCGAACGTCAACTACGCCGACAGCGTCACCGCGACGAGCCTCCAGAATGTCTCCTCGGCCCGCGTTGCGCCGGTCGAGCTCACCCTCGGCCAGGCCTTTTTCTTTTCTCCGTCGTTTCTCGTGGCGGCTGATTTCTTTCTCTACACTCCCGACCCGCAGTTTACGGACTGGGCGGTACAAACCACCTGGAACGCCGCCGTCGGCCTCGAGTGGCATGCCACTCCAAAAACCCCGCTCCGCTTCGGGCTCTTCACCAACAACTCGAACACCGCGCCAGTCGCCGAAGGCGGCACCGACCAGACCGATCACGTCAATCAGTATGGCGTCAGCACGGGCTTTTCATTCGTCGGCCAACAGAGCTCGATCACGCTTTCAGGAAACTACACCTACGGCGCGGGAAAGAGTCAAATCGTCGGCAACAGCGTTGCCACGCAGGCCCTGACGCAACAATCGCTCACAGTCTACCTGAGCGCCTCGTATCAGCTGTAGGCGTCAGCTCAGCGATCCCGACCCAGCTCCGCTTCGTAACGCTTCACCTCTTCGGCAGGCACGCGGCTCTCTTCGACTCTCTTCAAAGCCTTACCATCCGCGGTGGCGTCATCCAGCTGGTCCACCCCGCGCGAGAGGCCACGCACGCCCAGGGTCGAGGCCCGACTGCCTCGTCGACGGGCCGCGCGCGGATCGTTTGCCAGGGCAGACAGCGAGCCATCCGCCAAAGCGACGGCCACCGGTTGATCCGAAACGAAGGCCTGCGGAACCCAACCGGTCTTGCCAGCCGCTTTCACTTGCCACCAAGCTCCCTGCTTGGTCAGCACCGCGAGCTTCGCGCCGCGAGAAAGCCCCAGGACCGGCACGGCGCCGAAACGCGGCTCTGAAACCAAAGAGATCTTGTCGGAGCGAACATAGAGTTCGGTGGGCGCGTCCGAGCCTTGAGGTCCGGCCCAGAGGGAGCTCGAGAAAACACACACGAGAGGAAACACCAGCCCCAACGACCGACGGGACGAAAAATTTCTCATCCCTCCATTTTCCCTCGAACCGGGTGCGTGGTCAATTGATATTATTTAATTAATTTGAATCATTTCGAAGAGTTGCAACGCCCGGAGAAAATCAGGATCAGGCTGGGATTCCAGCCGCAAGGGCCGCAACGTGCGCGGATGCTGAAACTCAAGACCGACCGCCGAAAGAAGGGGGCGCGACACGCGCCAGTGCCGAGCCACCCACTCGTTCCAGGGCTTCTTTCCGTACTGCGGATCGCCCAGAATGGGCGAGCCCACGCCTTTGAGGTGCTTTCGAATCTGGTGAAACCTCCCGGTCTCGGGCTCGATCTCCAGCCAGGAGGCCGAAAAATCCGGTTTCGCGCGGTACACGCCACGCGGTCGAACACGCGTCACCGCCGACTGCTCCTCGCCCTCCTTCGAGCGCAGGGGCTCTCGAAGCGTCCGCGCACCCCCTTCCCATTCGCCGCCGACCACGGCCCAGTAGACCTTCGCCGTCTGACGTTTGAGAAAAAGGCGCTGAAGTTTCTGCGCCCACTGCACCTCGCGGGCGAAAACAACGATGCCGCACGTCCCGCGATCCAACCGATGCACCGGAAGAATGGCTCCTCGAAAGCGCTGCTTCAGCTGAGTCTGCACATCGGCACCGGCGCCCGCTTCCGGATAGATCGTCATTCCCGCCGGTTTATGAACCGCGATCAGCTCATCGTCTTCGTATAAAATCCGAATCTTCATGGAAGGCTAGCAAGCTACCACGTATGGATCACGCTCAAGAAGCACGAAGCGCTGAGGAACCGTGTTTCCTCGGCCAAACCGTAGCTCCATCCCTCCGCGCGAAGGGCCCATGAGTCCCATGGCACAGCCTCCATGGCGAAAAACAGCGGAAGATGGCGACGCAGCCCCTGTTCCGACTCCGCCCCCACGCTACCGCCCGGCAAGCCTCCCACGTAGCGGGAACGAATCGCCCCGGACTCCACCTGCGCGCCGATCCCCGCGCTGACGCCCAATCGATCCAAAGCCTGCCACCACGGGGAAACGCGAACTAACCCCAGCCACCCGGGATTTCCAAAAGGATCGCGAGTCACCTCGACCACAGAGAGCGCTTCGAGCTCGAGGGCCCAATCACGCCCGGTCTTCCAACGTCCGAGTACCTGCATTGTGGGACGCCAATCAAAATTTCGATTCCGACTCTGGATCTGTCCTAAAAAGGCCGCTCCCAAAGAAAGGGTGAACTCCTCCGTTTTTATCAGCCGCAACCGCGCTTCCAAAGGCAACGGCATCCAAACGAGCGTGAAAACATCTGAAAGCCCCTGCTCCCACTGAGCAGGATAGAAAAAAGGGCTCGGTTCGGGGTCGATCGCGAATCCAAGAAGAGTCTTCCAACTGGTCACTCCCGCAGGCAGCGTGAAGTCACGGTCGATCACGCGGATCGCCCGCTTTGAAAAATTCGGAGAAGTCGCGCACGATACGGTCATGAGGAGAAGCGCCGTCAACGCCAGGCCGATACGAACTGTATGCCTCCTCACCCTCATGCTCTCTATTTATTCACAGGCCGTGCGCGCCGAGGAAGCGCAAAAATCCTCCTCCGCCTGGGACCGCCCCTGGGCCTTCATGATTTACAGCGGCGTCGGGAGCATGACTCCCCTTCCAGAAATCATTCGCTTTCGAAACCTAGAACTCACCCTCGACGGAGTCCTCAGTCTCGGCGCCGAGTACCGCATTCTCTCTGATCGAGACGCCGTATCGTTCGGAATCGAGACCACGTTGACTCAGCACCTTGAAGAGTGGGGGCGCGTCTCCGTGGCCTCCGCCGCGATGCTCCGCTTTCATCGCCCGCCCTGGAAGGTCTGGTTCGATTCGACCTTTGCCGTCGGCAATGGGCTCTCGTACGCCTCGACACCCCCAGAAATCGAAATTCGCCACCTTTCTCGAACCTCGAAGCTCTTCTACCATCTCGTCTTTGAGCTCACCTTTAACCTCAAAAACACGCCCGAATGGGAAGCACTCTTCCGCATCCACCATCGCTCCGGAATCTTCGGTCTTTTCGACGGGATCACCGGCGGTTCTGACTTTCTTTGCCTGGGGCTTCGTTACAGAATCTAGGCGTGCATCGACTCATGGCTGCTGCGACCCTCCTTCTCCTCTCCGGCTGTACGAACCAGCTCGTCCAACCCCTTCTCCCTCCCGTGGCCGAACTTTCGCCGCCTCGCGGAATGGCGCTCGCCCGCACGATCGTGCATCTGCATTCCCCGTGGTCATACGACGCCTGCGATGGAGCAGGCTCGAATTCCGACGGCACCGTCAACGAAGAATGCCTCCAACACCTGCGCAACGGTCTTTGTAAAAACCGGATCGACTTTGCGTTCATGACTGACCACCCCTCTCACATGCGCGAACGAACCTTCGAAGAACTGCTTCTCAAAAGAGGCGCTGACGAACTCGAAACCGATGGCGGCTTCACCGTCGCCAATCACCTCGAAGACTGCGGCGACGGCCACCGCCCGCGCATCTTCGTCGGTTTCGAAGGACAGCTCCTGGGAGTCGGCCTGCGCGACCATTTCACCGACCGGGCACAGTATGATTCGAACAGCACCGACGGAGTGACAGCCATCCGCCAGGCAGGCATCGACGGAATCGCGCTCGTTCCCCACACGGAAAAATGGGCAGTCAGCGACCTCGTCACGCTCATCGGAGGCGGCCTGCAGGGCATCGAGGTTTTCAACCTGCACGCCCAGCTCGATCCAAAAATTCGACGCCAGTACCTCGACCTGGATCCCTTCCTGCCTTCGCTCGACCTGCTCCCCTACTGGCTCGATCCCTTCCGCATCGAACAAGCGGATCTTGCCTTTCTCGCCGCCGGAAAACGCGCGACCCTTTACGAGCGCACCTGGGATCAGCTCCTCTCCCAGGGGCTGAAGCCCTGGGGTGTCGCCGCAAGCGACTCACACGAAAACATCCTTCCCGGCAAAACACGCGACGACGAGAGAATGGACTCGCATCGCCGAGTTTTGCGCTGGGTCTCCAACCACCTCCTCATGACCGGCGCATTCACCTACGCAGAGGCCAAAGCGGCGCTAGTGGCCGGACGATTCAACATGGTTTTCGAGGCGCTCGGCAGTCCTGTCGGTGTCGATTTCCACGCTGAAATCGGCGGAAGCACCCTCGTCGAAGTCGGTGGTACGGGCACCTTCACCGCCGGTCAAACCCATCTGAAACTCGCTCGGCCCACCCTGCACCCTCTGTCGCCTACCGATGGCAGTTCGCCCTTTCTCACCTTGCGGCTCTACCAGATCGGCTCAGACGCAAGCCGGACGCTGGTTTCGGAATCAGCGGAAGGTCCGATCGACTACCTGCTCACCGCGGCCGGAATCTTCCGTGCTGAAATTCGAATCATCCCTCGCCATCTCTCGGGCTTTCTCAACTACGATCTCGCCCAATCGAAAGAGGAGCACACATGGGTTCTGACCAATCCCATCTATCTGCAGTAGTCGCTGCAGTCGTGTTTTTCGCGCTTGCCAGCCCGCTCGCGCTCGCGCAGCCGACTCTCCTGCCTGGCCCGGTTTCCGTCGGAGTTTCCCTCGGCGCACCCACCTTTCTTAATTTCCACGTACGCTCCGTGCTCTCCCGCTTTTTCGAAGTCGAAACGGCGACCGGTGGCCTGGTTCTTCCCCTCTCCACGATGCGAATCTCCGTTTGGAACCTCGACGCCACGATGAGGTACTTTCACCGTGGAAGCATCTTTTTCATCGGACTCACCGCGCGTTACTTCGGCTTGGGAATCGATGGAAGCTCGAGCCTCATCAGGACCGACGAGGCCGCAACCGATGAAACGCCCAAGGCCCGCCTCGGCGGAGTGTACATCGTACCCTCCGTCGGACTGCGTTTTCAGCTGCGTCCCGGTCTCAGCTTGTTTTTCGATCTGGGCCTCCAGCTCCCTCTGGTCACTTTCGGCAAAATTCAGTCCTCCCGGGCCACTTCCCCCCTCGGAGAAGCCCCCAGTCAGATTTACGTCGAGCTCGAGCGGGCCTCGGGACGCGCTCTCTCGTATTTGGCAAGAACGACGCTGCCGACAGTTTCCCTTTTTCGTCTCTCGTGGGAAATTTAACAGATGCAGACCCTTCCCCGCCCTCGTCTCCCTCTGAAGGCGTGGCTCCCGAACCGACTCGATCTCTACCTCATCGCCGAGGTGGTCTTCCCGTTTCTCGGCGGAATCCTGATGATCTCGTTCCTCTTCATCATGTTCCAGGTGCTCCGCCTGGCCGAGCTCTTCATCACGCACCACGCCCCACTCACGGTACTGCTGAAGATGACCGGCTTCATGATCATGCAGGTGCTTCCCGTGGGGATTCCCATGGCCTTCCTGCTGGGCCTCATGGTGGCATGCGGACGCCTCTCCAACGATAGCGAGTGGGTGGCGCTCAAATCCTGCGGCCTGAGCGTACCGCGCCTCACCGCGCCCATCTTCGCGATCTCGATCGTCACGGTGCTCCTCAGCCTGGCGCTCAATCTCGAGCTGGTCCCTTGGGCGGAGCGCGGGGCGCTGGCCACGGTCAATAAGCTCGGAAATACGACCGCGGTCGCCTCGATCCGCGAGGGTACCTTCACCACGGGTTTCTTCGGCATCCTGATTTACGCTGAGCATGTCGATCGGCGCACCGGCCGCCTCGACAAAGTATTCATCTTCGACGAACGCGAGGCCGGTCACCCGATGGCGGTCGTCGCGGCGAAGGGACGAATTCTTCCCGTAAAAAACGACAGCGACCTGGGGCAGGCCATCGTGCTGCGCCTCTTCGATGGGAGCATTCACAATCACGACAGCGCCCTGCGAACCTATCAAAAAACCGACTTCGGAGAGTACAAGCTCTACTTAAAGGTCGAAGAGGGAAAAGAAACCTTCGTGACGAAACACAAGATGCTGACCTGGCACAGGTTGCTCGGCTTTCGTGACGAAACCCCCCCGGACTCAAAAGTACGCAGGGAAGTTCAGGGCGAAATCTGGCGACGAATCGCCATGTCGATGAGCCCCCTCGTCTTTGTCTTTTTAGGGATCGGCCTCGGCAGCTTCCAGAGCCGGAATGTCCGCGCCGGCGCGGGGCTCGTCACGATCGGCGTGATTCTCGTCTACTGGGGGATGCAAACCCTGGCGACCAGCCTCGCGGTCGAGGGGACTCTTCCCCCTTGGCTCGCGATGCAACTTCCTAATCTAGCTCTCGCGGCACTGGCGTTTTTGCCCTACCGAAAAGCCCTCTACTAAATCGCTCGCTTCCGAAAGGTCTGCCGAGTTTCGCCCAACGAAGCTCCGGCTTCATCAAAAAATTGCGTCTGCTCCGTCCATTCCGCGGCTGGGCTCAAAAAAATCCTCCCTCGCCCGACCAGACGCCGGTCTTCGCCTTTCCAGCGAGTCTCTTGAAGCATCACGATCTCCGAGCCGCTCCAGCTATAAGTCGAGTAGATGGTGATTTCTTCGGAATCGAGATCCTGCCGACGTTGCCCATCGATGATCATGGGGCGTCTCACTTCATCTGAACCGTCGTAACGATAAATGGTTTCGAACCGCTCGCACTCAAACTGAACAACATCGAGTAAAACCGTACGGCCCGCGTCTTTCAACTCATAGGCCCCGGCCATCTTCGGGCAAGCCGCGCGCGCCGACGACGCGGCGAGCAATGCCACCCAGGGCAGACATGATAACGCAACATTTTTAGAAAGGATCCACATGAGAAGACAATTAGGGCTCCAAAATACAATAGGAGCAACCAAAAAATTTCAGTGAAACAGCCACTCGCAACTCATCTCCATTTGTTCGCCGGTTCCGACATGGATTCGGGCACCCACGGCGTGATCCTTCACATCCCGCTCAATCTTGATCTCGATGCCGAGCAGCGCGGACCCGAGCGCGATTCGCTCTCGGCCGATTTCTCCGGTCACCGAATAGGAAGCTTCATTGCGAAAGGCTCGAGAGGTACCGAGCCGGCTCTCCTCAACCACCCTCGTCCCCTCCTGGCCTCGGTAGATCAGCAGGTTTCGCACGGAAACATCACCACCCTGGCCGGTCATCGTCTCGTAAGAGCAGACCACTTCAGGGCGTTCATTCGCGAGAGAGGCGAAGGGAAGCATGCTCAGTCCCAACGCTCCCAAAACAGCTACCATGAAAAAGGATTTCGAGATCTTCATGGGACCGGTTTAGCACTTTTGCCGCATTGCGTCAAAATGCCATGCTAACTCCATGAAAATTCTGGAAAAAATAGACAGAATGGGAATCATCCCCGACAAGATGCTCCTTCAACTCTACCCCCCCTTTCTCTTCATGGGGGTCAAGATTCTCCATTTACGTGACGACTACCGATCGATGACCGTAAAGCTTCCCCTGCGCTGGTACGGGAGCAATATGCATGGAACCCTCTTCGGGGGCTGGCTTTCCGCCGTGAGCGATCCGCTCGCGGCCCTCCTCTGCGCCAAGATTTTCCCCGACGTCGTAGTGTGGACGAAGTCCCATCACATCGAATTCAAGCGACCAGCCGCGAGCGACGTCACCATGCAAGTCGAGATCACCGATACCGACATTGAGGCTATTCGAAAATCACTCGACACCACAGGGCGAGCCCATCACTGCTTCGAGTTCGACATCAAGGACTCGAAAGACAAAGTCGTCGCCCGAGTCAAGAATACCCCCTTTCTCGGGCTCAAAGGTCAGATCAAAGGTCGAAAGCCCGACGACTGAACGTGCCAGCGCGGAACCGCGCGTTCGCTAGGCGGCTTTCTCTGTCTGTGCCGCGATCGCCGTCAAGACCACTCCTCGCGCGATTTTCGCCAAAGACTGGACATACTCCAACGGAATCGCGTCGAACCCTCGACCCGAAATGCTCACGCATCCGAATATGCGTCCCTCCCGTGTGGCGATCGGAGCAAGAACCACCTTGCCGCCAAATAGAGTAGCCGCTATACCGGCAAGCTGTCCGATCGCGACATTGAGCGACTGAACGCCGGGCGACACCGTTCCGCCTAGAAGCTCGGCAGGAGCGGCACCGTTCGTTTGCCAGATCGCCATGTGCACTTGCCCGCACGACCGCGAAACGTAACGACAA
>CAYIHX010000078.1:328-11561 GCA_964363305.1 uncultured Bacteriovoracaceae bacterium | reverse complement strand
TCAATGTGCAGCGCGCCATTGAGCACCGCAGACTCCAGAAGGATAACCTCGCCCTCCGCACCGAGATCAAAAAAGACTGGGAGATCGGCACCGGAAAGCTCGTCGGCAAGAGCCATGCGATGAAGGCGGTCTTCGATCTCATCCGCCGAGTGGCCCAGGTCAATGCGAACGTCCTCATCACGGGGGAAAGCGGAACCGGAAAAGAGATGGTCGCCCGAGCCGTGCACGACCTCGGACCGCGGCGGCTAAAACCCTTCATTGCCATCAACTGCTCAGCCATTCCCGAGACCCTCTTGGAGTCCGAGCTTTTCGGCCATGCGCGTGGCTCGTTCACTGGCGCCATCAATAAAAAAATCGGCCTTTTCGAAGAAGCCCAGGGCGGCACCCTCTTTCTCGACGAAATTGGCGACATGAACATCGCCCTTCAATCGAAACTGCTCCGCGTAATCCAGGAAAAACAGGTGCGGGCCGTCGGCGACAATGTCTCCCGCGACATCGACGTCCGCATCATCGCGGCGACACACAAAGAGCTTCGGAACGCCATTCGGGAAGGGCTCTTTCGGGAAGATCTGTTCTACCGCCTGAGCGTCATCCCGATCGAAATTCCTCCGCTGCGCGAACGCCCAGACGATATCCCCGCGCTGGCCGAGCATTTCCTTCGCAAGTACGCCGCCATGAATCAGACGAGCGTGAAGGGCTTCACGAAACGAGCCATGGCGAAGCTGCTCCGCATCCGCTGGGAAGGGAACGTGCGCGAGCTGGAGAACGTCGTTGAACGAGCCACCGTGCTCTGCACGCATGACCTGATCGACGAAGCGGATGTCCCCAGCGTAGCCATGTCGAGCCCCGAAGTTTTCTTCCAGGGCGCGACCCACGATTGGCCGACGGTTGACAGAATCGAGGAGCGTTACATCCGCCTCGTGCTCGAAAAAACCGATGGCCGCAAAGACCAGGCGGCTAAGATTCTCGGGATCAATCGACGAACGCTCTACCGAAAAGAGCGCGAGTACGGTCTCGTCACGGACTCCGAACCGGAGCCTTCAGAAGAAGCGTAAAAGTGGTCCCCACCCCGACCCGGCTTGAAACGGTGATCTCTCCATCCATCTCGCGCAAGAGCTGCGCGACGATGGCGAGACCGAGGCCCGTGCCCTCTCCCACCTGCTTCGTGGTGAAAAACGGACGAAAAAGTTTACTCATGTTTTCCGGGGATATCCCCACTCCCGTATCGGTGATTTCGACGGCAATGTAGTCCTTTCGCTGGGAAGCCGCGATACGAATCGAGTGTGGGCCCTCTCGGCCCATTTGGGCGGCCTCGTGAATCGCGTGAATCGAGTTGATCGCGAGGTTGAGCAGCACCTGCTCCAACAGCTCGAAATCAGCGAGGACCTCGAAGCCGACGGGGTAATCTCGAAAAACTTCGATGCTATCAGCGCGAAGCTTCTGCCCGATCAGCGAAAAAACCTCATCCACGACCTCGCCGACCTGAAGAGGAACCAAACGAGCCTCACCCGATTTCACGCGACTCACTCGCAAAAGAGAGCGGATCAGTTTCGAAATCCGGTCGATCTGGCTGATAATCACGGCCAGGCCCTCCCGAATCGACGTCTCCTTCGTGGACATCTCGAGAAATTCCGCTCGTCCGCGAATCACGCTCAAAGGGTTTCCGACCTCGTGGGCGAGACCACTGGCCAAAATCCCGATCGAAGCCAGACGATCCTGGTGCACCACCTTCGCCTCCAGCTCTTTACGGGCGGTAATATCGAGCGCAACCCCCATATGACCGACGACCGCACCCTCGGGAGAGCGAAACGGCGTGATCGAAAGCAGAACCGGCACAAGACGTCCATCTTTGGCGCGGTTGACGATCTCCCCCTTCCAAAATCCAATATGGGGATCGGCGATGTCCTTCCACATCCCTTGATAAAACTCCCGAGGATGGTGCCCCGAGTGCAAGATTCGAGGCGTCTTTCCTTGGGCTTCTTCCCGCGTAAAGCCATAGATTTTCGACCAGGCGGGGTTCACGTAAACGAGCTGCCCCTCAGGATCACTGATCATGATGGTTTCGTTCGAGCTTTCTACGCAGCGGAAAAAAATATTTTGCGGGTCCTGTTCGAGGATTAGCTTCAGCATTCTCCCTGCTTATAGAACAGTTGACAGAGAAGGTGAAGGTCAGCTATCTCACGAAGCACTGTCTCGACAGTTTTGAATGTGCTGCGGGGGCGTAGTTGAGTTGGTTACAACGTCGCCCTGTCACGGCGAAGGTCGAGGGTTCGAGTCCCTTCGCTCCCGCCATTTTCAAAACAAAAAAGCCTGGGCCTCACGGTTCGGGCTTTTTTGTTTTGAAAATTCGTACCGCTCCCAACTCCAACTCAACTCGGCGTTCAAGTTTATATCGATAGGACCGATAAGGAAGAGGGGGCTGTGTGCGCACGCAATGAATCGCCAGTTCGGATGGATGCCGGTCATTCCAGCGATCTTCGTCCTGCTGACCCTTATGGGATCATGGCCGGAAAGCCACGCCCAGACTCTCCCCGACTTGAGTTCGTCCATTCGCGAGACCCGAGCTCGATTGGAACGGGGGCAAATTCGACACGAAGCCTATTTAAATGCGAATCCTCGCGACTCGGTGATGGTCAGAGCGTCCGAAATCGCCTTAGACGCTCAAGCGGGGCTTGCGGCCTATCAGCGACTGCTTCGAGAAATTTCCGCGCAACTCGACCAGGTGGAACGCGATCTACGTGAAGGCCGGGAGAGCGACGCGCGACGACTCTTTTGGGGTCGCTCGGCGACCGGAGGGCGTGAGGGGCGCCGACGCGTGGAGCCAGGCTGGATGCGAACGTTTCGTCGCGAGATCGGCTGCGACCCGGGGGCCGGCGTAGGGGTTCGCCTGGACTGCGCCGATCGAGTTTGGCGTCGTTTTGAGGAAAGTCTCCATGATGGCACGACTGCCCTGGGAATATCCGCTCTCGGGGCCGCACCCGCCGTTGCCGTTTGCACGGTAGCCGCGGCGGGCCCGGAGTTAGCGGCGGCCGGCGCGCTCTCGGTCACCGCGTTTCTAGGCGGTACTGAGCTTTTCGATGCTTTGATGTCGGACGGACCGGACGCGCAGGTGCGCGGCCTCACGGCGCCCGCGTCAGCTCCCGCCCCCCCACCTTCCGACCCAGTGGATCGGATCATGGCTGAGCCTCGGGATCCCTGTCGCGAGGAGAGTGACCGCGCCGCCTGCCAAAGACGCCTCGCCCGCCGAGCCCAAGTTGCACGTGACCGTGAGTGGATCGCGTCTTTACCGTTTCGGCGAGAGCCCGCTGCCGACTTTCGTTCCCAGGCAGAGTTGACGGCTCAGGCACGGGTGCTTCTCACTGAAGCCAATACTTCGGGAGTCCTGCCCGCTCCATTTGCGTCGTGGTGGTTAGAAAGTGAAGCCATATTTTCTGATACAGCCCTCACGCGAAGCCAGTGGGAAAGTCGACTGGTTCGTTGGGAAGAAGTCAGCCGGAACTTTGACCAGGCGTTTGACTCCAGCTCGAACCTGGAAGAACGCATCCGGCTCGGAGGGCAAGCCCTTCGACGATCTTCGCTCGACCTATCGGATGAACACGGATTGCTCTGGGGCTCAAACTTAGAGGGCGCTGGAGCAAACGACGAAGTGCGGACCCTCCTGACTTTAGCGGCGTTTTCACGCAGAAACCCGCTTCTTGCTCGCTCGGGGTTGCGACTGGGGGTGCAAGTCTTCGGCAACATCGTCCGGCCCGTTTTGTTCGGTGAAGAACCCACTCGTTTCTTAGACCCCCTGACCGGTCGCGCTCTCGAGCACGCCCATCGAGCAGATATCTATGAACCCGCGGCGATCATTCAAGCCTGGCTCGACCGCGCGCGACGTGAAGGACGAATCGCCGCGTCCCGTGCGGACGCCTCAGAGCCCGGAATGCCCAACCTCCGTCTTGCTCCTGGGACACTCGAAGGGGTTCGGGCAGAACGAGTCGCTCCGATGGCGATCAGCCGAAGCGACGAACGCCTTGCATCAGCTTTACCTCTCTGGCCTTCGACAAGCAGCCTGCTGCCCGAATCACGTCCAGAGCAAGACCCCGAGATACCAGCTGCTCGACAGCGATCTCCCGGTCCACCGCCTCACACACGGAGCTTCGCTCAGTTAAGGGCTTTGGGGGTTCACGCTTTGTCCAGTCGTCCCGACGCTTACGGCTTTCCCAACCTCGACCTGGCTTCGTTCCTCCTCGAGCTTGAAGCAGCCGATCCGCTTCCCCCACCTACGGGCGCCCCCATTTCGATCGAGGATGATCAGGTGGCGCGCGCGATGTGGAGCACGGCCTTGGAGAACGCCTCGGAATCACCTCAGACTCACCAGACAGTTGCCGATTCGTTGATCTCGGACCTGCTTTCCAACTACTACCGAGATCACGTGGGAATAGTCGACGCGCTTCTCGGCGAAGGAACCAACTGCCAAGGACAAACTCAAATCCTGACGGCTGCCTTTCAACACCTGCGTATGCCTCCGCCTCCCGGTAGCGTGTATGCCGTGCAGGTTTTCAAAGACCACGTTCAGCTCGTGACTTACAATCGCACCACGGGGATCGTGACGAATCTCCTCGATGGGTCCGAAGAGCAGGGAGTATCCGGCGCGCTCCTGAAACCCCAGGCTCTTTTGGCCGGTATTTTGGCGGCTCACGGCCATCCGATTCAACCCCGGGACTACGAACAATGGCTGATTGCCCGCCCCGAAGCCGCCGCACTGACGGCTTCTCTAGGAGCCGGAGACTGGGAAGGACCGGAAGTATCTCAAGTGGATATTCGTCTCGGCATGGATCTCCCTCGCGCGAGCAGCGGGCCGATCCCGCTACGAACCACCGTTCGACCTTCAGCGGCAGGTGAAGCCACTCGGCGATCAGCTTCGGATCGTCCGGGCCGACGATTTGCGAATAGGGGCGGAACGGGGCGGGGAGGAACGGGTCGTGGACCCAGCGGACCTTTTCAACCCGAGCAGATGGCCGACTCGTTGATACCGTCGTCCGCCCGTGGAACACCCTTGGAAGGTTGGATCCGCGAACGCCTGGTCGCACTCGGGAACACCGGGAGCCGTGCCGAGACAGATCAGGCTTGGAGCCAATTTATCTCAGATTTTTTTCAACGTGTGGCCGCCCGAATCGGGCCTGCAGGTCGCGCGGCGCTGACGGATCCACGGCGCCTTTCGACCCTCGAGGACAGCGATCTCCCTCCCCTTTACGACTTGTCTTACCTTTCCGCAGGCGCGTGCCCGATGCTGGCGGCGATGCGTACGGAAATGTCCGAGGACCCTGGAAGAAGCGAGGCTCGCTATCGTGCCGAATTGCAAAGATATCAGACGGCGTGCGAAAGGATTCGAGGCCCGGATCCGTTTGCTCACTGGCTCCGCGCCTTAGGCAGTCGGCCGCACGCCATGATGGCGTTGATCGCGCGGTTACCGCTTGGCCGCCAAGCGCTTCTGCTCCAGATCACGATGAATCTCGGAAAAAGCGACGAAAGAGGAAAGCGTGATATTCGGAACTTCGCTTATTTTTTAAGCCGCGCGATCGAAGTCGGCACGCGGCCTTTGGATCTTCTGGGCGACCCCGTCGGCGCAGCCATCCTCCCGGTGACCACTAGCGAACCCTTCTGGATCGAGTTCGAGGTCGTGGAAAACGCGGCTCCTCTGAATTTGCCCGTCAGCTCAGTTGATCGATCTCGAAATCGAAGAGGTTCTCGGGTGGTGGTCCCGCTGGACACTCTAGCCATCGCCTTGCTCAGCGTATCCGAGGTCGACTCCTCCCACCACGTGTTGCGTAGATGGACCCCGGCGATGACTTCCAGGGCGCTGGCGGTTTATCGAGCGAGCCACCCCACCTTGGGGTCTTACACGCCTCTCGCGTTTCCCCTCCCGGTGCAGCGTATCGCCAACGAACACGGAGGAGGTCCCTATCCCGATCTCTGTGGCGGGTCTGGTCTGTCTCGAGAGCTGGCCGAATACGTTTACGCCGTTCTTGACCAACCTCGATTTTTGATGGCGCCAGATCCCGGTCCCGCCGTGACCCGGGCACAAATGCTCCCTCAGTTGAGCGCTAACGTGAGCGGTTTCTCTCCCGGTTGCCTGCCCCAGGACCAGATGGTCGCCCATTTTCAACGACTGGCAGCCAGGCTGGGACGGCCTCCCCTCACTTTCGGAGCGCTGCCTTCCATGGGCGTTCGGTAGCCAGCTTCAAGTTGCAAAGCGACAGCAGCAGGTAACATCCGGCTGCGATATACATGCTCACGGAGATCCCAAAATAGATCGAGGTGAACACCGCGATCGTCGCGCTCAGGACGCCGAATATTCCATTCAACGCCCAGTACCAGGGCATGTGCTCCTCATTGCCCTTGCGGGTCAAGCGGATGCCGAACGGAAAACAAACGCCGAGAATGATCCCCAACGGAAAAAGCATCAGCACCGAAATCAGCACCTTGCCAGGCATGCCGAGGCTGACGGCGGCGTCGATGACCCAGACGGTAAGAAACCGATAGGTCAGCACGACCGCCGCGATCAGCAACGGGTAGACGAGCGCCACCCCACGAGGAATCCGGACCAGCCGCTCGCTCAGCAAACTGCCCGCGCCGGTACTCAAGATCAGCGTGAACAAAATCACGGACAGCGAGAACGTCGGATGCCCCAGAAACAGATTAAATTTCTGGATGAGCGCGACCTCCGTGAACATGAAGCCCGAGCCGATGAGGGAGAAATAAGCCGCGCCAGCCAAAAAGCGCGTATCGGTCAGCAACGCACCGGCCTTCGAGCGAGTCTTGAGCAGAAGTGGAACCACGATCGTGACCAGCACGAGAACCAGCAACACTTTGATCAGGTTGAGAAGATACTGGGTCGCGCGAAGGTTACCGACGTACGCGCTGTCCTCAGAACCGCCGATCGACATGCCGACGTTTGCGAGCTTCAAGGTATTGAAAAAGTACGGCATGTCATCGGTGGTCGGAGTCAGGTTCATCACTTGACCATCGACCGCCGAGTCGATCGCCGCGCGGGACTGGGCGGCCAGGATGGCTTGAAACACCGGTGGCCCGAGCGCCCGCCCTGGCAGCAGGATCACGTCGAATTTCATTTCGCTCATCTTGCGCCAAAATTTATCGATATCTTCGGCCGAGAACGGGGTCTTACTCATCACCAGCGTCGAAAGATTGTTCATCTTGACGAGCGCGATGTGCTGAGCCGGCTCCTTCACTCCGAGCTCGAGCAGCGCCGCGGTCGCCAGGCTGACGATCCTGCCGGTTTCGGTAATATCGTTGGGCCAGAACCAACGCGAGACCATGAGGATTCCATCCTCAGTCAGCCGACGATGGAAAATCTTGAATGCTTCGACCGTATAAAGCGAATTTTCCGAGAGCGAAAAAGCTCCGGCCGCAGTCGAAGCCCAGGTATCGATCAACGACATCTGAATGACCGCGCAGGGCTCGGTCGCGCGACTCAGATAACTCCGGGCCTCGTCTGCCACGAGGGTCACGTCGGGGCGCCGACCCAGACCCGCGAAATCAAGGAACTCGTTTTTGAGCAGATCGATGAAGATCGGGTTCACGTCGATGCCGACCACCCTCGAATGCCCGAACAAGACGGCGGCTTGCACGTCCCGCCCGCCTCCTACTCCGATCACGCAGGCCAAACCCTTTCGTTCGAACTGGTAACCGGCGTTGGTAATGTCGTACCGCAAGGCCTCTATATCGTCTGGCGTATTGAACTTTCGCACCCAACTCGCCGCATTTCCATCGATCACCATCTTATGAAAATCAGACGCGCCACCCCGCATCGTCGGACTCGGACCCCAGAGGTACTGCCGCCCCGACTCGACCCGCCCCACCGATATGCGCGAAAAACTATTCCAGCGCTCGAGCAGGTAAGCATCGGGATCCTCCAGGTTGCCCTTGACCATGATGGGCCGAATCCCGAACCGCGTGCTTGCGTTGCCGAGAGCAGCGGCGACCAGCACGAGGGCCGTGGCGACCGCGAACCGATACGTGCCCTTGGCCGAGGCCGCCCGCGCGAATCGACTGGCCCCGATGGCGGCCACCGCGGCCGCAAGCAAACTCAAAGAGTACGGGTCCGCGACCCTGAAGCCGAGCAAAACCAGTACGCACGCAATCGCCGAGCCCACGAGGTCGGCCGCGTAGATCTTGCCGACGGCCAGGCCCGAACGAGTCAGCACACCCGTGATCGCGATACCGGCGAAGTAATACGGCAAGGCGCAGACGGCGCTCAGCGTGATCATCGCGACCAACGGCATAATCGATCGCCCCTGATCAATCGCCAGCAACGGGATAAAGCACGTCAAAATCAGCGCCGCCGCAATAGCCCAGGCGCTGGCTAACGACGCATTTGCCAATGATGCCGCCAAACGAGCGGGCTCGAACGATCGACTGAAAAGATAAACGGTGACCGCCCCGGCCGTCATTCCCAGCATCGCGAGGGAAATCGCGAAATAGGCCAGGTAGTACCAACCCGCCACGCTGAGCATCCGAGTCAGGAGGATCTCGTTCGCCAGCGTCGCGAGCGCGATCAGAAACGTGCCCAAATAGAGGTCAATCGGCAGACGCGGAAGTTTTTGAGTCATATGCTTTTACTAGAGCACGGCAGAGCAAAAAACACAGCCCCTCTCGTCTAACCGAGCACCGGGAATTTCCTCAAAGCGTACTCCCGTTCCAGCGTCTCCTGCATCACGCCGACGACATGATCGTAGATACGCTGCAGGTTCGCTTCCTCACTCTGCGCGGGGTCAAGCATTTTGACCACATCGATTGAAGGAAGAATCCGGAATGACATCTTCGCCGGGAGCGGCACGAAAATCGCCATGAACGCGGCCGGCGCGATCAGCAGAGGAAAAAAAGTGAATACGCCCGTCGTTACGCACCAGGCGAAAAAAATCGAACGAAAAGTGATTGGCACGCCATGCAGGCGCATGCTGTCGTAGAGGCCCAGTTTTTTCGCGATCTCCTCGCCGCGATCCAAAATCACATAAGTCTCGTGCGCGCCGATGCTGACGATCGGAACGATCGGGACCTGCGCCCGGATGGCGAGCTTGATGAAACCCTTCCGATTGAAAAAATCGAGTTTCTTGCGGTCGGTGAATTTTCGAAAGGCCTCCTTCTCTCCCCCCGGAAACACCAGCAAGGAATAGTCTCGCGCGAGCGCCTCGTAGGCGATCTCGGGATCCCCGGGAATCGCGCCCAGCTTGGGAATCAGCCAGCTGAACAACGGGTTGTTGAGCGCGATCGCATGCGCGAGCCCCACTGCGCGGCGAGCCGTTCCGAAACGCTTGAACCACGCATGGAAAAGCATCAGGACTTCGAACGTCAGAAGCCCATTATGGTTTCCCACGAAGAGCGCCTTCTGTTCGGGCACGTTCTCCCAGCCCGTCATGTCGACGCGAAAGTAGTACTGATACAGCCCCTCCAAAAAGGGGCTGATCTTTTCCTGAAAACGAGGGTCGGCCCGATTGAGATCGCGAAAGAGCTTCTTCTTCTGTTTCTCAGTGGCCATTTGAATGAAGGGTCCTTCCCTTCAGCCTAAGCCGCTTCCCCTCCCTTCGAAACGGATAAAAGAGGACCGGCCACTGTGTCATCTCATTCGCTTTGTTAAGTCGGATAATAACTTGATGATTTCAAACAATTATTAAGCCTGGAGTAATGTTCAATTAAATCCGATAATTGAGTGTAACAGTCGGTCTATGAATTTCAGAAGGACGTAAGTTGTTGAAAATTCGAGGTCATCGTTCCGCACTCCATCGTGCAGGCCGGTATCCTCGCTCTCCACCCAAGAGAGCGACGTGGGGCATCCTCGTGCTCTATGTCACGAGTTTTCTCTCCGCACCTCAGGTCGCTCTCGCCGCGACCAGTTCGCGAGACACCCTCACCTTTTACGGAGAGCTCTCCACTCAAGTGGGTGACGTCCCCATCACGGGCAACGTCGACATTAAGGTTCGGATGTACATCGATCCGACCAACCCGTCGGTGGCCCCCATCGACATGCCCTGGGAAGAGTGCTGGACGAACGTCGCCATTCAAAGCGGTCGCATGACTCTCAATCTCGGCACCAACACCCCCTTCTCGCCCTCGCTGCCTGAATTTCTCGCCGCCAATCCCTCGCTCTTTATCGGCCTCCAAGTTTGCGACGCGGGCGGCGTCTGCGGCACGAACTGCGACGCGGAAATGCTTCCTCGCCTCAGTCTCGGCTCGGTACCCTACGCGGGCCTAGCCGGAGAGGCCCTTGACGTCACTGGTCGCGCCATTCACCCAGGGCAAGTGATGATCGCGCCGACCGGTACTCAAACCGTCGCCGTGAACGTCGGCGGCATCGACATTATTAGTTCAACCGGCGCCTGGATCGGCCCCACAGTTGCCGGAGCTACCGGTCTCACAGGCACAACCGGAGCAACAGGTTCGACCGGAGCAGGAGCCACCGGCGCTACCGGCGAGACCGGCACCACGGGCACGGTCGGTCTCCAAGGTCCGATCGGTTTCACCGGCTCAACCGGTGCGGGGGCCACCGGAGCAACAGGGGTTACCGGGTCGGATGGACTCCAGGGACTCATCGGATTCACCGGATACACTGGGTTCACGGGTTACACGGGCGCCACCGGATACACGGGCTATACGGGAGCCACCGGTCTGACCGGTACAACGGGCGCGACGGGAGCCACCGGCGCCGGCGAAACCGGAATGACGGGAGCCACGGGAATCACCGGCGCTAATGGCATCCAAGGACTCATCGGATTCACCGGATACACGGGCTTTACCGGATTCACGGGTTATACAGGCTTCACCGGATTCACCGGTTATACCGGGGCCACCGGACTCACCGGGGCGACTGGCGCCACCGGCGCGGGATTCACCGGATACACGGGGTTCACCGGCTTCACGGGATACACAGGCTACACCGGCGCCACCGGACTCACCGGGGCGACCGGCGCCACCGGCGCAGGAGCCACGGGCGCAACTGGTGCAACAGGCGCCACGGGAATCACCGGCGCTGATGGACTCCAAGGACTCATCGGATTCACCGGATACACGGGGTTCACCGGTTATACCGGATTCACGGGTTACACCGGCGCTACTGGCCTCACCGGAGCCACGGGCGCTACTGGGGCAGGAGCCACCGGCGCGACCGGGGCAACCGGTGCCACGGGAATCACCGGCGCTGATGGACTCCAAGGACTCATCGGATTCACCGGAT
>CAYIHX010000078.1:0-228 GCA_964363305.1 uncultured Bacteriovoracaceae bacterium | reverse complement strand
ACACGGGGTTCACCGGATACACCGGGTACACGGGTTACACCGGATTCACAGGAGCCACCGGCCTCACCGGAGCAACCGGTGCTACCGGTGCAGGAGCAACCGGCGCTACCGGCGAAACGGGGCGTACAGGCTATACTGGCTTCACTGGTTCCACCGGCTTCACCGGCTTCACGGGATTCACCGGGTACACAGGTTCCACGGGCTTTACCGGAGTCACCGGGTACACGG
>CAYIHX010000077.1:0-11712 GCA_964363305.1 uncultured Bacteriovoracaceae bacterium | reverse complement strand
AAGGTTTAGGTTTTTTGGGTGGGTCGGTGCTCATCTGTTTCATGCGCCTTTCTGGGATATCGAAAGATCCCGTTCGTTGCAAAGAGTGTTCCGAATTTTTCGCCTCCAGACGGAAAACCGTGTTTGAAATCCCGACTCGGCGCCTCATTCCCGGAGAAGTTTGAAATTGCGCCGCCCCGCCATCTTCTCGGAGCTCCTCCTCTCAGGGCCGGACCATGAGTCAAAGCCGACACAGGAAGCACCTGATTTTCTCTTCATTTATTCAATACATAGAATAGAATTTTTATATACCCGACTTATTGACTATTTTTCGCCGCGCGCCGCATAATAGGTAGGTAGGGGATCATTCCGGGGGGAATGTTTTATGGGGAAATTAAATTGCCGCGCCTGGACCTTTCACGGTTCGCGATTCTCGCTGTTGCCGTTGCTCGCGCTTTCGATCGGCGCCTTTCTGGCTCTGGAGAACTTGGGATGGGGGGATGTCAGAACTCTTTGCGTCGATTGGCCCCTGAGAAGCGGTCGCCGGGACTCCACTCCACTGACGACACGGGAACTCAACAACGCCTGCTCTGAAGAAGACTTCGGAAGATACCTTCGCCCCCCATTCCCTGAAGAAGTGGCTATCGCCGGCTGCAGATCTCAACAATTTACGATTGTATGCAGCGATCGGGCGCCCGCCTCCGCTCCGGTCGCGGACGCTCCGCCTGCCTCGTCAGGCGAATCAACTCCTGCGCGGCACGTCGTAACTATCGAGGAAGTCGACCTCTCCCCACCAAGCGTTCGACGGCGACAAGGACGACAAGAACAACAGGGACAAAGAGGCCGCCAAACCACCTCGACCTCGAATCCTCCCTCGTCGGCGGCACAGCCTGCATCAACGCCGCCCTCTAACCCAGTCGCCGCCGATAGTAGCGTGAACTGGGGGGACGGACCGCAAGCCACCGCCAATGCCGCCTCACCGCCACAAAGTGCGACTCCCCTTGCAGCCTCTGACTCCGCCCCGGGGGCCATGGCCCTCAGCAACCGAAGGCGCCAGAACGGAGATAAAATCTATGAGGAATCCATCAACGGCCAAGTAGTGGGCTATTATAGCGGAGCCGGCTGCGATTCGACTCCTCGTCCATCAACCTGTGAGCTTCGAGGAAGAACCGAAGCGGACATGGCCGCGCTCTACACACTCGAAGCGAGAAATGCCAACCCATCGATTCCCGACTCTCCACGCGCTCCCAGCAGTGAAAACAATGCTGACGCGGAGCGGACTCTCGCGGAACAAGATCTGACCGCCGCTCGCCAACAAGAACTCACCGCCGCGACTGCTGCTGAGGCTGCCGCTACCCGCGCACTTCGAACCGCAACCCCAGAAACAAGGGATGAAGCCCAACGCGCTCTCGCTTCCGCTCGCGAACGCACCATTGCCGCGCGCGCTTCCGCAGCCGATTCACCCACACGAGCGTCGTCTCGCCGAGACGCCCCCGACGACGGCCTCGATGGCATGGCCAACGCAAACGCCATACGAGCCAACCTCAGCGAATCAAACGTGAACAATGAGACTGCAAGCCAACGAAGTTCGTCGACAGACCGCGAGAACGCGACGTTCTCGAGAGAGGAAGGCACCGCGAGCGTCGCTGCCCGCTTACGAAAAATGGGCGGAGACGATCCTTGTGCGACAGCATCAGGAATCGATCGTGCTCAGTTCGGTTGCTCCGGAACAAAAGCTTTGATCGATGCAGGCCAAATGACCACTACAGTCGGCCAACAAATCGGATCGACCGTAGTCACCGCCGCTGGACAGCTCAATCAAGCACAGGCCCAGCAGGAGGGCGGAACCGCGGCCATGATGACTGCAGGCGCTGACACGCAAGAACTCGGCGGACAAACCTCGACCGTTCTCGGTACGGTCAGCGCCGTATTTGGAGCCGCGCAGGTCACGGCCGCCATCGGTCATGGATCTTCACAGGCGCAACTTCGCCGGGAATTGAATGGCGAAGCTCTCAGCCCAGGTATCCAAAAAGGAACGGCAGGGTACCAAAGAATTCGAGAGGGATCCTCTTCGGCGGAGAGCCTGACCGCGGCCGCTCGCCACGCGAAAGACATCCGCGAAAGCGGCGAATCCGCATCAGCATTTCACCCGGAAGAAAGCGTGAGCGATGCGGACCTCCAAGGCAATGCTCGCGAGGGAGGAACTGGCTACATTGACCATTCCAAAGTCGGCGGCCTCGCTGGCCGCATCATCCAGTCTACTGACGTCAATAAGGATGGATCTGTATATTCCGGCAATCACACCCATTCGGCCGCGATCCAAGAAGCCGAGCAACAGCGTGATCAGATCTCCCAACAACTGGAGCGCTCCAGCAATGATCCTCAGAAATTCCAGGCATTGAAAGAGACCCACCAGAGAGCGGAAGAAAGAGTCAGTCGACTACGAGCCACCCGTAGCAACGAAATTGAGGCACGAACCCAAAGCATTCGACGAAAACAATCCTATGTGGGTGAGCAGCTCGAAATGGCCGGAGGCGAGGCCGCGGCTGAACACGGCGCAATGGCGCAGCAAGCCGCCGCCGCGGGCGCTATGCAGCTCGCCACCGGCGTCGCCCAGATCGTCACCGGCCAAATGCAGGCGAAAGCCGCGCGTGACATGCGAGAGAGCATCAAAAAACTCTCGAACGCCGAAACGCGCAACGACGCCACCTTCTCGATCGGCGATGACGACCTGAGCGGCGGCAATCCCTTCGGCAACGGCGACTCGCCGAACATCACCGGCGACACCGATCCTGAAACCTCCGCGGCCGAAGAGGATGAGGAGCTCACCGACGTCCCAGGCAGCCTCGGTGAGCCGACGCTCACCAAACTCCCCGAAGGCACGATCGCAGGCGCGCCCACCGGGGGCGCCTTTGTCGAGGCTCCCGCTAAAGCCGGCGCCCCCGCAGGAGGAGGCGCCGGAGGCGCACCGTCAGCAGGCGGAACCGCCGCCGCGACCGCCGCCGCATCGGACGCCGGGCAATCCAAGTACATGGCCGAACGCAATCGCGCCTCCAATCGATATGAGACCGGCGGCATCGGGCGCGGGCTCGCGGGCGGCGGCGGCAACTTCGGCGGCGGAGGGAGCGGAGCCATCGGTCCTGACCTGAACGCGATGATGGAAAAATTTCTCGGCAAAAAGGGCGAGGAAGCCGCGGGCCGCGGCATCCTCGACTTCGGGGCCCGAGGCGGCGCGGGTCAAGGCGAACAGCCCTACTCGCTGCTCGATCGCAACGCCAACATCTTTGACCGCATTCATCAGACCTATCAAGACAAGACCCGACGCGGGGTGATTGGGCTCTAAAGGGGAACGTATGCTGCTCCGACTTCGTAAACTCATCTCGTATACCGCCATCCTGACGTTGCTTCCGAGCGCGCTCAGCGCGGCGCCCCCGCAAGGGCGCATGACCGATCAGACAATCGTCGACGAACCCCGCGACGCCGCCACCGACTCCGGCGCGCCGATCACGCGGGCGAACGTCTGCAACGGAATCCCGACGAAAGAGCAAGTCGAGGCCCGCAAGAAAATCAACTCTGCCTACGAACCGCCACCACGCTACCAGTACTGCGACGCCAGTCGCGCGGGCGAAGACGCCGCCGACAAAAACACCGGGCTCGCCGTCGCCTGGGGGGCCGTCGCCGTCGTCTGCGGCATGGCGTGCTTTCCGATTTCCGCCAACGGCGCCTGGTCTACAGTCTTGTGCCAAGGACTCAACATCGGAACCGGAATCGCGGACACCGCCATCACCGGCGAATTCACCGCGCTGATGGGCTCGCTCGGATCGACGGCGATGGGACTCATGATGAGCAGTGGCGGCAGCGCCGCCGCCGAAGCCGTGCCCGCAGCGGGCGAGGCCGCAAAAGAGACCAGCGGTAAATGGGATACGATGTCCTGCACGACGGCACTCACCTCGGCTGGCCTCTGCGCGATGAAATCAGTCAGCGCGGTGCAATCGAGCGATAGCGCCAGCGAAGCGCTCGACAACGCGCTCAAATTCGCCGCCGAAGAGCAGAGCGCCATCGGCAAGGGGCCCAACGGCAGCTTCTCCGTCTCGAGTGACACCTCCACGAGCGGCGCCGGCGGCGGCCAGCGCACGGAGCTGGGCAGCACTGGCGGCGTCAACGACTCGGGTAACGACGCCACGGCCGGAAACTGCGCGGGTGTGACGCGCTCGAGTGGCGCGCAGGCGCAAATCTCGTGCGCGATGGCCAGCGACTCGAACCTGCCCGCGCGACTGCTCCGAGACCCGCGCTTTGCGGGCGAATTTCAGAAACGAGCGGGCATGAGCCTCGATCAATTCGCGCAGAATATCCAAAGCGACCCGAAGGGCGCGATCGGATCGGCCATGGCGGCCGGTGCACCGGCCCCGATACAGTCGGCGCTCAAAGCGACGTTCGATGATCACGCCGGACAGATGGCGATGATGACGGGCGGGATCGGCTCGATGGTCGGCGGCCGTGGCCGTCACGGCGGAAGCGGAGGCGCCTCCGGCGCCGATCCCTTCGCAGGCGCGCTCACCGGCATGCTGAGCAAGCTCCTGCCGCAGAACGCGGCCGATGCCGGCACCGATCCACATGCGGGCGTGAAAAAAGTTGCTGAAGCGAATCTCAAACGCGGACCGGCGGCCGTTGCCGAAGATAAATCCCTCGGCATCTTCGACCGCATTTCGTACCGTTACTACTCACTCGCCTATAAAGGTTTTGGAGCTAGCAAATGAAGCACGTCACTCCGCTGGTATGGATCTCCCTCCTCCTCGTACCAACCACCGCAGGGGCCGAACCCAGCCCGCGACCGACCTGGACTCCCCCGCCCGCCGATCTCAGCGAGGGCCCCGCCGGCCGTAGATGCAACGAGGTCTGCAACGAGATTCTTGCGATGGGGGAAGGTGGCGCCTTCCGCTGGATTGGCGAAAATCAAAATGAAAACGGAACAACGGTCGTCGGTTTTATCAGCGGCGCCTGGGACGCCGAAGAAGACCAGTACTGCGCACGAAAGGGAATTCAAACTCACCAGGATTACCCCGTGACCGGGGCCGCCCAACTCACCGAAGCGGAGCGACGGGCGCAAGCCTCGGACGGGCACACCGACGGCTGCTCGGTGACGCTCGCCTCCGGCGAATCTTGCGATTTAGCCCAGAAAAACGCCATGAAGTGCAACCTGCGCAACTCTCATGTCTACCAACAGTGCTTGGCCCTGAAGACGGTGGATTTTAGCGACAAGACCCAACACTTCCTCCTCACCATGGACATCGTGGTCGCCGCCGGCTGCGGCACGGCCTGCGCGTTGAGCGCGACCGGCGTCGGGGCCGCAGCGATGACCCAGGTATGCTCGATCGGCGCGATGGGAGCCGGCGCTGCGGAGGTGGTCGCTTCGCTTGCCTTGCAGCAGAGCGATCTCTCACGCGCCGTCTCGGGGATCGGCGGAGTGGCCGGAATAGCGGGAGGAGCCGCGGCCATGACCTTCGGCGGCAACACTGAACTGAACAGCACGACCGAAGGCAATCAAGCTCGAATCGACAACGACAACGCAGAGGACGCCAAAACCACCTGCACCACGGCCGTGATCTTCGCCGCGATGGCCGCCGCGCGCGGCGGGGCGCTCGCTGACATGGCGAGCACCCGCAAACAAGCCTGCACAATGGTCGAGCAGCAGTACGCGGAAGATCGCCAGCAATCCCTCGACCTAAAAAAGAAGGCAGAAGGCGGCGCCGGACCGGCTGGCTTCCTCCTCGGCGGCGGCGGACGAAATAGCGCCGACGGCGGCGACTCAAACGATCCCACGGCTCCGACCACGGCCAGCGACTACGAGAGCGCGATGGAAACCGGGGTGCGCCGCCTCGGCGCGACCGACGCTCAACTCCTGAATCACTCCGGCCTCGGCCGACGCCTGAAAGACCAGTTCGCGAATCTCGGCCCCGGCATTTTGGCGGGCCTCAAGAGCGGCGGCATGGAAGGCGCGATGGCTGCTGCCGTGCCCGGTGGCGCTCCTCCACAGCTGGCGGCGGCCCTGGCCGGCGTCGGGAAGGACCTGGCCTCGAAGGCGCACTTTCCCGGCAGCATGATGCCCCAAGGCGGCGTCGGACCGATGATGGCCGGCGGTAGCGGAGGTGCCTCACGCAGCGCCGCTTCGGAGGGCGGCTTCTCGAATCCCTTCGCATCGATGGGCGCGAAAGCCGGTGGCATGGGAGGCAAGCCCGGCGCCCTGGACTTCGCCGGTGCGGCCGAATCCACCGATATCTGGCATGCGAACTCGGACCAGAACCTCTTCCAAATCGTCTCGGGGCGCATCGAACGGGTACAAAAGAAGGCCGAGTTTCGCTAACCTTTCGTCAACCCCGCTCGCGCGGAAACCTCGCGACCGAACCTTCGAAGATCATCGAGTCCCCGGTGACAAACCGCATGGGCGATGGCCCAATCCATTTTTTCGTACTCGTGGACGGATATATTTCGGAAACCCACGGCCTTTTCAAGCGCACGCGCAGTTTCGGGCGCGATCCAGCCCAAGGTAGCCAGCACAGCGAAGCTCTCTGCCATCGTGGCCGGGGCAGGCGTATTTTGTTCCGCCAAAACCATGGATGCGATATCCACGCATTGCTGAACCGCACGCTCGAGATTGACGGAGATCACATCCTGAAGATCAGCATCCGAATTGAGCTGCTGGACCGTAAAAGGTTTTTTCCCCTCGATGCGAAGGAGGCAACGCGCCAAAGAATCGAGTTTCGGAATCAACACTTCAGCGGTCATGAAGCATTCCCTCCAAAGGCCCTTTTTCTCCGGGCTTCCAGGATGCGATCCCGGTACGGCCAGAAGTCGGCTCGATCAAACCACATGCGCTTGATCAAAAACGCGAGGAGTCCTCGGTCTTTCGCAAACAGCAATCGTCCCCGCGTCAAAACCTGCGAAGAAATCACACCTCGTTCCGCACGCAGATCCACCAGGTCGACCTCCCTGCGCGCCACCCGCGCCAAGTCGGCCGCGAGGGCGACCCTCTCCTCCGGCGTGAAAAGCCGACTCCCGGCGATCGCGATATCGAGATCACTCTGAGAAGTCTGTTTTTCGGAGGCGAAAGACCCGTAAACCCAGGCGAGAAGAACCTCGGGTCGGGCCTGAAGCGTCTGGGCGACGGTCTGGAGAATCGGGTCAGCACTCACCTCTCCACACTAACACAGCTTTCGGCTTGCCAAGTGGCGCGCCTGCCACTAAAACCGATATTCTGTTTTAGTCGTGAAAATCGGAAGGTTGAGTGGGGATGTAGCTCAGTTGGTAGAGCGCATCCATGGCATGGATGAGGTCCTCGGTTCGAACCCGTGCATCTCCACTGAACCTTCCGGTTTTTTCATCGTGACGTCAGTTGCTCAACGACCAGAGACCAACCGAGTGGTCCCAGGAAGCCGTCGCAATCCTCTTCCCATCAGGGGAGACCGCAAGACCCCGCACCCGTGCCGTATGGCCGGTCCAAGCCTTTTGCGATTTTCCGGTTTCGACCGTGGACATCCGCACCGTGTGGTCGCTCGATCCGGAGACGACCGTCTTTCCGTCGTTCAAGAACGCCACCGCGAGAATCTGCGCGCTATGGGGCGCATATTGAATCACTTCCGCGCGGCTCGCAACATCCCAAACTCGGATGGTCATGTCGTTCGAACCCGATACGAGACGTTCTCCATCCGGAGAAAACGCAACCGACAGTACCGGCGCATCATGCCCTTCGATCGTGGCCAGTTCACCGTAGCCCTGCGTTTCCCAGAGTTTGAACCGGTTATCGCCCGACGACGACGCCAGCGTCCGACCATCGGGAGAATAGCTGAGCGACAGGATAAAGTGGTGATCCGCATGAAACTCCTGGCGCAGAGTCCAGGAGCGGACGTCCCAGATCCTCACCTTTCCATCGATCGTTCCCGAAGCCATCGTCCGTCCGTCCGGCGAGAAAGCGAGCGAGATCACGCCTGAATGCTGCTCCTTCAAGGTCTTCACCAACGAAAAGTTGGTCGCATCCCACACCTGCATCGATTCATCATTGGAGGCGGAGACTAGAAGATCTTCCATCGGAGAAAATGCCACCGCCATGACCGTCCGCCGGTGTCCCGTGAGCACCGCCGCCGTCGTGCCCTTTTTCACGTCCCAGACTCGCACCGTGCGATCCCTGGAGCCGGAGGCGACGTACTGGCTATCGCGCGAAAACGAGACCGAATACACTTCGTCACTATGCCCGTTTAAAAACTTGGACTCTCTCAGTACCGGTTCCTTCGCAAAAGCCTGGCTGGACAAACCTGCAAGGCTCAACAATACGACTAAAGTCTCGAAGCCCTTTCGGGAAATCGCGCGAAAATTCATGAATTCGTTCTCCTATGAGTTTTGAGTAGAACCCCAGCGTAGAGAAGCCATCCAAAAAGAGTCAAGCAGATGCGTGCGGTCACGACCCTTTGATGCCGAGCCTGATCGCGCCCAAACGCCAGCGGGAGACAAATTGACTCTGCCGATCGCCGCTTCGAGACATTTTAACAAACGGTGAAGCGGCCGTTGGGAACTGCCCGTTGGGATTTCGCCTAAAGCGAAATCCCGAAGGAGTCGTATCGACCGAGTGGCGTAGTATTTCGCGTTCGGCGAAACCTTCCAGCTCCCCCAGCCCAACTCCCCCACGGCAAAGGGGAGCCCCCCCCTGATCTGTCCAACCTTTTGACAGTCCCCTGATCCTGTGACGGCAAATCTGGGGAGGCGGCTCGGATGACTACTCAATACCATGAAATAACACGCTTTTTTGAGAGACCCAACGGGATCCACTTGGCATCAGGCTTGAACTACTCTTTCTCATACAGGTGGGAACTCAGGACGGGTCGAGCCACAACCGGAGAGAGAATTTATGAATAAGAAAAGTTTAAAAAATAGGATCACCTTCCTTCCTCTTGCTACGACGATCGCGCTCCTGAGCGCGGGCTGTGGCAAACAGGCGTACAACCAGACCCTCCTCACCGAGCAACCGGCCTCTCCCGGACACTTCGAGATCCCAGCCCGGGTCGACATCCTCTTTGCGCAAGACGATTCCGGCTCGATCAGCACGAGCTACTCCTCGATCTCCGGCCAGATGCAGAACTTCCTAAGCGGCATCGAAGCCCGCGGCTGGGATTACCACTTCGCCGTCACGCCCCTCACCCGTTCACGCGCGATCAACCAAGTAGCCGCTTCCCGTTTCGACGCCAACTGGGGCGCGCTCTGGCAGATGCCCTTCCCTGGCGCCACCTCTGACATGCCCGGTCTCATGGTCGCGCCTGCTGCTTTCCGCACCTCAACCTCCGTCCCGGGCTTCACTCAATTCGGTGGCTTCATCTCGAGCACCAACGGCGGCGCGGCTGCGAACGAGCCCGGCCTCGCTTCGATCTCTTCAGCCCTGAACGGAGCCAGCGCCACCACCACAGGCTTTCTGCGCGACGACGCGCTGCTCGTGGTTTTCATCATGAGCAACGGTGACGATACTTCCGGCTTCACGCCAGGCGCCTACCCCTGCTCGAACATCTACAGCCCCGAATGCTCAACGGCCAAAGAAAACTCCTTCATCAGCCTGCGCAATCAGATCGCCAACGTGAAACCGAACCTGAATCAGGTGCGCGTCTACTCGGCCGTGGCCACGCAGACGAGCGCCTATGGCGGCCAACCCTGCCTCAACGGCAACGCCTTCAAAGGCGTGCGCTACGCCCGCATGGCCGAAGAGCTCGGCGGCCAGGCCTTCGATATCTGCAACCAGCCGATCTCCGACGCCATCGAATCGTTCGCGCAACACCTGCAGAACGAACGCCTGAGCTACCGTACCCGGTACGTCTTCATCTCCAACGAGCCGAACCTCTCGCGCGAGATCCACGTCTACAAGACCTCAAACGGCGTCGAAGCTGAGATCCCCTACGTGGGGGAAAGTCCGGACAACGGCTGGTCCTATGAAGGCTATACCAGCGTGTACGCCATCGACTCGCCGATTCAGATGCAGCTCACCACCGGTTACGCGATCAAGCTGAACGGCACCTCCGCGCTGATCGGCGAGGATAGCGCGCGCGTGGAGTACTTCATCGCCGGCGGGGCCGACTCGATCTCGGAGTAAGCACGCCCTCTCCGCGTCCGCCCCGACACACTCCCCCCTTGACCTCGCTGGTGCGTCTCGTCACACTAAAGAGAGAGGGCCTGCTTTTCAAAAAAGGCAGACGCCCCTCAGAAAGGGTGGGGCGCCCCATGGTCGACCCCGGAGGAACTTCGAACAAGCCGCCGAAAGTATTCATCACCGGCCTGAAGAAATGGATTGAAGGACCTCTCTCCGACTTTCTGCGCGTCGATTTGCGCGATCTGACTCAAGCCACCGAAGGAAACGACCTCAAGATCTCCTTGCTCATGGGTGAATTTGACCTCCTGCCGGAGGACCAGGAAGCCTTTCGGAAAAAAATCGCCGCGGCCCGGGGCCAGCAAGAAATACCGCCCCTCGAGAACACCATCCGCATGGCCGGTATTCAAAACACGCAAGCCCACCTCATCGTCGTAAAGGTCGCGCGCGGCTTCGCATCCCGTCTTCTCCCCATCGATGCCGGCACCGGCATTGTCACCATCGCTCCCAAAACGGCCCTCGCTTACGCCCACCGAGCCCGCGCCTTCGTCGGCGACGATAGCCGCTATGCCGACGGCGCTTTCGCGGGCGGTCTGGTCTTCGATCTGCTCGCACTCTACGCCAACACCGATGCGATCCAGCCGCCGCTGCGTCCCGCAGTGCTCGAGATCCTCTCAGTGGGCTTTGAGCGAGCCCTGGTCTGTACCCGGCTCGGCCAAGGGCTGGCCCGTCGAATGAAGCACCTCACCCTTGAGGCACACATCGCGCCGACCTTGCTGCTTCACGAAGCCGCGGAAGCAGCCGCCGCCCTTCTTTTTCCCGAGCACGCGGAACGCCTGAAAATCTGGGCGAAATCCAACTTCCCTTACGCCCTTCGAGTGCGCGAGGAAGAACGGCAGCTCGGCGCGCCCGCCTCGGTACTGGGCGAGACGCTGGCCCTGATCTCGCCGACGCTTGAAGCGGCCGGAAAAGCCGTCGCCGAAATCAACACCCCCTACACCCTCCTCGCCTCCAAAGAACGCGATCCGCACGATCTTGCCGCGCTTGCTCGCCTCTCAATCGAGCTATTCGAACGCCCCGAGCTGCTCAAAAGCACCGAGCTCAAACCCGCGAAAAAATTCCGCCCCGAACTCAAAGACCTCGAGCTCTCCGTTCGTTGCTCGGAGCTAGCGGCAGAAGGGAAGAAGAAATGAACCTCTTCCTGGATCTCTTCCCTGATATCGCGGTTCTTAGGATAGAGGGTCCGGTCCAAGCCCAGCAGATTCTCGTCCTTTCCGCTGGGATTCGGCGGGTCTTTGATTCAGGGGTCAGCTCACTCCTCATCGATGCCCGCCACGCTATCCTGAATGAAGAGGCTTTACTGGCCGCTGAGCAGGCGAGAGCCACGCTGACCGCTTTTGCCGCCGAAGTGCCCGCGAGACTCGGCCGCCTCGTCTCTCCCTATCCAAACATCAGCCACTCTAAGGAACTCGCCCCTGCCCTCGAAGAGCTCAAATACTCGGAAGCGAAAAAACTGATCGAGTGGATCAACCTAGAATGGGAGGCCCTTCGCCTAGAGACGGAGAAAAAAGAACTCACCGCCTCGCTCGCGGGAAAGATGGACATCGCCCAGGCCG
>CAYIHX010000076.1:0-12245 GCA_964363305.1 uncultured Bacteriovoracaceae bacterium | reverse complement strand
CGAGCTACCCGTGCGAGGGCCATGGATGGCCCGAGCCGGGCAGGGCAAGCCAGGATGGCTAGCGAGTCATACCTCTTCTATGGAACCGCCCCCATGAAGAGAAAACGAAACTGCGCGCGAACCTCTGTGGAAAGAAGCCACTCAGAAATTTCAAAAAACCTGGACGGAGGACGGTCGCGAGTCACCCGAATCGAATTCCGTCGAGCGGCGTAAGCTTTGCCGCGCGACGACTCGGATAAAGACACGCCACCACGATGATCACAAGAGCGGAAAGGGCGATTACCGCATAATACTCAGGTCGAAAATTTACCGGCAATGTACGATCAATATAAACATCGGGCAATTGGATAAATTCCCAACGCTTCAAAGCCAGGCAAATCAGCAATCCGAAGACCACGCCGCCCGCGACTCCCACTCCCCCGATCAAAAGGCCTTCTGATAGAAAAATAGCGGCGACCTGCGCATTCTCCGCGCCCATCGTCTTGAGCACCGCGATATCCTTCTTCTTTTCAAGCACCATCAATGTCAGCGTCGTGATGATGTTGAACGACGCGACCACCACGATAAAAGCCAAGATCACGAACATCGCCAGGCGCTCGAGCGTCAGAGCCGCGAAGAGATGAGCATTCATCTGCACCCAGTCTTCGACGCGAAAATTCGGCAAACTCGAACGAATCGTCGAGGCAACCGGTACAGCCTCATCGAATTCCTTCAGCGTCACCTCCCACTGAGAAACCACCGAGGCCCGACGCAAGAACCCACGTACCGCATGATCCTGCGCAAAAACCGTGTGCAGCTCTTGTTCCGGCATGCCGGACCGATAGATCCCTTCCACGACAAATCTTTTCAAACGAGGCACTGTTGAAAAGGGTCCCTCGGTCTCCGTCGGGGAAATCAAAGTGACAAAATCACCGGGAATGAGGCCCATCTCATAAGCCATCTCTTGCCCGACAAAAACCCCCGGCAATCGAATCGTCTCGCCCTTCTCCTGCTTGACGAGCATTTTCGACTCGGCCATCTCTGAAACCTGCTTCTTGAGCCGTTCCAGCCGCTCGGCCGTCACGCCCTTAAGAACCGATCCGGTGATTTTGCGACCGCTCTTGAGAATGACCTCAGTCGAAACAATCGGCCAAACACTCTCCACCCGCGGGTCGGTTCGCAAACGCTCACCCACTCCCGATGCATCGAATTCCTGCGTATTTACGTAACCACGATCGAAGCTCGCGACCTCAGCCTTGGGCGTGATGAGGATATGCAGATCGGATGACATCAGTCGCTTCTTCAGCTCACTTTCAAATCCATCCATCACGGAAAGAACGACAATCAATGCCGTCACGCCGATCATGACGCCAAACATCGAAATAAACGTGATGAAGCTCAGAAACCTCGAATTCTTCTTGGACCGAAGATAGCGAAAACCAATCCATACCGTCCACGGACTCGCCCATAGGTGAGCCAAAATCCCGCGCGCACCTCCACTCCCTGAGTTGTACTCCACCGTATTCCTCAATTTGGGTAAAACTTCTGCTGCGACCGGGCTCGCGCGAGGATCGCCTCGCTCGGCTCAAACCGCGCTCCGAACCGCTCTTGGTATTTCTTGAGGCGATCAACAATGGTTTGCGCGCCCAAAGTATCTGCGTAGCGCAAGAGTCCGCCGCGGAACGGCGGAAACCCCGTGCCCATGATCATTCCCAGGTCAACTTCGGAAGCCGTCGCCACGACCCCTTCCTCGAGGCATCGCGCGGCTTCGTTGATCATCGGCAAAACACAACGTTCAATGATCTCCTCATTTGAAAGCGCGCCGCTCCGTGGGGTGATCCCCAGAATTTGGTAGATCTCCGGATCCAGACGTTTCTTTCGGCCTCCGTCCTCATAGACATACAATCCGGCGCCACTCTTCTTTCCCAGACGCTTCGCGCCTGTGATCTTCGAGTTGAACGGTGCAGGCGCCATTCGCGCTCCGAAGGCCTCGTGAAGAATATGGGCGACCTTCTCCCCGACGTCGACCCCGATCTCGTCGATCAACTCCATCGGCCCCATCGGCATTCCGAAATCGAGCATCGCTTCGTCCATCTCATCGATGGCGACAGACTCCGCCAACATCCAGGTCGCCTCGTTCAAATAAGGCATCAACAACCGGTTCACCAAAAATCCGGGAGCGTCTTTCACGACGATCGGGGTCTTACCAATTTGCTTCGAAAGCTGAAAAATAGCAGATACCGCGCGGTCCTCAGACTTCTCGCCCCGAATCACTTCCACGAGAGGCATCCGATGCACGGGATTAAAAAAATGCATACCCACAAACCGTTCAGGATGTTTCAGCACCGTCTGCATCTCTGTAATCGACAGCGACGAGGTATTAGAAGCAATCACTGTATCCGCAGCCACGTAACTTTCAAGTTCCTGAAACACCTTCCGCTTCACATCCAGCTTTTCAATAATTGCCTCAACCACGACCTGACTCGAGCCAAAGCCCGAAAAATCCGTCACCGGCGCAATAAAATTCATTTTCTGAAAGAACTGCCGACGATCGATGCGTTTCCGCTTCAGCTGCTTGTCAAAAATTTTCTTGGCGGCAGCCATCCCGAGCGCGAGGGCGGCATTGTTCAAATCCTTCATACGGGTGACGACGCCCTTTTCTGCGAACAATTGGGCGATCCCCCCGCCCATGACCCCCGCTCCCAGTACCGCCGCCCGAGTCACCGGCCCGGTTTTCATTTCTTTCCCAGTTGGCAAGCCATTTGACTTCTTCACCGACTCCGTCAGAAAGAAAAGCCGAATGAGATTCTTCGAAATGTCTGTCGCCGCACATTTTCCAAAGCCACGCGCTTCACGCTCCAGCATCCTCTCGCGCGCGGAGCCCCCGACTCTCGCTCCGTAAGTGGCGCCGGTATCCCGAAAAACAGAAATCACTTCCAAAGGCGCCGGGTATTTGCCCCGAGTCTTAGCGAGAACGCCCTTTCTCGCTTGAGAAAATACAACGGCGCGCCCCATCGGAGTCTTCTCCAGGAGCACGCCACCTATGCCGCCCATCCCGCCGAGCTTTGGCTCCTTCGCCAGGCGAATTCCCTTTTTCAGCGCATCGAGGTTTCTGGCTACCCAATGAAAAGCCGACCGATGAAAATCTTCTTTCGGCAGGCACGCTTCAATCAGGCCCATCCTCAATGCGCGCGTCCCATCCAACGACTTGCCGTTCAAAATCAAATCGAGGGCATTTGCCAGACCGATCTTGCGGGGCATCCGGACGCAACCGCCCATGCCTGGAATCACGCCGAGTAGGACTTCCGGTAGGCCAATCTTCGCAGCCGAATCATTCGACATGACAATCGCCGTGGACGCGAGCGAAAACTCACAGCCTCCGCCCAATGTCGCGCCCTGACTGGCCACCACGGTCGGAAAAGGAAGGTCCTCCCAACGGTCCAGAAGCCTCTGGCCCATTCGTGACAGAGCCTCCGCTTCTTCCGGTGTTCTTGCCGCCTGAATCAGCTCGATATCGGCGCCCGCGATGAAGATCCCCGGCTTTCCCGAAGTAACCACTAGGGCTTCAATCGCGCCATCTTTCCCATTGCCTTCCAGATATGCGAGAATTTTCTCGAAATCAGCCATCACGGCACGGCTGAACTTGTTCACTTTCTCGCCCGGAAGGTCAAAGACCAGATTCCAGACCTTTTTGCCAGTCTCGGCTTGTTGGTTTTCTAGACGAAAGGCCCCGAAGTCTTTTGAAGACGAAGTTTGCATCGCTCCGAAGCATAGAAAGAAAAATGGCTACTCACAAGCGCGGGGCTCAGGAAAGCGCCTTAAAACGCGAAGGTGAAATTCCCCATGATTGAAAAGAACCCTGCTCGAGCCAAAGAGCCTCCAAGCACGCTCTTATTGATATCAGCTGAAGGGCTTCCGTAGCCCGGTGCGACACCGTAACCCGGCGCAACACCATAGCCCGCGTTGTAACCACCGAATGCAGGGCCCCAAAGTGGGGAGTTCTCTCTCGCCGAAAGTACCGAATAGTACCGAACCATCAAACCGAGGGAGATATTTTTTCCCAGATTCAGGTCCGCGCCTGCGGTCAGCTGGCCGAGAAAAGCATCCACCGTATAATCGGTGGCCATTCCCTGAAGTCCATACTGCTGCATCGAAGCAAGGATGCGGCTATCGTAATTGAGAAACGTCCGTCCGTAGCCACCGCCGGCACCCAAGTAGGGTCGAACCTTAAATTGCGGCCCCAGCAAATAAATTTTCACGCTCGCATCGACCACGTTCTGCTTAAGAGCATAGGTCTCGAAGTTAGGATTATACATTCCTCCAGCGGCGCCCTGCATATAGTTCACCCATGGATTCGCGCTGGCCAGCTGAACACCATACTCGCTGTATTGATAGCCCACCTCGACCCCGACGAGATCCGTCAACAGCGCGGTCAAAGCCGCCCCTACTGTGAACCGAGGAACGATATTAAAGCCGTTGTTGCCCACCATGCCGGAGAGACCGGCTCGAGGCGCAACGCCTATCCTGATCGCCGAAGATTCATTCTCGACTTCTAAAGCCACGGTCGTCACGGGAATCGGCTGTGCGGCCAATTCTCCAACTGCTTGAGCTTGAAGAGGAGCTTGCGCAATCTCCAAAGGCGCGGCCCGACTGGTCTGGGTCACATCGGATACATCTGCCTGAGAAACGAGCTGTTTCGTGCGACGATTTTCTTCCCGTAAGCGGAGCTCCTCGAGGCGTTCAGTCAAGATGTCTTCATTTCGAAGCTCGGCGCGCATTCGCTCTCGTCGCATCAGCTCACCGCGACTCATCGTCTGCGAGGCCTCCTCGGCAACCGTCGGTTCGACACTCATCGAGTTCGTGATGGCAGCGACATCTGAATCCTCTTCCAAAACCAACTCAGCCTGCGCAGTACTCGCAAAGGAAGCAGCCAGAATAGCACCAAGCGCTCCTGCGGCTCGCCAATTTTTTTGAAATCTCGACATCATAGTCACGTTCTCCGGGGTTCGCGAATCATCTCAATCTACAATTCCCCTGAGCAATAGCCGTGCCAAACAACTCGGATGATACAAATACATAAAACATAATAATTACAAACAATTAAGATATTCATCACGAAAAATGATCAGAATAATACCGAATAAAATAGACCAAATGACACCAATGATAAGTGGCGAGATCTCTTAAGGAAAATAACGCAACGCATTAGTTCGTCGTAATGGACTCATCTAACCATCTGAAAAAACGCGAGATTTTGTGAGCCTCCTAAAAACCCAAAATGAGCCCGCGGGGCCGCTCCTTTGAATTATTTACAGGGTGTGACGAGACCTTAGACACCCAAAAGCCTACCGCACCCTGAATTGGTGCACGCCCCGCGAGAGCCGCTGAATCAGGTTCTGTTCGAGGATCGTACTGACCTGACTCAAGGCCGGTAGCAGCACGCCTCGAAACAAGGAAAGAAAAAGGGTCACGACCATCATCAACAAGATCATGTACTCGACCGTCGCCTGAGCTTCTTCTTCTTCCCAAACGAGCTGCCGAAAAACATGAATGGCTCGTCTCATGAATCGGACTCGCTCCAAGCCCGGCGATAAATATCACGCACATGGCGAAGCTGATACCGGATCGTTCCGAGCTGAACGATCTCCCGAGGCGAAAGCCGAGAATTCACCTCCGGATGAGCCGCCAGAAGGACCAAAAACTTCCCCTTTCCCTCAAGATCCTGAAGCGCACAGGCCTGAATCCACCCATAGGCATCCTCGCGCGGCACCCCCTTTTCCACGAGAGCGAGCAAAAAATGGCCCGAGAATACAGTCGATCCCGCTTTCTCAAGATTTTCCCGCACATTTTTTTCTCGAACTTGGATGCCCTCCAAAACCCGGGTCATTCGATCCAGCGAGTAGTCGAGCAAAATCATGGCATCCGGAAAAACGATCCTTTCCACCGAAGAGTGACTGATATCGCGTTCATGCCAAAGGGCGACGTTTTCATGCCCCGTTTGAGCGTAGGCCCGAAGCATTCGCGCCGCCCCGGTCAAATTCTCGGACGAAATTGGGTTCCGCTTATGGGGCATCGCGCTTGATCCCTTCTGACCAGCCGAAAAACCCTCGAGAACCTCGCCGACCTCGGAACGCTGAAGATGGCGCAATTCGACCGCAATTCTCTCCATACTATCGCCGATCGAGGCCATCACATGAAGCACCTGCAGGTGACGATCTCTTGGAATCACCTGCGTGCTCACTGGCTCGCGCCTCAACCCCAGTCTCACCAAGACCTTCTCTTCAAAATCAGGTGACCAATGCGCGTTGACACCAACGGCTCCGCTCAACTTCCCCGTCCGGCACTCATCCAGAGCGCGAACCCAACGCGCCCGGTTTCTCCGCATTTCCACGTACCACCCAAGAAACTTCAACCCGAACGAAGTCGGTTCCGCGAATATTCCGTGAGACCGCCCAATGCAGGGCAAATCCCTATACTCATTCGCAAGGCGCCTCAGTACCCGAAGCAACGCATCGATATCGTCAAGGAGGACCTTCCCGCCTCGCTGAATCAAGATGCTAAGCGACGAATCCACTACGTCCGAAGAAGTCAGACCATAGTGAATATAACGAGAGACCGGTCCGATCTTTTCAGCGACTGCCGTCGTGAACGCGATGACATCATGACGGGTCACCTTCTCGTGAAAATCCACCCGCGCCGGATCGACGCCGCCCGCTTTCAACAACTTCTCACCAGCGACCTTCAACTCACTCCAAAATTTCCGCGGAATCCGCCCTTCCGCTGCCAGCTGCCGACACACACCCAGCTCCACCTCCAGCCAGACTCGATAACGATTCCGCTCACTCCAGATGTCAGAAATTTCGGGCCTGCTATAACGTGAAATCATGTTTCTCCTCGATACCCCTGACTCTCCGTAAACGCCAGCGGACCCACTGGCGCTCGGTCATGCAAAAATTCTCCGCGCAGTACCTGCTGATAGAGACCTTCATAGGACTTCGACATGACCTGATAATGAAATTTCTCGACCGCCCAGTCTCGGCAACGAATTCTGGAAATGGAACTGGCCGAAAAACCCCTGACCGAATCGATCCAATCCTGTTCACGATCGGGATCCAGAAGCATTCCAACATCGGCAGAAATCAGCTCTGGCAAGCTGCCCATGCGAGAGGCAATGACCGGCGTTCCGCTCATCAACGACTCCACGACCACGAGTCCAAACGGCTCCGCCCACCGCACCGGAAAAAGAAGAGCGCGGCCGGACGCCAGAAACTCTGCCTTGCTTCGACCCCCTACCGGTCCCACCCAGTGCATTCCTCTCGTGAGCGCAGCTCGAAAACGAAGCATACCCGGGCCACGGCCTCCGGCGATACTCAACGGAACCTTTGCCCTTCTTGCGATTCTCATCGCACCCGATAGATTTTTCACACGCCAACTGGTCTTCGATAAGAAAAGAAAATTCGCAGTTGAGGGTACCGAGGATGAAAAAAGTAACTCATCCGGATCGACGCCATTCCACACAAAAGCGTCGGCACCGTGGCGCTGAGCGTGATTTCGACTCAGAAACACCGAATTTCTCAAAAAGATCTCTCTCGGCTTGCCATTCCCGTGGACGGTCTGCAACACGGGACAAGGAAACGAGGCAGCAACCCTCTCGGTCACCGGTGCCATGAAATGAACGAGGTCGATCCCTGGAGGCAGTAGTGAGCGCAAATCCTCGGGTTTCGACTGCAAGACGGAAACAGGGATGAGAGCAATACCGTTCGGTAACTGGCTCTCAGGCGATGCGACCACCCAGACGTCGTGTCCCCCCGCTCGCAGTCCCCTGGCCAGCCACAGCACCACTCGTTCAACCCCACCGTACCCGCGCGCAGGCAGCACAGTCGGGTGATGAAGAACAATTTTCATCCAAATGGCCCCGAGAGTCCCTTCTGTTGCGCTAAGGCCGCAACTGCTTGCACAGCCGCAACCGTCGCGCCGAGGGTTCCTAGCTCCGGATATGCCTCCGGGTTGACGACATACATTCCTTGAATTCCTGAATCAGTCCCCACCCCTACGCCGGAATATCGGCGTAAGTTTTCCGGCACAAGCAATAGAGAGGGAAAGCCATAAGCCTCCGACAGCTCAACTCCGTCACCCCGAAAGTCCGGAAAAACCCTCTGTAGATGAAATTCTGAAAATGGAGCAATCTCGACGAACTGTCGTAGCATCCGTGCGGCGACGATGCGCTGATACTCGATGCCCAGACTTTCCTGCCGAAAAGGAAGGTAGGTACGCAAGTACACGAGATCCTGCTCCAGAACTCGCTCGATCAAAAGCGCCGGAGCCCCCGGATCTTGCCAAACCAGGGGGGAGTGCATCCCAACCGGCAATCCCTCTTTCCGGATCTTCAAGGAGAGCGTGAAACACCAACCATTAGGCTGCGGCGCCTTCTTGAGCTTCCTGACAAAATTTCTTTTCTGATTTGAAGAAAGATACTCACGCGCTTGATCCAGGCCGCAGCCGATCGCAAGCGCGTTCCCGGAAATCATACTTGCTCTCTGCGCGATCTGAACACCCAGAAATCGGCCTTCTTCCACAAAGATGGCGCGACATGGAAGCGACTCGCTAAACGTTGCGCCCAAGGAGCGAGCCGTATCAATAAGCACTTCCCGATAGTTCGACAAGCCACCTTCGAAACTCCCGCCGCTTTGCGCTAATGCAATATGCTCGAAAGCGTTTCGAATCCGGGGAACATGATCGTCCGTCCTAAAAGTTGTTCCCAGACCGGCGCGCAGCAACCACTCCCAAAACGCCCCAGGAGCTCCCGAAACGGCCCCCCTCTTCAGCCAAAAACGGTCTCCAGAAATGAGCCCCCGGTTCGCCGCTCTCTTGAGAACTCCACGAAAATCCGGTGACTCTCGCCACTTGAGACGAATCCATTTCTTCCGTTTCTCTTCCTCGGCCGGAACCGTCAACCGATCAGGAAGAGCCGCCCAAAAAGACCGCACTTCAGTGCCAAAATATTGAAGTGCACGATCAAAGCTCTCGGCCCAAACTCGATCCCTTGGACTCTCGCGACCTATTTCCTCAACATTCACCCCAGGACGATGGCCCAGCTGCAAGCGATGGCCAGGCAACAAACACTGCACGCCCTCCGCAAGCGCGAAAGAGGCAGACACTCCCGCATGAGTCAGACAACGATCCAAGAGACCGGCCCGGCCCTCCGAGTCCTTCAAACCCACCAGCCAATTTGGCTCTGGATCGAGAAGCATTCCGTCCGGGGCCTTCAGCAGCGTCCCCAACGGACTCAGAGGCAAAATGAGAACTGAAAGCCCCAGTTTAGCCGCAAGAACGCCACTGAGCAAAGCGCCCGGATCATCTCCGAGCACAATCCAATCGTACTGATCCTGAAATTTAAGCGGAGGCTGAACGACTCGCCTCTCGACCTTCATTTCGAGAACCTCTGAAGCGCGAGAGGAGTAACACAGGTTCCCTTTGCTCGACATACGACGACCGGGGGCTCTAAAACTTCACAGGAAGAAACCGCTCGGCCCCCTCGTTCGACCGGTAACGGTCGAATTACTTTCCGGGCCTCAAATTCCATCTCCCGGGAGGTCTTCCCCTCACGCACGATTCTTCCGATAGCCTCAATATAGTCCCCAGCGTACACCGGAGCCAAAAACTCCACCTGCGAATAAGCCCTAAAAAGCCCCTCGTCCCCGTCCAGGCGAATCAAGAGCTCGGTCGCCACATCACCGAACAGCTGGAGCAGCCGGGCCCCGTCTACCAACCCTCCGGCATAGTGCGCATCGTGGTCACCAAACCGAAGTCGAATCTGCGCCGCGCCATCCGTAGTCGAGGGGAGTGTCATCGACCTCATGGTAGCACTTCAAGGAAGGGTTTCAAGGACGGCTCGCAAGCGTTGAGTCGACTCGCCTGGCCGCGGTAGCGCCGCCTTCCACTCAGCGCGGCGAGAGATGCCACCCTCCCAAGGGCGAGTCCCCAACCAGGCTCGTAGCTCCGTCGTCCCGGCAACCAAGGTAAGCTGGCCCCGGCTGAGCAGCAGCGAGATCTCTGGGAATTTATCCGCTCGAGCAGGCCCCGCGGCAATCGGGAGCCCGAATGCCGCGGGCTCAAGAGTGCTATGGACCCCCGCACCGAATCCACCGCCGACGAACACCCAATCAGCCTTGGCATAAAACTCGGCCAAAAACCCAATCTCGTTCACGAGCCAGATTTCCGCTTCGCCATGCGGAGCTTCCTCAGGCAAATCCTGGAGGCCGGCGGTCCGAAAAACTCGCACGCCCTCTGCCCGAAGAGAGTTCTCAAGCACCTGGAGTACCTCGGGCTCTATCGAATGCGGAAAAACAACAAAAGTGCCTGGCACCTGAGCAAGGGCGCCTCTCCAGATTTCGAGATCTTCTGGCCAAACCTGAGCCAGAACCCCAAATGGCCCCGAGCTCCGAGAGCGCACCAGTGCCCAGATAAACTCCGCTCTCGAATGGCTCCTCTGAGCTCGGACAAAAACTCGATCCCACCGTGGGTCTGACCCCAACTCAATTCTCTTCGCCCAGGGAAAAGCCACGCGGAGCGCGTCCAGGTCTTCCGACAAGAAAGGAATCAAATACACCTGCGGAACCTTCCCGGCCAACAGGCGCGATGCTGCCGCTGAAATCGATAGCGCCGCCCGCGGCTTTGCACCGACGACCGCGATTGGCACACCAAGCTTTACACAAGAAATCCACACGTCCGGCCAGGCTTCATACTTCGCTGTCACCCATCGCTTCGGACGGGCGCGACTCAAGGCCGGCCCCCATCGACCCTCCGCAGGAGAATAACCGCACTTCATTACGAATGCCGAATTCGTCCCGCTCCGAAGTTCAGCCTGAAGCCTAAGAAGGGGGGCCTCCGCAGAGCGGCTAAAAATCGAAACCGCAAAGACCTCGCCGCGCAAAGCCGCCTCTTGAATAAGAGGTGCAAGCGACTCCAGCTCTCCCGCACTTGCCGCATGAAACCACCAATCCAGCGGCCCCAAAAAATCCCTCTCGCCCAATATCGGCAAAGCCGCCCCTGGCTTCGCTCCACGTCGGCTGTTTGCCCAAACAAGAAATACGACACAGGTCAATATTCGATAGAGAAAAAATAATGTGCCCCTCATGTCCGGGCATTCCCGGCATCGAGAACTGCCTTCACCGAAATTCTTCGCTGACACTCGAACCGATTCGCCAAACGAAAGCAGTAACGCCCGTCTCGACCACATGGACTGCACCACAAGGAGGTCGCGACAGCCCGACTCCCCACTCCCCATGGACCAAAACCCTGATCCGGGTGAGTCGGTCCATAAAGAATAATAGAGGGCACCCCGAGAGATTCCGCAAGATGCGCCAGACCCGTATCTACCGAGTAGATAACCCGACACTCGGCAATGATACGCGCCAGATCGACAAAACGGCTCACACCGAGAGCATCTCTCATCTCGATTGAAACCCCAGCTCCCTTGAGCCGCTTGAGGAGCTCAAACGACTCTCGGTCCTGCGGTGTTCCTAGAACAGTCACACGACTGCCAACCAAAGCTGGATCAGAAAGAAGGGCTACCCAACGATCCGCTGCCCAAGTCTTACCTACTCCCTTGGCTGAGGGCATAACACAAATCCCCTCGCGTTCCGCTGGATGCCATCCCCGCAACAAATGGGAAAGGTCCGGACGATCACTGCCATCACCACCGGCCACTCGTGAATAACGTTCCCGCTGCGATCGGGGACGACAGCCCCTCGGCCAAATCGATTTGAACGTGTAGAAGCCCCAGCTCCTCCAACGCTCTTTAGGAAATCGACGCCAACGGGGGGATGATGTTTTCCAAAGTAAGAAAAAAATGAAACGGGCGATACGCGTTCGCAGGCTCCCATGCAGATCCAGAATCTCCTCATAGGAGTTCTCGCGGGCGATGCGAGTCACGAACCGAATCCAGCCAACAAGCCCGTCTTTTTTAGAAAAAACCCAAACACGCCCAATGGCCGGATGCCCTTCGAGCAGCCCCGCATACGCGTCTAAAGTCACCCAATCTGATTGCTGGCCGCGTGCGTGCAAGGCTGCAGCCGCCGACGTAGAAAGTACGACGTCCCCCAGGCTGCTGAGGCGAAAACAAAGAATGGAAGAGGTTCCTCGAGCTTGCACGGTGAGTTCATTCTCTCCAAAGAAGGAATGAAAGGAAACTAGCTTCGTTCACCCTTCCTCCCCAAAAGCCAAAAGCCCTGCTCGAATAAACGAGCAGGGCTTTTGATTCAATA
>CAYIHX010000075.1:0-12456 GCA_964363305.1 uncultured Bacteriovoracaceae bacterium | reverse complement strand
ATGGGGGGGTATGCGGGGCATGCGGGGGTTTTTTCGACGACGCCCGACTTACTGCTGTTTTCGAAGAAGCTCTTGAACGGCTTCTTCTCGTTCAAAGTCATGAAGGCACTCTGGAGTCGCGCGCCGTTGCCGGTGGGCTGTACGCGGACCCTGGGATGGGATACCTCGTCTGGCGATCAGTCGACGCTGGGTCCATCCTATTCTACCGCTTCGGTAGGCCATCTGGGTTTTACCGGAACCTCCCTCTGGATCGACCCGGAGAAACACGTGGGCGTCGTACTTTTGACGAATCGAGTGCACCCCACTCGGGAAAACTCCAAGATCCAGGACTTTCGCAGAGCGTTTCATCGAGCGCTAGCGTTTGACCTACGGCTCCCGGACGGGCGACAATTCCCTAGGTGAAAACACTCTCGGATCTGAAGCATGTACATATCGTTGGCGTCGGCGGCACCCTGATGGGGGCTTTCGCTGCTTTTCTCAAACGCGCGGGAGTTCGGGTGACGGGCTCGGATGGGCCGGTTTATCCGCCAATGAGCGATGTCTTGCGCGACGCAGGTGTTGAGCTCTATACCGGCTACGATGCGGCGAATTTGAGCCGAGTCGGTCGGCCTGATCTGGTCGTGATCGGGAATGTCGTGCGACGGGATAATCCGGAGGCGCGCGCGGCCATCGACGGTAAACTGGATTACACTTCGTTGCCTGAGGCAATGGAACGATTTCTGCTCGTGCGGACAAGGAACCTCGTGGTGGCTGGTACGCATGGAAAGACAACGACTTCGAGTTTGCTAGCGCATGCGTTACGAGAGGCCGGTTTTCCGGTTTCGTGGTTTATCGGGGGCGTCTGCCAAGAGTTGCCGCACAGCTTTCATGTTGAACGCGAGGCGGCCGAGGGCGCTCCGTTCGTGCTCGAAGGCGACGAATATGACACCGCGTTCTGGGACAAGGTCCCGAAGTTCAATCACTACCTGCCCGATGATGCGATCCTCACCTCGGTCGAGTTTGATCACGCGGATATCTACGCGGATTTGGCGGCGGTGGAACGGGCCTTTGAGGGGTTGCTCGATCGGATTCGTCCGGGGGGGCGCTTGATTGCCTGCCTTGATTTCGAGTCGGTTCGGAAGCTGCTGCCGCGCGCCCGTGTTCCCGTCACGACTTATGCATCGACGGCTGCGCAGAGGGCGGATTACTTTCCGTCCGAGATTCGAACTCGTGACGGCTTGACCTCTTTTCGGGTGATGAACAAGGGCGGTGCTTCGGAAGCGGATATCCGCCTCCAGTTGCCGGGCAATCACAATGTGATGAATGCGCTGGCGGTCTTCATCGAACTACGTGGACTCGGCGTTCCGGCGGAGAAGATTGTCTCGGCGCTCGCCTCGTTTCGGGGCATCAAGCGCCGCCAGGAGGAGCGGGGAGAGAAGCGCGGCGTGCTCGTGATTGATGATTTCGCCCATCACCCGACGGCTGTGCGCGAGACGTTGAAGGCGTTGCGCGCGAAGTATCCCGCGCGTCGACTGGTTTCGGTGTTCGAGCCTCGCAGCGCTACTTCGCGAAGAAAAGTTTTCCAAGCGGAGTACGCGGCCGCGTTCGATGAGGCGGCGGTGGCTTACATCGCTAATGCATATGATCAGTCATCTATCAAATCAGACGATCAATTTTCGAGCGCGCAGCTGGTCGAGGATATGAAGAAGCGCGGAGGCGAGGCCCGTTTGCTGCCGCAGGAGATCGACGCGGCGGTGCTCGCAGTGGCGAGCCAGGCGAAGAGCGGCGACTTGATCGCGGTGCTTTCGAACGGCGGGTTTGGCGGTTTTATCGGGAAGCTGCTGACGGAGTTGGATGAGGTCAAAAGGTCGTTTGATTGACCTATTTTTCAGCTCGCGGTGGAAAGAAAGAGATCGAGGATACCGTGTGGCTTTTCGTGTTGACGACTATCGATATCGAGTGGTCTCGACTTTCATAGATATTTTCATGTGACTCGTAGGAGTAGTGTGGGTGAGAAACCCATCCGACCGGTCGAGGAGTCAATGACCTGTCTCTGAAATAGGCAATTGCTTGATCTTGATTTCTCAATGGATCAGAAGAGGAGGGAGTCCACGTCGCGGTCTGTACGCGCTGATTTCCCGTGTTGACCCAAAGGTTCATGTTGTGGCGTTCATACATCCAGATCTCCTCGTTTCTTGAGTGCTGAACGATTTGATCTGGCAAGCCAAACATGGCGCGAGCATCGCTCGTCGAAATGCTGCCCATACGAAGTTTGGCTAGGCCGGAAAGCTCAATGGGTTTTCGCAGATTGAATTTTTCAACTGCGTTCGGCTGGGATGTGCATGCACAAAGGAGAGGAAATGCAAATACCAGCAACAGATTTTTCATCTTCCGTCTCCTAGCTTGAAGCTATCACCGTACTTTTTTTGAAGCCATCGGTAGATATCTGGATTTTTACTTTGGAGGCCGACGGGTGAGAATAGAAAGTGTTCGATGTTGTTGCTGAAGTCTTCGTTGGGGTTTTCTTTTCCATCGTCTTCCGAGAAATTCTCTCTGAGAGGGACTGCGATCTGATTTCCAGACGGCGTACTGACGACCGTCCACTGAGCGACCTTGCCATAGGATGTTGCTTCGTCGTCGGAAAGTTGGCGGTAGGCTTCGTGAGCTAGTTCATGAGCAAGGACGCGTGCGAGTTCCTGCTTGCTTTGGAATGCCTGATCGTAGAGTGCGATAACGCCGGGTTGACCTGATGCTGGATTGAGATTGTCGAGGCTAGATTTGGAAAGGCGATAGATTCCTTTGAGGGAGTTCGCATAGAGTGTCGGAGGAAGTACGGCGAGGGCTTCTAGGGTTCTTTCCTTTTCGTCGGGGCTCCACTGTTTGGCTACTTCGGATCGTTGTCTCCAGCCGTTAGGTAGGCCGGAGAGAATTTTGTCTTTCCAGAAAGAATATCCGGCTGGATCTGGATGGCAGTGGGCCGAGACATCCGACGCAGAAAAAGTGACGCCATCCGTTCGGGTATAGGCTTTGCGATGATGAGCCCGAACCCAGTGTTGCCCGTGGGGACATTTCGGACTTGATCGTGGCTCGGCTAATGCTTCAGGCATTGCAATTGAATTTACGGTGAGAATGGCGAGCAATGCTGAATAAATAGCTTTCCGCTTGGTCGGAGTTGAAGCAGTAGCCGCTTTTGAGATCGCGATTCGGCGTTGGGTCATCCAGCGTGAGGGCTCCGCCGCGCGGATGCGGGCGCTGCGTTGGAGGAGATCGATTACTTGTGGAGTAGCGAACTGCTTGAACCAATGGTGGGCCAGGGCGGAGAGCGTGGCGTGGGCCACAACCTCCGGGCGATCTACTGAAGCATCTGACTGAGCGAGAAACGCTTCTAAGATCCGAATGGCTGCCGATGCTTGCTCCTCGCGACTCACTCCTCCATTCTAGCGGGAGGCGGGGCAAAATGTGGATTCTCAAAAAATTGACGAAATTTTGAAGTACCTCTGCAATGAACTGGGTGGTGATTGGTTTTTGACAGGCGGCGCATTGGTTCGAATCGCTTTTGACCCGAGTCGCGGGACAGAGGACGTCGATTTTGTACGAATCCGCCATCCGAGCCTTTCGTTCGTGAGGTGCCGGAGGGTTTGAAGGGCAAGGTGTATCGCCCTAATCTCAGTTTTTTCGTTTATCTCAAGCTACGGCGGGGCACGGACGTGGATTTGCAGGATATTCGTGTCGCTCGGGATCATTGCCCGGAAGGTTTCGATGAGCAGAAATTTCGGCGATGGGCTTCACCCGTGCTAGCGCGGAGGTTTGAGCGATAATGCCCCTAATATACCCCTCCAATCCACGACATTGATTGTCGTGGATTGGAGGGGTATATTAGGGGTATGCCCCACCCTCGATCTCGCCACGCGCAGCCGCTTCTTGAGAAAAAACTCAAATTCAGCCCGGTCGTGGCTATTCAAGGGGCCAGGCAGACGGGTAAGAGCTTTCTGGTTCGGCAGCTTCTCGGGGGGCGGCTCAAGGGGTTGAGGTATGTGACTTTTGACTCCAGCGGCACGCAGCTTTTCGCGGCTGAAAGTCCGGAGTCTTTCCTGGCTCAGCATCAGGAAGCCCACCCTCTGGCGATTGATGAGGCGCAAAAAGTTCCCGCAATTTTTGACGCAATCAAGCTGGAGGTGGATCGCCGACGTGAGCCAGGTCGATATTTGCTTTTGGGTTCGACCGAGTTTTCCAAGCAGACTCTCATACGTGAGTCCCTCACGGGCCGGATGACCCGCTTACGTCTGTTTCCGTTAACGTTGGCAGAGAGCCTGTCGTTGCCGCTGGGCCCGTTGGGTAACGATGTGTTGATTAAACCCAAGGCGCGGGTCTCTCGCAAGGATCTGATGACCTACCTCCGCAGCGGCGGGTTACCGGGCATTTTTGCGGTCCGCGATCGAGGGGAGCAGGAGAGCCTCTTCCAAGATTGGATCGACCTCACCGCGCAACGCGATGCAACTCTGTTTCCGAAGGTGAAGATTGATTCAGTGCTGTGCGCGCGAATTTTCAGGGCGATTGCCACGCTTGAAGAGCCGACGGCTGCCGAGGTGGCTCGGCTGTTGAAAATCGATCTGCGCAAAGTGAAAACTCATATCATGGTACTGGAGCAGCTTTTCGCGCTCCATCGGCTTGATCCTCATCCGTTGGGAACCGGAAGGCCTTGGTATTTTATCTTTGATGTCGGCATAGCGGTCTACCTGGGCGCTACCTTCGAACGTCAGCTCCACACGTGGGCGCTGCTGGAGCAGTTGGCGCAAAGGGCGAGTTCTGGAGACCGGCGTTCAGACCTTTACTATTATCGCACGAGCAAGGGCGGGATCATTCAACTTGTAGTGGCGGAGGAGAGGGTTCTTCATGCGGTCAAGATATTGGGAGCTGAGCGGTTCTACGAAAGGGAGTTGAATATCCTCACGGCGTTTCGGGAAAAGTGCGTGAAGAGCAAAGACTGGGGCTGCGGAAGTCTCTCTGCTTTAGGTGGCGACCGGTTCAAGCTGAAAACGGGCGTACAGATCTATCCTTGGGAGGGGTTGGCTTGATTCGGCGTGATCTAAGATGGTTTCCATTCCGCCGTTGACGTATAAAAAGATACTATTTTAGGACATTAAGATGTAATATAATGGTATCAATTATATGGCACATGACAGGCCCCGCCACGCGCTGGCTCGCATTAAAAAACTCGCTTCTTTCTGGCCCGTCGTCGGTGTCATGGGTTTGCGCCAATCGGGTAAGTCCACCCTTTTCAGAGAGCAGATCAGACACAAAAATTACGTCACTTTCGATGACGACGATCAACGGGCCGAAGCCGAGGCTTCGAGCAAAGCTTATCTCGCGAAACATGAGCTCCCGCTCGTGATTGATGAGGTTCAGAAAGTGCCGAGTGTCTTTGACGCCATTAAGAGCGCCGTTGATCGGAGGCGCATCCCCGGCTCCTTTCTTTTGACGGGATCGAGCGCTTTTTCGGCCCAAAAAGAAACAAAAGAATCGCTCACGGGGCGTATTGGGGTTCTGAGCCTCTATCCTTTCACCTTGGCGGAGATGCACAGGCTTGAGCTTGAGCCGCAACGCTGTCGGGTGGTTCACGCCAAGAAGCCTCGAATCAGGATCGAGGCGTTTTCCGCGACGCTCTCAAGTGGTGGCCTTCCGGTGCCGGCTTTTACGCGCGATAAAATGATGCGCGAGGATTATTGGAAAAATTGGATTGCGACGACTCTGGGGCGAGACCTGGCGCGAGTATACGGACGAGGCTACGATACGGACTTTGCCGAGCGCATCCTGCACGAGACTGTGAAACTTCAGGCGCGCGGTGAGTGGGTTCAGGTCTCTTCTTTCAAGTACGATACGAGAAAGGTGAGGAAGTACCTTTCTGCCTTGCGCGATGTTTTTGTTTTGAAGATGATCCCGTGCCACGAACAGGGAGTAGGAAGAGACGTCTATTGGCTCTCCGATCCAGGCATGCTGCATGCTCTTTCTAGGCACGAATCCGGCGAGGAGATCTCGCAGGCTTTGGTAAGATTGCGGGTTTTCAATGAGATTTTCGCGAATTGCGAGTACGCCGGAAAATCGGAGCGCTGGACGTATTACAAAAGCGCGAAAGGGGATCCGATCGATCTCATTTGGGGCAACGTCCCGATTAAGATCGTGTCTTCGGTGAAGCAGCTCGGTTGGCAGGAGCGCGCGCTCGGTGGCGCGATGCAGACCCTGAAGAGTCGTTATGGTTTGTTGGTAGGCCCGACCGATAGTATCGAACTTCCAAAAAAAGGCGGTGTCGGGCTGGTGCCCTGGACTTTCTGGAGTTGAGGAGGTCGAACTCAATCGCCTCAAGGCAAGGCAAGCTCTCGCACCAAGGTTGAAAAAGGAAGCACGCGCCCTCCATGGCTGGCGTCACCGTAGTCCTTTTGGCCCAGTTGCACTTGGTAAAAACGGGGGATGGGCGTGCGCGCCGCGAAGTAGCTGATGCTGGGGCTTAAGGCTTTTTCACCGCATTTGCACTCGACCGCGAATTCCGTCTTTCAGGACGACGAAGTCGAGCTCCCGCCGCTCGACATCGCGTAAGTAGCGCAGCTCCATTTTAAAGCCATTCACATCTTGCTCAAAATGGCAGTATTTGAGCAGGTGGCTGCCCACGAAGTTCTCGAAACGCGCGCCAGGGTCTTCTACTTGCGACCAATCCCAAAGGTAGAGTTTCTGTTCCTTTTTCACGGTGAGCGGTGACCCCACTCGCCCAGGGAGAGTCGCCGCGAGGAGCTCAAGCATACTGAGCTCACGCACGTGCTCGAGGTCGCGTAGGTCTTCGCGAATGAGTCGCTCTCGTCGGTCCTGCTGCCAGCGCCGCCAATGGCGCGCGTTGGCTTTCGTAAAAGGCTCGGGGAACCCGCCATACGTGAGCAGCTGCGAAAGGTCCGTACTTTTGGCCGTGAGCGCCAGCTCACCCAGGGTGAAGGGATGCAGGCGGTAGTGGTGATACCTGCCCTGCAACGAGTCGCCTCCCCGTTTGTACACATCGAGCCGGGCTGACCCGGTGACGATGAACTGGGTGTGGCTTTTGCGAGTGTCGTAGAATCCCTTGACCAGCGATTTCCAGCGGCTGAATTTGTGAATCTCGTCAAAAATCAGCTGGGGGGACGGGGGCACGTCCCCTTTCAATAGACGCTCGCGCACTTGGATCTGATCCCAATTCAGATAGCGAGGATCGGTTTCATCCGGAGCGCCGATGAGGCGAAGCGAGAGTGACGTCTTCCCGACCTGGTGTGGTCCTCCGTTTTTTTCATATTCGAGTAAAGTCAGGTTAACCTGACTTTACTCGGGACTGATTTCTGGTTAAAAAAGTGACGAGATTCTACTCCGCTACTCCCAAAACGCCCGATCACCTAATGGGCGCGAAAAAAAATGTGGAACCGAGCAATGCCTCACTCCCGCTTTCGTCACAGCTTTCTGCTGTGTCTCCGCATCGAGTTGAATCACATGTTCCACGCCCAACCTCTCTTTGAAATAAAGAAGGCTGGAATCAGCTGCCTGTCGGCTCGTTTTAACCTCGATCAAGGCCACGGGTCGACGGTTTCGTGTAATGATGAAGTCGACCTCGCGCTTCTCCCGGTCGCGGATGTAGCCCAGACCCATGCGTTCTCCGAAAGCATCTTCCAGGAAGTGCACGCGTTTGAGTAAATTCAACGCCACGAGATTTTCCAAACGCTCGCCCATTCCCCGCTCACGAATATCCCCCGAGTCCATGAAATAGATTTTTGGAGTTTTTGAAAGTGAGCGCTTCAATGTGGAAGAGTAGGGTGGAATTCGAAACACAAGATAGAGCCGTTCGAGCGCATTGACCCAAGCCTTGGCGGTCTTTGGGCCTATCTCGGCATCTTCGGCCAGGTTGGAATAGGAAAGGAGACCGGCGGCATAATTTTTCAACAGCTCTGCCATCAGCTCGAGCTCCTGGAGATTTTTGATCGATTCAAGATCCCGCAAGTCTTCGCGCAAAAGAAGGTTCCACCTTTGGTTTCTCCAGCGTTGAGCTTCGTCTTCGTTTTCGGCGAGGTAAGGAAAAGGAAAGGCGCCCCGCTCCAGCTGGCGGCTCAACCTCTCCGCGGGCGAGAGATTCAGAGGGTCCTCGGCCAGACAAAAAGGATGCAGCCGCCAGGCGCGAAAGCGCCCGAACATTGAATCCCCCGACTTCTGAAAAAGCTCGAGGCGTGCACTACCGGTCACGAGCATCCGAAGATTTTTTGGACGAGTGTCAAAGACCCCTTTGATGAAGTTCTTCCAAGCCTTCTTTTTGTGAATCTCATCGAGCACCAGCAACTGGCCGCTCTCGTCCCAGTCCTGCTGGAGAATTCGTTTTCGATCTTTTGGCTGGTCCCAGTTGAGGTAATCGCCCTGAAAACGCGACGCGAGCAGCTCCTTTGCAAGCGTTGTTTTTCCGCATTGACGCGGCCCGCTCAGTAAAACCATGTGCTTTTCGAGATCTTTCAGTAAGCCATCCAGCAGATAGCGCATATGACAATAATGCCCTAAGTTCCATATTTGTCATGACAAATATGGAACTTAGGGCATTATTGTCATATTTTCGTTTTTTTATGGGTGAGTTCTGAATTCCCGAGGTTCACCTGAAAATGGGCGACTTTCACGGTCTGTGCATTTCTCTCGATCGGCTTCTCTCGGGTTACAGACTCTTTAAAGAAGTGCGCCGGTGCATTCAATCGTTTCTCGTTCGCGTGGTTCTGGGGGAAAGAGATTCCAGTTCTCGCTGATCCAGTCGAGGTACTTTTTCTTTGAACTCTCGTTTTGAATTTGTGGAGTAAGCCTGGATCTTTAGAGCGATGATGTCTTCCGCGCGAAGGCATTTGACCGCTAGTCCCGGCAAGACAACTGCTTCGCTCAACATCCTCTTGCTCATGGGCCTGCGTGCGATCTGAAGGTCAATAGGACAGGGGCCCGACATCTGAATAAATTCGAGGCTCTCAGCGAATAATGAGTATCCATTTCTTTCCAAAATATTTTTGACTCTCTCTCGGTCCTCTTCATGGATCATCAAATTAGCCGAGTCCGCCGACGGCGAGACCACCGATGCGGGCGCACTCGATTTCCTCGCCGTCGAAAAGGTGTTTGATGGTTCCCAGAAGATTTTTCAGGTCCATGAGCTGACTGGGAGGCTAGCACATTGAGCACATCTGCTCAACTTCGGTAAGTCGGGAGCCGATCCGCTGTTGTGTTGTTCCGTGATGGGTATCTTTACGTGGGCAGGGGCAAAATTTTGTCACTGAGTGGCAAAGGCAAAACCGCACGGGTGTTTGCCCTTCTCGTATTGCTGATGGAACTGTCCCTCGATTCACATCGAGTGGCGGCGGCTCCTCCCGTGCGGAGCTGTTCACTCTCGGAAACACTCAAAATGATTTTAATAGCCGGCGACTTCACGCGAGACCGGGGCTTCAGTCAGTACGCTCATGCTTTTGGATCCGCTTTTGAAGATTCTCTTTCCAGGCTCCGAGCGGACCAGCACTGGGTGGATGCTGGTGCCGGAAGCGGGGTTGCCGCTACTGAATATCTACGGAACGGGGGCGTTGGCAAGGTAACGACGGTGTCGTTCTCAGAGTCGTTGATTCCCTCCCCGGTTCAGGGTCGAATCAATCACTTAGCAGGGCGAAGTTTTGAAAGTATTCCCATGACGGAGCTGGCCTCGCGGAATGGCCGCGCTGACTTGATTACAGACCTTTTTGGCGTGCTCTCATACACGGATCGGCCGGATGAGGTCCTTGTTCGTTACTGGCAAATTCTGAAGCCCGGGGGTGAGGTTCTTCTCTTCGTTTCCGCAAAGCGATCCTCCGAAACCAGGATTGATCGAATGAATTTTCCGGCTTGGATTCAAAGGCAAATCACCGGATTCGACGTAGTCGGCTTAAGAGTACATGAGTATCCGGGTTACGCGATCCGACTGCGAAAGGTTGGCGGCCGATTTTCCGCCCCTCGTGTCAGGTTGAATCGAGCCAGAGAGGTCGAAGCCCCGCCGTTGCGGAACTTTTCTACCGCAGAAGGACGAATTGAGGTGGCGGAGTAGCCCTCCTCGGCGAAGGTCAAGGAGAGAGGGGAGAATCATCGTGCTTCGAGCGCTCGAAGGGTATCGTGAAGACTGGGGCACCGGCTGGAGTTGAGAAGGTTGAGCAGAGTGGGGTTTGAGTCGAGCGCTCGTACATCCTGCCCAATATCCCCGCTAGCGGAACGAGTCATTGAGTGGAAGCGATCCCAGGTGATGGCGGAGTGGACGACCGCCTGGGGGAGTCCTAGCGTGGTTTCGAGGTGGGTTCTGTAGTTTGAGAGCCTGATACTGTCTCTTAGGCTACTCGTGAGTTCGTGTTTTTCGATATTCAAAGCGGCGCTTATTTCTCTGAGGATGTCCCCTTGGGGCTTTGTTTGTCGTATGGCGCGTCGAATGGCATTCGGATCTCTTTCGATGAGGGTGCTGAGTGTTTCGAAAACATCATTCGGTAGCGCAAGAAGGTTTTGCGAGTTCTCGGGGAGTCGTGGCCATGGTATGGATTGAGTAGTCTTTGCGAGAAGATTGACCCAGGCCTGCGCAGCGTCGGAGTTGGGTGTGGTTCCCTTTCTGGTCAGAAGTCTGAAGCCAGTGCGAAGCACTCTATTTCTATATCTCAGATCGGTCGGTTCATCCTGACTCGTGTCTGCGTAGCTGAGAAAGCTTCTCCAATTTTCCAGGTGGGCGAATATCACGGCGGCGGCGTGTTGATCGGTCATCGACTCGAGATGATTGAGAACTATAACCCTGTCCGAGGGACTCCAGCGATCTAAAAAGTTGAAGTCTGAGAGCCTGATCTCCGCTTGTCGATTGGCAGCGATTTTTCGGGCCAGCTTGTCGAGATCTTGTTGAATGAGAAGGGATAGGTCATGTTCGGGAAGATCAGCCAGGGCTAGATTCGTGAGGCTTCGGAGTAACTCCCTTTCTTCGCGAGTGCCTAAAAACGATGATTCCGGCTGGGACCAGGTCATGAGTCTCTCGATGGATTCAGTGTTGATCCCGAAGGGTTCGACTCTTCTGGCGAAGTCCCTACTAGTCATGTCGCGATATGTTTTGAATATTCGCTTCACGCAGTCCAGAGGGAGACGTCTTGAGCATTCTTGAATCATGGCGTCCCAGGGGTGACGCGGGCGTGGCGTCAAATTTGCGTTCCAGTCCATGATCGAATGGGCAGTGTCCGGCAACCTCGACAAGTAACTCCTCGCCGCTCGATGAAGGGCCGTTGGTTCAGTGGCGGAGGGGCGATTCAAAAATGGACCTTCTGCCGAATAGCGCTCGAAATCAGTTGTCAGGGGGGTGCGTTGAATTTCCTCCAGGGCGTGGGTGATCGAACGGCCCACCGTGGGTAGGCGAGAGCTGAGGTTTCGAAATTGAAGTTCGATGCTTGGATGGTCATTGACCTCGAGGGAGCGAAGGAGAAGGCTCGAATAGTATTCGCCTTTGCCGAGTTCTGGAAGGTCGCCTTGTTGTGGAAAGGGAAGCCCTACGGCGTGGGCCAAGGGACGAAGGGTTCCGTCCCTGTTGTGTGGGGAGCTCAGAACTCCGAACGGAATCTTCATCGTGAGGGCGGCGGAAATACTTCCGTCTCCCTCGATGAGGGGAGGAATGCGCAACGGGCGATGGGAGAGATTCATGCCGAACTCGCCCATGAGCCCCGTGAAGAGCGAATGGGGAAAGGCTTCTGATTGGAAAATATAGATCTTTCCCGGGCTCAGGAGCGTCGGAAGCGGAGAGGGGGGGCGAATGATTTCGATCGGAAACCCTTCGGGCAGCCCCTTGGGCATCTCGATGTTATTCACGGGAGCCATGAGGACAGCCGGCGTTCGAGCGGCATGGGCTCTGCGACTCAGATCTTTCAAGTAGGGAGTCAGTGTCTCGTCGTTCGGTGGCGGTGACGTACCGATTGGGCTCGGAGAGGTAAGCCAGGTGCTGTACAGCACGGATGTGCTGATTTGTCGGTCTGTAATCACTCTTTCGACGGCGGCGCGGGTCCTCAAGCCTTGGATTTCAGATGATTCTCGCAAGAGGGCTGCCTGATAGGCTCGGGGGTCTTGCATCAGCCGGTGCCAATTCGAAGCTTCGTGGTCGTGGTAGTACCCAACCGAAGTGGCGTCAGTGTGTAGCCCGGTACGGCCCCATGCTCGATAGTAGCCTCCTCGTTGTGCGGTTACCACGGGCTCCCCCGAATGGAGGGGTGGAATGGACATGAGGATCCCGTGTGCGCTCAGGGGCCATCGGAGATTTTGTGCTATTCCACTCACCGAGAGGAGCAAATCCGCAGGTGGGGTGCCTTGCGCTTCGGTGGACACCAACCGGAATTTTCTCGGAATGCGTGGAGATTCCGGCGTTCCGCCAAAGCGTCTCGCTAGGACGGCTCGGGCGCCGTCGTCTACCACTAAGGTCATAGTGCC
>CAYIHX010000074.1:0-12859 GCA_964363305.1 uncultured Bacteriovoracaceae bacterium | reverse complement strand
CCTTACTTACAGCCGCCGTCGGTGTTTCCGCGAGGAACGGTGGCTCTGCCGTTCGGGGGGCGCTTGTTCGAGCAGCAGGCGTGGATGGTTTAGATCGACGAGCGGCGCATCGAGAGAATTCACCTCTTTGAGATGGCTGAGGTAGATCTGCACCACGTCGCGCACGTAGCCTCCCGCTTGGAGCTGGACGTGGCTTTTCGGCACTCGATTCATGATCCAGCCGAGGTCGTCGCCGCCGGTGACGAGAAAGTCGATCGTGGCGAGCTTATAGGTCTTGGAGTCGTTGAGCTTCTCGCCATTGGCGAGGCGCACCTCCAGCAGCCGATTCACTTCCCAGGGGGCGATCTTTCCGTCCCCATCGAGATCGTCAGAACCGGCCTCGTGGTCGAGGCGGATCAGCTTGAGTTGCATGCCGGAGACCGGATAGTAGCCTCGTGCCCCGCTCTCGGCGACGCGCAGGATCTGCTTGAGCTCTTTTCCACTGACTTCGAGCAGGGACACGTGATTATCGAATGGAAGAGCTCGGAAAAGCGCTTCATAGGTGATGGGTCCGGCTTCGAGGTTGGCGCGAAGACCTCCGGGATTGACGAAGGCCACATCGGCGCTCACCTCCGAGCGAATCGCATCCGCCACGAGATTACCGAGGGCGGACTCCGCGGTACGGGTGTGTTCGATGGGGCGGGCCGCGTGAGCGAGAACCCGCGTTTTCTCGATCTCGGTGCGGGCGATGGTCGGCGCCATGAGGCGCTCAATCTGCGCATCAGGAACGATTTTCTCACCGTAAAGAGTCGGAGTTTCGAGGCGTCCGCGTCCCGCGGCCGGGGCCGGACGATCGCCGTTGCAGTCGTCTTGTTTAGAAAATATCTGCTCGCAGACCGGGATCGGTCCTTCGATACGGGTGAGCTCCGAAAGTAACTTCTTCTGCGCGACGTCGTAAGTCAGATGGATGAGGTTGTAGAACTCGGCCCGGCTGCCGCCTTGGACGACCGGCGTGCCGTTTACCCAGTGGTGCACGACTGAATGGGTATGCCCGGAAATGACGCCATCGATGGTGCCGGGGGGGAGCGCGCGAATCAGGTGGACCATCTCGGATTGCCCCGCGCACTCATTGCTCGCGGCAGGCCCGCCGCGAGGCGGTGCGCGCAACTCATGCCGGACCTCGAGGGTGTCGAATTCGCAGCGCAGGCCGACGTGGGCCGTGAGAATGACGACTTCCGCGCCCTTTTCCCGTAATTTTCGAGCGGCGATCCGCGCGGCGTTGGCGAGATTGGCAATGCGGTAGCCGCTGAAATTTTCAGCTCGAGTGGTGCTGGGGGTTTCCGAAGTCATCAGACCGAAGACACCGACCTTGACCCGACCCAGCTGGTAGATTCGATCCGCGAAGAGATTCGGCAGATCGGGGGGCCGATTGGTTTTTTCCTCGACGAGGTTCGAAGCGAGGTAGGGATATCGGGCTTCCGCCATGCGGGCGCGAAGCGCGCCGCGGGGATCTTCGCCCGGACTGGGTATCGGATGAGGGCCGACCGGTCCGAAGTCGAATTCATGGTTGCCGAGGGTGGCGGCGTTTAGGCCGACGCCATTGAAAAATGAAACGAGTGGAGCGCCCTCTCCTATATTGCTTTCGATTGAGCCCTGAAATTCGTCTCCTGCGTCGAGATAGAGGAGTCTCGTGCCATAACGCTTTTTGAGGATATTGAGGTGACCGGCGAAGACCGCCAAACCCCCGCGGGTGTAGTCGATCCGCGTCTGCCCTTCGGGTTCTTTCGTGCGATGCCGCGTCGGGACGATCGTGCCATGGATGTCGTTGGTGCCGACGATGACGAGATGCTCGAACTGGGGTTCGTGGGGCTCAAGTTCGCTGATTCGCCCGCCGGGCAAGGAGTCGAGTCCGGATCTCCGAAAAAAAGACGAACAGGACGTCGTGGAGAGTGCGAAAACCAGGAGGAGCAAAAAACGAAGCGGTCGCATTGCAAGAATGTAGAGCAAAGGCACGGAGAAAGAAACAGTGCCGCGCGCGCATGCTACACTCGAGTCATGACATTCAAAGTGAGTGCGGCGTTGGCTGGGTTTCTCACCCTGGGGATCGAGATGGTGGCGGGGCGGATGCTGGCGCCTTACTTAGGGTCGTCGTTACATCAATGGGCTGCTCTCATCGGCGTGGTTCTGGTGAGCTACATCGTCGGGTACGGGGTGTTCGAGCGACTGACGCGCCACGGACCGGCACCGGTACTGGCCGTGGCGGGCGCTTATGTTCTGTTGCTGCCGCTGTGGGGGTTTCGCTGTCTGGAGTGGTTTCTCAACTGGCCGCTCGCGCCGGCCGCGGTGGCTTCGGCGCTTCTGACTGCGGGCCTCCCTTCGATTCTTTGGGCGTCGCTTCTTCCGTATTTTCAACTCAAGGCCGGGCAAAAAAAAGCGGCGCGAATTTTGGCCTGGGGCTCGGCCGGAAATCTGCTGGGTGCCTGGGGCATCGCGTTTTTTGCGGTGCCGATCCTGGGTACACGCCTCACGTGGCTGCTGCTGGGCGGTCTTTCGCTGGGGCTTGCGGTGTTCTCCTTACTCATGGCGCGGAGGCGCTTTGCCGGCGCATTAGCCGCTACTATTGCCGTTGCCATGAGCGGCGCCTTGACCTGGGGGGCCGACGCGGTTCTTCCGCGCGCGTTGGGCAATCTCGATGGTTTGGAAGTGGGTTCGAAGTTGCTTATCGATCGAGAGTCGCCCTATCAGCGCATTCGGGTTTGGGAAAAAGAGTATGGGGGACAGTCGTACCGGGCGCTTGCGTTGAATCAAACGGTGCAGTTTTTCTGGAACGAGGAGGAGCCGTGGGTGAAGGGCGCGCCGTATTCATATTATAACTACTCAGCCCTGGCAGCGGCGTTGACCGCTCGAGGTGAGGGCGTGGCGGAGCGAGGGTTGTTTTTAGGTTTGGGTGGCGGCCTGGTGCCTTGGCAGATTCGTAAGCTTTTTCCGGGCTCGATGCCGCGAATCCTGGCGCTGGAGCTCGATCCGGGCGTTCGCGCCGTCGCGTTGTCGGATCTGCCTCTCGGAAAAGCAGGGCCAACGGAGGTGCGGGTGGGCGATGCTCGCCAGCTTCTGCGTCGATTGAATGAAAGATTCGACTACGTTCTGGCGGACACTTTTCTCAACAGCTACGTTCCGTTCCATCTTACGACGCGGGAATTTTTCGAGTCTGTCCGGGACCATCTTGCGGAGGATGGGCTGCTTGTCGTCAATTTGCACACGGTCTTTGCATGGAGTGGCTTGCTCGAGAAGATCGAGACGACGTTGACGAGCGTGCTGCCGAACACGGTGGCGATTGATCTCGCCTCGGGCTCGACCCTGCTGCTGGCGACCCGGGGGTCGCAGCCCCTTGCCGAACGCATCCGCAACGCGAAGAAGAATTCCGCCCTTTCGGCTGCGCTGAGCGAGGAGCTGGGGGTTTTGGCCGAGGCCGTGCGCCCGCCGCGGGTGGGCGTCTCTTTCGACATTCTGACCGACGATTTAAACGATACCGAGCAGCGGCTCTATGAGACCCGTCGTGAATTGTCGCTTTCTCGGCCTTTTTAACGCTTCTTCGTCGGTCGGCTCGCCAGAAACATGACTCTTTCGCGCGGGGGTAAGGACCTCTATTCTGTTGGACAGGAGACTCTTCACCTATGGGTAGATCGAGCGGCGTGAGTTGGAAGGATTACCTCGCCATCGGCGCGGCCATCGCAGTGGCTTTTGGGATTCATTCGGCCTGGCGGAGAATGAAAAACAACGGCGCGAAAGATGACGCGACGACAGCGATGCGTCCGAGCGATTTTAAAACGAAAACCGTGACCGTCGCGAAGCCTTCGCAGGAGCACCCTGGTGATGCCGTGGCCGCTGCCAACCCGGAGGCATTTGCCGAAAAGTATGTGTCGCCCGGGATCAACGAGCCCATGCCGTACGAGCTCGGCCATCGTGATCCGGCCTCCAGGAGGCAGGGGTCGAATCGAGCACGTTTGGCCGATACCTTTGGGTCAGTGAGTCTGGCTAAGAATGGAGTCTGCCAGTCGGCGGAACGAGTGGGGCCGGGGCCGGAACGCGTGAATGATTCGCCAGAGGAATGGACCCGAGTGCTCGACATCTTTCATGGTGCCAAGGATAGTTTGGTGCGCTGGTTGAAGACCGAAGCCAAAAATATTCCAGCAGAGACGGTGGCCATGATGGAGCAGCAGGTGAAGACCTTGCGGATCCGCCGTCCGCCCTCGATCGATGAGCCTGATTTTTCGTGGCGAGGCTCGGCGGTGCTGAGCATGGACGACACGGGGCTCCCGATCGTGCATGTGGGCGGCGGCTATTTCAGCTTATTGAGTCAGAACGCGGCTCGCGCGAAATTTGAGTTAGCGCGCGTGGTTTCGCAGGTATGGAGTCCCTGTGAGCTGGCACGCGTGGGAGCGGCCGATCCCTGGGGGGGCTTGACCTCCTGTCTGGGTGTCAGCACGAGCTCGGAGGAACGGGCCTGCGCTGATGGCACTTACTCGGAGGCGGGCTGGGCCATCTCGACGACGGTGGCCGCGCGCGTGGCAGATCCGGGCTGTAAAATTCCGGCGCTTTCCGATCCCGTACATGCGGCCTGTTTGACTCAAACTCTCGGCGCGGGTCGGAGCGTCGCCTCTACAGATTCCCACGGAGAACACTGATTCATGACTCATCCCATTCATTTGGCTCGCCTCGCTTCGGTCGTCACGGTTCTCGTCTCCCTTTCAGCTTGTGTGGGCGCCCAGAATCCCGCTTCGCAGGAGATGCTGGAGCAGGGCTTTGCCTATGTTGAAGCGTTTATCGAATTTGCCGGCCCGGAAGCCCGTTGGGCGGGGCCGCAGTCGTTTATTCTCCATGTCGATGCTCGCGATGGCACGCGGGCTAAAATCGAGCTGACGCCTTCGCCGTTTCGTAAGGCGGTCCAGCGCAAGGCCCCGACGGACGGAAGCATCGTCGAGCGAACGCTGGCCTCGGCGGGGCAGGGGCCAAGTGACACGGTCCGTGATCGGCTCGCCGATTTGGCGGCGATGTTGGACTCTCCGGACCGCAGCTTTCGAGGCTGTCTTTCGCCCGTGCGCGTGCGCCTGATCCGATCGGATGGCGCGGTGACCGAGCGACAAGGGTGTCGGAGTCAGATTTCATGGACACGCACGGCGAGTCGTATTTTCAGCGATTTTCTCAGCATGGCGATCGATGGTCAGGTTCCGCGCCGGGTGCCGAGCTCTGAACAGAAGACCGAACCGAAGAAGGACACCGGCGCACCGTGGATTCAGACGGAAAGCCTGAGGCTCGATCTCAATGCGCGCTATTCACATGCAACGTCGCCGATAGCGGAAAAAAAACCCATCCATGGGTAACCTGCTCCATTCCGTGGATAGTTGAATGATTCAGGACGAAAGTAGTTTGGTCAAGGTGTGGTTTCGTCCGGGGCCTTAGTTCCACTGAACGGGAACGTCGACGACCTTGGCTTCGGAGCGTTGAATTTTCACGATACCGTTCTGACGTCCGTACAGAAACACGTCGCGGGTGACCTTTACGTCCTGCAGGCAGTACTCGATGACTTTGTCGATCAGGCCGGCTTTGTACCACTCGACGGCCATCAGGCCATCGGCTGATTTTCCTGTTCCCAGGGTGCCGCGGGCGACGGCCTCCAGCTTGAGGAAGCGCTGACGGGTGATCGCTTCAAGATCGTACATGATGTCGAACGCATCGATTCGGTTGATCTCGAGCCCATAGGGCACCATGACCGGTAAGTCGAAGCCCCGGATGTTGTAACCGATAACGAGCCGATTTTCGCAGAGTTCGATGAGTTTTTTGAGCTCATGTTCTTTGAAGGAGAGGAACTCGTCGGTCTTCGAGTCGTAGGCGCAGGCGACGGAGATGCCCAGCTTGTCGACATGGTCCCAGCCGCCGACTTCCTGGACGAGCTTCTGCGTTTCGACGTCGATCACTAGGTAATGCCGGTGCTTGAGAAAAAGACTGGAGGGCACGACGTCTTCGGAAAACGGAACCGAGAAGGGGTGGCGCCAGTAGGAGGCGTTGAGTTTGATGCGGGTGGTGGAAGGGGCAGAAGTCATCGTAGGGAGTGATAGCATTCTGCGGTGCCTGGCACCAATAGTTAAGCAAATTAACAAAGGGCATTTGGATGAAATGCCCTTTGTTAATTTGCTTAACTATTGGTGCCAGGCACCGCAGAATGGGGCCATGCCACTCGCCCAACTGGAAAAAGATTTTGCGACCCACTTCGAGAACCTGAAGTCTCTGGCTCGGATTCCGAGTGTGAGCTTTCCGGGATTTCCTGCAGAAGAGGTGAAGCGGAGCGCCTCCATGGTGGCCGACCTCTGCCAGGCGGCAGGGCTGGAGCATGTGGAGATCATCGACTTCCCCGGGGCGCATCCCTATGTGGTGGCCGATTGGCTGCATGCCGAACCGAAGGCGCCGACGCTTTTGCTTTACGCTCACCATGATGTGCAACCAGCCGGTCGCACTGAGCTTTGGAAAACCTCGCCGTTTGAGCCGACCTTGAAGGAGGGGCCCGGGGGGCCCCGTCTTTACGGGCGAGGAACGGCCGACGACAAGGCCGGTGTGTTGATTCATCTGTCGGCGATCTCTTCTTTTCTGAAAGGGGAGAAAAAGCTCCCGGTGAACGTGAAGCTCGTCATCGAAGGCGAGGAGGAGACGGGGAGCGAGACGCTGCCGAAATTTTTGGAGAGGTATCGTGCGCGCCTCCAGGCCGACGTCATGGTGCTGACCGACACCACAAACTTTGACTGCGGCGTTCCGGCCCTGACCGTGGCGCTGAGGGGGTTGGTCGCGGTCGAAGTGGAAGTACGGGCGTTGACCAAGTCCGTGCACTCGGGGATGTGGGGCGGGCCAGTTCCGGACCCGGTGCTGGCGTTGAGCAAGGCGCTCGCGGGGTTGGTGGATGCCGAGGGACGAATCGCGCTGCCGGAAGTACGGCGGGAACTCCGGCCGATCACGAAGGATGAGGAAGCCGCGATGCGCGAGATTCCCTTCGACGAGGCGGCCTTTCGTGACCAGTGTGGAATGGTGCCAGGGGCGAAGTTGTTGCGGGAGGGGCCGAACCCGAACGCGCAGGTTTGGCGCTATCCGTCGCTGACAGTGACGGCGATCCAGGCGTCTTCGCGCGCCGCGCCGGCCAATATCATCAATGACGTAGCCTGGGCAAAGGTCACAATCCGCACCGCGCCGGATCTCAAGCCCGAGACTGCGGTCGCGGCGATTCAGCGCCATATTCGCGAGCATCTGCCCTGGGGTCTCGAGCTGACGTTTAAGGTCGAATCGGCGAGCGGTCCGTGGGCGATCGAACCGAAGGGCTGGGCCTTCGAGGCCGCAGAAGCGGCGATGACGGCTGGGTATGGGCGAAAACCACTGAAAATCGGCTGTGGCGGGAGCATTCCGTTCGTACAGCCGTTCGCCGAGGCATTGGGCGGCGTGCCTGCGTTGCTGGTCGGAGTCGAGGATCCCTACACGAATGCGCATGGCGAGAACGAGAGTTTACTGGTGAGCGACTTCAAGAAGGCCTGCGTTTCTCAGGTTCATTTGTTCCGAGAGCTGGCGGATCGCTTCAAGAGGTAGCCAAGCGGCGGAAATTGTTCCACACTCAGCGCATGTCAAAATCCTCAGAGGTTTGGTCCGTAGCATTTGAAACGTGGAGCGCGCAGCCGGCGCACTGGCGAGAGATTTATGATCGCCTGAGTGCTCATGGCTGGGATCGAGCGTTGCCGTGGGAGTTGCCTGAGACGATTTTTTGGGTGGGGGAAGGCAGTTCGCTTCATGCCGCCGCACTGGCGGAGGTTCTGCTCGAGTCGCAGACGCTCTGGGCCCGTCGCCCTCGGCTTTCCGTGGTGTGTCCGTCAGCGGATTTCGCTGCTCGCTCGGGTCGGCTTGCGGGTTCTCGGCACTGGTTCGTCGGCTTTTCGCATCGTGGAAAAACGGCCGAGACGTTGAGAGCGCTTCAGGAGGCGCGTCGCAAGGGCTTCAGCACGGTCTGGGTGGCCTCGAAAGATATCGATACGGCGCCCGAAGAAGCGCATTTGACGATCGCCGCCGGTCCGTTGGAGACCATCGAGCCGCATACGAGCGCGCTGTCGTGCGCGATCGCCGCGGCGAGTTTGGTGATCGGCGACGCGAATACGTTTGATCTGTGGCGGGCGATGACGAGTGAGTTTGAAGCGGAGAAGACGTTGCCTCCGGCGGAGGTGCAGGAGTGGCTGCGCGCCCGGACGCCCGGTTGGGTGATCGGTCATGGTCCGGCCGAATGGATGGCGCGTGAGCTTTCTTTGAAGTGTCTTGAGCTGGGGGGGGCGTTGCTTCGGTCGTCTTCAAGCGAAGCATTTTTTCACGGCTTCTCGCAGTTCTTGCCAGAGCGGAAGGATCAGCCGCTCCGGATCCTTCACCTCAATTTCGGCGAGGACCCGAGGGATGCCGAGTGGCGCGAGACCTATACGCCAAATGGGGCAAAGATTGTCTCCTGGGATCTGCGCAGTGGCGGCGAGCGAGAGTACATGCTCGCGCGCGCGATTTTCAAGGTGCAGCGAGCGGCGCTGGAGGCGACGCGCGCTTAAGAAGGAAGCGGATCAGGTGGGGAGGGGCGCGTCGGCCGAGGGCGGTAGCTCCGCCGGGGTCTCTCCGGTGAGCCGGTAGACGCTGCTTTCGTAACGGCCCAGGTGAGTGTGTGCCATTTCAAAGGCTTCTTGCGCTTTTCTTAGGCCTCGACCCACGTCCTCGAAGCGGCCTTCGAAATGTTCGAAGTGCCGACGAGCTTTTTTCACATCCTCGATGGTTTGCTCCACTCCGCGAGCCATGTCGTAGTACTCCTGCGCCATGGTCACCGAGCGCAGGCCGATCATCAGAGTGTTGGGCGAGACCGGGTAGACCTTCAGGCGTGAGAGTTCCTCGAAGAGTTTTCCGTTGCGCACGACTTCGAAATAGAGCGTTTCGCTCGGCAGGAAGAGGAGCGCCATGTCGGTCGTGCCGTGCTCGGGCTTGATGTATTTCTGTGAGATCGTGCGCGCTTGTCCGCGGACGAATTCGGCGAGAATTTTGCGAGCGGACTCTTGCGCCACCGGGTCGCCGCTCTCGAAAAGGGGCAGCACTTGTTCGCGCGGAAACTTGCTGTCGATGGGCAGAACCTGTTTCCCCACTTTGACGATGGCGTCGACCCGCTCGGTACTGCCGTCGGTGACGGAGTATTGGAATTCGTAGCTGCCCATGGGAAGGAAATCGGCGAGGAGGCGCTCCAGAGTGGCCTCGCCGAAGCCCCCGCGAAGATGCGGGAGTTTGAGCAGGCTGTTCAAGTCGGAGATGGATTGGCCGACGATATTGAGCTCGGCCAGTTTCAGTTCCGCGGCTTTGAGATGCTCCTGCACCTTCGTGAAGTGCTGGAACCCCTCCTTCAGGTTCTCGTTCAGCTTGTTCTCGACGTTTTTTCCGATGGCCTCGAGGCGCATGCCGACCTGCTGTTCGAGGGATTGAAATTTAATTTCAAGCGCCTGGGTGGTTTGCAAAAGGCCCGTTTGCGCTTCAGTGCGGGACTGTGAAAGAACGGCTTGAAGCTCTGAGCGTGCGCGGGCCTGGGATTGCTCGAATTTTTCTTGGGAGTCGCCGAAGTGGCGCGCGAGTTTCTCGGTCAAGGCTTCTCGCCATTCGCCCCCGAGCTTGAGGTGAAGGGGCTCGAGATCAGCGGCAAGGTTGGGGCGCGCGGTTTTCAAGGTCCAGAGGACGGCAATGGACGCGACGGCTGCGAGGGCTGAGGTCATCAAGAGAAGCGATTCGGTCATAGGGAGGTTCTAGCTCGGTAAATCGAAAAAAGGGAAGGAGGTCTGAACAGGTGTTTAGCGCATCGGGTTATTTTGTCCGACACTCACGCGGGGGCTAGCGTCGGGCTTCGAGCTGAGGTAAATATTCCTCCATGAGCAAGACAACAGGTGGCGCGGTCGGAACGGATATCTGGAATGGACGTAAGGGCTTGAGAATGTTCAAGTCGCAATGGCTGGAACGGCTTTCTCACGTTCATCCGATTGTTCCTCTCTTGATTTGGGTTCCGATCTCGCTTTTTGTTCTGGCGATGGGGATCGAGCATGCGGTTCTCTCCCCGCTTGAGCTTGCGGCCTGGGCGGCCACGGGCGTCTTGAGCTGGACGTTGGTCGAGTATGTTTTGCACCGTTATGTTTTTCATCTGCAGATCGACTCCCACTGGGGCCGGCGTTTTCACTTTCTCCTTCATGGGGTGCATCACGATGATCCAAACGACCCGTCACGGTTGGTCATGCCCCCGGCCGCTTCCTTTATTTTGGCGCTGATCCTCATCCCGATTTTCCGCCTCATTTTCGGGCCAGAGATTTATCTGCCATTTTTAGCCGGCTTCATCTGGGGTTATCTCGCGTACGACTATATTCATTTCGCGGTACATCACTTCACGCCTCGGACCCCGGTCGGCAAGTTTTTGAAGCAGAGCCATATGCTGCACCATTTTACGGAAGTCGAATCCCGTTGGGGCGTGAGTTCTCCTCTTTGGGATTACGTTTTCGGCACGACGGGCCGGAGCAAAAAAAAGAAGAGGTCGGCTTGAGGTCGGACCTGCTCCTTCGTCGGGAATGGGTTGCCGCTTTTGTTTTGTTTTCCGGGTGTTTTTATCTGGCGGCCGATTTGTTGCTGCCCGTGGTGCTGGCAGGGGTTTTTGCGATCTTGCTGATGCCGCTTCATGTTTCTTTGTTGCGCAGGAAATGGCCCGTCTTTTTGAGTAGTTTGACCGTGACCGTGCTCTTCGCGGTCGTGCTTGTGTTGCCAACGTTGTTGGTGATTTTTTTTGGGGCTCAGGCCCTGATGCGGCAGCTGCACGATTTTCGTGGAGTCCAGGGGATGACCGGGGCGACCTGGCTCGTGGGGCTTGCGCCGGTGGTGCGGCTTCGGGAGTGGATGGCTGCATCCTTCAGCGTCGAGCCCGAGCAGTTCGTGAGCGCCGTACAGGAGCTTTCAGATTCTTTGAGCGGTGTTCTCGCTCAATTTTTCGGGGGTCTCCTTTCTCGCGCACCCGGGATGCTCACCTCGGTCATGATGCTCCTTCTCGGCCTGCTCTTTCTGTTGGTGGATGGGCGTCGGTTGCAGCTGTTCGCGCGCACGCACTCCCCCTTTGGTTTGAAAGATACGGATTTTTTGATCAAGCAGCTGAAGGGTTATTCTCGGTCGGTCGTGTTGGCGAGCGTTGTGGCTTCGGCGTTGCAGGGTTTGACCTTCACGGCAGGCGGGGTTCTCGCCGGCTTGCCGCAGCCTTTTCTGGTTGGATTTCTAGTCTTTGTGGGCGCCTTTATTCCAGTGGTCGGCTCGGTCTCCGTCACGGTGGCCAGCTGTCTTTTTATGTTTGCGACGGGCCCGCTTCCGGCCGGCCTCTTTCTTTCTTTCGTGGCGGTGCTGGTGCTGCTCATCGATAACTTCGCGCGACCCTGGGTGCTGAGGGGAGCGTCGAATATGCATCCGCTGTTGGCATTTATCGGCGTGCTGGGCGGAATTCAAACTTTTGGGTTCGCGGGCGTATTTCTGGGTCCGATTCTCGTGGGCCTATCAGCCGCCTGGCTGGGGCGAATCACCGGGCCGCAAGAGCACTAGCCGGATGATCGTATCCATCGCCTGTTCCACGCGGGAGTAGCGTTCGCCGAGGCAGGAAGTTTCTGCTGTGCAAACTCGAGAGCGTAGGCACCTGCTCTCCTGCGCGAAATCGAGCTCGAAGTCACGTTCGCCGGTGGAGAGGAGTCCGATGAGCACGCCCGTTTGGGCGTCGAAGAGGGGCCCGCCCGAGCTACCGACGAAGGTATCGGTATTGGCGACGAGCTGATGGGCGTGCTGACTGGGGAGAAGTTCCGCGCCGTGAAGGATTTTAAGGGGCCGCCCGAGGGGGTGGCCGATCTGCACGACGGGCCGGCCCACGACGAGCTCTTTCGAAGTCGGGAAGAGCGGAAGCGTGACTGGGGTTCGACCTGTTGTTTCGCGATCGAGCTGGACGAGGAGCCAATCGAGTTTTTGGACGGGATCGCGGGCGCCGGCGAGAATCTTGCGGCACTGATAGACGGAGTGGGAGTCGATTTGCGTGGGTGCGGTCCGTGTCTCGGCGTCGAGGCGCCAGTCGAACAAAAAGGACACCGAGGGGCAGACCTGCGCGGCATAGTCGCAGCCGGTTTCAGGATTGCAGCCGGGAGGCAGGTGCAGGCAGTGCGCTGCGGTGAGGATGAGGTCGGGCGCGACGAGCACGCCGGTACAGGCGGCGACTTCGGGCTGGGCGGTGAAGCGCTCACCGGGGCAGAACGGATAGGGAAGGGTCGAGGGGTGGGTCTGAATCTGGAAAGAGTGGCCGTCGGAGGAGGGAGTGAGCTGCGAGCGCGCGACGAGCGCGACGGTCGCGCGCGCCTTTTCAAGCCAAAGTGGGTCTGTTTCGTCGATCACTTCGATCCGGCCGTCCTCGCCATAGATGACGGCAGAGCGATCGTTGTACGAGGGGCGCGGAACGGGCGAGCAGGCCACGAGACTTTGGCCGAGCAAGAGAGCTGTCGCAGTATGCCGAAAGAAAGAAGAGCGCACGGCGGTGTAGTACGCGAAATAATGCGCCAAGTCAATTTCTGGAAAGTATTCATTATGTAGAAATAGACCAAAAAAATCAGCGAGTTATCGCTATTGTTTTTCGATGTGCACCAGACCCCGGGCACCTCCACTTCTAGAGGGTTCTCAGAGAAGTCGGGTCGCGCACAGGTGAATATATGTTGGTGAATATATGTGTTGGTGAATATATGTGTTGGTAGCGAGTGAAGATGTCCGCAGGCATTAGCAATACGAATGTCCTGCC
>CAYIHX010000073.1:0-12885 GCA_964363305.1 uncultured Bacteriovoracaceae bacterium | reverse complement strand
GTAAATGACCGCGCTCACCGACAGAAGGGCCGCAACCCCGAAACGCGCGGCCTCGAGTTGGTATTGCCCCCCCCAACGAGCCAGAAGCAACGTCACCCAGGGCACGCCGTCGCTGTTGGAAAAAAGCCAGGTCAACGCGCTTTCACCGAGCAGCAGCGACACGAGCACCCCAAACGTGGAGGCGATGCCGGCCCGCCAGCGCGGCCATTCCACCACTACCCAGGCGCGGCGCGGAGAAGCTCCTAAGACTTGCGCGGCCTCCAGCAATCGATCCGCGCGAGTCAGTGCCCAGGGCGCCAAAGCGCGCAAAGCAAATGGCAAATGAGCCCAGAGCAGGAGCAGACTCAACGTCGGCAACGGATAGGAAAAAAAATCAAAGAATCGAATGAAGGTGGCGAGAAAAATCAGCGCAAAAAGCATCGGCGGAACCGCCGAAGCCATGACGGAACCCGCCACCCACCGAACGACCCCGCTCCGACTCATCCGAGGATGTGTAAAAATAGCGAGCACCAAAAGCACGGTCCCAGCCGCGACGCTCAGTGCGACGGCCAAACTCATCGCCAAACTCCCAGCGAAGGCCCCCCAAGTCTCTGGCCGGAGCTGCCTCCCCAGCCAGAGCCCCCGACAGGTGATCCAAATCCAAGGAGCCAATGACATTGCCGAGAGCGCCAACACCCCCGCTTGCGCCACGCGCCCCGGGCGCGACCCCTCGGATTGAACTCCGACTGGGAGAAGCGTCTCCAAACGACGAGAAAGCCGGGACAGCCCGATCCAAGCGGGAGAATAAACGACGACCACCCAGAAAAGCGTCGCCAACAGGGCGGAGGGTTCAAAGAATCCGCTCCGTAAGCGAGAATACAAAACGACTTCGAGAGTCTCGATGGGGGGCCCGCCGCCGAGGAGCATCACCAAGGCCATGCTCGAACTGCAAATAAGGTAAACCTCGAGCGCGGCCAACGCCGCCGCCGATACCACGCCGGGAAAAACAACGAAGCGAAAGCTCGCGAAGAACCCAGCACCGAGCACCCGTGCCTGCTCCAGAAGATGAGGGTTCACCATGGCGCGTGCCTGCGCCAGTCGAAGCGCAATCCATGGGGCGTTGATCAGCACCATCATGAAGACGACACCTTCAAACCGGTACGCCCACCGAGTTCCCCCGAGCAGCTCGATCCCCGCGAGACCAGCCACGCTCGAGGAAACCAAGAAAGGCCAGCCGAGCGCGGTCTCCCACACTCGACGCCACCCACCCACGGGCGCAACGCGTCCGAGCCACAGACCGGCCGGAGTCCCTAGAAAAAAGCTCAAGCTCGTGGCAGCGAGCCCAAAGGCAAAGCTCATGCGGGCCGCCTCCACGAGCACCGGCTCGAAGAGGATCTGAGTAGCGGTGGCCCTCATCGCAAGGAGGCTCGCCACTCGGAAAGCCAAGCCTGCTCTTCAACGACGGTCGGCCCCACCTCGATGATCTTCGAGGGACGAGGCAAAAGCTCAAAACTCTTCGGCAAGCGCACTCCCTTCCGGGCCGGCATCATCCACTGCTTCTGGGGCAAAGCCTGCTGCACAGCTTCTCCCAGAAGCACGCCGAAGAAACATCTCCCCCACTCCTTCTCCGCCTTCGAAAGGCCAATCCAGCCCGCGCCCTCGATCTGCAAGAGAGCGGCATCATCGAGAACCAGCGCCCGGTAACGCTTCGACTGAGGCGCTTCTTCCCGGTGATAGGCCTGGCTCGTCAGATAACTGAAAACCAGAGGCGCTTTTCCATCGAGAAAAAGTCCGTAGGCTTGGCTCCAGCCGGGAGTCAGCGTGAGCGTTCGCTCCTTCAATGCACGAAAAAACCCGCCTCGGGCAGCCGCGGGAACAAATTCCCGAACCGATGCCAGCCAAGCAAATCCCGGCGTCGAGGTTCGAGGATCTTCAAGCACCAGCCAACGCCCCAAAGGGAGCCGAACCAGCTCGCCCCAGCGTGCGGGGACCTGCTGTCCAGTCTTCTTCCATGCTTCCTCATCGAGCATCCAACCGAAGAAGCCCGTATCGTAGGGAACAAAACCTTCGGAGCGAGGAGCCCTTGCTGCCTCGGGAGTCAGAGGTTCGCGGATCTCATGAATCGAGATCAGATGAGGGGCGAAACTCTTCCAATGAATCTGATCAAACCCCAATGCGATATCCGCGGATGCATCGCCGCGTTTGTCGTCGAGCAGAAGGCGATTGAGAATCTGTCCTGAATCCCCCACGACGACGTACGAGAGCGGAACCCCGCAACGCGCTTCAAACTCGCGCGCGAGGATCGGGCCGAGGCCCGACTTCGAGGCGAATGAATCGTGCGTCAGCACTCGCAAAGAAGGAGGGGCCGGGCGCTCCCCCCGAGTGCAATCCGAAAAAACAACACAGAGAATCAGGGGAAATAACAATCGGAACATCGATCCCTCCGCCGGCATGATCCGGATCAGGTGCGGGCCGATCTCCGAAACTACGGGAATCGACCCAGGGTCCGCTCGTTCGAGCATCTCAGCCGAGGAAATTCACCCCGACACCCCATGATGGTTTCGCTCAAACCTCAGTGTTCGGGCGATCGCTCGACCTCTGGCTTGATCGGAGCGGGTTTTGGCTTCAAGAGACGCACCTTCGGAGTACGCTCTTCCGCTTCGGTTTCAAAGCGCCAGAGAATTTCGCAGTTCTGCAAATGCGTAGTCGTCTCTTCCTGGCTCGACTGGATATGAACGATGCCGTTCTCGAACAACGTCACGTAGGCGTGATCGATGTAGGTCCCCTCTTCGCCGGGATAAAAGAAGATCACTCGCATGGCCGGCCCTCGCTTGAGAGTCTTCATGCCACTGTCTTGCCACTTTTGTAGGATTGCCTTGAGCACATGCCGCCTCTAACCGAGACATGGATGGTGCACCATCGAAAACGATGATACCTCCGGGGCGTGGATGCCTTCTCTTCATCTAGACAAAAAAGATCAACTACAGAGGCGCTCGATCTCTTCGATCAAATTGACCGCCTCAAGAAGCAAAAAAATGCTGTCATTTTAGCACATTACTATCAAGAGCCCGACATTCAAGATGTGGCTGACTTCGTCGGCGATAGTCTCGAGCTGGCTCGTTTTGCGCAAAAAACTCAGGCCGATTTGATCTGCTTCGCGGGCGTTCATTTCATGGCTGAGGGCGCCAAAATTTTAAACCCGTCGCGTAAAGTGGTGATGCCCGACCTCCGAGCCGGCTGCTCGCTTTCCGATTCCTGCCCACCCGAAGCCTTTGCGCGCTTCCGTGCCCAGCACCCGGACCACTTCGTCGTCTCGTACATCAACTGTTCAGCCGCCATCAAAGCCCAAAGCGATGTGATCTGCACCAGTTCGAACGCCGTGAAAATCGTCGAGCGAATCCCGAGGGATCGCGGAATTATTTTCGCGCCGGATCGCAACCTCGGCGCCTGGGTCGCCAAGCAAACCGGCCGCGAGCTCGTGCTTTGGCAGGGCGCCTGCATCGTGCACGAAACCTTCTCCGAAAAAAAAATCGTGCAGCTCAAAGTACTTCACCCCGAGGCGGAATTGGTCGCTCATCCGGAATGCGAGGAATCGCTTCTCAGCAGAGCCGACTTCATCGGCAGCACCTCAGCGCTTTTAAAATATGTGGAAACAAGCCAAAAAAAGACTTTCATCGTCGCGACGGAAGCAGGAATCCTCCATCAGATGCGCAAGCGGGCCCCGGGCAAGGAGCTGATCCCGGCGCCGCCCAACGGTCATTGCGCCTGCAACGAATGTCCGTTCATGAAGCTCAACACCCTCGAAAAAATCGCGCGGTGCCTGCGAGACGAGGTCCCTGAGCTCACCCTGCCGGAAGAGCTGCGCTTACGGGCCCTCAAGCCGCTCGAACGAATGATGGAGTGGTCAAGAATTCATGAAAATTGAGAGGCCTATTCTTGCGGACCGCTCGTCTCTTGTGGAGAACTCGTCGCCTCGGAAACCGGAACGGACGCAGTGACCTCGACCGCTGAACGCGGCTTCAGGAGCGCGGGCTTTCCGCTCGGCACGTAGGGCTTCGGTGGCTCTTCCACTCGAGGTTCTCTCGGCGCACGAGGCTCACGCGGTGGGCGTGGTTCGCGCGGGGGCTGAGGCGCCCGCGCCGGATGAGCGGCAGCAGCGGGACGATCGCCCGGGGGATTCACAATGATCTTTCCAGGAGCACCGCCAGCAACGGGAGTCGGCGCAGGCGCATCGCGACGCGGTCCACGTCCGCCTCCGGCCCCTCCGCCACGCTTGTCATCACGACCACCTTTTTTCTTACCATCGCGGCCACCGCGTCCACCCCTGTCACCGTGTTCCGGACGACCCATGGGTCTGGATCCATCAGGGAAGAACTCCACAAGATACAAAAGACCTTCGATCGCAAGCGCGCCCTGGGGGGCCTTCTCGCCTTCCGCAGGCTGCAACACGAGCACTCGCTTGAGCTTCTGAATCTGGCTCTTCGCCATATCCAGCGCCTGCAGCAGCCACTTCAGCTTATCGCCCTCGGCCTTGTGCTTCTCTCCGATGCCGGCGACCAACTCTTCGGCGGTCTTCCCGGCTTGAGTAAGCTCCAACTGGGTGGCCAGAACGGCCTTCAGTGTAAATCCGTTGAACTCCGAAAGTGTCTTCATGGGGTGCTCTCTTACCTTTTTTGATCGACTCGCCAACTCATGGCGTACTCAGTATGTTCGACCGCATTCGCGGCCTGAAACGCTTGAAGCGGACGCTTCGTATCCACCATCACCGCAATCTCTTTTGTTTCTGCCTTATCTTCCGCATTCTTTTCCGCATTTGGGTGCGGCCCGTGATGGATGCCCTGGGGATGCCAAGTCACCGCACCGGCCGAAATACCCTCGCGCGAGAAGAAGTTCCCGTCGTGATAGAACAGAACCTCGTCGAAGTCGATGTTACGATGATAGAAGGGCACTTTCATCGCGCCGGGCTCACTCTCGAGAGGCCGAGGCAAGAAGGAACAGATCACGAAGTTCTGCGCGAGAAACGTCGTATGTACGCTGGGCGGTAAGTGGTAGCGCGGCGAAATGATAGGACGAATGTCATCCACGTTCAACGCCCAGGGCGCGAGATCCCCTTTCCAGCCGACGGCGTTCATCGGGTTCCAGGGGTAAAAAACCTTCGTCCATACCCCTTCTCGCTTGATGCGCAGCTCGAACTCGCCCTGAGCGTTGGCACCGTCTTTTCGTTCCTCGCCGGGCAATTGAGGGACCCGCATCACGGCGGGATCGAACTGGGCATGTCGACCGAGCATCCCCCGATCCGGGAGGCCCACTTCGGTCGGAGACTCGATCACCAATTGGACATTGGCCTCTCTGGGAATGAAGCGATAGTTCGTTCCGCGAGGAATGACGAGGTAATCCCCTCGCCGGTACTCCACATCACCGTAGTCTGTCTGAAGCGTGCCCGAACCGAAGTGAATGAAGCGGACTTCATCACCATCCGCATTACGGACAATCACGTTCATCGGCTTTGAGAGTTTCGCGATCCCGATCAGCACGTCCGAGTTACCGAGAAACCACTCCGCCTCACCTTCGGGCTTACCCTCGATTTTCACGACATCATAGGCGTGGGGGCGATGAGGCCCCTCGATGCGCAGCCAGCCCGTAGGTGGGTGCCGATGATACAGATGACTTGCCCGCCCAGAAAAGCCGTTGCGGCCATGCTCCTCTTCGTAAGTCCCCTGAGGAATATCCACATGAGGTTGCCGAGTATAGGAGCCCTGGGCCCAGCCAAAACCAGAGGGAAAGTTCGAAGTCTTACTCATGCGCTCACCTGTACCACTCCCAAAAAGGCTGTCGAGAAGAAGGTGACATTGTTCCATTTTGCGGCGAAACTGTGCCCGATGATGATCCCACTCCACCTCGCGCAAGAAGAAGCTCAAGGCCTCATCCCCGGCGAACCGATCGCGCAGTTCGAGCTCGGCAATCACCGGAACTTCGTCTATCTGCTGATTGATTGGCGGACCAGAAAAGTGGCCTGGATCGATCCGCAAAAAAACCTCACTCCGGTGCTCGACGTCCTCCAAAAGCACGACCTCACCCTCGACCGAATTTTTCTCACGCATACCCACTTTGATCATGTCGCGGGTCTTTCGGGTCTTCTCCACAAGTTCAAAAGCCTCCCGCTCCACTTTCACCTCCATGAGGAGCACCGTCTTCCTCGTGAGATCCTTCGACTCTTCGCGATTCATCATGTCTCCGATCACGATCGGATAGAGGTCGGAAGCCTTTCGGTCGAGACCCTTCATACGCCGGGGCACAGCCTGGGCGAATGCTGCTATGGGGTCAGCGTCGCGAACCAAAATTACCTTTTCTCTGGTGATACGCTCTTTATTCGGGATTGCGGACGTACCGACTTCGAGGACGGCGACAATGAGCAGATGTTCAATTCGCTCCAGAGGCTCAAAGCCCTCCCGGACGATACCGTGATCCTCCCCGGGCATCATTATCAGCGGGAGTGTGCCTCCACGATCCTGCGCGAAAAGGCCACGAGCGGTCCGCTCAAGGCGAAGTCGGTAGAAGAGCTCGCCTCTCTCCCCTGAAAGCGAGAAGGCCGGATCTCACGGAGAGACGCCGGCCCTACCCCCTCAAGAGGATCCAGCCCGAGCAGGATCCTCCCGTCCCAAAACTTCGTCGAAATTTACTTCCCGAGCGCTTGCCTGATCCGAAGCACGAGATCAGCAAGTCGGTCCGCCTGCTCGCTTCTGCGACGAACGGTTTCCTTCGCCAGTGCCGTGACCGTTTGCGCCAACTGGGCCATCGCCTTGCCTTTTACAAAGGGCAAGCTCGACATGCCCGACCCCGGAATAATGTAGTTGTAGTATTCAATGATCGTCTTCTCCCCGAACGACTCGATCAAAATATAACCTTCGATATGTCTACTTGAACTTGCCTTCAGCATGGTCCATTCGACTTTATAGGCTTTCCCCCCGTCGTAGGCCGAAAGAATATCGCGAACGGTATAGACTTCGTCTGATACGATCGGCACGGAAAGCGCGTATTCAACCTCGACGGTGGTGGGGTTGACTCGGCTCGTAATTGCGGAGCGATAGACATTGGGAAAATAATCTTTATGCGTCTCTACATCGAAAAAGACGGCGGCAACTTCTTCTGGTCGCGCGTCAATCGTTCGAAAAACCCAAGCCTTCGGCCAAGGTCCCTGACTTCCCTGCGTGAGCATCACTTGCTCTCCGCGCTCGACCTGAGCAGCGTACTGAGGATTCAACTCTTTCAGCTCTTCGAGAATTCCCGCCTGAGCAAACGCGGGAATCGCCAACCCAACCAACACCACGAGCGTAGGATAGTTCATAGTTCGCGTAGCTACCGAAGGCCACCGACGCGGGCAATACTAAACCCATGACGCATCAGACCATACCATGCCGAGAGAAATCCTCCGGGAGAACTTTAAAACTCGGCATCGGCATCTGAATCTGAAGCTTCGACTGAGCTCTCCTCGGAAACTTCAAATGGATCAGCCCGCATGGGAAGATCCGGCAAACAGCGCGCCCATTCTCCGGGGGTCACGACGACAGGGATGCCCGGAGCCGCGACGCCGCAAAAACCGTGATCCCAAATTCGATGAATGATTCTGGTGCGCGGCAACCGGCTCCCAGGATGATCGCACATCGTACGGCGATGGACCGCGAAGTCGACCACGCGTGGGTCCGGATTCGGCAATCGTCCTGCGGCAAAATTCAAGACCAAGCCACGGATCATGCGAGGGACCTGACCCCAGCTGCGACGATAAATTCCGTCTCTTCGACTCAAGAGGTGCTCGCTACAGGCGGAGGCATCCCGAGCCGGACCGCCGAAGTTCGGGCTCCCTCGTCGACAAAACATTCCTGTTCGACGCCAGTTGGGATTGATGGGTTGGGAAAAACCTCTCATGAACTTCAGGAACGAGAAGCGATCGGCATCGCCGCCGGTGACGTGAAAGTTCCGGTTCACCACGGTCCAAACCACCAAGGCCGCGTGGTTCCAATACTCCTCCAGGTAATCCGCGCGCTCGTTCGGGGCCATCGCGTCGATCGTCCGGACCGACCGCGGAACCACCTCTCCGATCAGCATCCGGTTCAACTCCAAAATCTCGCGCCAACCCAGGTCAACGCTCACTGGGACAGATTCACGCGCGGAAGGCGGATAGGTCAGGGTGGCAAGGGTTCCGACATTCCTCAGGGCGGCCTGAACGGCGCGTGCGTCGTCCCAGTCCAGAGCCCCTAGGTCGACGCCGTTCACGACGCAGCTCGAATGAGCCGAAGGAACCGAAAGCAAACTGACCACACACAGCCCGAAGGCAAGCCCAGACGATGGAATCTTAAAATACATGACCAACTTAGTATACTATTTTGTGTGCCGCAGCAACTCAAAACTCTGTTCTTGTTGCAGATTTTAACTTCTTCCGTAAGTATTCAGAGTAAAAGAGGTTTCAGATCATGCTGAAGTCATTTATTTACGGCGCATCCATGCCCCTCCGGGCTCTGAGAGTCCTCGTAGCCTCCCCCGTGCTTCTCGGTTGGGCCGCGCTTCCTGTTTCCCTCACTCTCGGGCTCTACGCCTTCGGCTTTCAGGCCGCTCAAAGCTGGGCCCAGGACATGGTCACCGTTCAGCTCAAATATCTTGGGTTGAGCCCGGAGGGCTGGGCAGCGGCCGGCGTGCTCCTGCTCGTCCGCCTCATTCTCATCCTCGTAGGTGCCATTACGTTTTCGGTCACGGCCACGGTGCTTGCGTCCCCCCTCAACGATTTCCTCGCCGAGGCGGCAGAAACCCGCTGCTCGCCCCCTCTTCCCCCCGTCCCCTCTCAGGGATTCATGGCCAAACTGAAACTCCTCCGAATCGACCTGCTCAAAACCCTCCTCGCCACCGCTGGCCTGCTCCTCTCGATCGCCATTTCCTGGATTCCCATCGCCAATCTTTTCGGCTTTGCTCTCGCCTTCTGCCTCGTCACGTTTCAGTACATCAGTTACCCACAGACCCGCCGCGGCCAAGATAGCCGAGAAGGGCTTCGGTTCATCGGCCGAAACCTGCTGGCATCGATCGGCTTCGGCGCGGCTTTCATGGCGCTCTTCTCTCTTCCGTTCATCTCTTGCCTCGCGCTTCCGCTCGCCGTCATCGGAGGAACCCAGCTGGTCGCCCAAGACGACGAGCGCCGACGATTGCGGTAATTTTCTGCGGTAATTTCTGCCTCTCGAGCTTCCCTCCTCTTTCTCCGAAAGGATGGAAGGAGGAAGGCTGACTCATGCAACCTGCCAAGATTTTGACCGTTCGATTCATCACTCTCTGCACGACCAGCGTGATGCTGCTCGGGGCCTCAGAATGCCGCTTCGGCAACCGCGTCGAAAAAGCAGCCGAGCCGGCAGCGATCGGAGGCTACTACTCGACGGAGCCGCAGCAGCTGATCTTCTGCGCGGACGCGGGCACGAACGAAACCTGCGTTGACACGAACATCGTCCAGGTACCGGACGAAATGAAGTCGATCTTCACCAATCCGATCGGCCTGCTGATCGACGAAAAAACCGGAGAAGCCGCCTTCATCAATCCGTTTGATGGATCGAGCAATCCCCCTTCGCTGAAAACTTTTGTCAACCTCAACACTCTGGCCATTCAATACGAGGAATACGATCCGGATGCTCTTTTTCGAATCACGCGAAGCGATTGGTTTCCTGCTGGCTACAGCCAATGCGGGTACTCTCTGAAGATCGAGGAAACCGGCCAACTCAGCAGCGTCGACAAAGGGAAGATCATGTTCGGAGCCGAGATGTCCGGCCGCGTGAGTCTTGATTTGCAGATCACCCGGACGTTTGCGGGCGCCGACTGCGGCGCAACGCTGCCGATGCTCCAAGCCTGCTATCTCGACTTCAATGCCTGTCTAGGCACGGGCGTCGCCCAGAACCAGGCGCGCCAAGAAGAGGTGTTTGAAGTCTACGCTCCCTACGTCGAGAACGGCGTCATGACCGGCAATCAAATCTCGACCATCACGGCGCGACGCTACCGGATTAAATACCAATAGCTCAACGCCGAGAGACCTGCCTCTTGACCGGCGATTCCCTCATCGGCACAAAAATCATTCCTCGTCGTTCGGCTTCCTGTCGATCGAACGGCAACACCGTCCTCTCGTTGAAAATCGCACCGTGAAGTTTCGCGTCCTTCAGGCGGGTCATCATGAGACTCGCGCCCGAAAAGTTCGCACCGGAAAGGTTGGCACCCGTCAAATTTGCCCGTGGAAGGTTGGCGCCCGACAAATTAGCGCCCTCGAGCTTGCTCTTGGTGAGATCTTCTCCCCAGAGTTCACCGCATTCACCCGCATACTTGGGATTATGCCCTGGCATTCCCGCTGAATTTACGCATTTCGAGAGACTCCTGTCGTACCTGAAGGCCGGAACCTCCGCAGCTTGGGCAACGAACGAAATCAATCCGAAAGCAGTAGTAAAGGCGAAGAGGATTCGATTCATGGAGTACTCCTTGTAAAATAAATCTCTCACCCTTTGAAGAAGCAAGCGGAGTGCCAGAAGGTCCCCAATTGTTACAATAAGTTATGCGGCATCAGGTGTCGAACTTTTCGACACCTGAGTAGAGTCTAGACCGATTCGTAGGGAGAGCCCGAACGATTCGGGGAGACTCGCCGTAGACGCGCGCAGGGCTGAGGAGGGTATCGGACAACAAGGTGCTTCGATTCTCCCCTCACCTCAGCTCTACATATCAACACGTAGCCCCTTCGCCCGATGATGCGCGCGGCATAAGATCTGTAAATTCTCGGGCGTACTCGAACCCCCGAAAAGCAGCGGTACTTGATGATCAATTTCGAACGGTGAGGTGGTCTCGCACCGGCGTCGAGTCTGGGAGTCGCGGTACTCGCAGCGAAAATCGCTTCGCCGGAGAACGAGGCGGCGTGTTGCGGCCGAAAGGAGGGGGCGGTAGGGCGTGGGCATCGGCGGGGACGAGCGTTGCGGAGTCGGTGAGGGTTGCGTCGGTGGTTGCGGGGCCGAGGCCTGATCTTCTCTCTCATGAGCGGGCTTTGGGGTTGAGACCGGGCCTGGTTGTTTTGCGACGCCCGGTACTGAACCGGTGCCTGGTATTGAAGCCGCGCCCTGCACTCGCCGCGTGGCGGTTTTTTCTCGGGCCCGCGCCTCTCGCGCCTGAGCCCGCGCATCCCGTCGAATCGGATCGTGTCGATTCAGGGCTTCCTCCACGGCCCAAGTGAGAAGCTCTTCGAGCGAGGCGCTGGGGTTTTTCTTGAAGTACAGTTCGCGGAGCCGCTTCAGTTTCTCCTCAAATTCCCGTGCGGCCTGAAATCGCACATCGACCTTCGCTGGCGAAGTTGCGCGAATGAGGTCGGCGGACGTGATCCCGCCCCTCAGCGTGACTCCTTCCTTTTCGGCGCGCGAAAGGATGATTTGCTCGACGCCGCGTTTGCTCTGATTCTGTACTTCTTTGAAAAGCGTCCGTTTTTCTTCGGGCGGCACGGCGCGGTTTTTCTCCAGAGCATGGATCAGCCCTTGAGTTGCGGCGATGTTGGTGAGCGTGAGCGAACCTTGCGCCAGATGTTCTTTGATCTCGGGCGTGGAGTTCAGCGCGCGAAGGGTTTGTAATCGTCGATAGGCCGAGCCCTCTTCGTAGCCCAGGCCCTTCACGAGAAAAGTGAACAGACTCTCAAAACCGCGCGCCAGGTACAGCTTTCTGCGCTCGATCTCTTGAAGAAATTCGAGCAACTCGGTCAACGCCATACGCTCTCGTACGCGAGCATCGTAGGTTTTTTCCCAGAGAACTTCGTTTGAAAGAGGGAGTGACACTTGTGTCGGATACATATCATGAATCTATTTTTTTGGTTATTTTTTTATGGATAATTTTAAAAATAAAACTAGAAAAAGTGCTTAGAAATGGGCATAAATCGATAATAATCAAGTGTTGTGATTTTCTGTTTTTTATCGATCTAAAAATTTCTGTTGTTTTTGTGGATATCTGAAGTGGCCGGTATAAAGTATTGAATGCTCGGTTCGAGCGGGTGAGAATCCATTGACGCGTGCCTGTTCGCTGGAGAAGCGCCTTCGCTGGAGAAGCGCATCTCCCAGTCGGAACCATCGGACCGATTCGGCTCAGAACCCCAAACTGTTAAGCGAGTTAACAAACGGTGCCAGGCACCGCAGTTTACTGAAAGAGGTAGAACCCAGGGCCGTTCGTGGTGCGGTTCAGGGGGGTGCGATTGTAGCGAACCGGCAGCATGATATCCTGATAGCCATCGCCGTTGTAATCGGTCTTCATTCCCGTGGCACCGCCCCACTGGGAGCCGGTGCGCGAGAATTGCCAGGCCTGATTCACCGAGAACTGACTCATGTCGGGGGTCAGCACGAGAGGATCACAGGAGCCGTTGGAACAGGCCGGTTGGCGTGAAGGATTACCCACACGCAAGCCGGTCGAGCTTCCCGAGAAGACAAACGCGCCACCGGCCGCTAAAGTGCTTCGAGTGCAACCGGCGACCGTGCAACCCAGCGTCAAGCTCGCCGCGACCAGGGTATCAGCGTAAGATGGATTCGTCGTATCCGTAACGGGTAGGTGCAGCTCTCCCAGGCCAGACACCGAATTGCCAAACAAGGTATAGGCGCTGACGGTCGCCACCCCGGTGAGGGCGCTGGCCACCTGAGCCTGCGAGATCGAGATCGCCTGAATGCGGCAGCCGCTCCCGTCACAGGCCGCGAGATTCTTCACCGCGTCGGTCACGCCATCGGGTTGGTAACTGGAAGTTTGCTGCCGATAAATTCCCTGGGGACAACCCGGCGTGCGCGGGCCGCCGTTCATTCCGTCGCCGCAGCCGAAATACACGTAGGCGGTCCCCGTCGAGCCCGCGAAAACATCCGGGACGGTAATGCCCGATCCCAC
>CAYIHX010000072.1:0-13182 GCA_964363305.1 uncultured Bacteriovoracaceae bacterium | reverse complement strand
GATAGCGCCCCCCCTCCTTCGATAAGCAGCTCGAGGGGCATTCCACGCACACCCCCCCGCATCCCCACCTCACTTGAGTCGACGCAACCGAAAGCTCGAAAAATGGCAGTTCCGGCGAAGGCACAGCGCCCGCCGAGAGGCGATCAGAAATCGAGAGCATGGCCCTCGTCACGCACTGAAACAGCTCCTGGCGATCGAAGGGCTTGCTCAAAATAGCGCAGGCACCTTTCTGATAAGCCTCTTCCTGAGTCAGATCTCCTTCGCCGGTAATGAAGATCACGACGGGAATCCGCATCTTCGAGGCGCGAATTCTATCGAGAAGCTCGATCCCGGTGCTTCGAGGCATTCGAATATCAGTCAGAACGACATCGACATGCCGCGAGGACAATAATTCATACGCCTCGATACCATCCCCCGCCAGCAGAACAGTGAATCCGCGACGTCGGAAATCAAAGCCGATCGCGTCTCTTAAATCCGTGTCGTCATCGACCACGAGGATGACGGGGGCCGTCGCCTGAGTCATGGGCTTTGCGCCTTCTCGAAGATGCGGCCCAAAGCCGCCAGGAACTGAGGATCGTATCGTCCACCCATGAGAGTGTTCATCCGCGAGAGCGTCTCACCCGGTTGGAGCTTCAGGCAGTCGGGCCCCGGAAGAATCATCGAACAGAACGCATCCGCGACCGCAATGATTCGCGCCATCGGATGGATATAGTTCTTCGTGATATGGGTGGGAAACCCGAGCCCCAGACAATCCTCATGATGCTGAGCCACGATCTGAAGAACGTCGGTGGGAACGGTTGAAATCTGCCCGAGAACATCCATCCCCCGCTGCGGGTGAGTCTCGTATAGCTGCACCTCCTCGAAGACCATGTCTCGGCGGGGCTTGTTGAGGAGGGCCCGCGGAAGCTCCTTCTTTCCGATATCATGAAGCAAACCTCCCAACGCGAGCTTGTGCACGTTGGCTTGGGACGTCCACTTGATCTCTTTCGCGATCATGACCGCGTAGACGCTGACGCCGAGGCTATGGCTGTAGAGATGATCGCCCTGGGCACTGAGAAGTTCCATCAGACGCATCATCTCGTCAGGCTCAGTCAGCAACGAGGCGGTTGACTCCACGACACAACGGGCGCTCTGGAAGCTCTCCTCGTCCACCCCATTGAGGAAGAGGTTTTCCAGAATGACTTCGCTCGTATGTTTCAGAAAATGCCGTTTTTTATCCCGCGAGATCGACGACGCCCCGGTCACCTTCGGGAGCAGATTCAGGTTGAACCCCATATAGCGCTTGAAATCGTCCTTCAGCATATGAAGGTGCTCGATGCCCTTCGCCTTATATCCCTGAATGCGGTCGACCGGGATGTCCTCTCCCTCATGGGCCACCTTCAGGTACTTCGTCTCCGAGAGGCGGATGTAGATATTAAACTTGATCTCCTTGCCCGAAACGAAATCCTCGATGCTGAGCTTGCAGTAGGCGTCGTCCAGGTTCGCATCGACCGCCTCCTTTTTCTCCGGATTCAGCCACTCGTTCAAGACCGCGATCAACTCCTCGCGTTTGAACGGCTTGGGGAGAAAACCCCGGGCGCCCTTTTGAATAGCCTCGGCGGTCTCCCTGAGCTCCGCGAAGCCCGTCATCAGGATGACCGGCAGCTCGGGAGCGTTCTCCGCCGCGAACTTCACGAGATCGATGCCACTGACGCCTGGCATATTGATGTCGGAGAGGACGGCGTCGACCACGCCCACGCTGATGAGGTCTATCGCTTGTTTCCCGTGCGATACCTTGGTCACGGTAAACCCTTCCCGTTCCAACGTCTGCGCGAGCGCGCCCAGGAAGATCTCATCGTCGTCAACGACAAGGATATGCTTGTTCACCTCACCCTGGCCTTTTCGAAGCGTGGTCATTCCCCCTCCTTGACGCCAGCCGCGTCCTCACCCATCAGAACCTCCCGCCTCGCCTCGATCATCCCCTTCATCTTCGCCAAAGTGGTCGCCAGCTGGGTCGTTTGAGCAATGACCCCCGGAGCCATGCTCTCCGTGGATTTGAGGTCCTCTCGCACGATATCCAGCAAAAAAATCGCCGTCGCCAGCGGACTGACGATGTCATGGAGAAATTTTCGCTCTTCTGATGATTTGCTCATATGACAAAGCTTCATCGACGGCACGCCCATGAAACTCATGTGAATAAATCGTGAAGGCGCCTTACATCCGCTCCGGAACCTGAATACCCAAAAGATTCATGCAAAGGCGAATCTGATCCCGCGTCAGCAGACAAAGCTGAAGCCAGCCCGATCGACGCGCCACGTCCGGCTCGGTCAAGATATGGCAATCTTTATAAAACGAGTTGTAGACCTGCGCCAGGCCAAAACCGAAGTCGGCCAGGTGATGCGGCTCGCTCGCCACGTAGGCGCGCCCCAAGGCCTCGGGCAATCTTAAAAGTTCGAGCATCAGGCGCCGTTCCGAATCGACACCGGGCGCGACAAGCTGCGCGGAGGGAAGCATCCCCAGATCGGCCGCCTTCTTGAGAATCGACTGAATGCGAACCACAGCATAAAGCAAATAAGGCCCGGTATTGCCCTCGAACTGCGAGAACCGTTCGAGATCGAAAACGTAATCGACCGTCCGATTGTTCTTCAGATCGGCGTACTTCAACGTGGCGATCCCCACCTTGTCGGCGATGTCTTCTTTCTCTGACTCCGAGTACGCGCGCTCGACACTCATCTCGGCCAAGCGCTTACCCGCCTCGGCATGGATCATCTCGATCAGCTCCTTCAGTTTGAGCACCCCGCCTTCCCGAGTCTTGAACGGCTTGCCATCCTTGCCGTTCATCGTTCCAAAAGCGGCGTGTACCAGCTGGGCTTCTCCCGCCAGCTTTGCCCGCTTCGCGACCTGAAACACCTGCTTGAAATGCAGACTCTGCCGTTTATCGACGGCATAGAGAATCAGATCCGCCTTCAACACGCCCACCCGGTGCTGAATCGTCGCGAGATCGCTCGTATGATACAGATAACCCCCACCGGATTTCACCAAGATCAGAGGCGGCGCATCCGGATCTTTCTCCGTCGCGAGCGGAACGACGAGCGCCCCCTCGCTTTCCTTCGCAAGCCCGCTCTGCCTGAGACTCTCCACCATTGCAGGCATCTTCGACTCATAAAAACTTTCGCCATACCAGGTATCGAACTCGATCCCCAGTCGGCCAAAATCCCGCTTCAAGCCGGCGATGGTCGTGTCACAGAAATGCTGCCAGAGCGCGCGATAGCCTGGATTTCTCCCCTGCTGGAGCTGATCCGTCGCCACGAGAACGTCCTTCGCGAACGCCTCGTCCTCTTTGAATCGTTTCGCAGCCACGGGATAAAGCTGCTCAAGCTCCTCCATCGCGACCGGCGATTCCCGTGGATACTGTCCTTGAAAATCCGCTTTGAAATAAGGAAGAGTGGGTTGCCTACGCCGGATCTCGCAGATCAGCATCCCCATGGGAGTGCCCCAATCTCCGAGATGATTGTCGCCGACCACCGTGTCGCCCAGAAATCGATGCAACCGCACCAAGGCGTCCCCCAGAATCGAAGAACGCAGATGACCGACGTGCATGCTCTTGGCAACGTTCGGGCCTCCGAAATCGACGATTACTTTGCGCGAACGCGTCCGAGGCTCGACCCCGCATCGGACATCGCCCATGAGGCGCCCGGCCGTCTCCGCCAAGGCCGTCCCGCTGAGCTTCAAATTGATGAAGCCCGGCCCGGCGATCGAAAGGTCTACCGAACCTGCTCCGAACTCCGAATCGAGCCCTGCACGCACCTGCGGAGCGATTCGCTCCGCGAGCTCGCGAGGTTTGAGCCCCTTCGACTTCGCTGCCGCAAGGGCGCCGTTGCACTGGAAATCGGCGAGGTCCGGGCGATCCGCGAACGCTACCCCACCGAAACGCGCTTCAAAACCTTCCCGTTCAAAGGCTTTGGAAAAAACCGTCGTGAGGCGATTCTTGAGAGTGGCCATGACCCACTCAATATCACATCTCGCCCCGTTACCGAATTTCCTCGAAGTCAGCCTTGGTCAGCCCGCAGAGCGGACAACTCCAGCCATCCGGTATCTCCTCAAAACGAGTTCCGGGCTTCAAGCCGGCATCGGGATCTCCCTTGGCTTCATCGTAAATATAGCTACATCCCTTGCATCCGAACCTCTTGTAGGCACCGGTGCTCATCTTATGCCGCGTTCTTGGTCTTGGCGTTGAGGACGTTCAAGGCTTCCGTTTCGAGGGCCTCCGCGAGAATTTTCTTGGCCTTCTCTTTTGCCAAAGCCATGAACTCGTCGCCCGCCTCTGACTCTAACGCTCTGGCCAAGATAGAACGCGCCAACCGGAACGAAAGTTCTTCCAAATTGGCCGGCACGGCCCGAGGCGCTGGAGCCGCCTTCGCCTGAGGGGCCGAATCCGCAGCCTCTTTTGCGCCCGCGAGCATCACGTCGACAATGACTCCGTAGGCGGTCGTCCATTCAGCTTCGAGTTTCGGCGTCCACTGATCTTTGAAAAAATATTTAAAAGTTCCGAGCAGAGTCTGCCCGACTGCGGGATAATGCTCCGGCGTCGCACCGTAACGAACGTGCCGGGCGCCCATCTGCTTGAGGTAGGGAACGAGTTTTTCGGAATTATCGACGTTGTCGACAATGTAGGTCAGACCGCTTGCGAGCGCCTTTTTCTGAATGGACAGATCCACATGCTGAAACAGCGGGACCACGCCGGGAAAGTTCTTAAAAAGTTCGCCATAGAAATGAGTCATCACTTCCATAGCGACGGGCTTTACCAATGCGAACGAATCACGGATGAGTTGAGTGTCGAGTGCCATATTTATGTCCCCTTTGTTGAGATACAGAAGACATCGGCACGCTGCGGGTGGGAGTTAAGGAGTTCACAAAATTTTCACGCCGGTCAGTGCTCAGGCGCGTTCGTGAGCGACTTCCCGTGCGATTTCGACGATCTGGTTCAACTGCGGCACGCTGGCCACTTCGAGAGGGTCAGCAAGCCCGACACCCGGCGTGAACGCGCCAGCAATCAAGCGCGGCCGAGCCTCCAGCTCGTAGAAATGCTCGTCGATCGCGCGGCGCAACAGGTGCTCCCCGAAGTTCGTCACCTCAGTGTCTTCATTGACGAAAACAACGCGCCGAGTCTTTCGAATGGACTCCGAGATCATGTTCCAATCGTAAGGCCAGAGGGTCCGCATATCGATGACCTCGACAGACAGACCTTCCTGAAGAAGCAAATCCGCCGCCTGAGCGCAGATCGAAACCAACCGACCATAGGTCACGATCGTCACCTGCTCGCCCGCGCGAAGAATCTTCCCCGCACCGATCGGCACCAGGTACTCCTGCAAATCCGGCCATTTCGGCTTCCACTTCGACATATCCCCGACAACGGGTTTATCGATCATTTCCCGGAGCAACTTCTTGCCTTCGGGGGTAAGCGGAGGAATCCCCGGAATCGCCTCGTCCCCCTCAACACGCAAAAGCGCCTTGGGCTTCAAGAACATCGTGGGATTGGGCTCCTTCAAACAGGAAAGCATCAGACCGTAGGCATCAAGCGGAGTGGAGGGCATGACGATTTTCCAACCCGCGATATGGGTCATCGTCGCGTCGAAGGAGTGCGAATGGTAAATCGAACCGCGGATGCCGCTCCCGACCGGTGTCATCACCGTCATCGGCATGTTCCAGTCGCCGTTCGAAGCCCAGCACTGATTGCCCGCCAGCTTCAGCAGATCGATCGTATTGTAGATATAGTCGCAAAATTGAATTTCGGCGACGGCACGACGGCCCGCGAACGCCAATCCCATGGCCGCACCAATGATGCCGCGCTCGTCAAGGGGAGCATTCCAGGCTGTTTCCAATCCCTGCGTGGCGGTAAAAACCCCTCCGAGCGGCGGACCCACATCCTCACCGAAAATCTCCTGCAGACCGTAATGCTTCTCACCGTAGTGAAGGGCCAATCGAATGGCCTGTGCCATATGCGCCATGTGTTTGAATTTCCTCTCTCGGCGCCCGCCATCGGCGGCGCCTGAACATTACCAGTACTTCCCTTTTTGACCCACGTAGGTATGGTCGTAGATCGTCGAGGGATCAGGCATCGGCTCGTCTTTCACCTGCTTCGACATCTCGAGCATCTCTTGGTTATATGACTCGCGCTTCTCGTCCATCTGCTTGCGCGTGAGCCAGCCCGTCGCTTCGAGTTTCTTTTCTAGAACCGTGATCGGATCGACCTCACTCTCGATCAAGTTAGCGCCCGTGGCCGAACTATGACCGTACAGACGCGTCACCCGGGCCTCGAGCAAGTATGGCTTACGCTCCTTGCGGACATAAGCCATCGCCTCAGCAATGGCATCCCAGCTCTCGTCGAGATCGAGGCCATTGATGGTTCTCGTCTTCATGCCGAAAGCCTTGCCTCGATCCGCTACATTTTGCTCCCCATGCTGAGTGGCGGCCGGAGTCGAAATACCGAACTGATTATTCGTCACGATAATGAGCATCGGAAGCTCTTGACCAGGGCGCGAAGCCCAAATCAAGCAAGAGGCGAAATCACCCTCCGCCGTTCCAGCATCCCCGCCGGTCACGATCGTGATCCCATCGCCGCCGTGATGCTTCTGCGCGACACCCGTCCCAATCGCCGTCAAATACTGCGTCTCAATCGTCGAAGTCACCGGAACCACGTTCCACTCCCTCTTGGAGTAATGGGAGGCGAAGTTGCGCCCGCCCGAAAAAGGATCGGTCGCGACGTTAGCCATCTGCCTCATCGCGTCTTTCGGATCCATCCCGAGCGTCAACATCGTCCCGCCCTGGCGATAATGGAAATGCATGAAATCGTAGTCCGGGCCCTGTCCCTTCTTGATCTGTAGCCCCAGGGGAATATTAAACGCCTCTTCCCCCGGTCCACCGAGCCAAAAATATCCCTGCGACTGTTTATACATTCGGATGAGACGCTCTTCCAGAACGCGCGCCTTCACCATCAGATCGTAAATTTGAAGGACCCTCTCCTTCGGAAGACGAAATCCGCCCGCGGACTCGCCTCGCGAAATAGATGAACCTTTCCCTTCCAACGAAGTCTTCCCCTGATTCGATTTCATGACGTGCCGTGCAGACTACTGGAAGAGTTGCCTTTTCACAAGGTTCCCCGTTAGGGTGACGGCACTGTGACCACAGAAGAATTGAAACCCTATCGTCCGAGTGAAAATCTGGCCCCCCCCCCGAACTGGTTTCGGGGCCTTCTGCAGGGAAAAACACGCATTCTATTAGCCTGGGCCTTCGCCATCGGGATCGGACTCCTGGCGCGTGGCGAGCCACGCATCCCCGGCATCCTCCTCATTTTCGCCGGAGGCACGCTGCGCTATTGGGCCAGCGGATACCTCCGCAAAGACATACGCCCCGCGGTGGGCGGCCCCTACGCCTATTGCCGCAATCCGCTCTACCTGGGCACCTACCTGATGGCTGTAGGCACAGCTTGGGCGGCCGGCAACGTCTCGCTTCTTTTGACCGCATCCATTTTGTTCGCGCTGGTCTACCATTTCATCATCCTCGATGAAGAAACCAAGCTCCATAAAATTTTCGGCGATGCCTACGCGAAGTACCAGGCCTTCGTCCCTCGATTTTTTCCGCGCCCCCTTCCTGCGGCACGCGACGTCCTTCGACAAATCAACCCCGAAGAATCTCATCACCATTTTTCGGGCCGCCTCGCCCATCAAAACAAGGCCTACGAATCGTATCTCACCGCCGCCGCGCTCGTCGCGTGGGTCTGGGTCGCTGCGTTTCTTTGGGCGAAGCTGACCTAAAGAGGAGCAGCAGCAAGAGAGAGCCCCGGCCCAGCGCTCCGACGCATTGAACCGTCCCGCACGGAATTCCAGGCTGCGTCGGCTTGAACAGCCGCGAATGCACACCGGCTCCCGCTGCAAACCCCAGTATCGAAATCGGGAAAACCTCCACCTCGGCAAATGCGCGATTCACGACTCCGATCGATTGCCCCACCGTGCCTGCGAACATCGCGCCCAAGGGGGCGCTTCGGGCTGAAAACGTGGCACCGTAGTCTAAAGCAGCATGTGCGGGTCGCGGAAAAAACCCGAAATGCATCAGTCCGATGAACACTACTCCCGCTCGATGTCGCTTCACCCTATTCGTGCGAAGCAGGGGAGAATTGCAACTTTACAGCGGGAAAAGATGACTCAATATCTTGCGATATGACTCGCAGGAGTAAGAAGCACTGAAGCGCCTCTCACTCCTGCGAGTCCCCAGTCGCTCGTTTAGCGGCATATATCTTGCTCCCCTCGATCGTGAGGCGGGCTTTATATGAGAAACAAAGATGGTGAGTACGTGGGGACGTCTCGAAGTGTAAGGCCCCCTCCCCCGGGAACCAGGCGAAGGTGGTATGTTCTCGCGAATCGAACGGAGGCTGTGTTTTACGAGGAGGGGCCTGCTCGTTTTTCTTTTATTCGAAGACTCTCTCATCCAGAGGGGCGCCTGTCCGAGAGGATGGTCACTTCGGACAGGCCCGGGCGTGGATTTTCAAGCGCCGGGAACGGCTCGATTCGCCACGCGCTTGACCGGGGCCTCAAGCACCCCGACGGGGTGGCTCGTGCTTTCGCGCAGCTCATTGCGGAGACGCTTGACGAGGCCCACCAAAAGCAGTCGTTTACCGAACTCGTGCTAGTCTCGGAGCCCCGCTTTCTGGGGCTGATGAGAGCTGCCCTGCCGTCGGGGCTTCGTTCGGTCGTCACCGAAGAGTTCGGCCGAGAGTTTAAAAGAGGGTCCGGTGATGATTTTCATCAATGGCTCGAGAAGAGATCCCAGATCGACGTCGCGCGCGCTTTGCCCAAATAGCCATGCCGCGATCCTTGCGCCCGACGAGGCGAAGGGGTATTCCCCAGAAACGAGGTATCTATGAAATTACTCAAAGTATTAGCACTAGTGGCGATGTTTACGGTTGCGGGATGCGCTCATACCCTCATGCGGGGGTCGGTGGCCATGAAGATCAGCAACGAAGAGGCCCATGTCTGCATGGGACATAACGAAGTCCAAGCGGGCGATAAGGTCGTGCTGTTCAAGAACGTCTGTGCGGCCCCTCAAAGCGTCGGAAAATCTGACGGGGGTAGTTTTAGTGGTTGCCAGAAAATCAAGCTCGGTGGCGGCACGGTCGAGCGGACGCTGAATGAGCATTATTCGGTCGTCAAAGTGGATCCGGGCGTTAAATTTTCGGAAGGCGCGGTCGTAGAGAAACAGTGAGCCGCCCGGCGGGGCCGGTTCCCATATTTTTATAGCCAAGTACCATATAAAAACTATAAGGGTCTGTCCCCTCATCTTTTTTACGGCCGGGCACCCTTATGAGTACATTTTCTGATTTCGACTTACTTTCCACGCTGCAAGCTTCTTTGGCTGAAAAAGATCTCGTCACGCCCACTGAGATTCAAAACCGCGCCATACCCGCCCTGCTTGCGGGGCGTTCGGTCGTGGGAGTGGCCGAAACAGGGAGTGGCAAAACCCTCGCCTACGCGCTGCCCATCCTGCACCTCCTCAAGACGATGGAATCAAAGGGGGATCGAATTACGATTGACCACCAACCCCGTGCGGTCGTCGTCGTACCCACTCGGGAACTCGGTGAGCAGGTCTCCCGAGTCTTCAAGCCTTTCACGCATTCGACGCGGCTACGCGTCCGCACGGTCCTTGGCGGCACCAAACTCGATGTCGCCAAAAGAAACATCCAGGGCTCCTTTGAAGTACTCGTGGCCACGCCGGGCCGTCTCGTAAAACTCATGGACCGCGGTCTAGTCAACTTCCGGGACGTCCGAATCTTGGTTTTCGACGAGGCCGACCAGATGCTGGATCAAGGCTTCCTTCCCGACGCTACTCGCATCGTCAACGCCTGCCCGCGAGACCGCCAAATGGCCCTCTTCTCCGCCACCGTCTCGGCAGCGGTTCAGACGATGATCAAGAGCCTCTTCTCGAAAGCCGAGATCATCCGCAGTGGGGGCAGCCACCGCGTCGTTGCCACCCTCACGACGAAAAACCTCATCGTTCCGAATGGAAAACGGCTTCCGCTCCTCGAGAGCCTGCTCAAGGAGAAGGTGACCGGCGGAACTCTCATTTTTACCAATACCAGGGAACAATGCGACAAAGTCACGGTGGCTGTTGAGTCCATGGGCCTCCGATGCGTAACCTACCGAGGCGAGATGGATAAGGTCGAGCGCAGGGCCAACCTCAAGACGTTTCGCGACGGAGACGTCGATCTCCTCGTTTCAACGGATCTCGCTTCCCGTGGCCTCGACATCGAGCACGTGGGCCGCGTCATCAACTACCACCTCCCTCAGCAGCTGGATAACTACATCCATCGAGTGGGACGAACGGCCCGCGCGGGACGCAAAGGCTTGGTCATCAACTTCGTGACCGAACGCGATGAGGTTCTCATGAATCAGCTGGACCGGATCGCGGCGCGAGCCTGAGGATCCTGCTTGATCGGCAATTCAATCACGAAGCAGGTATTCATCGCGCCACGATCAAGCCAAAATCTTCCGCCGTGATCCTCGACGATTCCTTTCGAAATACTCAAACCCAAACCCGTGCCTTTCCCTACGGGCTTCGTTGTAAAAAACGGCTGCATCATGTTCGCGGCTATTGCAGCAGGAATCCCGGCACCACTATCCGTCACCGTGATGCGAACCATGCCATCCAGCAAAGTCACTCCTATCCGCACCCACTTTTCTTGCAAGGAGCCTACGGCATCAAAGGCGTTATTGATCAAGTTGGACAGCACCTGAGCCAACTGAGTCGGACGGCACTCGATGGACGTCACCGGTACAGAGCCGACCTCGAGGCTCACTCCTCGACCCCTGAACTTTCCCGCACAGAGATTCAAAACATCACTTAAAACTGCTCCGACCTCTACCGAGACCAAAGGATCTCGCTCTCCATCACGAGCAAACGCCAGCAACCCTTTGATGATCTTGGCCACTCGATTCGCCTCAAAAACGATCTTGTCGAGCTGCTCAATGCCCCGGTCAACACTGAACTGATCCGCACGGAGAAGCTTAAGCAGCTGACTCGCTTTGCCATGAATAATGCCGACGGGGTTATTGATCTCATGAGCAATACCCCCGGACATCTCCCCCAATGACGCCAACTTCGCCGATTGAAGAGCGGATTGCTCAGCCACCTTACCATGGGTAACGTCATGCTGAATTGAAACGAACTGTTCAATCTCTCCCACCTCGTTCACCATGGGCACGATCACGGTCGCCAGCCAGAATAGCTTTCCATCTTTCGATCTATTACAGATATCTCCGGTCCAGCTTTTCTTATCCAAAATCGTAGCCCATAAATCCTCAAAAAATGACTTCGAGTGAAAGCCCCCATTGACGAGGGTATGACTGCTCCCGATGAGTTCCTTCACCGTATAACCGGAGACCTGGCAAAACCGATCGTTCACGTGGGTAAATTTCCCGTCCCGATCCACGAAGGAAACCAAACCGGCGGCCTCGAGCACCCTCGCGTAGTTGTCTATCGAACGATCCGTGGAAAGTTTCAATCGAAGCATCTTCTCGTACTGCTGAAGCAAAAACAGCACGGAGGAAAAGGAGACTCCGAAACTCCCTAAAATCATCAGGACGGAAATCACATGAGCTTGATCAGGCGAAACCGCCTCATTTCTCACAATTTGGTACTGAAAATGAGTGAACCAAAGAAATAGAAACAGACCAACAGGCGTGAAAGACGCCATGAACAGGGTTTTTTTTTCGCTTAGGGAAAAAAGAAGAAAAGGAACGAACATGGCGGGTACGAACCAGAAATGAATACCCGAATCCCGCCCCACCGAGGAGGAAAAAACATAGACCACGGCACAGAAATTCAGAACGACTAAATACTTCGCAAATTTATACAGGCCACTCCGATTTACGGCCAAAACAGAAAAATAGACCACACCAAAGGGGAGGGCCATGAAACCAAAAAATCGTAGATCGATTGCGATAAAAAACAAGCTGTATAGAATAACGATCCACCCGAAGAAGAACGAGTAGATATTCGTAATCCGTATTTTATCGGCGATGACCGGTGGTGTTTTCCGGGTAATTCCGATTTCAGCAATCGCCCGCAGCCAGGTCATTCTCACGCTCGAGAACCGTTCGGTATAAACGCCTTCCGTGGCGGCGCCGCCGTCAAAAAATCCAAAAATCGTGTCAACGAGGGTTCAGGGAGAGCAAGGAACTCCACTCCTATGCCCTCCGGCAAGTCGGGCGTCCCTGCTCTTCTGAACCACCGACAAACTCCCAGGCCCTCAAATGCGACCCCCGCCGAGTCGCTGGCCCGTATACGGAAAACTACCCGTCTACCCACTGTCGGAGGCGTCCCCTCAAATTCGAGAAACATTCCTCCACGCCCAACACTCAGAACCCTTGCCTTCACGGCCACCGTCATCGACTCGAATTTCAGCTCAATCTCAAAATCGGAGGGAGCCTGAACAAACGGCCCCCCCCAGCGCTCCTTCGACGGAAGCAGGGCTCGATGCACCGATGCGAGGAGTTCATCCAGACTAAAAGGCTTTGAAAAAATAGCCTCCGCCCCCTTCTCATAGGCCGACTCGGGGGTGAGGTCAGAAAAGCCCGTAATCAACATCACAAGAGGCATACGGGCATCGACCAATTTAAGACTATCTAGAAACTCAATCCCATCCCCATCGGGCATCCGCACATCCGAGACAATGGCGTCGACCTTATGAGTCTTGTAAATCTCAAAGGCGTTTCGTCCGTTTTCGGCGGTTAATACAGTGGCGCCGACCATTTGGAACTCATCAGCCAAAACCTCCCGAAAACCTTTTTCATCATCGACGACGAGGATGACTTTCCCTTCGAAGGAAATCATAAATCCCCTCCGCTTTTCTCGCGCAAGTTTTTTTCCGCGATGAGGAGATCCTCCAGACGCTCGATTTCCTCGAGGGCGGCCCCCAGCTTCGCCAACACCGGGTCGATTTTTCCCTTTTCCTCGCAGGCTTTTAGCAACTGGTTCGCCTGGCGCACCTTGCCGTGGACAATGGAAATAAGATTCGAAAGATCGTGCAAAAATGAACTCATGCAAGGCCTTCCTTTAGGTACGCATCGGCAAGTTCAGAAAAAAACTTTACCCCATGTTGTTTTTCAGCGATTTTGTCGCCCATTCATTTTTCAGCGACTTTGTCGCCCC
>CAYIHX010000071.1:0-13379 GCA_964363305.1 uncultured Bacteriovoracaceae bacterium | reverse complement strand
CCCCCCCCCCCCCCCCCCCCCCCCCCCCCCCCCCCCCCCCCCCCCCCCACCCTTTATAGGTACATGTTTCTCCTGGGAGGGTGGAGTATGCAAAAGCAGAGTATATGTTTATTGTTTGGTATCGCAGTGGGCACTGGTCTCAATTTTTTCGCAGCGCCAGTCTCAGCCCAGGGAATCAGCGATTACAGTGCTTGCACTGAACCCAGATCCAGGGCCTCCGAGGTACTCCTTACCAATCTACGAGCCCTGTTGGCCGCTGACCGCGCAACGGTCAGCGCCGCCATGGACCCTGCTCTCCTCGAAATCGTAAATGGCACTGATTCCAGTGGTGCACGGCGGCGCAGGCTCCATCAATACATGCTTCGCCATGGTGCTACACTTCCTACGCGCCATTCCCTCTATGATGTCATCGACGGCGCTTCGAGCAGTTCATCCCTTCGTGATCTCGCCCTTGAGGCGCGGCGGAGGAGCGCTCCCTATCTTGTTTATCAAAACTGCCGCTACAGGGAGAGGGTCCCCGCCTCTCGCCGGGTTTCAGCCAGCTGCCGTGCTAGTTACGATAGGGCCAGTGCTGAGCTTTCCTCTGACCTCGGCGGCTTAGCCGGAGATGGCAGTGCTGGCCTCGACCACTTGGATCGAATTCTGGCATCAGCCAACGACACTTCCAACACGACTGCGACGAGCTATAGGGCGGCCCTGGCAAGGTATCGTGCGGCTCGTGACGCCAGAACCGCCATGAGCGCGGGCACCGAAGCGGCTCTCCTCCTTTCTCAATTGTTGGAAAGCAACGGGTTGGCATCGGTGAGTGATGTAGCCTGTGCCGATGGAAGCACCCCTCGCATAGAGGCTGGAGAAGGCCTTGTCAGAAGTTCTGGTAGCAGCGTGATTTACCGCAATGATAGGGTAAATTGCCCACTCCGGGATCAAAATGGAGGCAATACCTCTCGTCCTTCCCGCAGCCTGGACACCTTCGTGTTTCACGAGATGCCCGAGTGCTGGAATGCCAGCCACCGTCAGCATGAGGCTGGCGTGCGGGTATGCCGCTACTTCGATCCTCCAGCAGGCACCACCGCCTCGCTAGCGGGACGTTCCCGCACTCTCCTCAGCATGTATGACTGTTTCACCTACTGCCTTAGCGAAGGCGACTCGCCTCGGCACACAAGGAGTATCGGCGCTGGTGACTTGGACGTTACGACCTGCTCTGGCTCTTGTGCGGACCGTTCCTCTGACGTTGTTTATGGGGAAATGATCTCCGATGCCTGCTGCATGGAATTCAGCCCCTGGGGACCGCACAGTGCGGGCCTGTGCAACAGGCGGCCTGCTACAGCATCCTCGTCCGGTGGCAGTGGTGCTAGCGATTCTGGCGGCGGCAGCGCAGCTGAGTAACAGTCCGGCGTAGCAGTAAGTGCTACGCCGCCTTCCACTGCGGCTTCACCGAAATCTCCAGCTGGTACCCCAGCGCCTTCCGTTTACGGTGTCATTGGGCTGCACCCTTATTTCGGGTGCAGCCCAAAATAGCCCCATCACGCAACTAGCGCCCGCGCTGTAGCCGGCGGTTGAAATCACCGAGCCGGACCATCCCATGTCGATGGGTTGCTACAGCCTCCTCTCTTACAAGGAGGGTTACTTCAACAAGGGCTCCCAGCGATGCGAGAACCAGGCCAACTGTAATCAGGTGGCCGATCAATTTTCCGATATCCATTTGTGTCTTCCTTTCTTGTGGCAGCCGTAGGGAATGGGTTCTTAGAGAGCTCTAGATGAGGTTACGACCACCTCTTTTTGGGCTCTTCTCCTCAACCGTGACGTGGACTGGGTAGAGATCCTCAAAGCCGTCCCACCGGAGATCCGCAGGCATCTTCTCGTCGGAGATGTAGTCGCTCGCGTATGCCCAGACCCAAAACTGCCGGAGGGCCTTCATGCCGAGGTTGGCCTGGCGGCACCCATGGTGGTGCATCAGGAACTCCCAGTACCGTCCGATATTGTGCGCGTTGAAGTCGTCGATGCAGGGCTTGTCGACGCCCCGTGACTTCAAAAACCGGACATACCCGATATGGAGGAGGGGTGCGTAAGACACCCCGACCAGATAGGCGTGGTAACGCGCTGCCCGATTTAGGGTGATGTTACGTGCCTCGATGTACTCATACAAAAAGCGGTCAATCAGTTCGGTCAGGTCCATTGCGGTCTCCAGTGCGCTTTCGCGCGGAAAGCAGCCCCGAAATGAAATGGACGGATCAAAAGAAAGTGCAGCTTACGGTAGCCAAAAAGTAGCCAGGCGGTAGCCAAGGCTCATGATTTGGCGTGATTCGCTGTGATGGTTTCCCGAAGCGATCTTGGAAAGCTGTTGATCTGCTTACGTTTTACTTTTAGTCACTTATGGGCTGTAATCTAAGAGTCAGGAAAATAAAGTGGAGGTGACGGTGAGAATCGAACTCACGAAATACGGTTTTGCAAACCGTCCCATTAACCATTCTGGCACGTCACCCCGGTCAAGAGATCCCCAGAAGTAACAGAGGCCTCCTTGGCGTGTCAATTGGTTGCCGTTTTGACAGGGGTGGCGCGGTTCTTTACCCTGATAGGAGATGCCGGATCGTCCAAGTATTGAGCTTGATCAAGGAGTTTGGGAAGAAATCGCAGACTGTGTCGAACAGCTGGAGGATTTATCCCGTGCCGAACGCGCGGATCGCGAGCTCTTGAGTCGTGCGGTGCAGCGTTTGCGGCACCAGGTGATTGAGGCGCAGCTCCAGCCCGTTCATCAGGCGATGGAGGTAGCCGAGCACCTTTGTCAGCGCCTCTCCATTGATCTTCGTCGGCCTCTCCGATTTTCGGCCAACGGGCCTTCGCTTTGGGTGCCTGGTGCGTTGCGCGAAGCCCTCGCCACGGCGCTTGTACATTCCGTGCGCAATACGATTGAGCATGGTTTTGAATTTACGACCGCGCACAAGGCTTCTCGTCTTCAGGTGGAGTATGGCATCGATGCGGGCAGTCTCGTCATGCGCGTGCAGGACGACGGACCCGGCCTATCGGGCCAGTGGATTCAAGGGGCTCGTGATGCCGGCGATGATCCTTTTGAGAAAATATTTCAGCCCGGATTCACTACTCGAAAAGAAGCGAACGAAATTTCTGGGCGGGGCATCGGGCTTGATGCCGTTCGGAGCGCGGTCGCTGGCGTTGACGGAATCGTTCGTGCGTTTCCTGTGGAGCCAAGGGGGTTTGGCCTCTCTTTTTCCATTCCACTTGATCTCATTGCTCTTGAGGTGGTGGAGGTTCGAGCCGGTGGATGCTCGGTCTGGTTTCCGAGCGATCAAATTGACGTGGTCCCCAAGCCTCACCCTGAGGAGGATCTCTCTGGGAGTGATGACGCTTACATCACTTTCGGTGTTTCTTCCCCGCGTAGTCACGTCTATGCCCGCATTAGTTCGGCGGCTCATCAGTTTAATCGCGTTTTTGCGGTGGACAGCGTGAGCAAGCCCCGTGTTCGTGTGTTTCGAACGCTCGACCCTTCCTGGCGTTCGCTTGGGAGTCGTTTTCTACAGCTCTGGATGGAAAGAGTGGACGGGCGAGTGCTTGGAGGCCGGGGTGAGGAAGCCAGTCGTGAGATGACGCCGCTGGCGGATCCGATCAGCTGGATGAGTCTCGTTCAGACTCCGCGTTGATTGGGGCCCCAGAGAAGTTTATGCAGCTGAAACTGCATGCGTACGGGGAGGCGGTCTTCGAGGATTCGTTCAGCCAACCATCTTGGAGCGACGCCGGAATAAGCTCCTGGCGCATGGGCGTTGGGCATCGCGGGAGAAAAGAGGACGGCTTCCACCTCGGGGAGTCCGGCCCGCACAATATCCCGCGCCCAAACGTAGTCGGCTTCGGAAGCGATGACGAACTTGATTTCATCCTCTTTTTTCAAAAGTGGAAGATTATTGCGATAACCCCCGCGCGACATACCGCTCGAAGGAGTTTTGATGTCGAGAATGATGCGTGCTTTGTCGGCGACGTCTTGAATGGAGAGTTCTCCATGTGTTTCAATGCTGACTTTGTAGCCTGCATCGACCAGCTCGTCGACGAGTCGCGGTGTGTTTCGCTGAAGAAGCGGCTCGCCGCCGGTAATGAGAACGTGCGCTACGCCGTAGGACGAGATCTCGTTAAGAATCTTTGAAATAGTTTTCTTTTCTTTCCCTTTGAAGGCGTAGGCGGTGTCGCAGTAGCTGCAGCGAAGATTGCAGCCCGTTAGGCGAATGAAGGCGAAGGGGACGCCGACCAAGGTCGTTTCGCCCTGCAGGCTGTGAAAGATCTCGGTGATGAGGAGTTCGTCGGGCCGTATCACCAGGGCTGCATAGCACAAATGGTGAGGGCCGGTGCTGCATCGTGCAGACCGGCCCTCGGGGATGAAGAGGGGGTCCTTGCGTAGGGGACCCCCCTTTGAAACATGATGGGCCGTCGTGGGCCCGCTTGCTCCTCTTGGCAGCTCGGCTGGCTTGGGCGGTCGGGGTAAACCGCCTGTAGCTCCGTGGCTTTCCGTGCCCGGCCTTTCGACCGGTTTGGCTTTTTCAAAAGGGGTGTTTTGAGGAAACCACCTCTTCAAACGGCCCTTCCTGGGCCTCAGCTTGATGAACCGTAAAAACTCCTTAAGAAAGACAATAACGCATCGCACTGTAAAGATGCAATAGCTCTGTTAACTTATTGAATTGATTCAACATCAAGCCTGAATTGAAAAGAACCGATACAGGGGAGAGGAGGGGATGCTTCGTGGAGAAACGGGCTTTGAGACGAACTGGGCAGGCAAGCCTCCGCGTCGTGCGCGAAGCTCCGGGCTCGGCTCCCGCTGTGCCCGTCGTCGCCGTGATTATTCCAGCGTTCAACGAGCAGGATAATCTAGAACGTGTTTTGACCGATGTTTCGAGGGTTGCTCGGAAGACCACGCGATTCCGCCTCGTTCCGATCGTCGTGAATGATGGCTCGAGTGACCGAACGCGGGAGATTCTTGAGGAGCTTGCACCTCGTTTCGGAGCGGTAGTTCTTCATCTTCCGGTCAATCTTGGAATTGGCAAAGCGGTGCAGGCGGGATTCCGCTATGCCGTTCAAAATCTCTCGCCGTCGGTATTGCTTCAACTCGATGGGGATGGCCAGCATCCGGCTGAGGAGATCGAGAAAATCATCGATCCAATTTTGAACGGGGTCGCGGCCGTCGTCGTTGGATCCAGGTACGTGCCAGGAGCGGGCGGAAATGTCTCTTCTGGTTTTCGTCGCGTAGGGACCGCTTTTTTTTCCCTGCTCTTGCGTGCGGTAGTGGGCGTGAAAATTCAAGATACAACGAGCGGATTTCGGGCCTTCAATCGCTCGGCTGGAGAGTTCTTGTCGAGGTACTATCCGGACGATTATCCCGAGGTGCAGGCCTACGTGCCCCTTGCACGTAAGGGATTCGGCATTCTTGAAGTCCCGGTTCTGATGCTTCCCCGTAGAGGCGGGAAGTCGAGCATTACGCCCGTAGGAAGTTTCTACTATATGATGAAAGTGGCCTTCGCGACTTTGATCGACCGAATGAGGCGGTTGCCTCGATGAATGGGAATGCTCAATCGCCCTTCGAGATTCTTCCTGCTGCGCCCGATTTTCGATTTCGCATCGAGTTTTGGGCCATTCTCGGATGTGTCGTCCTGGTCATTGGTCTCATTGAGCTCGTCCGCCGGCACAGGCTGAAGGAGCAGTATTCCTTTTTGTGGTTTCTGACTTCCGCTGTGCTGCTCGCTTTTACCCTTCGGCGGGACTGGCTTGAGGATTTGGCTCGTGTCGTGGGTGTCTACTATCCTCCGACCGCGCTTTTTTTGTTGCTAGTGTTTTTTATGCTCCTCATCCTCGTGCATTTTTCGACCGTAATTTCGAAACTTCTGAATGACAACCAGACCCTCACCCAGAGCATTGCCATTCTCGAAGCAAGGTTGAGAACGGTCGAACGGAAAATGCCTAACGACGCCGAAGAAAACGCCAGTATTTCGGCCGAATAGCGAGCAACAGCATCAGAATGGGCAAGAGAAGCGAGCCACGAAGGTCTTCAGCGTCCCATTCCTCGGCCGACCTCGGCAGACCGCTGAAAAATTTTCGGAGTGGTTCTCGCTCTCGGCGAGGTGTTTGGCAATATCGCAGGATTTCTCCGGGAATCATGGATCGGCACCTCACTCCTGGACGCCAAGCGAGAGAACGAGGAAGGGGGCGTCGGAGCGCGAGAAGCGCATACCAGAGCGGGAAGTTGGCTCCCGAGCGGACCGCGAGCTCAAGGCTTCCCCAGAATCGTGGATTGATTTCAAGCAGGAGCCGTTGGCCCGTAACTGGGTGGACCTTCCACTCCACCATCGCGACTCCACGCCACTTCAAGCTTTCAAGGAGCTTGCGGCTATCAGAAATAAGGGACTCATCGAGGATTCCCTCGCGATCCGAACTGGGCCCTCCGCTGGCTGGAAACTCCCGAAGACGGCGATGGGAAAATCCAGCGATAAAGCTGCCTTGGCTGTCGAAGAGTAGCGAAGCGCCGAGCGCCTGGCCTTCACGTGGAATCCGCTCTTGCAGGAGGATGGGCCCGTACCTGGTCCAGTGCGCGCGCGCTTGCGCTTCCGACAGGCGTTCGTTGTAACGAATACCGCTTGAGCCAGAGCCTTGGGTTGGCTTGAGGACAAACTCTCCCCTTCTGAGAGAGAGTTCGCTCGCTAAGGCTTCAGGCGTCGCTGGGGCAAGGGTTTCCGGAGTGGGGATGCCCATTTTTTTAGCGGCATCGTGGGTCAGCTTTTTGTCGGATGCGATCAAAAAACTTCCTGGAGGGGGAAGGATCATCCGACAGACCAGAGCGAGCTCTTTTTCGTTTGCGAGGCAAACGCGCAGACTTGCGTCTTCCATCGGCAGGAGCGCCGGGAGATTGTTCGGGCCGCAGCTGAGGCTTACAAGTGCCTTTTTCAGGCCTATGTAGAAGCCGACAGGGTCCGTGGCGGCGTCGGGGATGACAAATTTTCGGCTCGCATAGCGGGACCAGAATGAGGGAGCCAAACGAGTGTCGGCCGCGACGGCCACCAGAAATCCGGCTTTTCCGAGGGATCGAACGGCGCTGAGGCTTTTTCTCCAAACGCCATCCGTAATGAGGGCAATAGGTGTGCTCTCCACGGCTTCAGGATATCATGAATCTATCATGGAAGATTCGCGCCCTTCAGCTCTTTTGACTTTTGATGTCGAAGACTGGGAACACGCAAACTATCGCTCGATCGAACGAAACCGTGGAGAGGTGGAGGCGCTTCGCGGCCGCCATGAGTTTACGATGAGCGAATCTGTCGATCGCTGGATCGAGATCTTGGCGAAACACGGCGCCACTAGTACGTGCTTCGTGCTGGGCGAATTTGCGCGGAGATACCCCGAGGCGGTCCGTCGCTTGGAGGCCGCCGGTCATGAGATCGCCTCTCACTGCGATACCCATGAGCTCATTTACGGTCAGAAGCGGGAGCAATTCCGAGAGGCCCTTCGTCGCTCGCAGGGCACGCTCGGCGATCTCACCGGAAGGCGGCCCAGGGGGTTTCGGGCGCCCAGCTGGTCGGTCGACGAACGAACGCCGTGGTTTTTGGAGGAGCTAGAAATGGCCGGAATAGAGTATGACTCTAGCGAATTTCCCGTGTGGACACCACTTTTTGGCCGTTTCGGTCATCCAACTCGACCCTATCGAGTCGGGTCGATTCTCCGAATTCCGGTTTCGGTCGTACAAATGGGGCCCCTTCGCTTACCTCTGGCTAGCGGTGCCTTTTTTCGCGTGAGCCCCGCCTGTTACCTTCGCTGGGGTTTGCACCGGGCGGCTCGGACAGGAATTCCTCCGATGATCGTTCTTCATCCTCGAGAACTCGATCCTCGCCATCCCAGGCTCCCCATTGGCGGATGGGAGGAAAAAATTCATTACGCGAATTTGGATTCCGTGGTGCCAAAGCTGGAGGGACTTCTTCCGGAGTTCAAGTGGATGTCGATTGCGGCAGGGATGCCCAAGGAGTGGATGCAATGAGCTGGCGGAAGTGGCTTTTGGTGCTGGTATTGTTCGTTCTAAGTGGGGCCGCAGTGAGATATTTTTTGATTCATCGAGATGATCCCCCGTCCGTTGCGCAGGTGGATGTCGACCCGGCCGGGGTGGCCGCTCGGACTGATTGGGTTCGGGGAGAGGTCAGGGTTCGTCCGGCTCGGCCGGAGGAGTTCGAGTTTCGCCTTCCCGACGGGCCGGTCGAGCCGTTCCTCGTCATGAGCGGATCGAAGGCCCCCATTTCGCCCGGAACTTACTTCGAGGTCTCGGCGGGAGCCGCTCTTCAGATGAGCACTAACGGAAACTTCATCGTCGCCATTGATGGACCAGGAAGTTTCGTCTTCGAGAATGCGAGACGGGATTCAGACTCGGGAAGGCGAACCCTCACTCTCCGTTTGAAGCACGGAACTCTGCGGGCCAAGCGCCACGACCAGGACAGCGCTGAGCATTGGCTTGAGTTGTATACTCCCCGCGGGAGGTTGATTTTGCAGCAGGGGGAAATTGGCATTGAGGTCAACCAGGAGGGGCTTGGGCGTTTCTGGATCGTCTCTGGAACCGTTGTTTTCCGGGGCGCGGACGGGACACGCCGCGAGAACCTGCAAAAGGGGGTCTATCCGCTATGACCGAGGGGTTGAAGAAAGCAGCATGGTTTCTTGGCTTTGCGGTAGTTTTTGCCTACGGCACCTCGATTTTTGGTGGTTACCATTTCGACGATGGTCATAGCGTCCAGAGCAACGTGGCGGTCCATTCGCTTTCGAATATCCCCAGTTTCTGGACGGACCCAACGACCTCCTCCATGATTCCCGAGAATCGGGTTTATCGTCCGCTAGTGTATACGTTCTATGCCTTTTGCTGGGCGATCGGAAAAGGTTCGACCGTCCCATTTCACCTGATGAAGATGGCGATGCACTGGTTGGTCTGTCTCTCGATCTTCTCGATGTGGAGTTATCTCTGGCGAAGGCCGGGTTGGTGGCCATTGCGCGAGGAGATTACGGTTCGGCTTTTGTTTTTTCGTAGATCGATCCTCCTTACGCAGGAAACTTCGGCCCTTTTTTTAGCGAGCTTGTTTGCGATTCATCCGGTTGGCAGTGAGTGCGTGGATTACATTTCGTCAACTACATCGCTTCAGTGCGCTATGTTTTATGTGCTGGCCTATGTATTCTATCTTCGAGGCAGGGAGAGATTCCGTGCAAAATGGATCGCGCTCTCTCTGCTATTTTACTTTCTTTCCGTGGCGTCAAAAGAGGAAGGGATCACCCTTCCCGCAATGGTGTTCATCACGGAATGGCTGCTTTCTGCGGAAGAAAAAAAAATCTCTAGAATCAAGAGGGCATCGAAGATAGCGGCGCCCTTCGTCGGATTGGGTTTGGTTCTCGCCTATTGGGTGTTCGCTTTTCATTCTCCCGAGGGAGATGAGTCGCGGGGATTTGTCAGTTCGAGTCACTATTTTATGACTCAATGGCGGGCTTACCTTCATTACATGCGCTTATGGTTCTGGCCCTGGGGCCTCAACGCAGACTCTGCCACCTGGGAGTTCTCGACCTCGATCTTCGATTCGAGGGTCATTCAGGCCGCGATTGGAAATTTGGTAATTTTAGGGGTCGCGTTTGCAAAGCGAAGGGTATTTCCTGCCCTCTGGTTTGGGCTCCTCTGGTTCTATGTAACGATATCTCCCGCCTCGAGCGTCGTGGTGCTAGCTGAAGCGGTAAACGAACGGCGCATGTATCTTGCTTATCTGGGATTCATCGGTGGGTCGTTTACGCTTGTCTTAAAGGCAGCTGAGGTGATGGTGGCTCCTCGGTTACGGGAGTGGAAAATCGGGATTTTTGCGACGATTGTAATGATCGGCTTGTTTCTCGGAACGCAAGAGCGGAATCGGGTCTGGCGTGACGATGAAAGTCTTTGGAAGGACACGGTCGAGAAGAATCCAACCTCGGGTCGGGCCCATAACAATCTCGCTTTGGTTTATATGGCTCGGAGTGATTTTGGGAGGGCGATAGCGCACCTTGAGCTCTGCGAGAAGCATTGGAGCAATTACGTGTATTGTCTTCTCAATCACGGCGTGGCGCTAGACGCGCTTGGAAAGGCGGATGAGGCCGAACGTTACCTTCGGAAGGCATACGAGGTAGCGCCGAAAAATATCCATGTTACCTTCCATCTTGGTCGTTTTCTCGAGGAAAAGCGCTCGAAGTGCGCTGATGCGGTTCCATTGTATCTAAGCTCGGTTCACGGAGCAGGTGGGAGATATCCCGCCGCTGATTACCGGGCGGGGGCATGCCTTGCGAAGTTGAAACGCTGGCCGGAGGCCATCGTAGCGATTCGGAGAGCTTTGGCTGTTGAACCGGAAAATGGGTTCGGTTGGTTCTCGTTGGGTACCATATCTCTTGAGGCTGGGATGTTTGTCGAAGCCGACCAGGCGTTTCGGCGCCATCTTGCTTTGGACCCTCGGAGCGTTCAAGGCTGGTACAATCTTGCCGTTCTCAAGATTCGAGTGAATGATTTTTCTTCCGCGAAGCAAGCACTCGAGACGGTTGTGATGATCGACCCCAAGAGTGAGCAGGGTTGGTTTAACCTGATCTATGTGGCAGAAAAGTTAGGAGAGGCGCAACTGAGTTTGCGGGCCGCCCGTGAGTTGAATCGAATGGTGCCTTCGAACGCGACATACCAGAAGCGGCTGAAAGAAGTGGAGAAGCGATTTGCGCAGATCTCTCACAACTAGATTTGTGGTTTTTCTTGGCTGGAGTTCCTTGTGGATTGGGTGGGCGAGTCTCGCTCTTGCCGGCCCGATCAAGATGGAGATGTCGCAGCAGAGGGTTGAGATCAAAGTTCGACGCGTCAAGGGGAGCGAGCCATTATTGCCCAAGCCTTTGGCGGTCAAAGTAGTTTCGAGCGAGTTGGAGTGGAATTACATCGCCGGCACCTCGATTAGTGTTCCGTATCTTTCGTTTCGGCTTCAGAATATTCCGCAGGATCGCAACCTCAGTATTCTTATTTCCCGTTCCCAGAAGTTGGCGGCAAACAAGATGGGAAATTATGAAATGCAGATTCCCATCATGCGGAAGGATAACCCTATTTCGTTAACGGTTATTGATCCTCGTGGGGCCTTCGAGGACTGGGAAATTCTGATCTCTATCGGGCTGGAAGAGACGGCAATCTATGTCGACGAAACCTGCTCTTCTTACGCTCTCAAGATAAAGGAACTCAAGCGACCAGCGGGTCCTAACCTGATCTATGTCGGATGCCGAATCGGGAGCACACTGAAGGACGTGAGTCTTGATGTTCTTTGGCCTGATGTGGATCGGATTGAATACATGGGAAAAGGATACACGCCTCAGAGCACGGTGTTAACGCTCGTTCTGGATAGTAAAAATGCGCTTGATTCTCAGATTGTCGGCTCGAAATCGGCAACATTGAAAAGTATTTATAGCCTTCAGTTCACCCCTTATAATCCTGTTCCTTTCGAGGCCTGGGCTGGACTTGCCGGTATGCGTTCGCTTTTTTTTCAGTCCAATTTTGCTTCGACATACACTGGTTATTCACTGGCCTTTATGGGGCAGTTTTGGTTTCGACCGGAAGACGTGCCGTTGTCGGTCGCGGTACGGGGATTTGGAACTCTTTTTTCCCCGAGTAATAAGCTCGATCCTGACGTCGGCATAGACGAATATGTGAGCACCTATTTTGTTAATCTAGAGTTGCGATATAAGGTACTTGATCTGAAGGGCTGGCGTCTTGATCCGATGTTGGGAGGTTGGTTTTATTTTATGAATGTTCAGAGTCGGCAGTATGGATTGCAGAGAATTATTAACCCTGTGATTGGGCTCACTTTGAATAGAAAACTATTTAAGCGCGATTATGTCGAGCTTGCGCTTAGATTCGTTCCTTTGCAGAATTTCGTGAACCCCTTCGCCTTTCGTGTTGACCAGGCCTACCATGAAGTTGAGCTTAACTATGTATATCCGTTCGCTCTCCGGCATCGAATTCATGTTAGTTTCATCTTTGGTTACCTCGACTATAATCCGGGTGGTGACTTCGCGCGAACGCAGGGAAACTACCTCGTTTTGGGTGCCGGCTATGGATTGTAGATTTTTCGTACCGCTTCTTCTGGTGTTGCTTACTTGTTCGGTTGCGAAGGCTGAGGTCTTCGAAGATCAATTTGAGAAAGATTTCTCGATCCGGTCTTTTGGCGAACTTCAGGTGACCAATCTTCGGGGCGGAATCGAGATTCGCGGATGGTCACAGGATAAAATTCGCGTAAGGGCGCGGCGCAAGGTGCGGGCGGAAGGTAAGGAGGAAGCGAACAAGCTTTTTTCTGCGCTGGATGTTCGGTTTTTGGGAACATCCGGTGCACTCGAGCTTTCGGCGGAATATGGAAAAAATCTTACGATTGAGGAGCGATTGCGTGAGAGAAAGTCTCCTCGCACAAGCATGGAGCTGCTCGTGCTGGCTCCTGCGGGTTTGAAGTTAAAAGTGTGGTCTATGGAAGGCCGGGTTTCGGTCAAAGATTGGAGCGATCGGCTCGAGGTGCGGACAGGAACCGGAGCGGTAGACGTCGAGGGAGTAAGCGGTTCGGTGGTTTCTCTGCTTTGCCCGTCGTGCTCTATTCGGGCTTCTTCTGTGAAAGGGGTTTTGCGTTGCATGGGCGGCTCCGGTCGGGTCGACCTCAAGGATATCGATGGAAAAGAGATATTCGTAGAGACTCATGCTGGATCGATTTCTGCATCGGGGGTTCGAGGCGGTCAGCTCTATGTCAGTAAGACCGGGAATATAAAAGGTGATCGTCTTTCTGGAAATGTAGAGTTTCACACGACGGCAGGATCCGTGCGAATCGATGAACTGAACGGTTTTGCGAGTGGGACTACGCAGGAGGGACCGATCGACGTGCGAGTACGTCAGTGGCGGTTCAGCGACAAGGCTCTTTTTGAGTCGAATCGTGGAAAAATTCGATTAGAGTTTCCAGCAAGTTTCTCCGGAGAGGTCGATTTATGGAGTCTTTATGGAAAAGCCCGGCTTGATTTCAGCCTTGTCCAGTCAACGGACTACGGCGTTTACGGTCCAGAGCCGCGGAATCACCTGAGGGGTCGCGTGGGTGACGGGGGCGAGCAGTTGCGGGCATTCTCGCAAGAGGGTGATGTGACGCTGACCCGCATTGGTAGTCACTAAAAGTCGTTTCTTTTGATGGACATGATGCGTTGCGTATTACTTTTTAAAAAATCTTGAAAGAAATGGATTGCAGCCAGACTAGTTGCGGGCTATCTCAGCCAAACCTCGCAAATGTGAGTCCTCGAAGCGAAAGCAACGGGTCGATCTTTGAAAATTGAGATGAATTGATTGGAAGAGAAAGCGGGCATTTTAGACA
>CAYIHX010000070.1:0-16476 GCA_964363305.1 uncultured Bacteriovoracaceae bacterium | reverse complement strand
AGGACCGGTTTTGAGCGACTTTTGGTAGTATTCATTCTTCAGATCGACCCACGCGGAGAGCTCCGCGCTTTCGAGAACCAGGTCTGGACGATGCCGCGCGATCAGAAGCTGCAAAATTTCCGGTCCGGTTCGCCCGATCTGTCCATGGAAGTCCTGCTCCAGAAACGGCATGTCCTTTTCCGTGAGCATGCGCTTCCACGCGCGCATATGCGCACCCTCGCTCGCTGCGAGAATTCCGTCATGGTCGAAGAGGATGGCTCGGGGTTTCACTCGAGGATCAAATTCGCCGCAGGGCTTTCAAGAAAGTTAACATCACGAGGGAGGATACGGACTCTCAAAAGGCTGAGATCGATTCCGAAGAATCCTCGTGCCGTTAGATCGCCCATCCAAACTCCTTGCGAGTTGCTGGCGATGAGGGCACTCCCTCCAAGCCCTAACTCGGCACCGACGCGTACACCGTAGAAGGTGCCGAAAAGGGACGATACCTGATGGTTTGAAGCCATGCCGGTGACACCGTTCAAGCTCGCTTTGCAGCTACGGCGTATGCCGATCTGGAGGTTCAGGCCCGCTCCTTCTATTTGTACGAAAACTGGAATCCGCAGGATGCCATCGCGAACCGTGTCGATGTTCAAAGTCGCACTTGTGTTGTCTTGGGAAAGGATAAAGTCTGTATCGAACTTTTCACAGGGATAGTCAAAACTGAGGGAGGTTGAGTTGACGGAGGTGCGCCCCATTTCAACCACGGAATCTGGAATTTGTGCCCAAGAGCTCTGGGTTGCCACGAGGGCGATGATCCATGTGAAGGGGGTCAGGGTGCGGAGCCGGAAAAACATAAGGAATCCTCCAGTATAATGCGATGCGTTATATCGGAGGGCCTGACGAATCGCAAGGCTTATCTTGCCCCGGCAATACGCGCGAAGGCGAGGAATCCACAAAATATTTCACATACTCAAACGGACTCGTTTGCGCCTGGTTCGTAAAAGATGAACAAAAGTCGCAGTTTTTGGTTCCAACCGCAGTGGAGGTTCACATTGCGTGAACCGGCTTCCGATTTACCCCCAGTTCCCTTACGGTGGGGGTCATGATGACCACAAAAATTCATCCCGAAGCGACCTTGCCAACCCGCGCTCACCCGGACGACGCCGGCCTTGACCTCTATGCGCTCGAAGAGGTGATCATCGCGCCCCGCGAGGGGAAGATGGCGCGTTCGGGGATTGCGGTGGCGCTGCCGGCCCACACTGTGGGTTTGATCTGCGATCGCTCATCCATGGCGAAGAAGGGCATCAAGACCGCCGGTGGTGTGATCGATGCTGGGTATCGCGGTGAGATTCAGGTCGTCTTTTGGAATCTGTCCCAGCAAGAGGTACGCATCGCCCGGGGGGATCGCATGGCGCAGATGTTGATTCTCACGATTCAGACTCCGGCCGTTCGTGAAGTGAAAGACCTGAACCCAACGTCTCGTGGCGCGGGCGGCTTCGGTTCGACCGGCGCGTGACCGGCGGGCCGCTATTTTCCGTCCGCTGATTGCTCATGAGTGCATTCGGCGACGCAGTCCCGGTTTGCTTTGCCTTTCTCATAACAGCGTTCATAGCATTCATAGTCGAAGCCCGCTTGCTGACCCCAGGTCGCGCAGCGAGAGAGTGATAGAGCGGTAAGGAGGGATAGGGTCAGGAGCGAAAGAAGGCGGAGCATCCTTCAATTCTCCGACACGGCTCCGGCTTTTGGGAAGTACTTTTCCGCCAACAGGATATGTTCGACCTCCTCTTCAGCGATTTTCCCGAAGATAGCGGCAGAGAGGGGATCCACCTTCGCCATCGCATCGGCGAAACGAACACCGGCTTTCCGGCCTCGCTCCTCGGCGTTCGCCATGAAGTGTGCGAAGACGTGAGCTTCAGTACAGGTGATGAGGGAGTGCCAGAGTTGATCCGAAACGAGGCGGTCGCCGACCTCGACACCGAGCTCTTGCATCCGAGCGAGAAGCCAATGGAGGTGCCGATCTTCGGCGCGGGCCAGTCCTCTCCACGCTATGCGAAGTCCCTCGGGCGCATCGGTGAAGTATCGCGCACCCCATTCGAAGGCTTCCCGCGCCTGGATTTCAGCGAAAGCGGCGGCCCGCAGCCGATCGCCGATGCCCTCGGGGGAGGTGATGGCGCGCGGGGCGGCGGCGTGCGCGCCCGGCGCGGCGAGAAGAAAGGGTTCCCAGCTGGGGGTTGGAATCATCGGGTCAGCCCTCCGCTCATTTTCAGGATCGTGTCGTATTCGGTTTTTGTGACCGGCATGGCCGAGAGGCGCGACTGCTTGATGAGAAGAAGGCCCTTCAGGGAAGGGGCGGCTTTCATGGCCGCGAGGGTGACGGGCTGCTGGATCGGAGCCACTTTTTCGAGATCGACTTGCACCCAATCTCCCCCCTCCGGATCGATGTCTGGGTAGGCCTCTCGAGTCACCTTCGCGACCCCGACCACGGATTTGTCGTCACCTGAGTGGTAGATCAGCGCGAGATCGCCCTTTTTGATTTCGCGCAGAAAATTTCGGGCCTGGTAGTTTCGGATGTCGTTCCAGTTTGTTTTGCCCTGCTTGAGAAGGGTCTCGAAGCTGTAGGTCGAGGGTTCGGTTTTGAGAAGCCAGTAGCGAGTTGCCATGTCTAGGCTTTTTACAGCTGTCGAGGGCGAGACGAAAGATTTGAATTTGTACGACCGGGCATGCTTTTAAGTGACTGAATTTATTTGATAATTATCGGTTCTTTTTGGGTGACCTTGGCACGGTCGTTGCTTTTCCCTCCTTAAGAAAGAGGTTTGAGAAATTTATGAGGCATAAAAAAGTGAAAGATTTTGGGAAGAAGAACATGGGCGGATGGTCGATCGAAACTCGCCGATTTATCGGTACTCTCGCGATCCTCGCGACCTGTACTGGCTTGGCTGGGGTGATGAAATTCGCAAAATCGGACGAGTTGGAGGATCTGCTCGCGGAAGTGGGTTCTGGAAGCGCCGTTTCGGATACCTGCAATGCCACCATCGACTTGGCGGTCTCGCTGAAATCGCGGTTGTTTTCGCCCTATCGGGCCGAGCTCAATGCGATTCAGCAGGATCAGCTGCGAGTGGCTGCGGATTCAATTCATTCGATTCAAAAAGACATCAACCGGGAAGAGTGGAGCGCGCTTGCCAATGGCGCGACGACGCTGCGCAGGCTGGCCGTGCACCGGGCTCGCGTCGGCTTTCGCAAGGCGGAATTTGAGCGCATGATTCAGGTGGCGGAAGAGGCGGCCATGAGTCGCCGACTCGAGCTGACTGAGCAACTGAACGCGCAGGTCGCGCCGCTGACCGCCGAGAAGAACACGCTGCAGGCGGCGATCTCGAATCTTGATTCTCGAATGTTCGCGATGAATAGTCGCGCGAACGATCTTCGCGATAAGATCGCGGCCCTTCGAAGCGATGTTGCGTCTTACGAGTCTGCTAACCGCATCGCGGAAGGTGAACAGGGTTCACGCGCGCGAGCGCGCCATCAAAGCAGCCGCGAGAGCGCCTGCCGAGGCACGGTTCAAAGAGGAGCACGTGCTCAAGAACGTTGCGTGTCGTACTCGGCTTACGCGGGTAACGGCGAGCAGCTGAGTGAGTTTAGCGCCGCTTTGCCGCTGGTTGACGCTCAAGTAGTCGCCTTGAACGAAGAAAAGACGACGAAGAAGAACCGAGCTGAGGCCTTGAGTGCTCAGATCGTCCAATTAAACGAGCAAAACAGACTGGCGATGCGCCAGGCGGAAGAAGTGTTGGCTTCCTCGATCGTCGCGCCCCAAAGAGGGATCAGTGAGACGAGTTCGTTGATTGAGCGAGCGGATAACGCGCAAGCCGGGCTCGAGCGTCAGATGAATTATCGCGTCGCGGTGCTTTTCAGTACGCTTCGCCAGGCCCATGAGTGGGGCTGCCGATCAGATCAGTTCATGGACCCTATGTCCTTCGGTCGCCGCTTCGGTCGTCCGTCCGGGGATCTCGTGCCTGAGTGCCTGAATCTCTCTGAATCCGGCTGGGATCGCCAATCTGGGATGTTGCAGACCTGCCGCATCATGGATCGGAAACCCGAGTTCGAAGATCGAATCGTGCGGGAAGCGGGTTTTGACCTCACTGCGACCTCTTACCGGGCTTGCGTGAGTATCGACCTGGCTCAGATCAATGACTCGTTCTTTAACGAAGGTGGCGAGTTCTTGCCGAACAAGCTTCAGTCGTTGGTGGCTCCCTCGGAAGACTGGTTGTTCGTGATCGATCACGACCGCAACGATGGTGATGGGCTCGAGTATAACATCATCGATGTGGTCGCTTCGACCCTCGCTCCTGAATGTCGCGCCGCTTATCACGAGCGTCGCCTTCTTGAGATGGTAGGTCCGGTGGCGACCCCCGCCGCTCCTGCCAGCCCGGCTCCGGCGGTAGTTAGCGAGTAGGTTCATGAATCATCTTTGACAGAAGCGCGGCTCCGCTCGAGCCGCGCTTCTTGCGTTTGAGCGATGTGCGGAGCTTTTCGGTTAAGACGTCATTTGGAGAGTTCGAGGGTCGCGGGTCGTCGCTCCTGGCCAGAACTCAGCATCACCTGAGATTGCTCGCCGAGTGGGGCGGAGTGATTCTGGAGTATCGAGGTCTGGGAAATAGCTGCTATCGCTACTCCGAGGGCGACGATCACCGTATAGGTGAGCTGAGCTTGGTAGTTTTTCGCCTCGATGAGGTGATCGCTCCGGCTATCCGGATAGGTAAAATCCGCTTCGGTTCGAGGAGTGCGTTTTTTGTGGGAACCGGTGGGGCTCAACGCGTTATTTCCTATTTAAGTGGGTTTCAAAAACTTCAAACTTCATTACTTTCTAGTGTATAACGCGCCGCAGCTTTTCCAAGAGTGTCCGGCGTGACCCAGATGGGTTAGAGTCGAAGCAATGGGGCTAGCGCACGATTCTCACTCTCACTCCGCTCGGGCGCTCAAAAAGGCGCTCGCCGTGACGGCCGTATTTTTTATTGTCGAACTTTTGGGCGGTTACCTGTCGAATTCCTTGGCGTTGCTCTCAGATGCCGCACACATGCTCGGAGACGTAGGGGCCCTGGCGCTGAGTCTTTTCGTGGCGTGGCTGAGTGAGCGCCCGGCGAATCGAAATCTGAGCTTCGGTTATCATCGGGTGGAGATTCTCGGGGCCCTTTTGAGCGGAGTCGGGATTTGGGTCATTGCGGGGGGCCTCATTTATGAGGCGATTCAGCGTTTTTCAAATCCGCCGGAAATTCAGGGCGCGATCGTCTCGGGAGTGGCGTTCGTAGGCTTGCTCGCTAACCTGGTTTCGATGAAAATGCTTCACGGCGCCCAGCACGCGAACTTGAATGTCCGGGCGGCCTATCTTCACGTCGCGGCCGATGCCTTGGGCAGCGTGGGGGCGCTGGTTGCCGGAGTGGTGCTCGTGACCACCGGTTGGTCTCAGATCGACCCCTTGGTGACGTTTCTTGTCGCTGGCTTGATGATTTTCTCCTCCACGAATCTCATGCGGGAGGCGCTGGTCGTTTTGCTGGAGTCAACCCCGGCGCATATCGATCTGGACGAGGTGGCTCGGGCTCTTGGGGGTCTTTCCGGCGTGGTCGGAGTTCATGATCTTCACGTGTGGTCGCTCTCGTCCGGGCGATTTGCCATGAGTGCCCACCTGGTCACCACGAATGCTCAGATGTCGAGTGCCACGCTTGAGCGCGCGACCCGTATTTTAGACGAGAAATTCGGTCTCCATCATACGACCTTGCAGGTCGAGTCCTCCGGCTCGGTTCCTTCTGATCATTGCCACGATTGCAGCCCCGATTAACCTCTGATAGTGCTAGGGGGGTCCTGTCGGTAGTGGGTGCGCCCGTAGCTCAGTTGGATAGAGTAGCTGGCTTCGAACCAGTTGGTCGGGAGTTCGAATCTCTCCGGGCGCGCCAATTTCTCCGCCGACGGCTTTTCTTTCACTTGGGTTTTTTCAGGTCTTGGCGGTACCATGAGTTACCGTCAATATCATTCGGGTAAATCCGACCAAGGGGATGTGGATGCTTTCCAAATCACAAGCGAAGACCTTTTTTCTAGTAGGAACAGCGCTCTGTTCTACCGTTTTTATTGGTTTGACCATCGATACTTTTCAGCGTGTTCCCGGCCAAACCAATCAAGCGCGCATGGATGAGTCTGTCATTCGAGGCAAGCACCTCTTCGGGCGAAATAACTGTGCTGGCTGTCATACGATCCTGGGCGAGGGCGCCTACTACGCACCAGAGTTGACCAAGGTGTTTGAGCGCCGGGGCGAGGCCTTCATTCGGGCGATGTTGACCGATCCGGAAGCAATGTATCCGGGCCAGCGAAAAATGGTGAAGTACGATTTCACTGATCAGGAAAAGAGCGATCTGGTCGCGTTCTTTAAATGGATTGGGGAGATGGACCTGAATGGCTTTCCGGCAAAGCCCTCGCTGGGACAGGTCGTTGCCTCTAATGCGGGAACTGGGTCGGAGATGTCGCAGACGATCGTTAAAAGGACGAATCGTCCCCTGCTTTTCAATCAGATGTGCATCGCGTGCCATCGGCTCGAAGGTCAGGGCGGCGCGATTGGCCCGGCGCTCGATGGAGTGGGCTCGCGACGTGATTCAAAGTACATCGCGGATTGGCTGAAGAATCCGGTCGCCATGAAAGCGGATTCGAAGATGCCTAAGCTTCCGCTATCTGATTCGGATATTACTGAACTGACGGCTTTTCTCTCCCAGTTGAAAGGGAACTGACATGAAATTCAAATCTCAAAAGGTAGCCTACTGGTTTTTCGCTGCATGCATGCTCCTGCTCTCCTTGCAGCTGATTTATGGCTTTATTATGGGCTTCGCGCACATGGGCTACGACGGTTTGCATCGGTTCATTCCGTTTCATACGGCCCGAGCGACTCACACGAATCTTCTCGTGATGTGGCTCCTGGCGGGCTTCATGGGGTCCGCATATTACATCATTCCAGAAGAAGCGGACCGCGAGCTGATCTATCCGAAGCTCGCCTACGTTCAGTTAGTTGCCTTGCTGGTGGTAGGTGTGACTGCGGTGATCGGGTTTCATTTCAATTGGTGGGAAGGGCGCAAGTTTCTCGAGATTCCTCGCCCTCTCGATTACTTGGTCGTCGTTGACGTGCTTCTGTTTATTTTCCTCATCGGCGGGACGATCTGGAAGAGCAAGAAAAAGACAACGACCAGCATGGTTTTGTTTTTTGGCCTTTTTTCCGCCGCCCTTCTCTATTTGCCGGGGATGCTCGAAACCGATAACCAGACTTTCGATTCGTACTGGAGATGGTGGGTCGTGCATCTCTGGGTCGAAGGCGTTTGGGAACTCATCATGGGCGCGATTCTCTCTTTCTTGCTTATCAAGTTGACGGGCGTCGATCGGGAAATCATCGAAAAGTATCTCTATGTGATCGTGGGCTTCACTTTTTTGTCCGGGATTTTGGGGACGGGGCACCATTATTACTACATCGGGACTCCTAAATACTGGTTGTGGATTGGTGGCCTGTTCTCGGCGCTCGAGCCTCTGGCCTTTTTGGCAATGGCGATATACGCGATTGCGATGGCCCGCAAAGGCGGTCGCTCACCCGACAACAAAACGGCCCTGCTTTGGACGATCGGTTGTTCGATCATGTCGTTCGTGGGTGCTGGCTTTCTCGGATTCGCTCATACGTTGCCGCAGGTGAACTTATATACTCATGGAACGTTGGTCACCGCCATGCACGGGCATATGGCGTTCTGGGGTGCCTACGCGATGATTGTGTTCGCGATGATCACCTATGTTATGCCGATCATGACTGGACGGAAGCTCCAGGACTCCGTCATGAATGTCTTTGCCTTCTGGACCTCGAATGTCGGGATGGTGGCGATGACCGTGGCTTTCGGGATCGCGGGAATCTCTCAGGTCTATCTCGAGAGAAAGATGGGGCTAGATTTTCTGACAGTCCAAAAAGAAGTCGAAGTTCACTTCTTTGGGCTGATCCTGGCGGCCTCATTGTTCACGCTAGGGATCGGCGCATTCATCTGGAACTTCATTCGGTTCGGTTTGCCTCAGCGTGAGCGGAGCTAATGTCCGTTTACTATCGTGAAATCGGTAGTGAGGGCAGCGTTTTTCAGAAGTGTTTTGAGAACCAGCTTCCTCTATTGGTGAAAGGTCCGACGGGCTGCGGGAAGTCGCAGTTCGTTCTTTTCATGGCAGAGAAGCTGGGCCGACCCGTAGTGAAAGTATCTTGCAACGAGGATACCACTGCGGCCGATCTGCTGGGTCGTTTCATCATTCAAAACATGGAAACAGTCTGGCAGGACGGCCCAGTGACCAGGGCGGTTCGTTCGGGAAGTATTCTCTATTTAGATGAGATCGCGGAAGCGCGGGAGGATGTAATCGTCGCACTGCATCCCCTGACGGATCACCGGCGTGAGTTGTATTTAGATCGAACGAACGAGACGTTGAAGGCTCCGGAAGAGTTCTCATGTGTCGCAAGTTATAATCCGGGTTATCAGCGGGGACTGAGGGAGTTGAAGCCGTCTACGCGGCAACGATTCGTTTCATTGACGTTGTCTTATCCCGAGCCACGGGTAGAGGCTGAGATTCTTCAGTCGGTTACTCAAGTTGAGTCCCAGCATGCTACTCGATTAGTCGGTTTAGCGGCGAAGATTCGGGCCACCCCGCAATTGGGTTTGAAGGAAACGGTGTCGACTCGTCTTTTAGTTTACGCTGCTAGGTTGATCAACAGTCAGATGCCGGCTCGGCTCGCGTGCAGGGTCGCGATTGCCGAGCCGCTGACCGATGATTTGAAGGTGTTGGAGTCGTTGATCGATCTGATCTCGCTGCATTTTTAATGGATCTCTTTGAGAAGGCTTTCGGTAAATTGAGCCGGCGGCTGAAAATGAAACGTGCCGAACATGCGACGCAGTTTTCGGTGTCGCTCGAAGAGCACTACTCTACGGCTTTGGTTTTTGCGCAAGGGATGGCGATGGAGCGAGAGATTCTGCTGAAGGCGGCGGATCGCCCTCTGGGGGTAGTGCTCCCCGACTGTATTTTGCTCCCGGCCCAGGCAAATTTTTTTGATGACCGATCTCTGAATCGAGATCTTCTTTTGCATCAGGCGTTGGTCGCGGGGGCGATCCTGAGCGAGGGATTGAAGTCGAGCTACACGGACCCCGCAGCGGTGGCCGAGAGGTGCATGGAGATCGTTCTTCATCAGCGGCGAATTCGGGATTCCATTGGTCGCGCATTTCCGATTTACGCCGAGTGGAGCGGTGATCTGTTTGATCGATTCGAGCGAGCGCTGTCCCAGTCGGGGCGTTTATCGGAATCCGATCGAGGCTGGCGCAAGATCATGGCGGCGGGGGCGGGTGAACGGTTGTTTCGCCTGACTGCTTTTCCTGACTGCGCGCTGGCCCCCTGGTGCGAGCTACAGCGGGAGAAGCAGGTTCTGGACGGGATCGTTGATCGGACGGGGTTAGCTCCAGGGCAGAGGTCGAAAGCGTCGGCACAACGGAAGGAAAAGAAGGCCGCGGAGGTTCGAACGGTGGATCTCGAGAAGGAGGCCAAAAAGGAAAACCCTGTTACCCATTCATTTGAAAAGTTAGAGACGGCCGATGAGTATCAGGGGGGGTATCGACATGCGGATGGCGCGGACGACCTAGCTGAGCATCGCGATGCGTTGGACGAGCTCGACCTGAAGCATGTCACTCGAGGAGGCGAGGCGGCCCGGTCGGTCTATCAGGCCGATATTTCCGAACTGATTGAGACTCCCGCGGTTTCGCAAGGTTTAGAAGGGGGGCGGGGCTGTGTTTCCCTTCCTGAATGGGATTACCGAAAGAACGACCTGGTCTCGGATTACTGTAAGCTTTTTATCGAGTCACCGGTCGTAGCGGAACCTTCGCCACCGGATGCTCTCGGGTGGTATGAGAGGCTTATGGCAACTCATGCTTCCACGTTGAGTCAATGGAGGCAGCGCTTAGAGTCTCTTGTCAATCAACGGTCGTGGAAGGACCGACAGTGGGATGGTTCTGAAATTTCAATCGACGCTTACGTTCGCTACCTGTCCGACTCCAGAAATTCAAAGCAGGGCGACGCTCGTCTTTACTTGCGAAGCGTGCGGGCAGCGCGAGAATTCAGCGCCTTTGTGTTGGTGGATCAGAGCCTGTCGACGGATTCCTGGGTGATGAACCGGCGGGTTTTAGACGTAGAACTCGAGTCGATTGCGCTCATGTCTTACTTATTGCGGGAATTGAACGAACCGATCGCGGTGGCCGCGACCTCGAGCCATACCCGGCATCGTTGCTCTTTCCGTCTTTATAAGGATTTTTACGATGACTGGGACTCGTTTCTGGTGCGGGCTCCGCAGATCGAGCCGTGTGGGTACACGCGTCTGGGGCCGGCGATTCGCCATGCAACGAATCTGTTGGTGAAATCTGGTGGGCGTCAGAAGCTTTTGATTTTGCTGACAGATGGAAAACCGACGGATTACGATCGCTATGAGGGACGCTACGGAATTGAAGACATCCGTCATTCGATTCTGGAGGCGAAGCAGGTGGGTGTGCAGGTGCGGGCCCTCGCGATCGAAAAAGAAGCGAAGAATTATTTTTCTCATCTGTTTGGAAAAAATGAGTATCAGATCATTCAAGACCCCGCGACCTTGCCCGAGGCGCTTTTTCGTATTTATCTCGAAGCCGCGCGCCCGTAGAATCGTGTCGATCAGTGATTCGCGACGAAGGCGGTGATTTGGTCGCGCATGGACTCCCAGCGTGGATTGGCGCGAAGGTTTCTAGGGGAGACCTGATGATGCACCCCTTCCCCTCTGCGATACCAGATTTGGCGGACGTTCTGGGCGCTTTGAAAAAGCTCTCTGACGCCCGGCGAGTTGATGATCTCATCGTCGTCGCTCGTGATGAGCAGGGTAGGCGTCGAGGCGGTGCGCAGATTCCCCCGCGCCATCATCGCCATTCGATAACCGACACAGACTGTTTTCAAAGGGGCGGCCATGTACCAGAAGCGGTCGTTAGGTCGACTGGATGGGCGGCTGACGCCGATGGGGAGGAAGCGCAGCTGGTCGGTCGCCAGTTCGACCACTCCCCCACCCGGCATGCCCGCGAAGATCGATGGGGCGGCGGAAGCGACACAGGCCACTTGAAGAATGTCGTCATAGATGGTGCTCAGGTAGGGCGCCAAGAGGATGGTGCCCCGAACCATGGAGGGGAGAAGCTGGCTACCATGGAGCGCGGTGAGCCCGCCAAAGGAGGTGCCGAGCAAGAAGACCCGGTTGGATCGTTGGTACGCGCTGGAGATCGCTCCCGCTATGAAATTGGATACATCACTTTGAGTGATTGTTTCGAGATCTTCCACCTCGGTGCCGTGCCCTGGCAGGCGCATGACCTCCACATCGTGACCTGCATCGAAAAGCGCTTGTCCGAGGTCGTTCATTTCCCAGGGGCAGTTTGAAATGCCGTGAAGAAGAATCACCACGGCGCGACTTCGATCTTCGCCTTCATGTCGGCGCGAGAAACGAGCACTTTGGCAGGCTCCGGGTAGGTCTCTTTCGTTGACTGTTTCGAAAGCGGCGACACTTCCGAATTGGGGTCCAATCCAGAGCGAAAAACCGAGGATCAAGCCGACTCCCGCGAGGGACAGAAAGGGTCTGAAAAAATTCTTCACGTGGAGGATAAAGCACAGAACGGGCCAACCCGAGGACGCTGTATTATTGATACGCGCGGTTGGAGAGTGTCAAAAAGATGGGCAGTCGACAAAAAAAACGCCGATCGGAAATCCCAACCGGCGTTTCTCTCACTTTTATCCAACGAACGGGAAAGCCAAGGTCTACTAGAGGTCGACTAGATGGTTGAACGCATTGCCGTTCAAAGAACGAACATGCAAGAGGTAACGACCACTCCGAACTGCGCCGATTTCGACCGAGCGGTCGAAGGGGAAATTCCCAGCGGTGCAATCCGCGCGAGCTTCTCGCTCCGCGATGGGAAGAACCACGAGTACTTTCGGTTCGACCGATACCGTGACATCGACTAGCCTCATGCAGCTATCCGTGAAGCTACCGGTGACGCGCACGCTGGTCTTACCACCGTGAGTCTCCGTATAGGCCTGAGAAATCGGAGCGTAAAGAAAATCATCCGCGTCAGAACTCGTAGCGACGCCGACTCGAAGGTTTCCGAGATCGCCTCCCCCGTTCTCTTGAATGACCCGATACGTCCCAGCAGCTAGGATGCCGAGATTGAGGGTCTGATCAAAAGGAACAAGCATCTGCAAACAGATCCCGTCATACTGATACGCCTGCGGGGCAATTTTCACTTCACGGGTGACCTCATCCACCTCGACCCTCGGGGTGGCGGGGCGGTAGCAGGTGTTCGGGAAAATCCCCTCGCCGACGATCTGGACGCGGTCATTGCTGTCAAACCCACTCGGAATATACCCCGTGTGATAACCCGCTTTGACGACGGTGATCGGCCCAGTGGCGAAGGCCGGAACGATACTCATCGCGAGAATTGCGAGGCTGAGGGGAAAAAGATGTGAAACCTTCATATCGAGTCTCCTGAATATAGATTGGGTTTGAACTTCACCTTTCCCTACTACAAGTCTTGGGCCAACGCATAGGTTAGTTCTTTGGTGCTTGTATGTCTCGATTCTCACTAATGCATATCGTCAACGTCCCGGAATCGGGGCAATTTGTCGTCTTTCGTTTTTTTCAGTTTGTGAGAAGGTTGGTGTGGAGGTGGGGATGGTGCAGCTTGGGGTCTTGACTCTCGCTCTTGGCTTAACTCTGGTGCCGTCGGTCGCTTCCGCTCGCGAGGTGGTCGTGGCGATCGTCGATACGGGGATGGATACCGGACATCCGGCGCTTTCTGCTCACCTTTGGCAAAACCAGTTGGAGAGGGACGGCCAGCCTGGCGTTGATGAAGATGGGAACGGCTACATCGACGATATTTACGGTTTCAATTTTGTCGATCGGATCGGCGATGCGGGTCATATGACGATTAATGATCACGGCACGCACGTGGCGGGTCTTGTCCTGAGTGGCTTCGGGAGCTCCTCGCTGGATATCCGCCTGATGGTGGTCAACGTTTTCGGGTCATCGACGTTTGCCTCGCCGGTTGAGGCGTTGGATGAGGGGATTCGCTATGCGGCCCGCATGGGGGCTGAGGTGATCAACATCTCGGCGACCTCGCGCGGTGAGTCCGCCTCGACCGCTTTGGCGCTCGGCGAGGCCGAGCGTTTGGGCTCGATCGTGGTGGCGGCGGCCGGCAATGAGGGTTTCAATCTCGACCGCGTTTCTGCGTTTCCTGCTGCCTACTCCGATCGATTCGAATCTTTGATCACGGTCGCCGCGATCGACGTGCAGAGCGGCGCGCTATGTGGAACATCGAGCTTTGGCTCACGCAGCGTATGGCTGGCAGCGCCCGGCTGCGACGGCGGAGCGCCTCGGCATGGAATTTTATCTACCCGCAGCGGTGGCCTGTATGGGTACAAGTCCGGCACCTCCATGGCGGCTCCATTTGTCAGCGGAGGCTTGGCGAGTTGGCTTGCTTCGAGCCGCGCTTCTTTGATGGCAAACAGTGAGGCAACCGTCGGGGGCCGCGCCCGGGAATGGATCGCTCGAAACGTGAGGAAAAATCCTCAACTGTTGGGGCGCGTGGCGGTCGAGGGGGCGATGGGCTCTTGGACCGAGAGCATCCAGAGTATCCAAAATGGAACGGCCCAGACCCAGTAGTGCATCTGGCTCATCTTTGTGGTGAGCAGAAAAGCGGTGAGCCCGAGGGCGATATTTCCGTAACCACCACTGAGGGAGTAGGCCGCTTTGCGTTTGCCGACCCAGGTGAGCGCCGCCCAAAAGGCAATTCCGGTGAGCTGTAGGACAATGCGCGCCGTCGGCGAAATGAAATATTGAATCGAGGAATCTCGTACCGGTCGGCTGAAGTTGAAAAGGACGACGTTTTCGAAGAAGGCCCGTGGAGATGCGACGATGAAAGGAGCGCAGGCGAGAAGTGCGAGGAGCCCTGCGAGGAGAAGTGCTTTGAAGCGTTTCTCCATGAGCAGGGGCAGCACGAGGAGGCCACCGGGAAGCTGCTTGGCGAGTCCGGTGAGAGCGAGGAGCGGACCGGGGAGGTGGCTTCGGCCGGGTGAATGCAGGGACGTCGCCGTGAAAAGGAGGAGGAGGACCGGAAGAAAGTCGTTGATCCCGTTATTGAAACAGAGCGTAGCGAAGGGATCGTTGATCACGAGAAGAAAAACGGCCGCCGCTCCGTGCAGAGTGGAACGACGATAGGCGAGGCGAAACAAAACTGCAGCAATAGCCATATAGATGAGGAGATGAGCGAAGTAGATCCCGCGATAGCCACCGAGGAGGGTAAAGGGAGCATAGGTGAAGAGTTGCAGCGGCGGGTATTTAAATCCCAGGTAGGGTGGCCAAGCGAGGTCGAGGGTCGCGGAGTAAGGATTCCGACCGTGAACAAAGAGGAGACGGGCTGCCTCGGCGTTTACCACTGCGACATCTTCAAGAAACTGAATCGGGCCAAAGAGACGCTTGAGGATGAGGACTCCACGAATCGAAACGGCGACCAGGGAAAGAGTCAGTACGGCGCGGCGCGCTCGTTTAGATTTTGACGCTTTATGAAGTTCATCGTCGAATCTTGGTTTCAGCCAGAAGAGGCCCGCAAGCAGGGGAATCATGAGTAGGCGTGCGATAGGATGAGGCGGCCATATGAGCACGGTCAGGCCGAGGTAAAGAAGGAGCGCGATGAGGCTGGTCATGAGGATGGGGTCATCCTAGCCGATTTGAAGCGCGAAGAAAGTGCCAATTCTCCATCTCTTGGTTCAAATCCCGTTCCTTGTTAAAATCTTCAAGATGCGTCTCGGTGTCGCTATTCAGTCCCTCCATAGGTTCGGCGGTCAGGAGCGTTCCAATCTGGAGATCATTTCCAGACTTTCGCAAACCTTTCCAGTCGATGTTTTCGCATACCGTGTGCAGACCGAGCTTGAAATCCAGCCTCCGCTTCTCGCCAAGGTAATACGTATCCCTTTCGAGGTGCGCCGGCCGGCGGTGCTTCGCAATTTTATTTTTCATGTTTTTTCGTTGATCAGTTTGAGAATGCGGAGCGATCTGCTGGTTCAAGCTACGGGAACTTGTTCGCTCCTGAGTCAGGTTGTGCAAGTGCAGTTTCTTCATAGCGCCTGGCAAGAGGTACTTCGTCGCCATTCCGGAATTACGGAACCTCGAGGGTGGCTCCGCGGATTTTATCACGCCATCCTCGTTCGCTATGAGAGCTGGCTGGAGCGCAAGGTGTTTCGAAAGGACAAAACCTATATCGCCATCTCGCACTCCGTTGCGAGAGATTTGGTGCGCTTGTTCGGAGGAACTGACGTACATGTTATTCATCATGGCGTCGATTCTCAGCGATTTTCCCCAATCTCGGGCGAGGCGGAGCAGGCTCGAGCGGCGCGTATTCGTTCAGAATGGGGTGTGACCCAGGGCCAGGTCGTGTTTCTTTTTGTCGGAGTACTGGAGAGGAAAGGGCTCGAAGTCGCTCTCCGTTCCTTTGCGCTGCTGAGCAGTGAGCAGCGAGCGAGGAGCCGCCTGGTGGCGATCGGAGCTGGAGATCACAAACGGTTTGTCGCGCTTTCTGAAGAGTTGGGAATCCGTTCTCAATTTACGCTGATGGGCCCCCGGCGGGATATCGCTGAATGTTTTCAGGCCGCCGATGTCTTTTTGTTTCCGACATTCTACGAGCCCTTCGGGATGGTGATTTTGGAGGCGATGGCAACCGGCCTACCTGTAATCACCACGCGTGAGGCGGGTGCGTCTGAATTGATCGAGGATGGGGTGTCTGGGCTCCTCGTTTCAGATCCAAGCCGAGTGGAGGAGATCCGTCTTCATATGGCTCGCATGATCGATGAGCCTTCAGCGCGAGCGCGCATCGGCACGCGGGCCCGGATCATCGCCGAACGGAGAAGCTGGGATGTCGTTGCTCGCGAGTATTCAAAAATCTTGGAACCTCTCCTGCAGAGGAGCCCTTGAGAGTACCCATTCTTTCGCTCGCGGTACTCCTATCGTGCGCAAGTTCATCTGATGCAAGTTCGGTGGGGTTTCGTTCGAGCAAGGCTCAACTCTCCGTGGCCTTAGGGGCTCAGTATTTTTTCCATTATTCGATGGAACCGGTCATCAGTGCTCCTCCTGCGACTGCGTTGGCCGCTATCGAAGTGGCCTTGATTCCACCGAAACTCCCCATTCTCGAATTTACGGCCTGTTATTGGGGGCCGGGAACGCCGCGTTCGCTCCATGTGATCGGAACGGGCCTTCGCCTGCTGCCTTTCGTTTCCTACGGCGTGTGGCCCCCTCGATTGAGGCCTAGTCTGGATGTCCTTTGGGTATACTACTTCTACCCGGATCGAACGGCGTCCGAGTTTTTTCAGCAGGCTGGCTTGTCCGTTCGATTCGGTGGGACGTTAGATATTGCGTTCGATCGA
>CAYIHX010000069.1:0-16622 GCA_964363305.1 uncultured Bacteriovoracaceae bacterium | reverse complement strand
CAGAGGCCTCGAAAGATCGTCAAGGATAAATTTTTCGAACGCACGAATGCGCGCTTCGCCAGAGAAGTGCGCGTTCGCCTGAGAAGTCGCTCGAACCGATGGCTTTTCGATATTCAGCTCAGTAACCAGGCACTCTGGAAAATGGACCTCCCCAGTAGGCCCGACTCCTGAGCTGAATACCGAAGCGCTGATTCAGGCCAAAACGGCGGACCCGTCCTCGTTGTGCAGCAGCGATGGCCGCGGTGACCCAAAAAAAACGTCTAATCCTTCGACACCCGTCACTCCCGTGACCCGCGCCAGGGCCCCAGCTCTCTTAAAATCGCGAAGACCCCGGGCACGGACCTTGCTCTTCACCCCGATGGCTATGCGGCATCCCGAACTGAAAACACGCACGCTCTCGACCTTGCTGATTCTCGCCCTCCTGGCTCCCTCGAAAGCCCGCGCGGATCTCAGCGAACAGATGGCGTTTTCGAATCCACAGATCACGCTGTCCTTCGAGGTGCCGTTCGGCGGCGACCTCGACCGCTTCCACAACCCGCTCACCACCCGCAATCCGGTGGCCAATACGCTCTATGCGTACCGAAATGCCGCCGTTGAAGATCTATTGAACACCCGTAAAGCGCTGAAACTCTTGATCGGAGGCGAGGCGGGCCTCCGCCCTATCGATGGCGCCGCCGGCCTGACCTTTTCGGCGCCGTCGAGCGTCACTCGCCTCTACCTCTCCGGCGACATCCGCCTTCACCGCGACATTGATCCCACCCTAGGAGCGTGGTCCGCGGAGTACGATCAGCTCCCTCCCCGAAGCTCCGAGGCGCAATACACGGACGAGTTCGCGGCTTCCATTCAGTGGCTGGGTTCTTCCTCGCCCGCAAACAGGGTAAACACCGTCGATGTACATCGACGACTGGCCCTCGGACTGGCCCAGGCATCGGCCCTCCTCACGAAGTACGATCAACAGATCCGATTCATCGAGAACGATTGGTGGGCGCATCGCCCGATCAACTCTGAATTCTATCAAACCGAGATGGCGGAGATGGACCGCGCGATGGCGCAAGGGGGTTCCGATGAGGGAGCCGAAGTTCATTATGAGAGACTCAAGGGAGCTTTTCTCCATAGGCACGGCATGGATGAGCCCCTGGCTCTCCTTCATGGCCATCGTGAATTCCTGATTCAAAGGTATCACCTGCTCGTGATCGACGTCGACGGGCAGCCTCTCTACAAGAAAATCTACGCGGACATGGAGCGCAGCGGTTTTCCAAATCATGAGACTGCTCAGCGCCCGCTGATGGACCACCTCCCTCCGGGCACCGAACCGATCCCTCTTCCGACCGAATTCGAAGAGCAAGTGACGGCTCAGTTGACCAGACTCGCGGAAAACAGCTCGATAGCGCAGGCCCTCGCGAGAAAGATCAACCCGACGATCGATCGCGCGCTCGTTTCTTCCCTTCGCAGCAATACCGAACGACTCAATGAGCTCTGCCAAGACGTACATTTCATGGGCTCGATGAGCTCCACCTTGCTCGATCTCGCGCGGCACGAAGAAATCCGAGATGCCGCCCGCGAGAAATACGGCTACCTGGCCGGGCCGATCGATTTTCACAACGGGGAAGAACAAATTCTCCAGTACCTCGCGGCCTCGGATCGAACCACGCAGCGCCTGCAGTATGCCGGGTACGCCGCCGGAATCGGCCTCGGCGTGGCCGCGCTGGTCGCCAGCCAAGGCACGGCCGGGCTCTTTCTCGGCGTTGGCGCCCGCTCGTGGCTTTTTGGCTCGATGCTCTTCTCGACCGCGATGTCGGGCCTCAACTACGTCGATGCCCGCGACGTCGCTCATGCCGCGAACGGCATGTTCTTCGGAGGCACTCTCTACGGTTCGGCCGCTGCCGCCCGCGAGTCTCTTCTTATCGCGCAAGATCAGTACCGAATGCTCATCGCCTCGCTCGTGCTCTGCGGCTTCGAGCTCCACCAGATTCAAGCCGTGGCGCGACTCGTCCCTCTTTTTCAGCGCGCTACCCAGCCCTTCGCGGCGCTCTCTCGCAACCAAGTCACCGGCCTCAGATCGGCGCTGTCTCGAGTAGCCGCGCAAGTCGAGTCTCTGGTTCCCGCCGGTCGCGCGCTCATTTCTTATCTGCAACGCTCACTCGACCTCGTCGCAGGAAACCCAACCCTCCTGAATTTCGAGCAGGCGATCCCGATGGTCGCGACCGAGCTGCGCCTCACCGCGGCCCAGGCCCGCGCCCGCCTCCTGACGATTCCCCGACTCGGCCCTCTTCTGCAAAACGCAGGCGGTCGCGTCTCGGCTGTGCCCGCGATCTGGGTAAAGGTCGCGCGCGACCTGACCGTGAATGGAATCATGAACGTCATCGCGCAACGCGAGGCCCGCGGCGACCGCTTCATGGATGAGTTCGGCAACGTCGCCCTCACCTTCGCGACGAGCACCATCACAACCGGAATCCTCTCGTACCTGGGAAACTCCATCAACATCCGCGGCCGTCCCTCGGCGGAGGTCTCCCGCCGCCTGCACGCGATCTCCGCTCGCAACTTCTGGGTGGGCGTGGGAGTGCATGGGATTTCAACCTCCATCGCGGAGGCGCTCGACGAATTTCATCATCCAGGGATTCGCACCGTGGATGACCGCCTCCAGACCGTCGCGGCACGAGCCCTCTTCGGAGGCATCTTCATGGCCACCTCGGGAACGCTCCGAAGCGGCATCTCCCGACGCCTCGAAGAATCATTGGAAACACGCCTGCGCTCCACGAGCGTCCAGCTGATCATGCTGCCCATCAGCGCGATGAACAACGGATTCGGCTCCTGGCATTTCGTGAAAATCGCATCCGCCATCGGCGTCGAAGCACCGGCCGGCAGCCGCACTTCAAGCGACTTAGAGGAAGCCGAACCCGAACTCGTGGATCTGGGTGGCGCATACGCTCGGATCGACGACGACCCGGCCACGGCCGCTTACATGTTCGATTTTGTCAGCGGCGCTCGCTAAACCTGATCGACATGGGCCGTCTGACGGCTGAGGTTTTCCATCTTCGACTGCACGCCCCGAAGCAGCTCGAGCTCCTGCTTCAAGTCACGCAGCAGTCCCTCGGCAAGCTCCGACTCCGAGCGCTTGAGCTCGCCTTCGATGGGGTTCAGCAGGCTTTGCATCGACGCGATCGAGCCCGTGAGCGCGTTTTTTGCCGACTCAAGCTCCACGCAATGACCGAGCAAGACCTCGGCGATCGTCTTCAGGCGACTCTCCGTACGGGCCTGCTCGAGCTGCGCTCGCATCTCACCCTGCCGCGATACCGCGAGCGCGGTCGAAAGAGCCTGGTTCTCCGCACGCACCTGCTCCACTCGGCCCGCCAGCTCAGCCTCGGCTCGACGAATCCTTTTGAGTGTTTCGTCGAGCTGCACCAGGCTCAACGGCATCGAGTGGGTTCGGCCTTCATGCAGCAGGCGCAGCTCTTCTTTCAGGCGCGCGCACTCCTCATCGGCCTGATCGCGTTCGCGGAGCAGATGGGTTTTTTCCTCGGACTGCTCGGAGACCACCGACTCGTACACCGCGTAGAGCTCCTGATAGCGGCGCTCGAGATCTTGATAACGTTTTTGGGCCACCGTGGCGCGAGCCGCTTCCCCACGGACCTCGGCCGGTGACGCGACCTCCTCGGCATCGAGCCATCGCTCGATGGCCGACTCGCTTGAGAAACTCACGTCTTGAAGAGGACCCACTTCGGCCGACATATCTTTCTCCATGATGGAGGCAGAGACGCCTCCGCACAATCAGCAGATTTTTCCTAGCGCCGGGGGTCGACCATGAGCCCTGAGGCCTCTTCTCGTATCGAAAGGAGCAGTGCCTCGTGCCGTTCTTTCGAGAGAAGCGTTCGCGACTCGCTGACCCAAAGCAGGAGCAGATCTTTCAGGCCGCCACGCACGCAAATTCTGACCGCGGACTCGACAATGGCCGGCACCACGGTAGCGGGATCCGCCGGCGTCGGAGCGGAAATCTGTTTCAGAAGGCTTTCCCGGGCGGGCCCCTCGAAGCGCGCAAAAACTTCCTCCCGCTTCTCCGGCGGGATGCCTCGCAAAATCGCCGCGGCGACCTCGACGCTGCACTCTTTCACCACCTGCGAGAGATGCTCGGAGTCGAATTTCTCGATCAACTCGACCGCGCGTGCGACCGGAACGGTCAGCCCCGCCTGCGCCGCGACCTCGGGCCCCAACTCGTCGACAAAGGAGATCAATCGATTCACGCCGGCGCGCTCAATCGCGCTTGAAGTGAGACGCGAGAATCGAATCAAGTCGTCGGCGTTCAGATAGCGAGACATCGCCTCCGTCTCCTTCGGCGCGAGAGAGCGCAGAAAGCCGGCAAAGACCAAATCCTCCTCGCCACCGTGCGGAAATTTTCTCGAAAGCACGCGCGCGACGGCGCCGGGATTCTGGAAAAGCACTTTCCTCTTGGCGTTGAGTTGCCTCTCCAATGCGTAGCTATTGATCGGACGAACGCGGGGAAGCGGTATCGATTCGGAGCCCACGGCCTGCAGCATCGGAGGAGGGACCGGAGGAGCCGCTGGGAGCGTCGGAACGAGCGCGATTGGAAACGGCATTGGCTGACTCATCGGCACGGGCTGAGAACGACTCTCCGCGACCGTCGCTCGCAAGGTCTCTAAACCTTGTGAAAAAATTTCGGGCAATCGAACCACCTCGCGAAGTGATTCTCCGATACTGAAAAAACTCTCATTCAACCGCCGGGCGAGCGCGCTCAATCCACCCACCAGACCCAGGGCCACGACGGCGGCCGCCCCGATCAAGGCCAGCGACGGCCAAAACAGATTGATCTCAGTCGAAGCCGCGGGGAGGATGACCGGAGGGGCCGCCGGGACGAGCGTCTGCGCAACCGGTGCAGGAACGGGCTCTTGGGGTTTGGCAATCACCGCATCTGTCCTCTTATTTCGAACCACCCTGACGGCGGCGCGCAAGGATTTGAGGCTCGATAGGTCCGCATAGACGACCTGAATGTCATCCCCGGTTCGCACCCGAAGCGGATCAAGCGCGGAAGAAACCGTCGAACGAATCACCTCACCGGCCGGTTTTTTGATATTCCGGTCGAGCGTGACCCGAGCTTTGACCTGCTGAACGAGAAACCAAAGATCATCGTCGCGCGGATTCTCCCCCAGCGAAGCCAATCGCGCTTCCTCATCAGGGGCCGGAGGGTTGGGAACGATCTGAAGCTCGATGGCAAAATTTTCACGGCGAGTCAGAGGCTCGAGTACCTCGCGGACCTCGCGGTAGAGTTTGCTCGTAAGCCGAGCTTGCGCAGCTTCGCGGGACAAGATCATCGTCCTCCGATCATAGCGAAGGTTGGCGCCGCGCACATTCGGCAGAATCTGCCGAGTTGTGGTAAGAAAAAGCTCATGACGACGAGCGACTCGCCCCCCCTGCAGACCGATGTCCTCGACCAGGCTCTGGAATGGGGACGCTTTCTCGATCTAGCAGCCGAGCGAGTGCGCACCGGACCGGGGGAAGAGCTCCTCTATCAGCTGGAGTACCCGAGCGGCTGGGCTCAGTCTTTGCCGGAGGCGCAGCGACTTCAGCACGAAACCCAGGAGGCCCTCACCCTCATCGACCGCGACGGCCTTTGGGGCCCCCTGCTCGATCTCGAAGATCCCTATCCAGCGCTCGATCGGCTGGGACGCGAGGCGGTGCTTGAAATCTCGGAGCTGGCCGAGCTGCGGCGCTGGCTGATCGCGGCGGACACCTGGTCACAGGTTCCGCGGGAGGAGCTGCGAGGCGAGCTGTTCAAAAAAGCGCTTGAGGCCCTGCCCGACCCGAGCGCGCCGCTGCGCCTCCTTGAAAAGATTCTCACCCCCGACGGAGAGCTCTCTGAGAACGCCTCGCCTCGTCTCGCGGCCCTCTATGGAGAGCTCCGCACCCTCAAGCGCGACATCTCAGCCCAGCTCGACCACCTCATGAAGACCTACGCCCAAAAGGGTGTGCTTCAGGAGAACTTCACCGACGTCCGCGACGGTCGCTACGTGATCCCCGTCAAAATCAGCCATCAGAACGATGTCGAGGGGATTATCTACGAAGCCTCAGCGAGCCGCCAAACTGTCTTTGTTGAACCCAAAGAAGTCGGCGCGCTCAACAACCGCCTGCGCCAGCGCCAAAACGATCTGCTTCAGGAAATTCAGCTCATCCTCGAGGAAACCTCGCGGAAGCTGCGCCCCTTCACGGCGGAGATCACCCGCATGGTCAGCATCGTCGCGCACTGGGACGCGGTCCAGGCTCGCGCGGCGCTCGCACGCGTGTATGGCGGAAAAACTCTGGAGGTCAGCGAGAGCCGCGAAATCAGCATTTTTCAAACGGCGAACCCCCTCCTCTGGTGGGCGCTCGACCCCAAACAGATCATTCGAAACGATGTCACTTTCGGCGACCCGGCACGCACGCTGCTCCTGACCGGACCGAACACCGGCGGCAAGACCGTCTTGTTGAAGACTCTCGGCCTCGCCGCGATCTGCGCTCGTACCGGGTTTGCGATGCCCGCCTCCGGCTACCCCAAAGTTCCCTTCTACGACTCGGTATTCGCCGACCTCGGCGACCCTCAGTCGATCGAGCAGCATCTCTCCAGCTTCTCGGGCCACATCTCGCGCTTCAAGGACATGCTCTCCCGACTGACCGACCGAAGCCTCGTCTTGATCGATGAGCTGAACTCAGCCACTGATCCGGAGGAAGGCGCTGCGCTGGGCCGGGCCTTCCTCGAAACCCTGATGCGTCGGCAGGCGATGATCGTCTCGACAACCCACGATCCCCGCCTCAAAGCGCTTGCGCAGTCAGATGCTCGAATCGTCAACGCCAGCATGGCCTTCGACGAAAATGCGCGCATCCCGACCTACAAAATCCTCATCGGCGTGCCCGGCCGCTCGCGCGCGCTCGATACCGCGCGGCGGCTCGGGCTGGATGAAGAAGTCGTCGTGCTGGCCGAAAGTTACCTCAGCAAGGAACACAAACACTTCGAAGGACTCCTCTCGACGCTGGAGAACGACGCGCGCGAAGCGGCGCAGTCGCGCCACCAAGCCCAACAAGCCAGAGAAGAGGCCGAGAAACTGCGACGAGAATGGCACGCCCGCACGGAGAACTCGATCGGGGAACTCCTCGAACGCACACGCCAGAAACTCAGGCGGGTGCTCGAGCAGGCGCAAGACGAGGTTCGCGCCTACGTACGGAAGCTCGACGACGCCAAGAACCGCAAAGACCTCGACCAGGCTCGCTCACAGCTCAATCAGGTGTTCAGCGAAGCGGCCACCGCGATCGACCAGGCCGTGGAGGAGGAAGCACCGGACGTCGCCCTGGCGCTCAAGAAGTCCGAACCGCTGACGGCGGATACCGCTCCCGCTGTCCTGAGCGTTGGAGCGACCGTGCGGGTGCCCAAGTGGAAATCCCTGGGCACCGTGCTGGAAATCCATGGCCACAAAATCAAGGTCGCGATGGGCGCCCTCCAGATGACCCTGTCCCGTTCTGACATCGAACCCCTCACCGAGGCCGAGCAGAAGCGTTTACAGCCCCAGGCGGCCGCCTCACGCTCTCGCATCAAGGATGTCGACGCTCCCGCCGCCCCAGGCTCTCAGCTGGATCTACGGGGCCAGCGCTTCGAGGAGGCGATGACCGCGCTGGAGCGCTACGTCGATGCGGCGTTTCGAAGCGGAGCTTACGTCGAAGTGACGGTCGTGACCGGCCTCGGCACCGGCGCGATCCGCGAAGGCACGCGCAAATTTCTCCAGGGCCTCCCCTATGTGAAAGAAATTCGCGATGGCGGAGCCGGACGCGGAGGCACCGGCGCGACCATCGTCGAGTTTGATCGCTAGAAACTCATGCCGTAAGTGAGATTCAGGGTTTCTTCTCCGTAGTTGCCGACACGAGTCGAGCGCACGCTCCTCGTGGTGGCGACACTCCCTCGGAGATTAGGCACCAAAAGCTCACGGCTCATTCCCGCCGACAAGGTGCCGGTCGTCGACGCAAAAGAGAGACCCGTATCGATTTTCAGCAAAGGGATTTGCTGACCAAACGAAATCTGAATTTTTTCCGCCGCACTCGCTCCCGAAGCGAGAGGCACCGAAGGGTCTCGAACGTCAGGAGCCCGACTGGCGACATTCACGCTGGCGCTGAACCAGGGGGAATTCACCGACAAACCTCCGGCCGCGGCCTCCAAATGGGTCACCAGCGCAAGCTTCCACCCACCTCGGATAGGAATAATAATGGGGCGCGCGAGGACGACCGAGAGGGCGGTGATCGCGACACCTGCGGGTGCCGAAATTTTTTCCCAAACTCCCGAGCGAATGAGGGAGATCCGGACCCGATCCACCTGAAGCTGCGCAAAGCGATTTTCGGCCTGACTGAGCGTCCGATCCGTCAAGGCCCGCAGCTGCTGACCGAGCGAATACCGAATCTGCGAGGAGTGAGAATATCTGACGAAGCTTTCCTCGTTCGTTCGAAGAATTCGATCCAGCTCGATTCGCGCGTCACGGGTCGTGTTCGCGTCTCCGAGCAGGTCCTGCTGAAGCTGTTCCAACGGGGTCCGTGGAAGGTGAACGCGTCCCTGGAGCATCCCGTAATCGAGACCATCACGGCTCGGCACGAGCCCTCCGGGCACGGAGCTTCTCCATGGAGCCTGCCAACTGTAACTGCGGTGCGACCGAGGACGGCCCGCGTGCAGCGGCGCCTGGACCTGTCCGCTGAAACTCGCGCTCGGACTCACTGACCAAGAGTGCCAGCAGACGCTGGGCCCCCAGACGAGGACCGCGACGATCGATAAGAGTTGAAGAGAGCTCCGTGAGGGTTTTCGCATCTCAACCGACTAAGAGAGCAATGGCCGTACCAGGCTCACCGGTCACCAGCAGCCTCTAGAAGAGGAGATGGGGCCACCGAAGTGACTAAACTTTAGACACCCCATGAAAAAATGACGGGCCTCCCGGGCAAGCCCGCTCACCCGCATCACCCCGTAATCCCCTTCGCTCGGTGATGCAGCTTGCACAAAATTTGTAGATTATCCGGCGTGCTCGAACCCCCGAAATGGAGGGCACCAACCCGAACGGATCCGCATTCAATATGGCCAGTTTAATATGCTTTTTTCAATCTCGCCAAGCCGCCCTCCTTCTGTTATGACTCGTCGCATAAATCATGAACACACGCTCCCTCCTCCCCTCACTCCTCCTCCCCGGACTCCTGCTCTGCGCATGCGATCCCGAGGCACAACAGTCTTTCCAACCCATTCCCGCCGACCCCGCCCTCTGGGGTGCTGCGATCGGATACCGATCCAAAGCAACGGGCCCCGTCGGGGTTCTCCATGAACGACCGCTGCTGACCATTCTTTTGAATTATGCCGACCGCTCTTTTTCAGCAAACCATGACGCCGCTCTCTTTTCGAATCTAGTAGAAGGCCCCTCCTTTCCGAACGCACGAGACTTCTTCCTGGAAAATTCCAACAACCGCTTCACCGTGAAAAATGCCGGCGTTCTCGGCCCCTATAGACGCCCCGGCCGCAACACCGCCGACTATACGGAAGCAACCATTCGAGCAGAAGCCATTCGGCTCGCCTTCGAAAATGGCTTTGATTTTTCGGCATACGACACAAACCACAACGGGATCATCGAGCTGGGGCAGGAACTCCTGCTCCTGGTGATCACCCCGGCGTTGAGCCCGACCGACGTCGGCGCGGCCGTCCGCGGAATCGGCAATTCCTGCGTGGCGGTCGGCTCAGTTTGCGTGATCGGCAGCGCCGCCGGACTATCCGAATTTGCTGGATTCGCCACCCTCGTGCACGAACTCAGCCACCTCTTCGGCGCCTATGACCTCTACGGCCCCTGGGCCAGCCCCTACATTACGAACAACTACCAACTTTCAGTGATGGGCGTGACCGGCACGAACGCGCTGAACGACCGCTGGACCGTTCATCACGACCCGTTTCACAAGATCGCTTTCGGCTGGGTCGACCCCGACATCATCCTGGTCCAAAACGGCGCACAATGTCGCCTGATGTCGCCCCCTCAAGAGGGCGGCCGTCCGATCGCCCTCCTTTTCGAAGACCGAGGAACAAGCGAGTACTATCTCCTCGAGTATCGGCAATATTGGGGGAACTCCTCCCAGCCGCACTATGACAAGAGCGTCGTGGACACCGGCTTGGCCACCTACTACGTCAAACAAAACTCACCCGGAGTCCCAAGCACCCGGATCTCCTACATCGTTCCCCACGAGAACGAAGCCCTCCAGGCCCGTCCCGACCCGATGAATGATGATATTCTCTCACTGAACCTCCGCGACGGAACCCCGCAAGCGATCTTTGCCGGCCCCAACCATCAGATCGACACCGCTCCACAAGGGCGCGATATCGGGGCCCTCGAAGCAACCGTCCTCGCCGTGGGACCGGTCTACGACTGGAGCGACACGAGAACCCTCACCGCCACCCCCGGACGCTTCGGCGACTCCGGCGTCTGGAGCCCCGGCCCGTGGTGGTCGCAACAGCTCGAATGGCCAGGCACCGGATCCGCTGGCGTTCGCATTCGCATCGGCGAGGTCACCCACGGAGACCTTAACCAGCTCGCCGTGGCGATCTCTGACGAATTTGGAAATTTCCCTGAAGAGTTCGCGATGCATGATGACCACGGCTTGTTCGGCGAAGAAATCTGCTTCAAAAGCGCGCTAGCCGGCAGTGCCAGCCAAGAACGAGTCTCGCCCAACCCGATGGCCCTCGCCCGACCGCGCCCGATTCCCGTCCTCCCGAAAACAGCATCCTGTGTGTTAGACTGAGGAAGTGAAAAGCACTCCCCAATCAGCACTCGTTCTGTCGGGCGGCGGCGCTCGCGCGGCCTATCAGGCCGGCTTCCTTCGTGGGCTGGCCGAGATCGTCGACGACCCCATGCCCTTTACCATCCTGACCGGCACCTCCGCAGGGGCAATCAACTGCGCGCATCTCGCGTCCCATCTCACCGATGGCTTTCAATCCGCGACGGCGGACCTCTGGAAACTCTGGGAAAACCTTCAGCCGAACATGGTTTTCCGCACGGGCACCTTCTCACTGTCCGGGCTGGCTCTCAAGTGGATCGCCAAGCTCACGTTCGGGGGCGTCGGCCGTACCCAGCGAATCAACTTCCTCCTCGACACTTCCCCGCTGCGCGACCTGCTCGCCAAGCATGTTGATTTCGAGCGGATCCGCAAAGATATTGCCTCCGGAGCGATCGGCGGCCTCGCCTTCACGGCGACCAACTATCAAACCGGTACCGCCGTCTGTTTTATAAATTCCGCCAACCCAGTTGCCGAGGAATGGTTTCGAACCGACCGAATCGGCATCCGCACCATTCATACGCTCGAACATGTGATGGCCTCTTCGGCCATTCCCATTTTTTTTCCGCCCCAGCCGATCGATGGGTTTTTTTTCGGGGACGGTTGCATCCGCCAGACCACGCCACTGAGCCCACCTATCCATCTGGGAGCTGATCGCATCTTCACCATCGGAATTCGTGCCCTTCGATCCGTCGAGAAGACCATCGAAATCAACCGACCGCGCGCGAACGACAAAATAGAGCTCGCCGAAATCGGCGGCACGCTGCTCAACGCCGTCTTTCTCGACTCCATAGAAAAGGACGCCGAACGGCTGGAACGCATCAACCGCACCTTAAGCCTCATCTCTGAAGAGAGACGCAAGGAGCAGTCAAATGAGCTGCGTCCCATTCCGTTTCAATTGCACCGACCTTCGGCAGACCTCGGGCTCCTCGCCCGCGACATCCCTTTCCTTTTTCCGCCCGCTCTCCGACATATGATGAAAGGGCTCGGATCAGGGGCCAAGGAGAGCGGATCAGACTTGATCAGCTATCTGGCGTTTGATGGAAGATATACCCAGCGCCTGCTGGAACTCGGACGCAAGGACGCTCTCGACGCACGAGAAAAGATTCTGAAATTCTTCTCTTAGATCGAGATCCTTAGATCCCGAAAACGATATACGCCAACCAAAGCGCGAAGCCCGAAACCATCGGGATCGAGAAATTATCATCGATTTCAAGGGGAAGCATCTCGGCCAAACCACCGGCCAAGCCCCCAATCAAGACCAGCGCGAGATACTCGGAAGGAGCGAAGGAGTAGGCGCTCAAAAAAACCGCCGCAACGGTCGTGCACGTCAAGACACCCGCGATCGTACCAATCAAAGATTTACCGTTGGAAAATCGCAAACTGCGATCGCCGAAAAGAATACCGAAAACCGATGCCAGAGGGTCGCCCCATGCCAAAAAGAGAATACTCAGAGCAGCCACTTCTTTCGGAAACACCGCGATGGCAAGGGCCGATGCGCCGACGTAATAGGGGATACCGCTGATGCGATCGATCTCGCACTTACGAATGAAAGGGCCCCACACTTTCATCATCACCTGGTTCAGCTGCGGACTACGAAGGCGCAAAGTCTCGACGACCAAGTCTAAACCCAACGCTGAAGTCAATATCACCACGGCTGTTGACCGGCTCATCTCTGAAAAAAGATAGATGCCAACGATCACCATGCCCATCGTGGCATGCCAAACCTTACGGGCGAGGTGAAGATCCGTTCGGGCGTGAATGCGTGCCCCGCCGATCGTCCCCATCCATTGAAATGCCCATGCTGTCACTTGACTGATTCGTTTCATATTCTAGCTCAGTACAAGCAAGGGTGGTGCCATACGCACTGAGTTACTCTTCTCGGGGTGTCAGATTAACATCAGGATATTGTTAGAAAAAAAGCGTCATGCCATGACTCATTGCGGCACCTAAAGCGTCTTCCCCATTTCTTCGGGTAGCCCCGTTCGCGACTCACTTCAAAAGTGCGTACTTCCGTACGCAGTCGTTCCCCGCTGCCCCATTTATCTTGACGAAAACCACCGTCTCACGAAATCCTATCTTATGTGGGCTTAGGAAGAGCCTATGAAGTACCGGGGTAGACATGACCATGGACGGCATCACGCAAAAATTTTCCATTAGTGAGGAATCGGTGAATCAACGCCCTCCCTCGTCCCCGCCCGAGTTCCGCCATCGCTTCGAGGCGGCCGCCTCGCCGCTCACCTCAGACGATGAACCTCAGGCTCCCGTGGTCTCGGCGCCCAGCAGAAAAACCGACGACAACGATTTCAACCCATTTGAACACGTCACGATCCCAAGCGCTTCACGCGTCAAACAAGTGTGGGCTGTAGGCGGAGGGAAAGGGGGCGTGGGAAAAAGCCTGATCGCTTCGAGCCTAGCCATCACGCTCTCGCGCATGGGGAATCGCGTCGTTGCCATCGATCTCGACCTCGGCGGCGCAAATCTTCACACCACGTTGGGCGTCGATCTTCCTAAACAGACGCTGAGTGACTTCGTCACTGGCAGAACAAAAAACCTTGAAGACTGCATCACTCCCTCTGGAATTCACAACCTCGACCTCATCTCGGGCGCCCAAGACTCCGTCGGAGCGGCGAATCTGAGTGACGAAAACAAAGTGAACCTCCTGCAAGGCATGCGCGAGCTCGATGCGGACTACGTACTCATCGATCTCGGCGCGGGTACCTCTCACAGCACCATTGATTTTTTCCTCTGTGCGGACCTGGGCATCATCACGCTGCTACCCGAGCCAACGTCGATCGAAAATGCTTACCGATTCATCAAAAGCTCCTACTATCGAAGATTGAAGCTTTCCCGAAAGCTAGAGTCCGTGCATGACCTGATCGATATGGCGATGGATTCCAAAAACGCCCTGTCGATCAAGAGTCCCTCCGATCTCTTCCGGGAAGTCAATCGAGTCAGCCCGGAGGCAGGGATGCGTCTCAAGGAAGAAATTGAGAAGTTCCGCCCGAAACTGCTTCTCAACCAAGCCCGCACCCAGACCGATGTCGACATCGGTTTTTCAGTCAAAACCGTCTGCAAGAAATACTTCGGTATCGAAATGGATTACGTCGGCTACCTCGACTACGACTCAGCCGTCTGGCAAGCCGTGCGCCGAAAGCGCCCCCTGATGCTTGAATTCCCGAACTCTAAACTCGTATCGAGCCTTGAACGCATCGCGCAGTACCTTCTCAAAAGGCACGGTCAAACCCGGAACGACATATTCGCCCGATGAGCTTCACGGGGAAGCAAAATTACTACGACTTACTCGAAATCGCCCCCGACGCCACGCCTCAAGAGGTGAGGAGCGCCTACCTCCGCACCAAAGCCGCCTACAAAAAGGACAGTCCCGCACTCTACACGTTGATCGACGCCACGGAGACGGAAGAACTCCTCAACCTGCTTGAAGAAGCCTACCTGACCCTCTCTCACGCCGAAAAGCGCAAAGAATACGATCGGAGCCACGGCTTTATCGGCGCGGAGATCGACGACAGCGACGCATTTTTTGGCGAAAAATCGGGCCAGGCGAAAATTGTATCGATTGATCGCGTTCCACCCATGGAGGATTCGCGCGCGAGCGGTGACCTGCTCGTCGCGCCGGTCACCGATTTCACCGGAGCGCCGCCTCCTCGCGCGATGACCACGCTCAACTCCGACCCCTTCGAGTCCAGTCGGCGCGCCCCTTCGACCCCCACGCCCAGCGCACTCGCAATAACCGCTAGCGCCTCGGCTCTCGCCGAGGAAATCGCGCGCGAGACCGAGTGGAGAGGCACGACGCTCCGGAGAATTCGAGAGGCCCGCGGGGTCGCCATGGAAGAGCTGGCCGAGTATACGAAGGTCTCGAAGACCTACCTTTACGCCATTGAAGAAGAGAATTTCGGGAAGCTGCCCGCTCCGGTCTTTCTGCGCGGCTTCGTGATTCAAATGGCCAAGTTTCTCAAGCTCCCGCATGAAAAAGTCGCGACCGCCTACATGGCAAGGCGCAATTCTTCTGATACGAACAAGAAATGATTCGATGGACCTGGGAAATCGACCTCGACCCTCAAGGCGAGCGCCTCGATAAGTTTGTCGTGCGCGCCCTTGAACTCGGAAAAGGAGAATGGTCGAACGGCACGGCGGAACCGCTCACCCGTACCCGCATTCAGGCCCTCATCGAAGAAGGGGCCTTGCGAGTCGACGAAGTCCCTGCGAATTCCAGGAAAAAGGTCGAAAGGGGCTCGACACTCTTGCTCGAACTCCCCCCGGCCCGCTCGCTTGAGCTCATTCCGGAGGAGCGCCGCCTCGACATCCTCTTCGAGGACGAACACCTCATTGTCCTCAACAAGCCTCCGCAACTCACCGTTCACCCATCATCCACTCAGCTCGATGGCACCCTCGTGCACGCGCTCCTGCACCACGCTCAAGACTGGAGCGGCATCGGGGGCGTTCTTCGACCAGGCATCGTTCATCGCATCGACAAAAACACGAGCGGTGCGCTCGTCGTCAGTAAATCAGACGCCGCCCATCAGGGACTGACCGAACTTTTCGCCCGCCACGCGATCGAGCGTCGCTACTGGGCGCTCGTGTACGGTACACCAAAAATCCCCGGAAAAAGCCCGCTACGAATCGAAAGCCTGATCGGCCGCAACCCCAACGATCGAGTCAAAATGTCGATGACCGTCAAAACCGGAAAAAAGGCCATCACGCACCTCAAGATGCTCGAGGCATACGGTTTCGCCTCTTTCGTCGAGGCGCAACTCGAGACCGGCCGCACCCATCAGGTGCGTGTTCATCTGGCCGGAATTGGCCACTCTCTGTTAGGCGACCCCACCTACGGACTGCCCAGCAAACAGGCGGCAAAATGGAAAGCGCTCCCGAAGGCAGTTCAAGAGCGAACGCTCGCCCTACCGGGCCAGGCCCTCCATGCCCGCGTTCTAGGGTTCGTTCATCCCCTGACGGGCCAACCTCTGCGGTTCGAAGCCGAACCACCGGCCGAGTTCTCAGCCTTGCTTGCGGAGCTAAAGAAATACGCATGAAAATTCTCAGCCCTCTTCTCTCCTCAATCGAAGGCATCGAACATCAATTCGGGACCTGCGCGGAGCCCCGACCCGCTTTTTTCAACGAAGTTCCGCCCCAACGACGGCCACGCTGGAAACAGGTTCACGGCTCTTCATTCGCGATCGTGACCCACGAGGGTCAAGGCTGCGGAGAGGTCGACGCGCTGCTGACACGCGCGCCCGGACTTCCAATCGCCATCATTACGGCAGACTGCGTGCCCATCCTCTTGGCAAAAAAAGACGGGAGCGCGATCGCAGCCGTCCATGCCGGCTGGCGGGGCACGTTCAATCGCATCCTCGAAAATGTTTGGCAGCATCTCAGTACCGAGGACGAACTCGCCACGAACTGGGTGGCGGCGATCGGCCCGGCCATCGGCCCCTGTTGCTACGAGGTGAGCCCTGACCTCTTCTCGGACTTTCAAACCCAATTCGGGGCTCAAGCCTCCCTTCGCCCGAGGCATCTCGATCTACCGCTCATCAACGAGCTCGAGCTTCGGCGCTTCGGCTTCACGGACGTCGAGAGACTGGCGTTTTGCACCCACTGCAGGCTCGCCGCCGACGGCAGCCCGCTGTTTCACAGTCACCGGCGCAACAGGGACCCCGGACGACAACTCTCGGCCATCCGGCTACTCGAACGATAGCTCTCGAAAGAGGATCACCGCATTAGGAAGCGCCCGAAAACCCCGCAAACGCTTCGAAACGGCGAAGCTCTGGACGTAATGAAAAATCGGA
>CAYIHX010000068.1:3423-16700 GCA_964363305.1 uncultured Bacteriovoracaceae bacterium | reverse complement strand
GGTCGAGAGCAAAAACGAAAAAATAGGAAGTCAGACGGTGCCAGAAACACTTCCACCCGAATCGGTGGGTTCGATATCCGCGCAAAGTTCGGGCGAGGGAGTTCCGGCCGTGAGTCCGGGAATTTCACCCGCGGCGCCACGTGGCGCACTGCGGCCCGCGCTCGGTTCTTCCCGGCCGGGCTTGAGGACGACCTCTTCACCGCCGCGCTCGGGCGCCCCTTCCTCCCCACATTTAGCGACCCCACGCGAACCGAGCCGCCCAGCTCCGAATCCCCCACCGGCCCACCGAAATCGCTACATCCCCGCGCCGCTTCGGCGCCTGGTCTATGCGCGGGCCCGAGGGCGATGCGAGTTCGATCGGCTCGGCGCGCGATGCGAATCCCGGCACGCGCTTGAGGTCCATCACCTTGCGCCATTTGCACGCGGTGGGGCGCACGCCGCAGAAAACCTCATCCTCACCTGTCGCGTTCACAACGCCGCCGAAGGGAGCTGGGAGTTCGGCGGGAGGCTGCGAAAACCCCTTTCTCAGCCAGGACGCTAGGCACCTGCCTGATTCTTAGACATCACTGAGCGACCTGCTAGGCCTCTCCCCTGAATGAAGGAGGCCCCGTGTCCGGTGCGACCTGGCACCGATCTCGCATCCCTCCTTCTTGAGACCTTGAGAGAAAAGAGAGAGGTAGCCCCCCTATGAAGAACCGATTTATTCTATCAGCCAGCTTGAGTTTCGCGCTGCTCACCGTGATCGGATGCGCCCCCGATCCGATCGCGCAACCCCAGGTGACGAACGGAACCTTCCCGACCACCCCGGGACAAACTCTGACCCCCTTGGGAGGCACTAGCAGCTCCGCGCTCAACGCCATCCTCGGTAACTATGGCGGCACGGTTTACCGCAGCAACGGATCGGGTGGCGAGCAAAGCCAGCCCTACTCCTTCACAATCAGCATGACTCCCGGTGGTCCGACCGCCGGCAGCAATCTGATCGGAACGATCCAATTTTCCTCCTCCGGCCCCCTCGGTACCATCAACACCGGAGGCGAACTCCGCGTGGGTATCAACGGACTCCTGAATGGCTACGATACCGACGGCGTCCCCATCTACGTCTACAGCCTGACATCCGCCATCGTCTCATCCACCGTGCTGAGCGAGTACCCTTTCATCTTTGAGCTGATCTTCAGTTTGAAAAACGGCAGCACCTTTGTGCCATCGCAGTCCCAGATCGACATTCGCGAATGCGTGCTCTACCCGAGTTCATCGGTCTGCAACACCGAATCGCTGACCGTTCGCTTCGGAACCGACTTAGGTAAGCGCTAGACTGCCCCCAGGCGCCGGGGTTACTCTTCTTTCTGTGAATACTGACCTCACCCGAAGCCTCTCTTCCGCGCATACCCCCTGGACCGAACGCCGCATTTCGGTGACTCACCGAAAGTGGTTCGAGAGCCTGATCGAACTCCACCAGCTCACGCTCGACTGGCTATCCGAGCTCAAGATTGACCGGCCGTCTCACTTTCTGAGCCGCAAACCCGATCAGAAAATCTCCGAGGAGCTGAGAGGCTTGTTCGGCTTGCTCGAATCGTTCGCCGTCACGCCCACCACGTCAGAGTACCTCACCGACCTGCTCGATGACACTCAACCGGAAGACCTCCTGGCACGGCTTGAAAATCTCGTCCACGTGGTGCGAGCCGCGACCTTGTCTGGAATTCGCGAAGAAACCCCCGAGAAAGACTGGCCTGACATGCGCGGCTTGCTCCAACAGATCGCTTGGCGCGCGGGACGGAAATCGGCGCAGATCCGTTGGTCGAAATCGCCCTCCTTCGACCGCCAAGATCTCCGACAAGCGTTCGAAGCGCTCAAGCTGGCCCCCATCTTTCCATTTTCCATGCAAAAGCCCATTTTAGCGCAGCGGGCATTGCCGGATGAACTTCGGATCGAGCTTTTGCTCTGCCCTCACCGCAGTCCTTTCGCTGAAACCCGGGCCATCGCCGATGATCTCTGCCCGATCGACGGTCAATGGATCCGCGGCTTCGCGTATGAAATCAACTCAGCCGCTCAAATTCAGGAGTCAGAAACGGGGGGTGCGCCACCGGTTCGTTGCCTGCAAACGTGGACCCTTCCGAAGCAATGAAGAAGAAGAAGCCTGAACATCAGCGCCTGCTTCAGCTTCAGAAAAGGATCTACCGAAACCTTCAGGGCGAAGCGGATCGCCTGCTCGGGAGCACTCCCGACGCGATCAAACGCTACGAACGGACTTATCTCCGGGATTTCCGGGGATTCAAGCTCACTAAAAAATCGATGTCGCTCAAGAGTGAGTTGATTGCCTCGATCCGCGGCCGTGACGTCACTTTTATCGCCGACTATCACTCCTTTGACCAGGCTCAGAAGACCGCCCTCCGCCTGATCCGTGAGGTGATCCATACCGGCGAAATTTGGACGATCGGGTTGGAAATGATTCCCTCCCACCTTCAGTGGGCTCTCGATCGTTTTCAAGCCGAGCAAATGAGTCTCGACTCCTTTCATCAAGCCATCCGCTACCGCGCCGAATGGGGATTCCCCTGGCGTCACTACGCCCCCATCTTCGATTGGGCCCGTAAAAACAAAGTCCGCTTGATCGCCCTCAATCGCCCGAAAGAGCTCAGCCAACCCGTCAGCGCGCAGCTTCGGAACGCGCGACGCCCATCCGACCTCCACGCACGCGACCTCTGGGCGGCAGGCGTCATCACGGATTTTTTCGCCGACGCGCGCGCGCAAGGAATAAAGAATCCACGCATGATCGTACTCTACGGCGAGCTGCATGTCGCACGCGATCACCTGGGGCGACAGTTGACGGAAGTATCGCGTGGCTTCCTGGGGCGAGCCCTCCGCTCGATCTCGATCCACCAGAACAATGATCGCATGTACTGGGACTTGGCCCGCTTAGGACGCGAACACCAGGTGAACGTGCTCAAACTGAAAAGCGACACCTATTGCGTCGTCTCGGCCACGCCCTGGAACCGCCTGCAATCTCTCATCAACTGGGCGGAAGGGGAAGCGCACCAGACCTTTCCCGGCGATGACGACATCGAAGGCGAGAGCGGCGGCGTCGACTACCTGTCCTCGGTGCGCATCTACGGGGAAATTATCTCCGAGTTTCTTGAGTTACCCAAGCCAGATTTCAGCACGCTCTCCGTCATGACGCTCGAGGATGCCGACTTTGTCGACGACCTGCGCGCCACCGGATACTTCAAACTACGCGAGCTCAAGATCATTCGCGACCTGATTCTCAGAAACGAGCGTTTCTACTTGCCGCGCGTTTCGACCGCTTATCTCGCCTCGCCAAGCTACAACGCTGCGGCAGAAATGGCTTCACTTCATGTTCTCCGCGCCCGGTCACGCTCGGTGGCGTTTTTCGAGGCGGATCGCGAGGATTTCTACCGTCTCATTCTCGAATCCGCGTTCGGTTTCTTCGGCAGCCTGATCATCAACCCTCGGCGCAAATGCGACTTGCCAAAGGACCACCTGCGGCTTGCCAAAAAATTCAAGAACTTCGCGCATCCGGATGCCGAGACGCGGGAGGAGATCATCGCGCGGACGCGCACGCATCAGCTGCTGGCGAGCCGGCAGTGGTCGAACGCCGCTATTCGCGCCATCGACGAGGATCTCGCCACTCCGGGCACGGACCAAGTCAGCCTCAAGGTGGCCCGCTACGTGGGTCAAGTGCTGGGGTACCGCAGCTACCATGCCGTCGTGGCGGGGCAAATCGCGCTTCACTCGGTGAGACAGGCGTTCATCGCTCGAGTCGATGGCTCCCACCGACCCTATTCGGAGCGGTATGAAACACTTCTCACCCAACTCGAGGGATTTCGAATGGGCAGCAGCAAGACTGAGCAACTCTGAAAAATTTTCTTCATTGACAACAATTCATGAACGTCGGTCAATGCGCTCAGAATGCTAACCTCGCCTCGCTTTCTTCATGAGCTTCATGGGCTCCGTTTTTGGCGCACGCCCGACTTTTTCCCGCCGCGCCCGGACCGCAAACAGCTCGAGACCCTCGAGACGATCGTGATCGGCACGAAGAACCGAACCCTCGGCGACGCGCTGATTCTCTCATCCCTCCCCGCGCGCTTAACGAAGGCCTACCCGCAGCTCCATATTCGCGCCTTTGTCCGCGGCCATTCGCCCTGGGTCTTCCTCAACAACCCGGCCATCGACGGTCTCTCTCGGGCGCCTCGCACGCTCTATGGCGATGACTGCAACTGGGGCGAGGGCCATCTCATCCAGCAAAAAGAGCGTTGGTTTCACCTCGAGCCCTCAATAACCGTCAAACCCGAGATCTTCCTCAGCGATACCGAGCTTCGCACGGCGCGGGCGGAATTCGAAACCCAGGGCCCGAGCGCGAAACCCATCGTGGTCCTGCATGCAGCGGGGGGCACTCACCAGGGTGGCGGACTCAGCCACGAACAGTGGAATCGCCTCTGCACGGTGCTGCAACCCTATGTTCGGATCTGGCAACTCGCGCAGAGAAACGACCAAGTGAAAATTCCAGCCGCCGAGCGCGCTTGGATTTTTGAGGCGGGCGGACTCGAGCTGCGACGCATGTTCGCGGGCGTGAGCCAGGTTCAGGGATTCATCGGCGTCGACTCGGGGCCGATGCACGTAGCCCGGGCGTTCGAGATCCCCTCGCTCATCCTTTCGCGAAGAAATGACGTCACGGCCGATCTCGCGCGCGCCGACCGCGAGCCTTACTTCCTCCATGGCAATCTACCGGTCGGTTTTCTCTACCGAGAGAACACGCATATCGAGTCCCATCGCTTCGATGGAGAAGAGGGGTACGAACGCGCTCTTCAGTGGGTGGCGACCCTCAAACGAAACCACGACTAACCGCGCTGATTATGACGGGCCTGCTGGGCATTCCGCATCCGGTCCATATTTTCTTCGAAACTCGCCGTGAGAAAGCGTTCGCGCTCCTTCTGCTGCAGCTCAAGCGCCGAAATCTGCTGCTCGAAGCCCTTCCGCTGCTGGGTGAGCTCGTACTCGTGCGACTTCCCGTTGTCCTCTCTCTGCTTCGCCAACTGTCCCTTCAAGTCGTCGACCTGGCTCTGCATCTGGAGCGCCTGATCGCTCAACTTTCTTTCGTACTCACGGGCAAGGTCCCCCCGCTGAATCTGCGCCTCGCGGAGCTGCTTCTTGTTCTCAAACTGAAGATCGCGCTTCGCTTCGGTAAGGCGCATGCTCGCCGCCGTCCGATCTCGCTCGATCACGTCCTCGAAGTTCTTGCGCTGCCGCTCCATCGCCTTCCCGTAGGTTCGCTGAAGCTGATCCACGGTCCGCCGACTCGTCGCCTCGAGGTCCTTGATCGACTGGTCGCGATTGTCGGTCACCTCCCTCACCGAGTCGATGAAATCGCCCCTCTCCCGATTCGTCTCCTCCGCGTACCGACGACTCATCTCCGTCTTCTGGGTTTCTTTTTCTTCGACCGTATCGCTCAAACGGTCCGAATAACTTCGCTGAATGCTGTCGACCGTTTCCTGGTTGCGGTCATGCTCTTTCTCAAACTTCTCTTCGTATTGCCCAATCAATACTTTTCGAACCGCATTCTCCTGTGCGGGGGTCACATCCTGAATCGTGGTGGCGCCGGCCGTTCGATGCAGCTCGGTCTGGAGCACCTTGACCTTCTCGTCCGCGAGGCCCTGCTGTGTCGCCATGGAATCGCTGTAAGCCTTGGCCTGGCTCTCCAGCATTTTCTGTTGCCTGACGTTCGCCGTCTGCAAGGCACCAGAAAGGCGCTCTGAAGCGAGCGCAGCTTCCCTCTTCCGCATCTCGTCGCTCTGCGTCAGATTTCGGCCAAACTCTTTCGAGAGATCTTTCTTCTCTTGGTAAGACTCGGTTTCCCGTTGTTTGATGATCGATGAGTAGTAGGAATCCTTGTCCCGACTCGCCTGAGTCGACCGATTGTGGAGATGCGCCTCCGCCACGCTCTGCTTGTGTTTGAGAGCCTCCATTTCTCGTTCGTAATTTTCAACCAGGCGCTGTTCCGCATGACGCGCGTCCTCGCCCTTCGTCACCTGCTCCTCGCGATCACGCGCCGCCCGTGTTTTTTTCTCTTCACGATCGGAAGCGACGACTTCCTTCACGACATTTCGCAGGTCGGCCACCTCCACGGCATGCGCATCCCGCATGCGTTCAATGTCCTTGCCCGCCTCTTCGTTCGTCCGCTTCGCGCTTCGCTCAATCTGCTCGCCAGCGGAGTTGGTCGTCTTCTGCGCGCGATTTTCATAGTCGCGCTGAACATCCGCCACCGCACTCTGGGTTCGCTGACGCTGGAGATTGAGATCGGCCATCCGATCTTGGTCGAGCGTAGCGTAATCCTTCTTCGCCTGCTCCTTGTAATCGTTGATGAGTTTTTTCTGCTTTTCAGAGTAGTCCTCATAAGGGGCGACCACATTCGCACGCACCTGCTCGGCAACCCGCTCCAGCTCACCCTGGTGTTCCCGCGTGACCTCATCGATCCGACTTCTAAAATGCTCCTCGGTCTCCGCCTGGTTCCGCTTGTACTTGCCCGACTCCATCTCGCGCATGCTCTGCGCTGACTTGAGTTGGTCTTTGAGGGTGCTGGCCTCCTCGCCGTTGTAGCGCCCCATCCGGTCGTAGGTCTGCTTTCGAAGCTGCTCGCTTTCCTTCTTCATGTTGAACTTCTCTCGGGAGATCTCCTCTTGCGCGACCCGCTTCGTCACTTTGATCGCCTCCTCCGCGCGGTCCTTTTCTCGAACGGCAGCTTCCCGGTAGTTATCTTCGATCTTAGCGATGTGGGCTTCGTCACGTTCACGCCCGCGCTTCTGCTCACCTCGAAGCTCGTCTTCGAGCTCGTTCACGGCGCGACTCGTGTAGTGATAACCTCCATCCATGGAGACAGAACTCATGCGGCGTTGATCCTTTTCATAAGCGTCCTAGGCACATCCTGTGCCCCCAACCCGGGAAAGAAGCAACCTCCGTGCCAAGCCCCTACCCACCCCCAACAAAGGAAAAACAAGGGTTTGTCCCAAGCGTCAAAAAACTCCGCCCGGCGGACTCTGCCGACCTAGGCAAATGCTGAGGGGTCAGGCTCCAAATCTTAAGAGAATTAACAATTACGGATTTGAATCCTGACCCCTCGACAAACCCGGCACCTCGCCATACCTTGGCCCCACTTTCCATGGCAAAACCAAACTCGCTGTCTCGGCTTCGTCGCGTCAAAATCGTAGGCACTCTCGGCCCCTCCTCGTCTACCCGAGAGTCCATCTTCCACCTCATTGAAGATGGACTCGACATCGCGCGCCTCAACTTCAGCCACGGCACGCACGACTTTCATCACGGCCTGATCGAAAATGTTCGTGGAGCGGCCCTCGACGCCGGCCATCCGATCGCGATCATGCAAGATCTTCAAGGTCCCAAGATCCGCGCCGGAAAACTCCCCCCCGGCGGTATCCCTCTCCGAGCAGGCGACGTGTTGCTCCTTTATCCCGAAGGCGCCACACCACGACTTTCGACCACCGGCCGACTCCCGGTTCCGATCTCGGCGGAAATCGCCGAACCCGTCTCGAAAAACTGCCGCCCCGGCGCACGCATTCTCTTTGACGATGGCAAGATTTCCACCCGCGTGCTCGAGGTGTCGCCCCCCGAGCTGGTCGTCGAAGTGGAGATCGGCGGAACCCTCACGAGCAACAAGGGCATGAACCTTCCCGGCACCCCGCTCAGCATCCCCTGCCTCACACCCAAAGATCTCATCGACCTGAAGTTCGGCATCGACCATGGAGTCGATGCCGTCGCGCTCTCGTTCGTCCGCACTGCCGACGACATCATCGACCTCCGGGAGAAGATGCGCAAACTCACGAACAACCCCCCATTGATCGTGGCGAAGATGGAGCGAGAGGAAGCGGTCGAGTACCAGGATTCGATCATCGAAGCCTCGGACTGCCTACTCGTGGCCCGTGGGGACATGGCCGTCGAGATCAGCGCCGAGCGCGTCCCCGCCGTGCAAAAACGGCTCATCCGCTCGTGCAATGAACTCGGGGTTCCGATCATCACCGCGACGCAGATGCTGGAATCGATGGTCTCTAGCCCCACGCCCACGCGCGCCGAAGCAAGCGATGTAGCCAACGCCGTTTTCGACGGCACCGACGCCGTCATGCTTTCGGCCGAGACCGCCTCGGGCCAGTATCCCCGCGAGACGTTACAGGTCATGTCCCGCATCGTGATCGAAGCCGAGCGCTCGCGCGAGTTCTCTCGCGGCCCGACCGACCTCGTCCCGTTGCCGGGATCGTCCGTCGAGTCGATCGAATTCAGCGCCTCCCGCGTCGCGCACCACGTGGGCGCCGTCGCGATCGCGTGCCTCACGCACTCGGGCGTGGCCGCGCGCGCGCTCGCCAAATTCCGCCCCGACACGCCGATCGTCGCCATCATGGACAAAGAGCCCATGCTGCGGCGCCTGGCTTTTTCCTGGGGCGTCCGCGGCGCCTTGATCCCTGAAATTCTCGCCACCGACGATCTCTTTCTCATGGTTGAAAAAGTCCTCCTCCAGGAGGGCTGGGCCCAGATGGGCGACGTCGTCGTGGTGACGGCCGGTTTACCAACCCTTCGCCGCGGCACCACGAACATGATGAAGGTGCACAAGATCGGCGCGCCGACCGAACGCGGCCCCGTCCGCCGAGGAGCGGCCACTTGAGCGATCTCACACCCCTCGCGAAGACCCCCTTGATGAGCCAGTACGGCGAACTCAAAGCACAAGGCGGCGACGCCCTGCTCCTCTTTCGCATGGGCGACTTCTATGAGCTCTTCGGCGACGACGCCATCGTCGCTTCGAAGATTCTAGGTCTGACCCTCACCTCCCGCGATAAAAACAAAGAGAATCCGCTGCCCATGGCCGGCATGCCCTTCCACAGCGTCGACTCCTACATCCAGAAGCTCCTCAAGGCCGGCCATAAAGTAGCCATCGGCGAACAGGTGGAAGACCCGGAGGAGGCGAGAAAGCGGGGCGCCAAGTCAATCGTTCGTCGCGAGGTGGTTCGTGTTTTCACCCCCGCCGTGAACTTTGACGGCGATCATCGAGACGCCGCCTATCTCGCTCTGCCGTTTCCCGCTGACGGAAAGAAGAACGAACTCATCCTCCTGCTGCTCGACGCCTCGACCGGCGAAGCGCGTTTTTCGGAGCCGTTGACCCGCGAGGCCCTGCTCGAAGAGCTACAGGCACTCTCCATCCCACATATTCTAAAATGGGGTCCGAACCTCTCAGCGGAAGAACTCAAAATCGGCCAAGCGGATCGTCTCGTCGAAGAGCTGCCCGCGAACTACCTTTCGCCCGTCATGGCCCAAAAGGTCCTCAAGGAACATTTCTCTCTCGCGTCACTCGACGCGTTCCTTCCCTCACCCGAAGCGGCCCATGGCTTGGGCATTCTCGTCGCCTATGCATGCCGTTCGCTCAAAAAAGAGCGCCTCGAACACCTGAAGCCTCCCTCCGCCCTCCATACGGCCGAGACTCTGGCGCTCGGCGCCCGAACGGCCTCGCACCTCGACCTGGTTCCCGGATCTGAAGGCAGCCCCAATCTTTTCTCCCTGCTCGACACGACTGCGACGGCACTCGGCTCCCGCCAGCTCAAGCGCTGGGTGCTTGAGCCCCTCGCGCGACCGGAGTCGATTCAAAGTCGGCAGACCACCGTGCGGGAACTCACCACCGAGTTCGAGCGCGCGAGCAAAATTCGCAAAGCCCTTGCGGAAGTTTACGATCTCGATCGCCTCCTCGGTCGCATCACCGCCGGCCTCGCTAATCCGAGGGACACCTGGGCACTGGGTCGCTCGCTCGGACAGGCGCCTGAGATTCTCGCCGTGCTCGATCGTCTCCACTCGCCAGCGATCACCGCTCTTCGCGCGGATCTCGAAAGCGACCTCCCCAAACTCGCACCCCTCGCGGAACGCGTTCTTCGCACCCAACGTCCCGAGCCGCCGTTCGCCGCGCGGGATGGCGACATCTTCCTCGAAGGCACGTCTCCCGAACTCGATCGCCTGCTTCACCTCTCCCGCGATGGCCAGCAATGGTTGATCGAACTCGAAGCACGCGAACGCGCCGCCACCGGAATCCCCTCGCTCAAAGTGCGCTACAACCGCGTGTTCGGCTACTACATCGAGGTCACCCAAACCCACCTGAAAAGCGTGCCCTCTCACTATCTCCGCAAGCAGACCACGGTCGGGGGCGAGCGCTTTTTCACCGAGGAGTTGAAAAAATTCGAGGACGACTTCCTGAACGCCGCCTCGCGGCAGCAGGCGCTCGAAATCGAGCTCTTCGACAAGTTGATCCGAACCATTCAGGGCCATACGCCCTCCATCATGCGCCTCGCTCAGATAATCGGCGAGCTCGATGCGCTGCTCGCTCTCGCGAAGATCGCCGAACGACCGGGTTGGTGCTTTCCCGAAATCGATGATTCGCTCGAGCTGGAGATCGAAGCCGGACGGCATCCTCTCGTCGATGAGGCGGCGGGCGGACAGTTCGTACCGAACTCGGTCACCCTCATTCCGGGAGAACGCCAGTGCCTCCTCATCACCGGACCGAACATGGGCGGTAAATCGACCGTGATGCGGCAGGTAGCCTTGATCGTCATCCTCGGTCAGATGGGCGCGCCCATTCCCGCCCGTCGCGGGCGCTGGGGCTGGGTTTCGTCCGTGCACACGCGCATCGGCGCGCACGACGCCATCTCGCGCGGGCAAAGCACGTTCATGGTCGAGATGATCGAGCTCGCGCAGATTCTTCATCGCGCGGACCACCGCTCGCTCATCATTCTCGACGAGATCGGCCGCGGTACCTCCACCTACGACGGCATGTCCGTGGCCTGGGCCACGGTCGAGTGGATCGCGAAAGAGATCCGTGCGCGCACGCTGTTCGCGACCCATTATCACGAGCTCACGCGCCTTCCGCGCGAACTGCCCGGCGTGGCCAATGCGCACATGGCCGTCGATAGCGGCCGCAGAAATCAGCTGCGCTTTTTGTATGAACTGCGCGACGGACCGACGAACGAAAGCTTCGGGATTCAGGTCGCCGCTCTGGCCGGATTGCCTAAGCCCGTCATCGCGCGCGCCTGGAAGGTGCTCGAGCACCTCGAAGCCGAGGCCACCCGCCCGAACGAAACGAATGCGAACCAGCTCTCGCTGTTCGATTCCCTGACCGAGCCCGATCCGCAAACCACCGCTGCGCTCGAACTCGCGCAAGACGTCAACGCAGTCGATCCGAACCAGATGACGCCGATCCAGGCGCTCACCTTTTTGGTCTCCGCGCGCGAGAAGTGGAAGAGCCTGAGTTCTTGAATTCCGCGAGAGCCAAACACTCTGGGCGGCAGCTGAGCGAACTTGGGGCGAACCGCGATCAGGCGACTAACCGGGCCATGATGCCCTCGGCCGAAGCCGCGGCGAATTGGCGGCGATCCGCCGTGAGAAAAAGAAGAGGAGCTTCGCCCGGTTCACGCAGAATTTCCTCGTTCAAGAGCTGCGCCGTCGCCACGTGGATGGCGTCCAGCGAACGGAGGCCGAGAGTGCGGCGGTAACTTCGAACCAACGACTGAGCGAGACGGATCGCCCTGCTGTCCATCGGAAGGAGCGTGAACGACCGGAAGATGAGAAGCGCCTGCTGCTCCGCTCGAATGAGGACCTCCTCAGAGTGCTTCATCAACCCAGCCTGACATTCCACGAGACTCAGCTCGCTCGAGTACAGGCCGCCTCCGTGGGCTCGTAAATCCTGAAACGAGGAAACAGAAGGCGCCGTCTGTTCCATCCATTGAACAATGCAAGAAGAATCAAGATAAGTGGCCTGCCTCAATCCTCCTCCCGCTCCGCAAGAAGAGCTGCGAGAGCCTTTCCTTGATCTTCCGGCTTGATGTTCAAAGGCGGCAGATCCCAAAGCGCGCTCACCGGCAGGGTCGCCTCACGAACTTCCCAGCCTTGCGCGCGCAGCCTCTCAATCAAGGGTGGAAGCTTCTTATCCTCGAGAGGAATCAGCTGCGCGATCTCCCGACCATTGCGAGTCACGATGATCCGCTCGCCGTTACGCTCTACCCTCTCCAGAATTTGAGACGCGCGATTCTTCAGCTCGCGCACTCCCACCGTACGGCCAGAAGCGGCCCTTCTCTTCACCTCCTTCGGGCGGAGGACGGCTTTTTTCGGTTTTGATCGAGGCTTCAGTCGAGTCGCCATGGTGAATCCATTATGTAGCCACAGGGGCTACATTGTCAACCGATGCATGGGTGGCACGCAAACGCCCCACCTGGGCCATGACCCGCCTGAATGCCGCGCCTAGGGCCACCGAGGGCGCCTCCGGATCGACCCAGACGCCTTCCGCACGGGACTTCTCCGAGAAGCCCGGCTCCGCCGCCGCCCACTTCTCCGAGAAGTTTGCCGCCTCGGCCGACCTCTCTTTGCCCCTCTCGCCTCGCCCCTGATCGACGCAAGCGCGATAGACCTTCGTCACCCGCGTGATCTTATGTCGTGTCACGACGTGCTGGCTCACGACTTCACCCAGCCACTCGCAGGCGCCGAGATCACCAAATTCCGACGGTGCATTCTCAGGCAAATCCCAAAGCCCCGCGCGCCACGCCCCCGGCGGGCGCTGCTCAACGTAGACGAGACCCTCGTCAGAAATCACGCAGACGTCCTGCTCTCGCACCTTCAGCCATTCCTTCGCCGGCTTGCGAGGAGGAAAGGCCTCCGCATCCCCTTCGCGCGCGGCTCGGCAAATCGCTTGCACGGGACAGAGCGCGCACTTTGGTTTCCGTGGCGTGCAGATCGTCGCGCCCAACTCCATCAGCGCCTGATTGAAATTGCGCGGTCGCACGCCGTTTCGTTCCGCCGCGCGCACGAAGAATCGGCTCAACCGCCAGAGCCGCGCCTTGTAGGCCGCATCGCCCCGTCCCCGCGTAAGACGGAAGAGCCGAGAAAGGACGCGCTCGACGTTGCCGTCCAGAATCGGCTCGGCGTGATCCAGCGCGATCGAGGCGATCGCACCGGCGGTATAGGGGCCTACGCCCGGAACCTCGAGCCAACCTTCGCGAGTGAGGGGGAATCCGCCGCTTTCGACGAGCTGCCGTGCGCCCCGGTGCAGATTGCGCGCACGCGAATAGTAACCCAGCCCGGCCCAGTTCTTCATCACTTCTTCATCGGGCGCGCGCGCCAATTCCTCCACGGAGGGAAACGCCCGCACGAAGCGCTCGAAAAACGGCAGCACCGTCACAACCTGGGTCTGCTGAAGCATGATCTCGCTCACCCAGACTCGGTACAGAGTCGGGGGGGCG
>CAYIHX010000068.1:0-3413 GCA_964363305.1 uncultured Bacteriovoracaceae bacterium | reverse complement strand
AGTCGGCTCGCTGCGCCAGGGCAGCACCCGGCTCTCGCGCGCGAACCAATCGTCAAAACGCCGTAATGCCTGCCGCAGCTCGCCCATGACCCTGGAAATCGCATATTCCAATGGGACGGGGCAACCAGTAATAATTACGGTGTCAGGCGCCGCAACTCCCTTTTTGCTAAACCAAACAAAACACCGTATACTATACGGCATGGCGACATCACGGAAAAAGCCGAAGGAACGAAAGATCACGGTCCTGCTCCCCGTTGACCTCATCGAACGAGCGCTCAAAGCTAGCCACCAAGCGCTGACGCCGACCCTCAGGCAAGGGCTCGAGGTTCTCGCATCAAGAGAGGCCGCCCATGATCTGGTGCGAATGCGCGGAACCTTTGATCTCGGCCTCGACTTTAAGCAGGTGAAAAAGGATCGAGAGTGACTGCGGCCGATACCAGCGCGTGGATCGACTTCGCTTCCGGCGCTCGCACCCCGGCCGCGGACGCTCTCGAAGTCGCCCTCCTGTCCGACATCCTCGTGCTCCCTCCCGTCGTGCTGGTGGAGATCCTCAGTGGGCCCAAAATTCGCCCCGAAGCGGAAGAACGAATCCGCATGCTGAGGCGGCTGGATCTCTTGCCCGGCTACTGGGAAAGAACCGCGACTCTTCGCCGCTCCCTCCTTCGAAAAGGTTACAGGGCTAACCTCGGAGACTGCTTGATCGCTCAAAACTGCATCGATTTCGACGTGGCCTTGATCACTAGGGACAAGGACTTCCGCCATTTCGCCTCATACGGGCTGCGCCTCATTTGAGTGTGTATGCAGGAGACGGGGTGGTCTCCAGGGGGTGAGAAGCCCCCTTGCGTTCATACACACTCGAAGGGGGCAGTTTAAACGAAACACCTGTTTCGTTTATCTGAGCTTTAGCATCAACAATAAATGACTCACTGCATCAAGTCGTGTTAAAGAAAACGCTGAGGTCTTTTATGATGAGGCTATGTCGCCCCAGCACCGCGTTCTGCATCCTTGCCGCTCTTACCCTCAGCATGCCGAAGGCACATGCTCAAAGCGTCGGCTTCGACACCCTCATCGATGAGTTCGCCACCCTGGTCGCCGAACTCTCCGCCTGGACCCAGGAGCACAACTCCGAACTCGTCGAGTTCTATTCCCGCGAAATCCAATCCAACGTCGTTGTCGCCGCCCTCCCTCAGCGCCTCACTACCTGGGCAAACAACCCTGCGGTCACTTTCGAACCTACTCCCAAAGTGCAATGCCCCACGGGCGCGCGCGAGCCGGGCCGCCTTGGCGCCGAAATCTTCTCCAGGAGGGAAGTCTGCGTCAGAATGACTGACGGATCGATTCGTATCGCTGAGCCGTTCTGGGTTACTTTGAACATGGATCAGAAACGGATCCTCATCATGCGAGCCCTCTTCCGCCTGATGGGATTGAGCGAACCCACGCGGACTGAAGCCGGGCGCGCGGTCACGCTCTCGTTTCTCGAACCCGAAGGCGCACGGAGACAACGCGAAGCCGAGAGAAACGCCCCCACTTTTCCACTGGTGCGGACGGGGATTTCGGGGAATGGGGTCCGAGAGGATCAAAACCAAACAGATTTTGAAGACTACGTAATAAGCCTCATCCGCGGAAGCATCGGGATCAGCGGCGGCGCTCAGATCGCTCGAGGAACGACGGCTTTGCTCGGAGTCGATGGAAGATTCCACGCCTCTGTCGGCGGATTAGCAGCGACTAGTAGGAGGGAGGTACCGACAAGCTCAAGAGGCGCGCTCACAGCTCTCAACGCATCCATCGACGCTCGCGGCACTCTCGAATCCAATTTTTCAGATCGACCTCTCTACCGAGTCAATATCACCGCGTCGGGCTCCGCCATGTTGATTCTGGGACTCTGGGTCGCCGTCGAAGCAAACCAATTCCCCAGCATTCGAGAACGGATCGGACGCATCGGGATTGGCGGGACTCAATCCGTCCGAATAAATTCGAAGAGCTACGTCTTCGTTCGATTGGGAGTGGGAGCGAATACGGCAAGCATCCATGGACTCCGCTGGACAAACGATGCAGATGGCAGTCCGCTTGAAAGCACCACAACCCAGGGTGGAATGAGCGGCCAGCTCAGCGCGCTCCTCCAACTCTCGTCGTTTTTTATCGAGTTCCGCGGGACTATCGACCAAAACTCCCACGAAGTCCCCCTGACCCTCAGTCCCGATCCTGCTCATAGCACTCACCTGACGGAGAGTCCCTCCACTTGGCGCACGTCCCTTTCCGCGTCCCTCTCGATTCCCCTCCATGCTCTTTTCAGCAACGACGCCCTGCGCTTTGAAGGCGAATACCTTCGCTACGACGGAGAAAGTGACGGCGATGGCTACGCGCAACTTCAAGTCGAAGAGATCACCACGCTCCGAACCGTGTACGAATTTCGGTTCTGAGCAGGCTCCAAAAGTTAAGTCCCTTAACTTTTGGAGCCTGACCCCTCACTTGCCCATTCCCCCTGAAATCGCCTATTCTGTTGAGACGGGGCGACCAGGATGTGTCGCTCCGCCCAACCCCGCGCAAGGAAGCGCTTACGAATGAATTTTCGCTGGTCTTTCACTCTTTTTATCGTCGCCCTCCTCGCCGCCTCTTCGACCTGGGCCTCGCCTCGCGCGAAAAGAATCCAACGCGCCGTCTTTTCCGCTCGCGCGGAACTGAAGAGGTTCCATGTCGTGCTCGATCCGGGCCACGGCGGTGCCGATTTCGGAGCCTCGTTCCGTGTCGGGGGCCGGAATCTCCATGAGAAGGATCTCACTCTGATGCTCGCCATGGAGGCCGCGCGGCAGCTTCGCACTCGGGGAATCGAAGTCACCCTGACACGCGGCCAGGATCTTGAAGTCCCCCTGGCCGTACGTACGCAGTTTGCGAATCGTCTTTCGGCAGATGCCTTTATCTCGATTCATATGAATTCAACTCACTCCGGACTGGGTACGCAAGCGGAGGGCGTCGAAACCTATATTCTGAACAACACGACGGAGGGGTCGTCTCGTCGGATCGCGCAACTTGAAAACTCAGTACTCGGCGCGCAGCTCGAAGCCGTCGAAAGCGATCAAACCGATGTGGCCTTGATCCTCAAGGATCTTCAGCTGGACGGAAACCTGGCCGAGAGCAAACGCCTCGCCTGCCTGCTGCAAAGCGAACTCGTCAGCGACACGGCTCGCCTCTTCCCTCGTCTCGCGCAGCGCGCACCGCAGGAGCGCAACCGAGGGGTCAAGCAGGCGCTCTTTCACGTTCTCTTGGGCGCGGACATGCCCAGCGCCCTCATCGAAGCGGGCTTCTTGACCAACGCACGCGATCGGGCCCTCGTCTCGACCCCGCAACGTCGACACGCCCTGCGCCCCGCAAACGCCGATGCCGTCGACGCCAACCCCCCGGCCCCCCGTCCACCC
>CAYIHX010000067.1:0-17864 GCA_964363305.1 uncultured Bacteriovoracaceae bacterium | reverse complement strand
AGGCGCGTTCGCTGGAGAAGGCGCGTTCGCTGGAGAAGGCGCGTTCGCTGGAGAACGCGCTTCGAGGGAGATGGTTGCGGCGGTATTGAGCCCCATTCCAAGACCCGCGCTCCAGATACCCTCTAAAACCAACGACGCACTGTAGCGCCGCCCCTCCCGTTCTCTCTATTTTCAGTTCTGACTGTGTATAAAACAACCCCCCTCACTGGCCCGTACGGAGTCATTAATTGCGATACAACTGATGAATACTATTGCTTAATATTTCCTGACTATTTAACTCAAATTTGATATTCTAGAAGTAGGCTGAACCGCCAGAGGTACGTGTGTTTAATAGGGTTCTGTCATTTACAATTCTCGCGTCCGCGGGCTTCGCGCTCTCGGGCTGCATCGGTTCCGATCTCGGGATCCAGGGTGGCGCGTCCATTTTAGCCAAGCGCTTCGATGGCATCGAAGCCGTCACCGTCACGTCTCCCCACTCCGTTCGGGTGAGCTGGGCCGCCCAGCCCGAGTTTGAAAGCTATTCGGTGTTTGTCAGCGGCCGACTCGATCCGATTGCGACCTCCACCTTCGATTCCGCCGAAGCGATGGGCCTGGAGTCCGGCACGAGCTACCTCTTCACGGTCGTCGGCGAAAAATCGGACAGCTCGAAAACCGGCGGATCTAAAATGCTCGCGGCTCAAACCTGGCCCCCCTTCGGAAGCGCCACCAGCGCTCAAGCCGTCGACAGCTCGAGCATTCGCGTCAACTGGAGCTACGAAGACGGCCCCACCTACCTCGTCTATAAAAACGCCGGAGCCGCGCCTTCCGTGTCGCAAGTACAGACTGGCCCCGCCAGCTACACCACGACCGCGAAAGACGGCTTCGTCGCGACCGGCCTGGCTGCCAACACCTTGTACTTCTTCGTCGTCGTCGCCCGCTATCCCGACGGCACGACCTCACTCTCCTCGACGACCCTGGCGCTCACCCCGGTCACCGCCGCCCGCACCTCGACGACGCTTCTCACGAACCCCGTCATCACCGCGACCAGTGAGATCCCCACTACGCAGGCGATGACCTTCACCGTCAGTGGCGCGCTTCCCACCTACTCGACCCAGTTCTACGAAAACAGCATCGCACCGGCAAACCTCCTCGCTACCGGCGTCGGCAACGGCACCTTCTATTCTTCCGCGGCCTCCACCCAAGGCACCCACAACTACATCGCGAAAGTCACGCACCCGGAATCGGGGGGTAATGCGTTCTACACGATCGAAAATGTCCAGATTCGCCTACCTTCGTCGAGCGGCCCGGTCGGCTCAGTATTCGCGACGACCAGCTCCTCGATCGACCCGATTCCCGTCGTCTCCGCGCCATCTGTTTCGCTCAGCCCGTTTCCGACCTTCACGGTTTCAGGCGGCTTGAGTTCATACTCGGTTCAAATTTATGCGGGCGCCACCCTTGTCGGCCAACGAACCGGCAACGGCGAGGTCTTCACGCTCCCCTCGTCTCCTTTGCCAGCCGGTGTCAGCTCGATCACCCCGAAAGTCACTTACCTCGGTGAGACCATCACGCTCCCTTCAGTCACGGTGCGCGTGCGTGGCGTCGGCACCACACCGATCGAGCCGGACGCGAACCTATTAGGCGGATCGGCCGGCTATTTCGGCGGCGCGCTCGCGAAGGGCGATTTCAACTGCGACGGAAAAATGGACGTGGCGGTCGGAGCACCCGAGGGACTTTGGTCTGAGAACAGCCGCGTGTCGAGCACGCTGAGCGATCCGAATATCTCCTTCGCCGGTGCCGTCATCGTGTACTACGGCGGCGCCACGGGCCTGGACGTCAGCGCGGCTCCTTCAACCAGCCCGCTCGGAATCGGGCCGCTCCTCATTCCGGCGCCCTACGATGGTTCAAGTTTCGCCGGGGCCCAGGCCTTTGGACGAACCCTCGCGGCCGGAAACTTCAACAACGACACCAGCTCCGGCCAGCCCTGCACCGACCTCGCCGTCGGCGCTCCGGGTCGAGTGGCCCCCGTCACCCCAGCCGGTCGCGGAGGCGTCTTTCTCTACCACGGTTCGCCGACTGGGCTCATCGTCTCCACGAACTTCATCACCGGGGGCGTCGCCTGCAGCTCGCCCCAGAACTGGGGAGGTTGCCAAACCGTGCACCTCGCCCGCTCAGCAGCCGGCATCACGAGCAACGGCCAGCAGAATTTCGCCTCGGCGATGGCGACCGGCGACTACAACGGCGACGGCCGAGCCGACCTCGCCATCAGCTACTCGCTCGGAAATGACCTCGCCCCCGGCAACCCCGTGGCCACGCCCGGTTATGTGCATCTTCACTATGGAACTGATTTTGGCTTGAACCCTGGCTACTCGCCCATTCGCTTGCCCGTGACCTGGGCGAACCAGGCGGCGGGTTTCGGCTCGGCGATCGCCTTCGGCCGCATGTCTTCGGGCACGGCGGACGATCTGCTCATCGGCTCTTACAACATCGACCTCACTGCGGCTGGTTTTCCGGGCAGACGCGGCGGCGCGCTTTGGTTACGCCGAAATGAAACACTCTCGGCCATCACCGACGCCGTCGGCCACCTCAACACGGTCGATGAAGGCACGCGCTGGAGCTTCATCAAACCGAGCGCCTCGAACACCGCGGCGGGCGCGGCCGTGGCCTTCGCCGATGTCAACGGAGACACCTTTGCCGACGCGATCGTGTCCGATGGCGGGCGGACGGTCGGAATATACAACGTCAACGGAGGCTTCTTCGTCTACTACGGCACCGCGACCGGCCCGCAGTTCTACACGAACATCCCGGCAACGCCGAATATCACCCCCTGCATCGCTCCCTCTTCCCCCCCGACCAACAACGCCTGCAACCCGCAGTCAGTCGAAGCGACTGGAATCGCCTACAACCAACTTCAGCTCGGTTATTCGATCACGTCCCTGGGAGACGTGAACGGCGACGCCATCGATGACGTAGGAGTTTTCGTCCGCGGCTACCGAAGCACGCTCGGGCTCGGGTCGTTTGACGGCGAACTTCGAATCTATTACGGCTCGACCTTCGGACTCGGCGCCTCGACGCCGGCCCGCTTGCGCGCGAATCCCAAAGTCTTCGGCGCGAACGGCGCGAGCGTCGTGGCCGTCGATCTCAACGGGGATTCGCCCACTCGGCCCGACATGATTCTCGGTCATCCGGGCGTGGGTCGTGACACCGAGGGAAATCGCCACGGTGCTTTGAATACTTACCTTGGAGGCGCCTCGACTCCGATCGCGCCGAATACGACTCGCGGGCAGCCCGACGACATCCTCAGCGCTCCGAGCCCGATGCTCTCGGGCCTGCAATTCGATCACGCGCGCTTCATCGGCGACATCAACGGTGACGGGTATACCGACGTCGGGGTTCGAGCGGTGCTGCAGAACGGCCTCTACCTGGACACGACCTGGGCCGACGGCAATGACAGCCGACTCGCCTCCTGGGGAATCGTGATCTACTACGGCTCGCCCGATGGGTTGATCACCGCGTCCGCGACCTGTCCGGCCCCCTGCCGTCCTCTTTCTGCCCCCCTCGCCCCAAGCGATCCCAAACTCATCGTCTACGGCCCTGAAAATGGGCCGATCCCGCAACTCAAAGGGACGAGCGTCAACTGCTTTTTTCAGGCCTTCGCCCCCATGGGCGATACCAACCGCGACGGGTATGACGACCTCTTCGCCATCTCGAACACCTCCTTCTGGTTCTTCTTCGGCTCCGGCGACGGCCTGATCACTTCGCCCGAGCCCACCGCGGTGCCCGCCCTGCCGACCGACCCGAAAACCGTCACGGTATCGCAAAGCCTGATCCTCAGCCTGACCGTCTTCACCGCTGGGGGCTCCAATCGCATCGCGCAGCATCAGTATGTGCACGGTGATTTCAATGCCGACGGCTACTCGGATTTCGCGATGGCTCCTCAAAATAGCTCGTACGATCGAAGCCCGATCTTCGTGTTCTACGGAAGCCCGAACGGCCCCTACGTCGGAAGCGATCTCTATACGGCCGTAAACAACGCTATTCCCCATGCGGATCCCGCCGTGCTGAGCGCGTTCAAAGCCGTCAATACCCCGAACTGCGCGCTCCGAAGCGGGAGCCCGGATTTCATCACCGACGGCATCCCTCGCTGCCAGCCCTTCTTCCTCTGCGTGGCGAACACGGCAGGGCGTCCCTGCGCCGCCGAACCCGCCGACATGTACGACGTGGACACCTGGGACGGCAAAGCAGGCGCCCTGGCCAGCCCCGGCGATTTGAACGGAGATGGCGCCGACGACCTCGTCGTCGCTTCCAACTTGCCGGGCGGAACCTACCAACGCCCGGACCTCGGAATGCAAGCCTATACCTCATCAGGAAGAATCACGATCTTCTACGGAAACACGACCGAGGGCTTGAACTTCAAACGCCGGGTGAAAATCGATCTCCAGCCCCAGATCGTCGCGACGGCCGGAGGAGCGGCCGCCGGTGATCCGTTCAACGTCGTCCCCGCCGGCGACCTCAACGGCGATGGGTTGCAAGACCTCGCCTGGATTCGCAAAGGCGAATCCGCCAGCAACACCAGCACGACTTACGCCAACGCCGGCACGGTGCAGATCATCTACGGCATCGCCGGAGGGTTCGCCAACTACCGCTTGAGCTCGCCCGAAATCACATGCAGCGGCACGATCACCACCGACTACTATCCGTGCACGGTTCGCATCCTGCCGATCGCGCTCGACTGGGTGGCCAATCGTACCGCCGACCATGACCCGCTCAAAGTCGTCGACATGAGCGACACGAGCTGCAATCCCACCCTAGGTCGCTGCAACGCGCTTCGATTCATGCCCGACCTCGCCTCCAGCGCGGTGACGACTTTCTACTTCGGCGGCAAAACGAATACGGGAGACCTCGGCAGCTCCGTAGTCGGCCCCGGCGACCTGAACGGAGACGGCTTCGACGACCTCGTGGTTTCGCACTCGAAGAACGGCAGCACCTACGAAGGAGTCATCGTCTACTTCGGGACGAGCACCGGCTTGCGCGTGCGTGGGTCGCCTTCGACCGGCCTCTACTGCGACGAAGCCGGCGGCTGCCGGCCGCTCGTGGTCAAACCCCCGCGCGACAATAGCTATGTCTGGTCCTCCGTGACCTCCCCGGAATACCGGGTTCGAGGATCATCCGGACAGGGCGACGTCAACGGCGACGGCTTCCCCGATTTCATCGTCTCTTCGCCGTTCATCGGCTCCCCCGTCAGTGGCCGCCTCGCGACCGGCGGCTTCTTTATTTATCAATAATAACAATAGATTAAGATCGATAATAATTGAGTATTTTTATCGATTATTAAGCTAAAATAAAGAGTGAAGGAGTGTGTCCCTTTGTTTGGACGTATGCGGTTTCGACCGCTCCTCAGTGTTGCTGTCACTGGTATCGCCGCGCTCGCTCTTGCGGGTTGCATGAGCGATCCCATTGTCATCACGCCAAGCGTTCCCGTCGACGGCCAGGTGCTCCTGCCCTCGGGCAATCCCGCGCCGAGCCTGAGTGTCAGCTTCGTTCAACTTCAAGACGGCGAAACACAGTACGAGCTCGCCGTCACCGCGACCGCCGAGGACGGCACCTTCCGACTCGATCTGCCCCGCCATGCCAGCTACGACTCGAAGTTTCTGCTCACCACTTCCGCGGTCGAAGACACGATCGTGTTCTATGGCTTCGTCACGGCGGCGGCCATCCAGATCGACCTCAGCACCACGGTCGTCTACGAACTTCTGCAAAGCTTTGATCTGCCGCTCGATGCCCTCGCGACGACTGACCTCGCGAGCATTCTCGAGCGAGCGCGGACCACCCTGGCCGAGAAACTCGCCAAACGCCTCATTCAAGTCGAGGGGAACACCATCAAGCGCCTTCGCCGCGCCTACCAAAACGCGCTCGCCGCCGACACGACTCTGCTGGCGCTGATCGATGCGGCGGCGGTGCGCGCTCAGTTCAACACCTTCGGCTATCTTCCCTACGGGCGCGACAATCGCACACCGACTCTCGTCACGGCGAGTCCGACCATCCTCACGCCCTCCGTGGCGGAGAACTCCCAGCTCGATCTCGAAGTGAGCGGCCAGGATCCCGACTCCGACCTCATCTTCTACGTCTGGGAATCCAACGGGGACATCATCGCTTCGGGCTCTTTCAAACATTCCTACTTTCCGCCCTACGAGTCCGTGCCGTGGAACGAAACCTTCCGCATGGTGCCCGTGAGCCTCACCATGAGCGATGGCGGCAAGCAGACCAAACGCACCTGGAATGCAGTGGTTTCAAACGTGCCTCGGGCCCCGGTGTTCTCGACTTCGGCGCCGCTCACGGCGAATGAGGAGCAAATTTATTACTATGTTCCGGCCGCCAGCTCGCCGGATGAAGCCCCCTTCCACATCGAGCTGACCGCCGGAATTTTCCCGATCGGCGCCGATCTCTGCCTCTCGACGACCGGGCTCTGGCAGAACGCCGGCACGGCTTGCTCGATCCCCAACCAGCTGATGTGGACTCCCACCAACTGTCAAACCGCGAGCGCGCAAACCTTTCAGCTCCGAGCCGTCGACGCGATCGGCACCGTGGGCCTCCAGAATTTCAACGTCACCTCTTCAGACCTCAACACGAACCCGGCCATTACCTCGAGCCCGGCCGCGCTCACCGGAACCGAGCTGCAGCTCTGGACCTATCAGCTCCTCGTCACCGACCCCCAGGCGGACCCCGTCGGTCAACCTGGCATCGTCTCGGGCTCAAACCCCAATCCGTTCACTTATTCTCCGGGCGGCGTCGGCTGCGCCGACGTCATGAAGTTTCGCTTCATCCGAAGCCCCCCCACGGCGACGATCGACGAATTCACCGGGGCGATCTCGTGGAGCCCGACCGATGACGAAACCGGCAACCAGCGTTTCGAGATCGAGGTCTCCGACCAGCATGGCGCGACCTCCCGGCAAGACTTCATCGTCGTCGTACAGAACACCGAACGCGAGCCGCTCCTCTTCGCTCCCACCGGCGGCGCAACGATCGACGTCTACGCCGAAGCTTACGCCGCGACTCCGTACCTACTGACTTTCAGGCCCGACGACCCCGACTCTGAAGATCGCGTGTCTCCACGCCTGACGACCACCGTCACCGGGCTCCCCACGGGCTCCACGCTCGACCTCCCCACGATCGTCAATCAATCCCGCACCCTCACCTGGCCCCTCACCGACGCCGATACTCCCAGCAACTGGCCTCTTTCGATCACGATCTGCGACACCAACCCCAGCAACCTCCCGATCGCGGCGTTCTTCGCGCCCATTTATCAGGTCGCGCAGCACCTTTGCCTGCCCGAAACCGTCACGCTCAATGCGCCCAAACGCAATTTTCAGCCTCTTTTCACGACGGTTGCGATCCCCGTGGCCACCGGCCTCACGGCCTGGACCTATAATCTCGAGATTCAGGACCTCAATACCACGCCACCCGACACCCTGACCTTCACCCTTCCGACCGGACCCGCCGGGATGACGCTGACCCCGACCGACACGACCGCGCCCACGGGGACGGCCACGCTCTCCTGGACCCCCAACAACCTCAGCGATCTCGGCCCTCAACTCGTTTCGATCCGCGTCTGCGACGGAAATGCCTACCCAGGCGGCGCGCACTGCGTGGACCAGGACATGTCGCTCTTCGTGCTCGAGAAAAATTTCGCGCCCTCCATCATCTCGGTCGCCGTCACGCCCGGACAGAACGCCTCCGTTTACACCTACGACGTGAACGCATCCGATCCGAATACAACGGCGCCGAACAACTCGTTAATCTACTCGCTCGTCGAGTTCCCCACGGGCATGACCATCAATCCCGACACCGGCGTCATCACCTGGATTCCGACCACGGCGCAGGCTAAACCCCCGGCTGGCAACCACAACGTGCGGGTGCGCGTCAGCGACGGCGCGAACCCCCCTCTCAGCGCCGATCAAACCTACACCATCGTGCTCTCGTACATCAACACGGCGCCGGTGTTCGACCAAGTCCCCGCGCAGATCATCGGCAACTCCCTGGCCTTCTCGCTCGATATTCTCGCCTTCGACTACGATGGCGACGCCTACACCTTGACCGGCACGGCGGTTCCGCCCGGATCGACCTTCACCGACAACGGTAATGGCACCGGGCTCTTCACCTGGACGCCCGACACCGACGGCAGCTACACGCTCACGGTGCAAGCCAACGGTACTCCGGCCGGACCGGTCACGCTGAACGTCCCGATTCAGGTCACCTCCGCACCGGTCTTTCTGAGCACGCCCGTGATCCAAACCACGGTCGACGCGGCTTATCGATACGAAGTGCATGTGATGGAACCCACGGGGACGGGCGTCTCCATCCTGCTCGACAGCGGGCCGGCGGGCATGACCGTCAGCCAGACCCCGGGCACGACCTGGGCGACCGTGCAGTGGACACCGTCGGCGTCTTACGCCGGATCGTCCGCGATGGTGAGCCTGCGTGCCACAAGCGGTACCGGAGGCATGGCCACGCAAGACTACTCGCTCTATGTCCGTCCCGGTTTCAACGCCGCGCCGACGCTCACGGGCTCGATTCCCACCGGCACCGCGACGGTGCTGCTGACTGAAGGCAGAAAGACCAATTTTTCGGTCACGGCGACCGACGGCGATGGAGATCCTCGGCACTACTCCTGGTTCCTCGGCACCACCTGGATCGGGGACGGCACCTCTTCGTTCGATGTCCGACCCTCGTCGAGCGATGCTGGCCCCAATACCGTGAAATGCAAGATCACGGATGGAACCGGAACGACCGAACGGCTGTGGAACGTGCGCATCCGCGATTCGATCCCGGTGATCAGCCAGACGCGCACCCTCTCGGCGACTCCGATCCATCAGATCGCCCCGGCCTGGCGAGCCGGCAAGATCGCGGCCGTCGCGGGGGCTACTGTCCGCGCCTACATCATGTCCCTGACCACGTTCGCCGACACCCCGTCTAGCTCGGGCGCGGTGGGATTCACACCGACCCGGCTGTCTCTGAAGAACGACTACGGCAGCGCGACCCTCATCACTCTGTTCTTCACGCGCTACCTTGACCCGATCGACGCCCTACAAAGCTATCAGCGCGTCGACAGCGATACGCTCACCGTCACGCCCTGCCCGTCCTGCTTTACCGATGCTTACCAGTCGACCTTCTTCCAGGCAGGCGGCGCGCAAACCGGCTATGACCCGGGGACGGGCCGCACCTTCTGGATCAGCGCCGGCAACCGCCGTTACCTGTCCGCCCGCACCAGCACGACTCAGCACGCGGACATCGACCTGGGCGCGGGCGTACTCGGAGTCAGCCTGGTCTTCGATCCCGTTTCAGATCAAGTCTTTGTCACCTCGCCCGCCACCGATTCCGTGATCGCGGTGAACGCGACCACTCGCACCGTGGTCGGATCCATTCCACTCCCCGCAGCGGGCGGCAGCGGCCCCATCATCGCCGATTCCGCGACGGGAAAGGTCTGGGTCTGGAATACCACCGCCGGATCGATTACGGAAATCTCGGCCGTCTCACTCGCAGTGGCCAGCACATCGACCGGTATTCCGGCCGTCGCCGCCTTCGGCAACGATCCGGCCGCCGTGATGACTCTCAATAGCATCGACTCCGTGATCTACCTGGTGAACCCCGCCGCCGGCACCTTCATGACCTTCGACCTCTCCTTCGCCACCACTCGGTCGGTCGCCGCGCCAGGCGCCCAACCCTCCGTGGTCTACTACGACGGCACGAGCTCGACCGTCATCGGCGCGGCCCATGCGACCGGCAAGATCTACCAGTTGAAATGAGCTAGGCGGCCGCGACGGTTTTCGTGATGCCGCCCGAGCCGAAGGTCTGGGTCGAGTCGTCCGCCAGCTTCTGAAAGGCGCCGGGCAGAAGACTCACCCCCACGAGTGTGACGTCATCCTGCAACGGTCGACCCGCCTGGTGCTTGTTCAGCTCGGCCACGAGCGCGTCCAGCACCGCCGCCTCCGCTCGGCTGTAATGCCCTTCGATGATCTTCCGCACCCGCTTCTTGCCGAACATCTGCCGCGCGGGATTCTCCGCCTCCGTCAAGCCATCGGTATAGAACACGAGCAAATCGCCGGCCGCCAAATCGATCTGATGCTCCTTCACGGAAGTGATCTCCGCCAGCTCGCCCAGGCGCGGCCCGGCTGAGTTCAGCAGGCGCGCGCGCGCCTTTCCATGCTGATCATAGCGCGCCAACCAGGGGGGATTGTGCCCGGCGTTGGCGTAGGTCAGCTTACCCGTTCGAAAATCAATGACCGCCATGAAAAACGTCATGTGGATCTTGCCGCGTCCCGATTCGAAGACCGCGCTATTGGCGATGGGGATGATTTCCTGCGGCGTGATCCGGATCTTCGGCTCACTCATCCGCACGAGGCGCTGAATCGTGCTGAAACAACCCTTCACGGACGCCGTCATCAGCGCCGAGGGGATGCCGTGCCCGGTCGCGTCCGCGACGAAAATCGCCAGCTGGTCTCCGACGCGAAAAAATTCCCACCAGTCCCCACCGCACTGGTTGGCCGACTTGTAGTAGCCCCGAATCCTGATCTGCTGATCCGCATAAGTCGGAAGAGGAATCAGGTTCGATTGCACGGTGCTCGCCACGGCCAGCTCCTGCTCCACCCGAACTTGATCCACCATCCGACGCACGAGCTCGGAAATTTTCTTCGACATGGCGTTGAACGCGTCACCGAGAGCCCCGATTTCGTCCTGCGAGTGGACCGGCACGGTGATCGAAAAATTGCCCTTCGAGACCTCTTTCGTCGCTTCAAACAAACGAGTCAACGGACTGGTCAGCGACCGGGAAAACACGATCGCGACGATGGTCGCGAGCGAGGAAGCGAGGAGGCCGAATACGAGCAGCCGTTCAGTGAGGGCGTAGGTGGCCTTCATCGCCTTGGCCGACTCCAGCCGGGTCGTCGCGACGAGCCCTAAACCAGGCTTATGAAAGGTCGTCAGATAAGAGGTACCGTCAATCGTCATCTCGCGCGTCGAAGTGGCGGTTTTTCCCTCTCGTGCGCTGGCCAAGACCGGGTCGCCCTGGCTGGACGCGAGACCGCGCCGCGCGCCATCCCCCCATACGCTTGCGGCATAAAGCTGTTCCGAATCCGAATGAAAAAGAAGTGATCCGCTCATCGTGTAAATAGCGAGCGCGCCAATGCTCGCCGGCACGCCGGCCTGGAGGTTCGCGATTGAAATCGTCCCGAAGGACATCGCGAGATTGCCGGTTCGACTCGTTTGCCCGCGATTGAGCACGACGAGACCGAGCAGCGGAGGTTGCCCGATGCGACTCAGGTTGTAGAACGCCACGCCGTCCGTTCGTAAACTCTCTGATTGCGCACGAAGCACTTCGGGAGTGAGGAGCGCCTCGATGCCCACGAGCGCCTGACGCTGTCCCTCCTCCGTGCGAGTCGCCTTCGCCGTCGCGATGAAATCTCCGGTCGCGGTTCGATACGTCCCCACCTGAAGGTGGAAGACCAGACTCTGACTACTGAGAAGGACTTGCAACCTCTGCTCCAGCGCGGACGAGGCCACGCCAGGCTTGTCCGCATCAACCCAACTCAAAGTCTGGCGAACCAGATCGACGGCCGTCCGAGCGTAGGAGACGAACTCCCGTCCGGCCAAAGTTGCCGTCGTGGTTTGGGCTTCGAACACATAAGCGCGTTTATCACTGGTCAGCAGACTGATGCTCGCGGTCGTCAGAAAAGCCACGACGAGCGACAGCAACGAAACCGCCGCCATCATCAGCTTCGAGCTGATCGACCAACGGATCCCCAAAAAAGGCCGGGCTTTCCGATCCGACTCCGGCTTTTTCCCCGGGGGCTTCGAGGTCATTCGTGTTCTCCCAACTTTTGGAGGGCGCTCGAAACGCTCGGGCCCGAAAGCGAGCCGGCATCCGCCGCCCGAGCACGCAAAAGGGGCCGGAGCTCGGTGAGCCGCAGCTCTCCCGCCGCGTACGCGGCCGACTCGATGTCATATTCTTTTGCGCCCTTTTGAAGCATCTGCTTCACCACCGAGGCGATTCGGCGGTCGCCCGCTCGAGCCAACAGCTTGACCGCGACCGAGCGCGACGGATCCGACCGGCGGGCCAGCTCGTTCATGACGTCCAAAGCCGCCTGGGCGCTCTTGTTTTTCCCCTCCAGCCGCTCCTGGGTCACGTACTCGGCGAGGGAGTAAGCCACGCTGCGGGCCAGGGCATGATCCCCGTTCTTCGCCGCGCGTCGCGCGTACTCGATCACCTTCGGGCTCCTCATCGTGGCCAAAGCCTGAATCACCTCCGCCCGCACGGGCGTAGTCGGAAAGTCGGCGTGAATTTTTTGAAGCACGTCTTCGATCGGGCCTTTTTTGGAAGCGACCTGACGTCCGAGCTGGGCCATCACCTTCAGGGTGATCAGCCGTTCGCGAGGCTCGGTCTCCGAATCTTGAACGATGGCGCGCGCGAAGAGAAAAAGCTCGTGAAGCTTATCCTCGGTCACCCCCGCCTTCCAAAAAGCGCGATCCGCCAACCCCCGCACGAAATGATTCAAAAGCTGAACTCTCTGCTCTGACTTCTTTCTTCCTGCCTTCTTCAACTCGAGATAGGGCGTCGTCAGTTTTTCAAACTCACCATGGAGCACCCAGCCGCTCTCGTTTGAGCTCCGAGCCGTCCGCGCCTTCTCGGCGAACTCCGCCCTCACCTCTTCAAGAGTCTTCTCGCCTTTTTCCGCTGCGGGAACCCGGGCCTCCGGCTGATCACCCCGCCGATTCACCCAGTAAACGGCAAGCGCGCCCAAAAGCGTCACGCCGATGACAGTTCCAAAGAAACCCAAAGCCGCCCGATGTTCTTTAAGCCTTCGCATCACCTTCTCGTCGGTAAGTCCGGTATTCCAGTTGAGAGTTTTGATTCGCCGATGCGGGGGGTGTGTCCACTGGGGGATGAAATCATTTTTGGACTCTTTGGGTATGCTCTTAAGAGCAGATTAAGTGGCTTAATTCTGCTCTTGAGGGTCAAATATGGTCGCTCGTAATCTTCTTGGCGCTCCTCCTTATCCTGTCGAAAAGACGCTCAAACGACTGGGTGAAAATTGCCGAGCGCGAATCCTGAACACGATGCAGCCGAACTTTTTAGGCGGATGTGCTTCAACGCTCTGATCTCAAACATCGATGATCATCCTCGCAATCACGCCATCATCGCAACGGATCGCGATTGGAAATTGTCTCCGGCCTACGACCTGACACCGGCTACACCGGTGAGCATGGAACGGCGCGACCTCGCATTGAGCATCGGCGACGCCGGTCGCTACGCAAACGCCGAAAATATTCTGTCGCAAAGCTTGCGATTTCTTCTCAAGAGAGAGGCGGCGGAAGCATGGGTCAACGATATGGAAAAGTGCGTGAAGGCAAAGTGGTATCCAGTAGCGCGTAGCGCGGGTGTTTCTGAGCGTCACTGCGAACTCATCTCAGGCGCGTTCGCGTATCCAGGATTTCGTCTGCCCGCGCAAGCTCCCTGGTCGTGAAGTGGGGGAAGGCGCCGCCGTTGCTCCAGAGTGGGCAGCGTGGGTGGCGATTTCCCCGCCTACCCAAGCAATGACAGATTATTCTCAACGACGATATCCGGTCTTGTTCGGAGATACTCATTGCCGCCCCTGGATAGTGCGACCACCGCATCAATCTCAAGCTTTCGCGTCATGGCGATCGCCTGCCAAAGTAATAACTGAGTTCCTGGGGCCCGCGATGGCTTGAACGAATCGACGTTCCGTTGTCATAGGGCCTCTTCTCTCGTTTCAATTGAAGTAACTTCAAGCAGTACTCGGGTGTGATGGTGTCCGTTAAATCGAAGAAATACCCTGCCGGAAACACGTGTTTTTGACCCTTTTTTTCCGCTTTCGAAGTCTCTTTCCGCAAGCGCTCCTGCTAGATGGAGGATATTTATCTTAATTTCTCCTTCGCTCGACGAGACCGTGATCGGTCGATCAAGTCGAATAAATAGTCCGCGCTCATGCTCGTCCCCTTGGGCGATGCTTTCGTAGTTTGGCGGTCCAGGGAAAGCTTGGATTTCCAATCTTCCCGTTAAATTTGCGATGCTGTCTTCGGCATAAAGTCGTTTGGTGGCTGTCGACGCTTGAGGATGAGATGCGAGTAAAGCAATCCCAAAGCATATACAGAAATGAAGAATGAGTTTACTACTCCGCATCTAACAAAATGTTCCTATCGAATGGAGACACGGTCCAGGTAAAAAAAGCTGTGGGGCCATGCCCCGTAGTTTTTAATTTCAACTTTGGGGCGGCTGTAGTCTTCGAAGTTGAGGTCAAGGCCGAAAACGAAGCTTGGGATCCGAATTTTCGGTGGGCTGCCGGAGTGGGAGCCGCCCATTCTGCACCTTCCGGTCTATCTGACGAGTGAGGTTCCGTGAATACTCGGCGCGCTTCGATGAAGAGACCTCGTGCAACATCGCAAGATCACCGGTCGGTCGGGGCGAAGGCTGAAACCATCTTCTCGATCGCCACGGCCGTTTCGAGCGTTGCAAGGCCTTGTCCAATGTAGACTCGTGGGCCGAATCCGAACGGGTACTGTAGCTCTCGCATTTTGGCTTCCAGAAAATGCCGGATACAAAGACGTTGGCCCCGATTACCGCTTTCATCTCGATTATAAGTCTACTTGAGTAAAAATAGACCAAATAAGAGGTTACTTTGTCTTGTACGTAGACTTTTTATGGGGTTATAATGTCTAAATGGACGGAGTCCTTCGACGACAAAGCTTCGCAGACTTAGCTCATTGGCATCGCTCCTCGGGCCGGAAGCCACTCGTCATCCGGGGAGCTCGGCAGGTTGGAAAGTCATCGCTGGTTCGCGAGTTTGCGCGTGAGCAGGGGCTTACGCTCTGGGAGGTCAACTTAGAGCGGGCGGCCACTCCTCTTTTAAACGCCCTGAAACGTCCGGTTCAAGAATGTGTGGCTTTACTTGGCGAGCACTTCGGTGGTCAGGTCACCGATCGAACTTTGCTGTTTTTCGATGAAATCCAAGTTCTTCCCGAATTGTACGCAAAGCTGCGCTATTTTTTTGAAGACTCGCCTCGCACAGCCGTGATCGCAGCAGGTTCCCTGCTCGAACATGTTTTGGCCGAAGCGGATTTCTCCATGCCGGTGGGGCGCGTGGAGTTTCTTTTCATGGGCCCGTTTTCCTTCACGGAGTTTTTGGAAGCGAAGAGGGAGACGATGCTCCTCGAACGGATTCGATCGTGGCGTCCGGGAGAAATCTTTTCGGAGACGCTTCATGAACGGGGCTTGCGTGCCGCTCGAGAGTTCGCTCGCGTCGGGGGAATGCCCGAAGCCGTTCGACATCATGTGACTCATCCAGAGGACTTCGACGGAATCAGCCGAATTCATCGCGCGTTGCTGACCGGATATCGAGAGGACTTTCACAAGTACCACCGGCGGGTGCCCATCGAGCGCCTCCAGCATTTATTTGAGCAGCTCCCACGCGAGATCGGCAGAAAGTGGGTTCATGCACGAGTCGAGTCTGACGCTAAGGCCGGGCAGGTCTCGAACGCGTTGAAGCTGCTCGAGCGTTCGGGCCTTTGCCAGCTCGTGAGGCATAGCGGCGGCAACGGAGTTCCTTTGGGAGCCGAGGTTGATCCGCGCATCTTTAAACCTTTGTTTCTTGATGTCGGTTTGGTGAGTAGCGCTCTTGGGTTGCGCGGAATTGATATTCAAGATCTGAGTCTGGTCAATGAGGGCGCCGTGGCGGAGCAATGGGTGGGACAGGAATTGCTTCACCTGCGCCCCAGTTACGAGCCGCCTTCTCTCTTTTATTGGATGCGCGAAAAGACAGGGTCTCTCGCTGAGGTGGACTATCTTTTTACCGAGGGTCCGAGCGTGTATCCGGTTGAGGTCAAGGCCGGAAAAACAGGCCGTTTGCGTTCTCTTCAGCTTTTCTTGAAGGAAAAGCCGAAAGCGAAGCTCGGGATTCGGATTTTCGGTGGGCTGCCGGAGTGGGAGCAGCCCATTCTGCATCTTCCGTTCTATCTGACGAGTGAGATTCCAAGAATACTGGGAGAGCTTCGGTGAAGCGCGTCTTGATTTTCCCCCTGCTTTCCCTAGTCTTTATTCCATGAAACACTACTAAACGACCGAAGCTGTTCCATCGCCAGGGCGACCTAATCCCTGAAAAACGACAATTCCAGTTGAGAGTTTATGCTAAACTGACACCAGTGAAGCCTAAACACCTGAAGTTCAAAGTCTGGGAGCGCAACGCCCTCATCGCCGCTTTCGTTGTTCTTGGACTCTCCGTCTCGTGGCTGGTCACAGGTTTCTCGATCCGCGGGTGGTTGCGCCGGGGCGGCGGCGATTCGTCCCAGGGAGTCGTCGCGGGCCATGCCGAGCTCGTCCTCAATCAGGCCCTGCGGCAGAGTATTGACTCACCTGAATTCATCCCGCTTCAGCAGGGCGACGCGGTCTACCTGCTCGACACGCTCATGGCGGGAGAGAACTCTGGCTTACGAATCCTGATGAAAGACGGTACCGTCATCGAACTGGCGGAGAACTCGATGGTACGCCTGCAAGAAGAAACGTCTTTCGGCCTGGGAGGGCTGGTGCGTGCGCCCGTCGTGAATATCGTCGGTGGCACCGTTGCGGCCCGTGCCGCCGAAGGAAGCTCACTCACCCTGAAGAGCGGCGACAAAACCTATAAAGCCGAAGGCGGCAAAGGAATCGAAATTGGCCAGGCCGGCGCAAAAGACCTCGACTTGAAAGCCAAGTCCCCGGGACTGCTCGAGCGCATGCAGGCGCTGCTGCGGATCCGCCAAGCGGAGAAGGATGCCGGGACGCTGGCGAAAACCCCGTCCTCGCCGACACCTCCCGCGACGAAGCTGATCGGACCTCATTCCGGAACCACCGCGCTCGAAGGCTCGACGCTGAAAAACAACGAGCTTTTGGCGAAAAAAGCGCAAGAGGCCGTCGAGCTGCTCAAGGGCAGCAAGCCCATGGGACCGGCCAAGGCGGGCCTGGCGCGAATCTCAGCCATCGAGCCGAAAGATAACTTCTTCTACCGCACGCCGCGCGGAAAACGCTTCAAAGGGCTGCCCACTGAGTTCCGCTGGGAAAGCGAACCTCCGGGCACCACTTTCTTCATCCGCATCAAGCCCGGGACCGGAAAAGAGATCCTGCTGAAAACCACCGCCAAGGATGAAAACGTCCGCTTCAAATATATCTTCAAGAACCCAGGATCCTATCAATGGGTCATCGAGGACAACCAACGAACGCCGCTCGCCGCTCGCCGCATCTTCATCGACACGAAAGTCGAGGCGATCCAGGTGCTCGATCCGATCATCGTCGGACGAAACGCTATGAGCCGGAAATCCGGCGGGCCCGGCGGGCTGGCGACCGATGAGATCGCCTATCTCTTCCGTTGGCGCGCCATCGCCGGCGTAAAAGACTACCGAATCATCGTGCGCCGCGGGGGCGATTCCGTCGCTGAGAAAACCGTCCAGGATACCGAGTTCCTCCTCCCCTTTCGAAAGGATTGGGGCCGGGAGCGCATGTTTTTCTCCGTCGATGGCGTTCACCCCAAAGGCTACCCGCTCATTTCGCGCACCCTCGCCTTTGAGTTCACCTCCCTTCCGCCGCGGTTGCTGCAGCCGAGTCACCAAAAAGCCTACGGGCGGCTCGACCTCATCGACAACTCCGTCCGCATGCAGTGGGAGCCCACCGGCTCCCATTCGGCCACCTACACGGTCGAGATCGCCACCGATGATCGCTTTGCCAACATCGTGGACAAAGACACGGTGAGCGGGACCAAATTCACTTTCTCGGTCATCGACAGCGGCACCTTCTACTGGCGCGTGAAGACCAACGAAGCCGGTGCCTCCAGCCCTTACAGCGAGACCTGGAA
>CAYIHX010000066.1:0-17965 GCA_964363305.1 uncultured Bacteriovoracaceae bacterium | reverse complement strand
GGGGGCGACAAAGTCGCTGAAAAATGAATGGGCGACAAAATCGCTGAAAAACAACCCCCACTCATCCGCGACTCGGTAACTTCCGATAAGCGAGGGTGAAGTGCCGACCCCTGTTATCCTGCGCATTCTTGGTTTTCGCGGGGCTCTCGAGCGCAGCGCACGCGCGATCTCGCAGCTCAACACCAGATTTTGCGCGCGCGTTTTGACGCCGAGACGATTCGCAATAGCCGCGTGGAGTGGGGCTCATTCGCGGATGAGATCTCAGGGCTGAATGGCCGCGAGGGCTACCGACCGAACACGTACCGTTGCCAGTACATCGAAACGCTCAAGGGCACGCCCCGACCGACGCAAGGCGAGGGCGCGTGGCATTCGGCTGTGCCGATCCGCAGTAAAGCCCGAGGCGTCTTTCGAGGACCTTCGGAGCGAAATTACGTCCCAATTCAGCCCGCGAGGTTCCTTTCGAGGGCCTACCTAACTCAAGCTCAGCGAAAGCGCCTTCAAGCGCTTCACCCGATCTCGGAGCTCGGCGGCATCTTCGAAGCGCAGCGATTTCGCCGCCTCCTTCATGTCTTCTTCCATCCGGGAGATCGACTTCCTCAGCTCTTCGAGCTTCGTGAAGTACTCGCCCGCGGTTTCGCGCACCTGGGCCACGACCTCCAGCGGATCGAGCCGGTCGAGATCTCCGGAGTTCTCGGCCGCGGCCCAAAGGCTCGGTCGCGCCGAATGCCCCTGCCCCGCGCCCGTGCGAAGCGCGCGCTTGGCCAGCGCCGAGCGATCCTTCACCGTGACTGAGCTCTCCCCATCGAACGGAGTGATCGGCTCGGGGATGGATTTTCGAATCGTCTGAGGGGTGATGCCATGCTCTCGGTTGTATTCGTCCTGCAGAAGGCGGCGCCGCGAGGTCTCGCTCATCGCCTTCCGCATGCTTTCGGTGACGCGCTCGGCGTAGAGAATGACCCGGCCCTCGACGTTACGGGCCGCGCGCCCAATGGTCTGAATCAGCGCGCGTTCGCTGCGAAGAAACCCTTCCTTATCAGCGTCCATGATCGCCACGAGCGACACCTCGGGCAAGTCGAGCCCCTCTCGCAGCAAGTTGATGCCGATCAGCACGTCGAAAGTTCCGAGCCGAAGGTCCCGCAGAATCTCGATACGCTCGAGCGTCTCGATGTCAGAGTGGAGGTACTTCACCTTCAATCCCTTCTCCTGATAGTACTTCGCCAGCTCCTCCGACAGCTTCTTCGTCAACGTCGTCACGAGCACTCGCTCGTTCTTCTCCACCCGCTTGCGAATCTCGCCGATCAGATCATCCACCTGCGTGCGGGCCGACCTGACCTCAACCACCGGATCGAGCAAGCCCGTCGGGCGAATCACCTGCTCGACCACCTCGCCGCCCGCCAACGTCAGCTCGTACTCGCCCGGCGTCGCCGAGACATACACCGTCTGATTGAGGCCCTTCTCCCATTCCTGAAAATTCAAGGGCCGGTTATCGAGCGCCGAAGGAAGGCGAAAGCCGTGCTCCACGAGATTCGTCTTCCGCGCGCGATCCCCCCGATACATCCCGCCGATCTGCGGCACCGTCACATGACTTTCATCGACCATGAGCAGCCAGTCTTTTGGAAAGTACTCCAGCAACGTCGGAGGTGCGTCTCCCGATGACCGACCGGTCAAGTGGCGCGAATAGTTTTCAATCCCCTGGCAAAAACCCATCTCCTCGATCATCTCCAGGTCAAACATCGTGCGTTGCTCGAGACGCTGCGCCTCCAGCAACCGGCTCTGCCCCTTCAGCTCGGTCAAACGTTCGCGCAGCTCGACGCGGATCGTTTCCATCGCGCGCTTGCGATTCTCCACCGTCGTCACGTAGTGGCTGCCCGGGTAGATCGTCACCCTCGGCACCTTCTGAAGACGCACTCCCCGCAGCGGATCGATCTCCGAGATCGTTTCAATCTCGTCGCCAAAGAACTCCACCCGAATGGCGCGCTCTTCTTCGTAAGCGGGAAAAATCTCGACCACATCGCCACGCACACGGAACGTGCCCCGATGAAAATCCACGTCGTTGCGTTTGTACTGGATCTCGACCAGTTTCTTGAGCATCTCCTGCCGCTTCATCTCGCGGCCGGTCTCGAGATAAAGCATCAGCCCTTCGTAGGCTTCCGGAGAACCCAAACCGTAGATGCAAGAGATGGATGAGACGATCAGCACATCCTCCCGCTCGAGGAGCGAGCGCGTGGCGGAGTGCCGCAACTTATCGATCTCGTCGTTGATCTGGGAATCCTTCTCAATGTAGGTGTCCGTCGACGGAATATACGCTTCCGGCTGATAATAATCGTAGTAGCTGACGAAATATTCCACGGCGTTGTTCGGAAAAAACTCTCGAAACTCAGAGAAGAGCTGCGCCGCGAGCGTCTTGTTATGGCAGAGAATCAAGGTCGGACGATTCAGCTGCGCGATGACGTTCGCCATTGTGAAGGTCTTGCCCGAGCCGGTGACCCCGAGCAGCACCTGGGATTTGCTCCCCGCCTTCAGCCCACGAACCAACGCCTCGATCGCCGCCGGTTGATCGCCGGTGGGCAGAAAAGGAGTCGCGAGCTCAAACTTCCGACCAGTGAACCGAGCCATTCCTTTGTTCTACCATGATTTACCGAGAACGAAGAAGGAGATGGCGAAAGCCGTCCCGCGCGGGCTGAAGAATTTCCCAGCCGTGATCGTCCGTCGGTCGAACGATCCAGCTCATGCTGAGCAAGTGAGGGTGATTGAAGCGAACCAACCACTCTCCGCTCCGACTCGTAACAGGTGCCGTCACCACGATCTGGGTCAGCGGATAGATTGCGCCCCCCACTACCAGCGTTCCCTCAACCGCGTACCTCTGAAATGAATCATCAGCGCCGCCCTCTTCACTCCTCACCGCCCGGAGGTCGAGAGTCGCAGGAAGCGCGAGTCCAACGTCCGCGTAAGTCCCCACCCACTGCCGAGGAAGTTCAGGCAACGATACCGCGTCGGCGGAGGCGCTCACCCAGGTGCTCAAAACTACAGCCAACATCATTCGCTTTTTCATAAGCGCCCACTAACACCCAATGCGCCGCCCATCCAAGAATCCCTTCACCTTGACGCGCTCCGCCTACCCAAATCCAGAAACTGCCCATACCCTCTCGAAGTGGCGCGTTCGTCAAACTCCATTCGAGTCCAAAATCCCGTGGTGCTCATTCATGGCATCGGCGCTCGATCGCATTACGGGCCCATCCACTATTTTTTCGGGCTTCCGGGCCTCCTCTCCCGCGAGCGCATCCGTCATATTTCCGTGCGCTTGTCTCCGTGGAAAAACTTTATGCAACGCGCGATCGAGCTTCGCGAGCAGATCGTCGCGCACTTTCCGGAGGGCAAGCTCAACCTCATCGGTCACAGCATGGGCGGTCTCGATGCGCGCTATCTGATTTCACAGCTCGACTTCGGCGACCGCATCGAAAGCCTGACCACGATCGGAACCCCTCACCGCGGCACCCCTTTGGCCACGATGGCTCTTTTACCGGTCGGATCTCGCCGCCGAACCTGGGCGCGCCGATTTTTTTCCACGCTCGGCTATCCCATCGAAGCGCTCGATTGCCTCACGCCGGATTTCTGCCAAAGGGAGTTGGTGGCACTGACCCCGCCAGACCCGCGCGTGGCGTACTACAGCATGACGAGCGCCATCCCCGCTCGCGAGATCGCCAAAAAATCTCTTCCCCTCTTTTGGCTCTCGAATCGCTGGATCCGCAAAATCGACGGCGAGAATGACGGAATGATCTCCGTCAACTCCGCCCGCTACGGCGAGTCGCTCGCGGTCTTCCCCGGCGACCACTACGGCCAGATCGGCCAGCTCCTCGGTCGCTCCCGCGGCCTCGACTACCCCGAGCTGTACCGGATGATTCTGCGCAAGCTCCAGCTGCGCGGGCACTGAAGGCGCGAGGGCGCGGCCAGCTTCAGATCCGCGAGCAAAGCCACCCCCCATTCGGGAATAGAATTCCCGGAGCGGCGCAATGAATCGCCTTACTCCCCCGAATTCGGGAATTTTATTCCCACATCGACAGCCAACACAGGCTTGCCGAGCTGCGTACTTCTCGGAGAACCTCGCGCCCGGTTTGGAATAGGGCTCCAAGAGCGCCGCAACAAAGCGCCCTGCGTCCCCAGATCTTGGAATCTCATTCCAAGTTGAGGGGGACTCCCCTAAATCCCGCGATCGGTCTCGGAACGCTCGCCCGTTCCCGCCCCGGACGCCCCGACCTCAGGCGATGATCCACAATTCGGGCAAGCCGCGACTTCCTCATCCTTCAATAACAGCGCGCGCGGAGGCGTATTTTTTGAAAAACTCTCTGCCTGCCCATTCCCACCTGTTGAATCATCGAAATATTGAATAGGTGATTCCGGAATCGGACATTGCGATCTCAATGCTTGTTCAGAATTCCCGAGTTGCCGGAATAGCTCTCGCTCGGCGAGGTAAAATTTCCGCGAAGTCGGATTCCCCATCTGAAATAACCCATTAAGATCCTCGAAAACACCTTCTTTTCTACACAAACAAACGTCCCTGACACACTCATCCGCCGCCCGGCGCACCCGTTCAGAAAAACCAGTTTCCCGGAGGCTTCGCCTCGAAAGATCTCCGGCCATTCTCGCAATCAAAGAAGCGCCGGGGCAATCCCCCAAAGCCGAAACCAGGAGCCCCTGAGCATCATTGCTCACCTGAATTCCCTGGTAGATCCGCAAGCACTCCGGTCTTGGATCGCTATGCCCAGCGTCTAGCACGGCTCTTCCTCCGGGAGAGGATAAGCTAAACCGCGCGACAAAATGGCAATTATGCCGATAAGCCTGCCGGGCCAATTCTGAGCTACGCGCCTGGCCGTCGCAAACCCTCGCAAAAATCTGCGGCTGAGTCAGGTTCAACTCCCGCGTTCTCCCGTGGACGGGATCCACGCACCGCTGGGTCACGTACTCCGCCGGAATGCCGTCGCTTCCGCTGGTCCGCTCGCGCACATTAAAGAACGAATACGTCGGCACCGCTCGCCCTCCACGCGCGCGCAAGTCGCAAGTCGCCACGACGCTGATCGCGCTGCGCCCGAAGCGCTCGGTCGTCGTCCGAACCATCCCGTCGTCGAGGTGCGCGAAAGACTCCTTCATCCGCCGAAAAAACTCCGCGTCGCTGCCTGACACCCCGACCTGCATCGAGAAACCCGGCAAACAATCGCTCACCAGACGCGCCTGCCCAGGCGGAAGATGCGCCGCCGACACCCGCACCGTCGGAATCAGCACCAGCGCCCGCAAGGCCGACAGCGGTCCACGGTCTTCAGCATCCCGGGCGTCGCCGCCCACAACCGGCCGGAGCTGCGGGGCGCGTGCTCAGCAAAACCCCCGTCCACTCCCGACTCGATTGGCATTCACGAACCCGTTGAGCCAATTCCGGAGGCAGAAACTGCTCAGGAGGAGTACGCGCCAACAAGGCGAAGCGCTCACGCGCCTCCTCCAGCGCGACCGCGTCCCCGCTGCGCCCCTGGCCAGGCACGACATTCTGATCCGGCATGCAGAATTGAATCCCGAGATCCTGGCACCAGAACGGAAACGAGACCGGGGCGGTCTGTGCTCCCGCCCTGAGCGAAAACCCCAGCAGCAGCACGAAAAGCGGAAGTATCTTCTGCGGTGCCAGGCACCGTTTGGTGACAAGACGCATCGTAAAAGTTAAGTTCCTTAACAAACGGTGCCAGGCACCGCAGTTTAGTTGATCGTGCGAGCCTTCGCGCGATTCTCGAATGAAACACGGTAGACACCGCGGGCCCTGCGAGATTTGGCACGATAGCGACGGGACCGCTCCGGTGCGTCCTTAACCTCCAGCGAAGCGAAGCTTCTCGAGCGATCGTTCGGCATCGGCAGCAGAAGCGGCGAACCGAAGCGCAGATAACTCTTCCGAGAAATCCCGTTCAACTCGCTGATCGCCTCCGGGCGAATCCCATAATGCCGTGCGACCCGGTCGACCGTGTCCCCGCGCCGAATTTTGTGCGAGAGGAACTCCACCTTTCGCGGATACGCCTCATGGTTGTAGGTCGCCATGAAAAGGGCCCTGGCCGAAGAAGGCAGTTTCACGCGGTACGACTTTACCCCCGGGGGCGTACACCAGCGAAGAATCTCCGGATTCAGTGCCTTCACCGTCGTATAACTGAGTCCCGCGGCGCGAGCGATCTTCAGGAGATCAGCCGGACCTTCAATCTCAAATTCTTCGATGCGCTGGCCGCTCACCTGACCCTGCTTGTTCACCATCGGAATCCGCACATCCGTTGCCCGGACCAGCTGCGCTTCAAATGACGGCTTGGCCGACTCGAGCGGGACCGTCAGCGTCGCCGGAACAATCTCCTCTTCGCCCGGAGCGCCCTGATATTCCTCCGGCACCGGCTCATCGCCGCGCGCCACGTCACTCGGATCACGCTCTTCAACCTTGACGATCTGTCCGTCGCCGGCAAGAACCTCACCTTCGTGAAGCTGTGGCTTGGCGGCGATAAAGCCGAACTGCGTCCGATTTTTTGCCACCATGGCGGCCGCCATGATCTTGGGAACGTAATCGCGTGTTTCAGGGCGAAAAAACTTCTGCCGGGCCAAAACCCAGAAATCCTTGCTCCCGAAACGCCGAATCGCGCGGGCGACTTTCGCCTCCCCGGCGTTATAGGCGGCGGCCGCGAGCTCCCAGCTTCCGAAAATGGAATGCAGATCCTTCAAGTAGTGGGCGGCCGAGACCGTCGACTTGCGAGTATCCCGGCGCTCATCCACCCACCAGTTGACCATCATGCCGTAACGCCGACCGGTCCAAGTGATGAATTGCCACGGCCCGACAGCCTTCGCGCTCGATCGAGCGTGATTGTTGAATCCGCTCTCGATCATCGCCAGGTAAACGAGATCTTGAGGCATCCCGTTCTGTCGAAGAATGGGCTGAATAAAAGGAATGAAATGCTCCGAACGCTCCAGATAACGTTCGAAATGCTTGCGGCCCTTGCCCGTGAAATAACCCACCCAATATTCCACGCGGCTATTCACTTCGACCGGGATGTCGAACTCGGTATTCTCCAAGGTCACCCCTTGAACGACCAACGTCCCCGGATGAGACACCACCGGGTGATCGCTATGCAGGTACGCCATGTCCTGACGAATCGCCTCGCGCTGGGCGCGGGGGTCGGTCGGAGCGGTCGACTTCTTCGAACCGGTCGCGCATCCCGAAAGCGCGCAAACCAGAACAACACCGACTAAATGAAGAAAATGGATTTTCACTAAACCGTCCCCTATTCAGTTTATCCGACCACGGAACGCCCTGTCAAAGGGCGCTCCATCCCCACCTTCTTGTCGGCAGACTGCCCACAAAACTGAGAGGGAATCTCAAGAAAATCAATGGCTATCGAGAATATAAACTAAATTAATGGAGGTCGTCAGGATTGAACTTTTGGATCGTTTCGACGATCTGCTTCTCGAGTTCCGCGTCATCCTCAAACACCTCGTCGATGTGCGAGGATCGCATCAGGTACTGGGAGATCGTCTCTGCAATGTGCTTGAGCGGCTTCTGAAAGTAAAAGCCATGAAGAACATCGTCTCCGAACTGCTCTTTCACCATCTTTTTAGCCGTCTGGAACTGATCGGTCTCCGTCATTCCGGAATCGTGCAGCGCCTCCGCCTTGGCTCCGATCCGGGCCAGGGCCTTTTCCCGAAGGTCTTCGTCCGTATAGATGCTCGGACCAATCATCCCGAAAACCTCATCCTGGACCACCTGTCGCAGCCGAGGAGGAAACTGAATTGCCTTGCGGTTCTCCAGGCGGGTCACAATGCTCTTACAAAGAATCCGTACCGTTTCGCGTTTCGTTGTCGCCATGGCCTGAGTTTAACGAAGTTCAACCCGCCCGTCGTGCGATTTTTTTAAAGATTTTCGATTTTAGGAGCTCCATGGCCGAAACGATCTCCTGGATTCTCAAAATCCTCGCGAGCAAAAGAACCACTCCGACACCCTCGAGACAGAGCACTCCGACCTTGGCGGCCCGCCAAAACGGCAAAATCCATGGCCCATGAGCCACTTCCACCACGAGATTCTCCGGAATCATCCCTTCGAGATAAACCCAGCTCAAATAGCAGACGCCACCCATCGCGACCGAGGCGATCGCACTGCGAAGCACTGAAAAAAACACCGGAAGAAGCGCAAATTGGCCTCCTTCCTGTCGAACCGCCGATCGAACAGAAAACAGCAAAAAGAAGAAATTCATGAACGCGGAGAGGGAAGTCCCGAGGGCCAAGCCTACGTATCCCCATCGATCGATGAGAAGGAGATTGAACGCCACCGTAAACGCCACCGAAAGCGCGCTCGAGATGACGGCCACGCGGGTTCGACCCATCGCATAACAGGCCGGCACAAGCACTTTAACCGCCGAGTAGGCTCCGAGACCGACCGCGTAAGCCGCGAGTGCATGTGCCGTCGCAGCGGCGTCTACGGAGGTGAATCTACCGTACTGAAAAAGGAGCTGGGAAATCGGTTGGCCCAGGCAGGCCAGGCCCACGGCCGCGGGCAAATTCACCGCAAAAACCTGACGAAGACTCTGACTCAGAGTGGAGCCAATCGCATCATACTCTCGGGCCACCCATTGACGAGAAACCACGGGCAGCGTCGCCGACGCCAGGGCCACGCCAAAGATTCCGATCGGGAACTGCATGAGCCGAAAGGCATAGTTGAGCCAGGAGACCGCACCAGCCCCCTGCGAAGTCGCGAGGATGGTGTTCACGAGCACGTTGATCTGCGTGGCCGCCAGCCCCATCATCCCGGGAATCATCAGCGCGCCGATGCGGCGCAGGCCCCGATCTCGATACCACGGCGCCTCATCGGCCGCGCGCGGCTGCCATCGATAACCCTGCCGTCGCAATTCCGGGAGCTGACAAAAAGCCTGAACGAGCCCGCCCAGTACCACTCCGACGGCCATGCCGTAGATCGGAGGAAAACCCAAGCGGGGCGCCAAAAAGCTCCCCGTCACGCCCACGATAATCGAGCTCAAATTAAATAGGGCGGAGGCAAACCCAGGGAGGAAGAACTTCCCGAGCGCGTTCAACACCCCCATGTAGGCCGCGGCCAGCGCGACCAAGGGGAAGAACGGAAACATGATGCGAGTCATCTGCACGGTCTGCTCAAATTTCCCAGGGATCGAGCGATAGGAGCTGGCGTAGAGCCCCACCAATTCCTCCGAGAAAAAAACCCCGAAAAGCGCCAGAACCGAAACCACCCCGAAAAGCGCTCGAAACACCAGCCCAGCAAGCCGCCAGCCCGCACGCGCGCCGCCCTCCTCCCGCACCCGCGTAAACGTGGGAACCAGCGCGGCGCTCATGGCCCCCTCAGCGAACAAATCGCGCAGGAGATTCGGAATCCGAAACGCTACATTAAAAGCATCCGTGGCATTGCCCGCCCCGAAGAGCACGGCGAATACCTGCTCCCGGACTAAGCCGAGGATGCGCGAGAAAAACGTGGCAAGGCCCATTGCGCTCGCGGCACCGAGTACGCCGTCCTGGCTTTTGCCGCTCATGCTTTGAATTTCGAGAGAAAGCGATCGATCCCCTCATCGATCTTCGAGCGAAAAGGCATGGCCATCAGGCTCAGCTTGCCTTCCAGATTCACCGCACCCTCCAGACAGACCAGGGTCGCGGAGAACATCGACGAATCAAAAGAAATGGTCCGCCCATTCGGGTCCTTCCTCACCTCGAACTTCGTCATCGAGAACCGTTGAAGCAATCCATCGATGTGACCCTCGACAAATACGTAGATTTCAGAAGCTTTTTTTCCAGGCAGTTGAACTTTTCGACTGTAGCTCGGCATCTTATTTCTCCCACTCCGCAAGTTTTCGTTTCGCGCTCTCGTTATCAGGGTAGAGGCGCTTCATCTTTTTCGCCACCGAGAGGGCCTTCGCCCTCCGGCCTTGCCGAAAATAGCCTTCCCCCAGAGTCAGCTGAACCGAAACGTCCGAAGGAGCCAAGCTCGCCGCTCCCTCCAATACCGCGACCGCCTCATCGATCCGACTTCGAGCGATTTTCAGAAGCCCCCAGTTATACAAAAACTGCACGCTCCCCTGCTGATGCGGGCTGATCATCGCGTATAGCCGATCCATCGCCGCCAGATCTCCCGCTTTTCCCGCGAGAAGACCGGCATAGAACGTCACTCCTTGATTCGCCAGAGGCCCGCCCTGAATCGAGGCCAGGTAGCGCTCCAAAATCGCGCGCGCCTCCGCGAATTTCCCCTGTCCTTCGAGAATCCGCGCCTGATTCATCTCGACGGGCTCGCCCACGTACATCAACACCACCGCGCCGCGATTCGGATCACAAGGCCAAATCCGATCGAGCCAGGTCTGCGGGCAGGAGGCAAGCGGTCCCCAATAGATGACGCTAGCGTCGAGAGACACGTCCTTGGCGATCAGGAAAACGCGCCCCCCCTTTCCATCATGCAAGGCCGCTTCGAGAGTCGCCTTATCCCCCAGGGGAAACGAAAACCTCCCGCTCGGCCAGCGATCCCAGGCCACGGAGCGAAAAACACGATCCCCGGGCGGGCGGGCGGCTTGAAAGGTCCACGCCGCCTGCGCAACGACCCGATCCATCGCGACATCGCGGCGAATTCCGGCGCTCAGCACGCCGCACGGAAGCGCCAGCAGGACGAGAAACCCCGGCGCAACCTTTAAGGAAAGACGCGGAACACCCCAAGAAAGAGCCGCGAAAAACAGCGGCAAAACCCAAGCTCCGCGATGAATCCCCGATCCCACGAGCGCGAATACCGGAACCAGAGCCAACATGGCGAGAGGTTCGCGCAACGAGCGCTTGGGCTTCGGCGCGTACCGAGAGAGAAAAAATACGAGCCAGGTCACTTCGAAAAAAATTCCCTGAAAGTTCAAGACCTGAGCGACCACGGCCGGAAACGCGACAAGCACGAGCAAGCCAGCCCACCGCGTGACGACGCTCACGTCCTCTTGAAACCAACGCTCTCCCAGCCAGTAGGCCAGCACACCCAAAAAGATTGGCCTGATCCAACTGGATATCCCACTCGTGAGATGCCAACCGGCCTCGGGGATTCCCCATGAAAACAGCAGAAAGCCTGCGATCGCGACAACGAAGGCAGGAACCAGCAGGTGCCAGGCAAGGGGGGGGCGGCCGCTTTTTTTCGTACTCATGTCTCCCAGATTACGGCGAGAGCCGGAGATCGGCCAGTAGATCTCCGAGAAAAACGTCCTGATCCGGCCGGACGTGCCAACGGAGGATCTCCACATCCTTGCCCAGGGCGTGCGGAATGGCGCGCCGCTCGCTCCGTACCCAGATCAAGGCCTCACCTGCCGGAACTCGGACTCCCTCCTGATATCGAAGGGCCGCGACCCGACCCGAGACCAAAGATCGAAGCTTCCGGGAGCCATCGCTGGCACCGGGCAGAGCTTTCCGAAGAAGCAGAAAGGTCGCCCCAAACCGAAGCTGCCAAACTCCCTCGCTCAGCTCGAATCCCGATACTCTCCAATTTTCTTTCAGGGGCCCGACCAGCCAACCACTCAACCCCGGGCCAACCGCCAAGTCTTTCCAATGCCACCCCTTCTCTTCCACGGCCCGAATCTTCAATCGCTCCTGCAGAACCCATTCTCCGCGAAATTCTTTCTGCAACAAGTGGGCAACCATCCGACCCACAATGCGGATCTCCTCAAGCGACGGCTCAGAGGTCGGGATGAATTCCTCCTCTATAAAGGAGGCATGAATATAACCCTCTCTCACCCATGGGTGATCGAGCAATTCCCCGAGATAGCGCTCGTTGGTCTGGAGCGTTCCGGCGATCCACAGCGGTGATTCCTTCTTCCCGACAAAACGAGCCGCCGTATGGATCGCGGCCTTCGTATCGGCACCCCAGGCGAGGAACACACCCACCAGCCCATCCTCGTCGAAACCGACCGAGCCCCCTTCGGACACCCCACACCACCACTCAGCTCGCGAGCGCGGGAACTCCCAGACCCTTTCCGGCGAAAGCTCGAGCACCTTCCCCGGGCGAGGCAACTCGAGGAGCGCGTCCTCCGCGTAAATACGCGCGCATACTCCGCCGGCAAAGCGGCTCGGTCCTGCCGAAGTTTTCCGAACCGACTCCTCCTCAAGAATTCCCGCCGCCGCCAACTGCCACCGCACCAGCGACTCCCCTTGAATTTCTTCGACCATCCGAAAAGAAGCCGGCAATCGGGGCGAGCCCCCGAGCAGGTAAACTTGCTCGCCGTCACAGAGAAAATCGACGCTCCCCACGCCGATATAACCTGACTTCTCCGCCAAGAGCTGCACGTAGCCATTCATCCTCGCGACGAGCGCCGAACTCAAGTTTGGAGCCGGGCAGATTTCCACGAGTTTCCGGTCCTTGAGCTGCAACGAACCATCCACCGGTGGAAAAACCCTGGCCGCGCCCTGCCTCGTCCTCGCAAACGTGATCTGAATGTGCCTCGCCGCATCGACATATCGTTCCGCAAAGAGCGCGGCCCCCCCATAAACATCGCGAAGCTGGGCTTTCCACAACTCCAGTTCCCGTTCCAGATTCTCACGCGAGCGGACGACCATGGAACCCAGGCCACTCTCTCGATGAATGCTCTTCAGCACAAACGGATAGGTTTGCCCGGAATCGAGAAGCTGTTCCTCGATTTCACGAAGCGACTGAAGAGGATCAAAGCGAATCACCAGATGGGGGAGGCCCCATTGGTCTGCCTGATGGATCAAGTTCAGGGGATGCGCAAAAAGAGTCTGACAACGTACCGGCGGAATCAGGGCGGCGAAACCGAGTTCCTGGGAAAGCTGAGCCAACTCCGGCCGTGAAGCCCAAAGGCTGGTGCCCGGATGCAAAAGATGAGCGAAATGAGAGGTCGCTTCGCCGGCACGTTTCGCGAACAGCACCAAGAGGCGACGCAGTTGGGCCACTCCCTCGGAATCTGACCGTTCAGGCAGGGACGCCAACTCCGGCTGAAAATCCCCGGCGAAACACGGCAAGTAACCCACCTCCGACAAAGCCTCCGCAATCGGACGCGCGAAGGCTTCGTGCCCCAAAATCAAAGCTCTGGCTAAGGGTGCGGCACTACCGCCGGCGAGACCGAGTTGCATTGCTTTGAGTAGGCTATCGCTCCGCGCATAAAAGTGCTAGCCGGGGGCTCCGATGAAAGTCCCCAAGCCCCTGGCCGACGCCTTCGGCGCCCCATTTCAAGATGCCGTGATCGCGACCCTCGTGAAGGAGAAACTCCTCAGCGGGGCGGAGGAGCTTGAGTCCCCTCGCTTCCTCGCCCGCTCGGTCATCCCCCATGTTCAGCGCCTTTCCGAGCTTTTTAACCGAAAAGACTCAGAGGCCGAGCCCGTCTCCCGAGACGCGGGCCTGGATCCCTACTGGACCACCGGCTCCAACCCCAAAAATTTAAGGCTCTCCTATTTCCTCTCCTTCATGCCTCCCAACCTTTTTAGGGTAGCGTCGGTCTGGGCGGAACTCTCCCGACTCGGGTACCGTTGGCCGGAAGGCCTCCCTTTCCGGGCCATCGAATGGGGAGCGGGTCCGGCCACGGGCGCCTGCGGAGTCTCCGCGGGTGAGCACCACGCCCCGATCGGCCTTCCTCGAAATGGCAGCTGGGCATTGATCGATCAGGATCGCCCGATGCTCCAGCTCGGCGAAAAATGGGCGCAGAAATATTTCTCCAGCCACGAACACGCCTGGGAGACCCGCCTCTTCCATCGAAAGCTCGATTTCACGCAACCGATGCTTCCGCGCAACGCCCCGAAATTCGGTCTCTGGCTGATGAGCTACTTCCTCAACGAAGCCACGCCCGGGCAGCTCACCGGTGCGGCCGAACGTTTCGTGGCCGAATGGGATCGTCACGTCGAGGACGAAGGTCTGATCGTGATCGTCGAACCGGCGCTCAAAGCTCAGTCGCGCAAGCTCCTCGAGCTTCGACGCCAACTGCTCGAACTGAGGGAACGCGGAAAAGGCCTGAGTTACCAGGTCTTGCTCCCGTGTTTGGGCCACCAGGCTTGTGGCGCCCTCTCCGCGCCCGAAGACTGGTGCCATGAAGAAACCGTGTGGTGGCGCCCCCCTTATTTACGGCGCATCGACCAGATGGCCGGGCTCGACCGCAAATCTCTCGCCTTCAGCTACCTCGTCATCGCGAAGTCGAAACGACCGATGAGCGAGCTCCTCCCCGCCACCCGAGGCTTTCAGCGCTTCGAGCGCCTCGTCAGCCCTTCGCATTCCGAGGGCAAAGACCTGGAGTTCTACCTCTGCGGGAAAGAAGGAAAACGCCGTGCCCGCTACCGTCCCGGCTCGGACGAGGATCGAATCGGTCGCGGCGACATCATCGCCGATGGCCAAGTCCGCGGTGACCGTCTCCACTCCCGAGTGGAGAGCTTTCAGACGCTGCTCTAGCCCCCGCGATGATTTTTCAGCATCTCAGCGACCTCATCGACGTCCACCGTGGGGCGGGCCCCGCCGAACGCCTTCAGCGTGGCCTGCAGCCGATGAATCAGGATCTCCTGCTCCTCCGAGGTCGCCCCTCCGGCGTGCTCGAGCAAATACTTCACCGTCGTCAACGCGTCCCAGAGGCTCCCGATGCATTTGCGAATCTGCGGGCGCGTCTCGGCCTTCTCCGCCTTGAGCGCGATCTCCTCACCGAGCCCCGCGATTTGAGCGATATGCGGAAGGTCGAGCTGGAGAGCGGTTCCGCGAATCGCGAACATCCGCTCTGAAAACACGGAGAACAGCCCCTTGTTGGCTTCCATCGCAGCTTCGATCCTGCCTAAGGTCGCTTCAGCCGTAGCGGCGAAACCGGAAAGCTCAGAAATGAAATCGAGAATTTTGGAATCCTGCGCACCGGTCATAAAACGCCCTTTTTCACGAGAAGAGTATAAACTTTGTCCTGAATCTGAACGGTCGTCAGGGGCTTCATCAGATAATCGTCCACCCCGGATCGAATCGCCTGAACGACCTGGTCCTTGGTGTTTTCTGCGGTGACCATGATGAATGAAATCTCCTTCATCGTCGCTTGGCCCCTGACCCACTTCAGCAGCTCGATTCCGTCGACGGGAGTCATCTGCCAGTCACAGAGGATGAGATGAAACGGCCCCCCGAGGTCGGGGGCAGCGAGAAACTTCTTCGCCTCTTCTCCGTTTGCCGCAATGGTGACCTTCCGGAACCCAAAGGCCTTGAGTAGATCGCGGACCTGCACCCGAAGGGCATTCACATCGTCTACGACGAGGACGGAGATCTCATCGCGGGTCAAAGTCATATCGTCTCAAAGTGTAATCCCCAGGTCGGAGATCCCGCCACTGCAATTATCGCCGAGTGCAAGAGTCCCCAGTCCGCATTGACCCCCTCTTCTCCAGAGGTTACGCGATGCGACACCATGCGCTACGCCCCGAACCGACTCACGATCGCCGCAATCATCGCTTCTCTCCTCACCTTCGCGCAGGCTCGGGCCAGCGATAACCCGGCCGACCTCCATCGCCTCCAACGCGCCTCTCAACTCGTGGCCGCCGATCGGGCGCGCGACGCCGAAGAGGCCGCGGGCCTCACCGAAAAAACCATCCCCGCCATCCAGGCCCTCGAGCTCGATCGCTTCTACCGCGTCGGCGATCACTGGAAAGTGCTGTTCGCCCCGAAAATCCAGAACCTCCACAATACGATCCCCGCCAGCACCAGCCCTTCCTACTCCCGACCCATCGCCTACGATTTCAAAGTGACGCGGGTTGACCGCTATACCGCCGCAAACCGGGTCGAGCGCCGCTACGCCGAGATCGAGGTTTCGATCGGGGATCGCCGGTTCGAGGCGGCCCTTCGACGGATCAACGCACCCACGAAGATCACGCTGGTTTTGAACGATCTCTATCGCGGGCTCTTTAAAATCTACCACTTCTCCAAGCCGCGCTCGGACGGCGCGACTCGCGTCACGGTCAGCCTCGACGGCCGGACCAACATCACGTCGGGCCTCGATCGCTTTCCCATCGACTTGCCCAACGTGAGCCGCGCTAACGGCTATCCGACGCCCTCCGAGCCCGGCATTCCCGATTCACTCCGCAACGAGCTTCGCCGTGAACGACTTCTGGATCCCGCCGACGCGCTGTCCTTCCACTATGCAAACAACCTCGGAAAAAAACTCGAGGTGATCTGGTCGCGACGAAACCCCTGGCCCGCCTACGCGGGCTCGAACTCGGGAATCGCCGTGCTCGTCTCCTACGAAAGGAGTTCACGATGATCTCCTCCCGCGCCATTTTGCTCCTGTTCCTGTTATGGATCACGGCCCCGAGCGCCCAGGCCGACCTGCTGGGGTTTGAGGACGCAGTCGAAGAAACGAACTTCGCCGTCATGATGAAAAAATATGATCATGGCGTCGCCGATCACCCACCTTGGGCCGGATTCTGGTGGGACTTCAAGCATGACGGCATCGCCCGCAAAGTCGAACGGGATCAGCCCTCGGCGTCCGAGAAGTACGATGCGCTGATGGGGCTCTCTGCTCGAACGGCTTCGACAGCATGGGAAAAGGAAAACCATGGCCCGCACCTCGAAGGCATCAAAGAGTGGTGGGGTCATTGCAACGGCTGGACCGCAGCGGCGATCTTGGCGCCCGAACCCCGCCGGAAGGTCACGATCGACGGGATCGAATTCACGGTCAGCGATCAGAAGGCCCTGCTCTCTGAAACCTATCTCGAGGTTTCCGCTGATTTCCTGGGCTCGCGGCATGACGAACCCACGATCCGAGGCGAGCCCACCTACAACGACCCGAGCCCCGGGCAATTCCACCTGGCCACGATCAACCTCCTCGGACGGCAAAAGCAGGCCTTCGCCATCGATCGCCATACCGGCGACGAGGTGTGGAACCAGCCGGCCATCGCTTACCGCTTGGAAAAAGTACGCCCGGAGGACGATCTGGGCGAGCATCCCCAAGCTCCGGGAATCTACCGCGTGGTGACTCGCCTGACCCTCTGGTGGGTGGACGACGACGTCGCCCCCGGATTCAAAACCCCGAAGTTCCGATTCGACCCCGACTCGGCGGTCTTCCCGAGCCGAACCCTGACCTACGAGCTCTGGCTCGACGGGCCGCTTGAATTCACGAGCGGCGGGAACCTCAAGTCGTCAGGCAACATCGTCGTCAACGAAGATCCTGACACCGGCGAGATCCTGAGCGGCAAGTGGCTGAACACGCACCTCGACCGCAACGAGCGCCATCCGGATTTTCTTTGGATTCCCTTCGAGGCGGCTCCCGCCACCACCTACAAGAACCCCCACATCGACGACGAGGTGGTCGAGAGGATCGTGAGAGGAATCTCCCCTCAAGAAGAAGATCTCGATGAGAACTGGATGGAAAAGGGTTTTCAGTAGGTCAGTGGCTCAGTGGCTCAATAGCAGCGAGTGATCCCGCCGACGCTCACTTGCTCGCATCCCTCTGAAGCGCGGTTTGCGCGTTCCCGCTGGGACCGCTCATAAGCGATCCGGGCCGCGCAAGAATCCGCGCAAATCAATTCGAGGTCCACGGCTTGCTGCATGACACGACCCAGTACTCGAGCATCTTCGGTCGACACCCCGATGAAACTATATTGGGAGTCACAAGCCTCCTCGCACTCCTTCCGAGCCAGGGTAGAATCAGCCGGCGGCAGGGCCCCTTCATGAGTGACCTCGAGATACACGTCCTGCGAACCCTGATAGCAAGCCTGCCGGCGAGGCAAGGTCTCATATTGCCTGTCACAGGCTTCGCGGGGGTCACAGCCGCCGGAAAGCAGACCCACGATCAGGAAGCCAAGAGCTGTGGACGGAATTTTCATCATAACGCAATGCGTTATATCGTACTCCTCGCCCACTCGCAAGGTGAAAGGCTCTTAAACTGCCCCCCTTGAGTGTGTATGAACGCAGGCTGACGCGCTCCAAGGTGCGAGAATCTGAGAGGAAAAGACTTCCTTCGCCAGGATGGTCCCCTCA
>CAYIHX010000065.1:0-18782 GCA_964363305.1 uncultured Bacteriovoracaceae bacterium | reverse complement strand
GAACCCATGCGTCCACCACCCATCATGCCCATGGAGCCCATGCCTCCACCGCCCATCATGCCCATGGAACCCATGCTTCCATCCCTCCCACCTCGGTCCATGGGAGGACGCATTTCTTCTTCGTCCTCTTCATCAGGTCTACCCTGTGCCAAACGAGGAGGAGGACGGCGACGAAGATTGCCCTCCTCGTCGCCGTCCTCTCCTATTCGGAAGACCGGTGGCGTGAGAGGCGCTACCGGGCGTTCGCTTGCCTCTAGCCGCGTCCTGAGCGCGGTTACTGTCGAGCGAAGTTCAGTGACTTGTGTACGCAAACTTTCCAAGGCTGCCCGCGTGTCTGGAACGCAAGGCAAACCCGCCGAAGTAGAGGACGGTGGTACCACAACGACGGTTTCAGGTGCTGCTGACACACTGAATACGCTGGGCGGTTCTAAAGTAGGTGCGACGGGCGCGGCTTCGTGGAGTGGAGACGGCCGAGGACGCATTCGAGGTGGCCGGCGCGGCCCCCCGGTACTTGCTTCCCCTCCAAGGGGTATATGGGGAAGAGTTTCGCCATCGCGGAGCGGCGGCATCGGGGGAAGAGTCTCACCGTCGCGAAGAGGCGGCCAGGGAGGAAATCCTTCTGGAGGAGGTCCGGGTGGGCGCACCACGGGAGGTCTATCTGCAGTGTCCTCTGAAGTTTGGGCGCGCGCTATGCTCACGCTCACTTGCCATAAGCAAAATGCCGCTACCCAAACCATCCAGGTCCAGCGATCGATACGATGTGAGCGCATTCGGTACTCCTCAACTTCCAGTATCAATACTGCTCTCCAAGTATTGCCAAACCATGACCAATATATTACATAAATATTAAATAGTTATGCCGATTTTGATCTACCAATCACGACCCAAGTCACTGGATTTTTGGATAGGCGACCCGACGAAACGCGTCAAAGCGCGACCCAGGGTCACACCTTGACGTGTGACCGACGAAAGCGTCACAAACAATTCAGATTACGGCTTTGGCGAGAGCTTTTCGCTCGTAAAAACGATCTGATTCATTGATCCAAATTTCTTGGTTTCCGCAGAACCGCCGCTCACTATCGTGAGGTGATCCAAGAGCGGCAATTGAAGCGATCAGGACGTATCCCAACCTGCTCTGATGAGCGACTAGTACCTCGATGACCACAAGAAGGTTAACCAGGACGCCCTGTTAACGGTCGTTCAAACCTTTGACCCGACGCAGGGCTAATGGCGACCCGACCGCCATCAGCTGGCGGATCGCTTCGAAGACCGCTTTAAACTGATGATCGTGCTGAAGAAACTTGCGCTCCAACTGGTCGATTTTCTTGGCAAGATCCTTATTAGTTTCGAGTAATTCTCGGAGTTTTACGAAGGCTCGCATGATAGCGATGTTAACTTGGAGCGCCCGTTTACTTCGAAGTACGGACGAGAGCATTGCGACGCCCTGTTCGGTAAAAACGAGCGGGACCTTTTGGCGGCCGCCACGAGCTTCGATTTTTGATATCACAATCTGTGATATCAAAAGTTCGAACTCCCTCCGTGTCAGCTCAAACATGAAATCAGTGGGAAAACGATCGAGATTGCGGCGAACCGCTTGATTCAACGCTCGGGTCTCCACGCCGTAAAGTGCGGCCAGATCGCTATCGATCATCACTCGATGACCTCGGATGAAATAGATCCGCTGCCCAATTTCATTGCTTGATGTTTCACTCGTCATACATGCCACTTCTTGAGGACCTCTTTCTTTGGAGAGAGTACAAGATCCATGCCCAGTTCTTCCGGCAATAAACTCGTTCCAAGGATCGAATTCCGGATCATCGAGCCGAAGTCGGATTCAGGTGGCAAGATGTGGGCAATCTTGAATGTCCTTGGGTGCGCGATCACGAAGTACTTCAAGCCCGGCATCGCGATAATAGCTCTCCAAGAAGAAATGGAGATGAAGAAAGCTGCAATTGAAGCTATCGTCTGACTGAAACTCCCTATGAAACACCCCTACGTTAAACAGCTCCTTCAAACTGAAAACGAGCAACTCAAAAGGCTCCATGAAATTGTCGCGAAAAGCCTCGAGGAGGAAAAACTTCTCACCCAAAAACTTTACCAGGAAAAAGATCTGAAACTCACCTTCGCCGAGGCCCTCGCAGATCAAGTCGCGGCCTTTGGAGGCAGCTGGACTTTCATTTTGTCGTTCTTGTTCTTCATCCTCGTCTGGATCCTCGCCAATCTCTACTGGCTGGCGAATCAAGGCTTTGACCCCTACCCTTTCATTCTCCTCAATCTGATTCTCTCCAGCCTTTCGGCCTTTCAGGCGCCGGTCATCATGATGAGCCAGAACAGGCAGGAGGCCAAAGACCGGCGGCGAGCTGAAAACGACTACCTCACCAACCTCAAAGCGGAACTGGAGATCCGCGGGCTCCATGAAAAAATCGATCTCCTGATGGTGGATCAGATGAAGACGCTGTTGGAAATCCAGAAAAGACAGCTCGACTCTCTCGAGCGCCTGGAAAAAACGGCCAGTCACTCACGTTGATAAACTACGGACGGGCCCCCGGTCCCAGCGACCGAAAAGGAGCCCGTGGGCTCACCCGAAATGCGATGGATGAAAGAATATTCCGAACCTCGTTGCCGCAAACAGAAATGAAACCCAGCGTCTGTTTCGCATTTCCATTCAGCGGTCTGACCCACCGAATGGCAATCCCCGGAACCGTCAAGGTCGCGGTCAATCGTCGTCAAGGTTCCGTTCGCGTCCCGCGGCCCCATTTCTAAATCGCACCCGGAAGTCGCGCGCCGAAAATGGGAGCCGACGGGAAGAGTATTCAAGAAGGCGAAAGTTCCGCCCGTTCTGGCCAGGTCTCCTGACACGGTAATGCCGTGGGAAACAAGAGTCCCTCGGTTTCTGCCGACGAAGCCCGCGAGCTCCTCGAAAGAGTGGGCACCGAGAGCCGGAACCGGGGTATAAAGATTGGGCCAATAAGTAAACGGCAGGCCGATCACGTCAAGGGTGTTCTCAATCAGAATCGGTCCACCGCTATTGCCGCCGTACACCGAGCAGTTATAGGGACGAACCGTTTGCCTCAGGTCGACATTCGCCTGAACCTGAACAGGAGTCCTCGGTGGCGTCGGGTTTTCGCGGTCATAAGCGGAGACGGCAGTCGGCCCTATGGCGTCTCTGACGGTTTGGGCCTCCGGCCCGAGAACCCAACAGTTCTCTGAAACCGTGGGGCGACCACGCCGCTCTCGATCCACTGGGAGTCCCAGCATCTGAAGCCTGAACCAGGTGGGCGCCATGTACCCGGCTAGTTTCAAGAAGGTGTATTCCCTCCGAATCAAAGCGTTGAGCGCACGATTAGCGGGCTTGCCGTCGCGATCGAAGAGATCCAGCTCGATGATGGCGAAGTCGTCCGCGCGCGTCGCCGCAATCACTGCGTGACAACGCCCCTCAAAGGAGAGCGGCGTTTCGCCCACTCCCGTGACTCGAATGGTGTCTTCCCGGCATGCCGTCGTAACGTCCCAGTTGAAACAATGCCGCGCCGAACCGAGAAAAAATCGCCCCTCCCGATTTGCGACAAAAAACCCGCTGCAAGCCCCTCTTCCTGCGTTTCGTACCGAAAGAATTCTGTGCATTTCTCCGGCCAATGGGTCGCGGCGAACCGAGTTGACAAAAAAATTCTTGAAAATGCCGGAGTCCGCGAAAGCGGAAAATTGAGCCAGAGTGAGTGCCAAGAGAAGAGACAACATCGCTCAAATTAATACACAAAAGTACAATATAATTCCATCATTAGTTGACTCGGTTTATACGAAACACAACAAATATAAACTGCCCCCTTTGAGTGTGTATGCAGGAGAAGTGACGCGCTCCAAGGCGCGAGAATCGTAGAGGAAAAGACTTCCTTCGCCAGGATGGCCGTGTCTTTTCCTCTACGATTCTCGCGCCTTGAAGCGCGCCAGCCTGCGTTCATACACGTACTCAAAGCTGAATTCGAACCGAGTGGATCTGCCCGTCGTCCACCAGCGGAATGTGCGCTGTAGCGAGAAGGATATGATCCAGATGAATCCGCGCCTCGCCGACTTTGCCCTGTTCGCCAATATTGGTCACGATGATATGATATTCCGTGGTCCGCCGCCGGTAGATCAGCTCAAACCCCGGCCAATGCTTGGGAATGCACGGCTTAATCCGCAACTGATCCCCCCGCAGCTCAAAGCCCAGAATCGATTCCAGGCCGGCTCGGTACATCCAGCTCGCCGACCCGGTATACCAAGTCCAGCCCCCCCGGCCCACATGCGGTGACATTCCGTACACATCCGCCGCCACGACGTAGGGCTCGACCTTGTACTTATGCATCCCGGCCCGGGTCGATGCGTGATTGATCGGATTGAGCAACGCATAGAGCTCGGCGGCTCGGTCCCCGTCACCCAACTCGGCGTAGGCCATCATCGCCCAAATGGCGGCGTGAGTATACTGACCTCCGTTTTCCCGAACACCGGGAACATAGCCCTTGATATAGCCCGGGTCCATCGCGCTCCGATCAAAGGGCGGAGTAAATAGCTTCACTAGACCATCCCCGCGATGCACGAGATGCTCGTCCACGGCGCCCATCGCCCGCGCGGCCCGACTCGGATCTCCGATGCCCGACAGCACCGCCCAAGACTGCACGATCGAATCGATGCGGCACTCTTCATTGCTGGCAGACCCCAAAGAATCACCGTTGTCGAAAAAGGCCCGACGGTACCAATCACCATCCCAGGCCTGCTCCTCGATCGCCGCCTTCAGCTGGGCACCGTGCGCTCGGTAGCGCTGAACACGTTCCGACTGGCCGCGCTGCTCACAGATCGGCAGAAACCGTTTCAAGGTCGTCATCAGAAACCAGCCCAGCCACACGCTCTCGCCGGTTCCCTCGTGACCCACCCGGTTCATCCCGTCGTTCCAATCACCGGAGCCCATCAGCGGTAACCCGTGCTTGCCCGTCTTCAAGCTGCGATCCAGCGCGCGCGCGCAATGCTCGAAAAGAGTCCCCTGCTCCTTCGACGTCGCAGGCGTGGTGTAAGCGTCATCCACCCCGATGGCAAGCTCCGGGCCCTCGATGAACGGCACGGTCTCATCCAGCACTGAGCGATCCCCGGTCACATTCACATAGAAACTCGTGACAAAAGGCAGCCAAAGCAAGTCATCTGAAATGCGCGTCCGCACGCCCCGTCCCGTCGGTGGATGCCACCAGTGCTGAACATCACCTTCGCGAAACTGCCGTTGCGCCGCTCGCAAGAGCTGCGCGCGGGCGATCAGGGGCTGTGCATAGACCAGCGCCATCACATCCTGCAATTGATCTCGGAACCCATAAGCCCCACCGGATTGATAAAACGCCGAGCGTGCCCAAATCCGGCAGGAAAGCGTCTGGTAAACCAGCCAGCGATTCATCAACGTGTTCATGGCCCGATCTGGCGTCCGCACCTCGATCGCCCCAAGCACCCGATCCCAAAAACCATCTACCTGCTCGAACGCGTTCTTGACCGCGACGGGAGAGCGATACTGAAGCGTCAACCGACGCGCCTCCTCCGCGCTGTCGGCCTGTCCAAGCAAGACGATGATCTCCCGCTCCTCGCCCGGCGCGAGAGTGAACGCAGCCTGAAACGCCCCGCACGGATCGAACCCCGCCCCGCAGCGGCCCGACAGTCCGACTCGCTCGAGACTTGCGGGGTGCGCCGGACTGCCATTACGTCCCAGAAATTCAGCGCGATCACAGGTAAAGGACCGCTCCCGTTCACTGATGTCGGTGAACGCCACGCGCGGAGCAAACTCATTATTGTAGGGATTCCGAGAAAAAATCGCGCCCGTCGCCTCGTCGAGCTCCGTAATCACCGTGGGCGCGGACGTTCCACGTTGAAAGCCCAGTACCCACTCCACATAGCTGGTGACCGACAGGCGCCTCGCCCGAGAATCAATATTTTTCAACCGTAGCCGACTCACCTTAACGGGAGCCGCGTGCTCCGCCACGGGAACAAAAACAACCAGCTCCTGAACGATGCCATGGCTGGTATGTTCGAACTGAGAGTACCCTTGCCCGTGCCGAACAACGTAAGCCTCTCGCTCCCGAATCGGCTGCGGCGTCGGCGTCCAATACTCGCCGCTCTCTTCATCTCGAATATATAAAGCCTCGCTTACCGGATCCGTGATGGGATCGTTCGACCAGCTCGTGAGACGGTTTTCGCGGCTGTTCTCCGACCAGGTGTAACCTGCGCCCGACTCCGAAATCAGGAATCCGAAATCCCGGTCATTCGCGATGACATTGATCCACGGTGCTGGCGTCCACTGCCCCTCGTGCAACGTGACGACATAGTTGCGCCCGCCATCCGTAAACCCACCCAAGCCATTGAAGAAGTGCACGAAGGGGCCTTCCACGGGGGTCGTCAGATGACTCCGTTTCCCGATCGTCGGTAACAACGGCCCTGGAAACTCATTTTCGGCGACACGCCGCCGAAGCTGCTCATCCAATGTCCCCTGGGCTGCCGTCAGCGTGATACGCGCAACGGTCTTGAGCAACGTCACGTCTTCCTCCGGCATGATATCGGCACGCCGAATGAAAACCCCGCCTGGCTTGTCGACCAACGCCTGCGAGCCGCTCATGCGAATCTGCCGTTGCAGCTCCTCTTGGAGCGATTGAATGTAGCTCGACGCCCGTTCATTCAGAATCACCAGATCGATAGCAAGACCCTTAAGGCGCAGATACTCGTGCCCATGCAAAAGCTCTCGAACCATGGCCACGTCTTTTTCGTCGCTGATCCGCATCAGGATGATCGGAACATCGCCACTGATCCCATAGGCCCACAGGTTCGCCTGGGTCTTCTGGTTCAAGGAAAGAAGATGGGAGCGCGGCCGGAACGTCGGATCTGAAAAAATCACGCGCCCCGCGAGCCGCTGAAATGTATGCGCACGATCCATCGGAATATTTAGATGGCGAAGCTGCACCTGTGACTGAGTCCACGCGATATCGGCCTCACGTCCGAAAATATGGATATCATGGTATTTATCCGCCAACCGCAAAGCGTCTTCCCGGCTATCGGCCACCCCGGTCGCGAAGCAAACACGCACGGTCTCTCCGACTCCGATACACACCGTCGCTCGCAGAGAGAAAATCGGATCGAGGACGGATCCCACCGTATTCGAAAGCGGCCGGTCCTGGGTGATCGCCAGCGGGTCGCTCGCGCTATGCCCGCGCCCAATAAAACGGGCGCGATCCGTTTCGTACTGCACCGACCCGCGCGTCTCGCCTTCCGTCACGACGACATGAAAACCCCAGACCGGGCGCTCCGCGCCGGAGCGGCGGCGGCGCGTAGCCAGGAGCGCGCTCTCCTCGGCGACAAACTCCGTCTGCACGAACAGATTACTGAAGGCGGGGTGAGCGGAATCATCCTCCGGCCTTGCCAAGGTGACCTCCATGAAGCTCGTCACGTCAAACTCGCAGCTTTCGTCCGAGTTATTGGTCAAAGAGATACGCCGCAGTTCTACGTCATCCTCCGGAGAAACCAACACCTCCGTATGACTCAAAACACCGGCGTCGCGGCGCCAGTACTCGACTTTGTCCTCAGCGAAAGTCACCTCATAGACATCCGACGGTACCAATGTCGGCTGGTAACTAGTCGACCAGAATTTCCCCGTACCGCGATTCCGAATGTAAAAAAAATGGCCCCAATGGTCGCGTGTCAGATCCTCCCGCCATCGATTCACGCCGAGGCCGCCACGCCGAGAATACCCCGCCCCCGCCGAGGTCAGCATAACGGTATACGAGCCATTCGAAAGCAGTTGAGTCCGTGGCGTCGGCGAATTTACATCATGATAGAATCGGGGATTTGGGGTTGAAACAAACCCCTGGGCCGCGTCGGCATGCACCTCTTCCGCTCGTGGTGATAGAACCGCCACACGCCTTGGAATCCGCTCCTGGAGCAGCAACTGAGTCGCCTGAACAACCGGCTCCGCATGAAACCGCCGCTGCATGACTTGCCGGTTGAGCAAATTATCCAACGACACCAGGCTCATCCCCTGATGATGCGCCATGAAGGATTTGATCATGACGCTCTTCTGGTTCTTCGGCAGCCGATCCGGCGTGTAGTCGATAGCCTCGAAAAACCCGTAAATGGAGAGAGCGCCCAGGCTCTCGAGGCGTTTCAAGTTAGAGAGGGCAGCCCAGGGATCGATAACCGAAGCGATGATGGACGAATAGGGCGATACCACCAGGTCATCACTCAAACCTCGCTTCAGCCCCAGACCCGGAATTCCAAACGGTCCATACTGATAACTCAGATTCAGGTCGCGCGCGTTGTATCCCGCCTCGGACACCCCCCACGGCACGCCATGTTGCAGGCCATACTCAATCTGTCGCGCTACGACGGTCTCGTAGGTCTCATCGAGCAAAGTCCCCGCGTACCGACGCATGATCAGTACGGGCATCAGATACTCGAACATCGTGGCCGTCCACGCGATGAGCGCGCGGCCGCCCCGAGCCGGGGTCAGCGCCCGCCCAAGCCTAAACCAGTGCTCCTGTGGTACGTCACCCTTGGCAATCGCGACAAAACTCGCCAGGCGCGCCTCCGACGCAAGCAAATCGTAATAGGAATTGTCGCGACGCCCTTCCGTCACGTTATAGCCGATGACGAAAACCTTTCTGTGCTCATCGAACAGAAAACGAAAATCCATTCCCGTCGCAAGCGCGTCGCAACGGCCGGCAAGAGCATGGAGCCGTGAAATCACCCCGGCGGCCGCCGGGGTTCCGGCGACGAGCGTGAGATCCTCCCGCATCGCTCGCACCAAATAGACCGAAAGCGTCACCCAAGCCTGGGTCTCTGAAAAAGCGCCGGTTCCGTCTTCGCCGGCGAGCGCGCTCAAAATGTCTTCCGCCTCGACTAACCGCACGCCCAGCTCTTCCCAGCTCAAGGTCGGGGCGTCCAAGACCATCGCTTCGATCAGCACCTGAAACTGCTTCAATGAGACGGCACCCAAACTGGGAGCCATCCCTCGCAGCTCACGGGCTCGTTCGAGAACGACCTGCAAAGTATCGTGCAGCCCCGCCTTCGCATTCGTGTTGAAAAGCGGCCGCCGAGCCAACTCCAGACAAGCCTGTTTCAACGTCAGAAGATGGCCCGCGAGATTCCCGCTATCAACCGTTGAAATATACTGCGGCCGAAGGGGCTCAAGCGTCTTCGTATCGTACCAGTTGAAGAGATGGCCATGCATCTTCTCCAACTTGCCGATCGCGAGAAAAGTCCGTTCCAGATACCCGACGAGCTGCTGCAACCCAAGATAGCCAAAATCATAGGCGGAAAGCGTCGCGAGCAACTGCAAGCCGATATTCGTCGGTGACGCGCGATGAGCAACTCCGGGCTTGGAATCCGCCTGAAAATTATCCGGCGCGATCCAGTTCCCCTCCAGAACCACGAATTTCTCGAAAAAATGCCAGGTGAGACGAGCATAGCGTCGAAAGGACTGAATCTCGCCCAGGCCCAGCGGCCGGCGAGCGGCAAAGGGTTTCTGGCGCAGCCAATCCTTAAGAAACGGAGCCGCCAGCCAAAGCACAAGAAACGGAGCGGCGGGCCCCAAAGAGGACGGACGGACAAAAGCAACCGCGCCTGCGCTGAGTATGGCCAACACGGGCTCGGGGCCGATCGCCACCATCCAGTTGCCCACTTCTTTCTTCCCGTACTCGACCTGTGCGAAGGTGACCCATTCCAGCAGCCGTTTTTTTGAAATCAGCGTCCGATACAAAGTCCGGACAATCGCATCCACCTGGACCCAGGCCTGGCTAGGCAGGAACGCCGTCATCAACGCGATCTGTTCCACCTGGCACCGCGCTTCGCTGAAAAAACTCCGAAACCGAAAAAAACTCAGGGGTGAATAAAATGGGAAACCCAGCATTCCAAAAATCGCCAACGTCCAGAGCACCGACGAGCCAGGCAAAAGCGTCCAGGCCAGCACCAGAAAAAGCAACGTGAACGGAGCTACGGCACTACGCCTCAAATTATCGAAAATCTTCCACCGGGAGATGAGGCTCAGATTGTTCGGCACCCGCCGACCCTGAGCATCGGGCACCCTGGGCAAGATCCACCGAGCGATCTGCCAATCGCCCCGCACCCAGCGATGTTGCCTCTTTGAAAAAGTGTCGTAGTCAGAGGGGTAATCGTCAAAAAGCTCAATGTCCGTCACCAGCGCTGAACGCGCGTAAGAACCCTCGAAAAGATCATGGCTCAGGACCGCGTTCTCAGGCCCCCGATTGGCGAGCGCCATCTCGAAGGCATCAACCACGTAAAGGCCCTTGCCGGTAAAACTGCCCTCCGAGAACAAATCCTGGTAAACATCCGACACCGCAGTGGTGTATGGGTCGAGCCCCGTGTTTCCAGAAAAGATCCGGGCGAACCGCGACTTCGACGCGCTGACGAGGGAGACGCTGATACGGGGCTGGAGAATGCCATACCCTTCCGTCACACGCTTTTTTAGCGGCGAGTAATGTGGCTGATTCAGGGGATGAGTGATCGTACCGATCAGCCGACGAGCACAGTTCCGAGGCAATTGCGTATCGGAATCCAGCGTAATCACATACTTGATCCGAGCCAAAAGCCGAGGATCGGCCCGGTGCTGCAGATAAGTCGTGTCCTGAGCTCCCCGCAGCAACCGATTAAACTCCAGAAGTTTGCCCCGCTTCCGCTCCCACCCCATCCACTTCTCTTCCGAGGCGTTCCACTGACGGCAACGGTGAAAAAGATAGAATCGCTTTTCACCTTGAGCGCTATACCGTTCATTCAACTCATCGATCCCGGATTGCGCGAGCTCCAACAGGCTCGAATCCAGCGGAGCCGATTCGGACGCGCCATCGACGAAATCACCGAGCAGCGCAAAATAGATATGCGCGTCCTGGTTGGCGAGATACTGCACTTCAAGACTCTCCAGCAGCCTTCTGACCACGCTCAGCTGAGTGAATAACGTCGGAATCACGACCATCGTGCTCGCAGCTTCCGGGACGCCGCCTTCGAGGTCCATCTTCGGCAAAGGCCGGGGAGTGATAAAATACGTAAGGTAATGATGCAAAACACTCAACGCCACTTCGCTGGCTGGAATCAATGCCAGGAGGGCCACCCACCAGGCGCCGAGGTAGACCAACGGAATCGATGCCAATGACGTCAACACGCTCAGAGACCCCAGGTAGACCCATGTCGGATGCCTTAAAACAGTCCGCAGCAGAGCTTCCGCGAAACGGGGACGATACTGAAAGGACCGCTCGAGATCGCGCAATCCATCGCCCACCAGATAGAAACCGACATGAGCACGCCGCAAGTCTTCCGGATGAGCCGCCTTCGCGACAGTGCCCAGCTTCACAGCCCTCCTGATGACCTCGAGCTCGCTGGCCTTCGAGCGCCGAGCGATCCGCTCGACCACGTGTCGGTAACGGTCACGAGTGGCAAATTCCATTTGCAGATACGCACCAGCCGGATCCTGGGCCAACAGCGGGTCGACGATGCTCACGCTCTCGAAAAAATCCCGCCAATCGAGGTCGGCAAGCAAGCGCATGCTCGAGATGATGTTGCCCACCGTGACCTGGGCCGCCGCCTGACGATGATGTTCGAACTGTACGATCTTGCTCGTGCTCGTCCCCAAGGACTGAAGCTGCTTCTCCAGCCAATCAAAAGCAGGCCAAACGTCAGGGTCCTGGTCGCGAAGCCTCTGAATCAGCTGCACCAGGCAGGAGCGATCAAACTGCGCCGGCGTACCCAGCTCCGTTTCCAACGTCCTCACCAAGCGGTCCGGATCCCCTCGGACCTGCGCGGCCTGCTCGAGTATTTTGTCCGCCAGCGCATCCGCCTCTTCTCGTTTACCGCGCGCGCTGACGATCAACAGCGCCAGAAGATTGAGTTGCTCCACAAGCGCGATGCGCAGGGTGATAGCCACCCCCCAAAGTTCGCCGATCTGCAACGGCGCCACCTGCTGGTATGCAACAAGAAAACGCTTCAGCGTATCCGCATCGAGCCGGCAATCACTATGCGCGATCATGGCCAGCGACATCGCGTAGATGCGGGGATAACCCTTGAGCGCCCCCCCCGAGAGCTTCGGCAACTCATCGTAGTAGCCCGCGGGCAAATCGCGCCGGATTCCTCGGAGCTGCTCCTCCACGATATGAAAGTTGTCAACGAACCAACCCGCCGCAGGCGAAACCGTCAGCTTGTTGCGAATCGCCTGCGCGAGCGCGAGGTAAGATTTGAGCAGCTGCCGACCGCTCGCCTTGAGCTCGGGCACGAGCGATCGCCCGCGTTGCCGCACACTGGAGACCTTAAGCTCGCCCGCCAAGTAAGCTGCATACTGCTCCAACCTTTCAACGCTGAAGATCTCTTCCCGAATCGGATTCTCACTCAGCAGATCGGTAGAACGTCGCAAGATGCCCAAAAAGTCGCCGTATGTTCGGCCTGAGTCCGGTTGAATGAGCTGCCCCCTGGTTAGACAGCGTCATAACATAAAAAGAAAAATCAGGAACGATCTCGAATCCAGTGCGGCAGAATGTCACATGAGTGAGGCAAAACCTCCGGGCTCTCGCCCCACTCGCTCCTCACGAGGGGCGCCCGCTCGGCACAAGAGTTGCTCTCTAGGTGCGTAACTTATATTTATCAGGAGGTGTGCGTGTGGAGCAGCTGAGGGAGTCCGCATTTTCAGGAAAGGTCGCATTAGTTACCGGTGCAGGGTCAGGAATCGGGAGGGCGACTGCACTAGCCTTTGCCGAGCAGGGAGCCCGTGTCGTCGTTGCGGATGTGAACGAGGAAGGGGGCGTTCAAACTTGTCGCCACATCGAGAAGGCTGGAGGAAAGGCGGTTTTCGTCAGATGCGACGTCGGCAAGGAATCGGACGTCAAAGAGATGATGAGAATATCCGTCGAAGCCTTCGGGCGGGTTGACTGCGCTTTTAACAATGCGGGCATCGAGGGTACGTCCGCCTCGACTACGGAAACAGCAGGGGAGGACTGGACTCGGGTGCTGGACGTCAATCTCAAAGGCGTGTGGCACTGCATGAAGTACGAGATTCCCCAGATGATGAAGCAGGGCGGGGGCGCGATCGTCAATTGCTCTTCGATCGCGGGTCTCGTCGGATTTCAAGGGAGCCCCGCCTACGTCGCGAGCAAGCATGGGGTCATCGGGATCACGAAAACAGCCGCGCTGGAGTATGTGAAATCGAATATTCGCGTGAACGCAGTCTGCCCGGGGGTCATTCATACCCCCATGATTGATCGATACCTTCGCGGCAATCAGCAGGCGGAGGATCAGCTGACCGCTAGCGCTCCGATGGGAAGAATGGGCAAACCGGAGGAGGTGGCGAGTGCCGTCCTTTGGCTCTCTTCGGCGGGCGCCTCCTACGTCACCGGGCAGGCACTCGCGGTAGATGGCGGATGGATAGCGCAGTGAGATCGAAACTAGCGAATTGCCTCTCTGATCGCGTTCTCGAGAGGGGGGATTTGAGCCGATAGGAGGTCGCGGGCAAACTTTCCGGCGCAGCGCGTGCCGTAGTCGGGGCCCACTTCCATCAGGGCCGAAAGCGAGAGGCGTGTGCCCGACGGTGTCTCGGAGAAACACAAGCGGGCGAGGATGGCGTCCGCCTGATTCGAGATGTGTTCGTCTGAGGCCCGTAAATCCAAGCGAAGTTCAAAGCCGCCACATCCGTCCCTTGAATAACGTCGCGCGCTGGCCACCGCGACCAGTCGCTGGGCCAGGTTAACCCTTGGAAGAGAAAGCCCGGAAAAACTGCAGTTAACCGGCAACGCCGCATCAAAAGATAGAACGGAGTTCGTCATTCTCAATCCCCGAATCGAGCCGCCGGGCGGAAGTGCGGGCTCAAAATGCGACAGGAGACCAGGCAAATTCCGGAGGGCGGCGGAACTCCTGTGGCGTACTTCCGCGAGTGGCAACTCTGATTCGAAGGATCTCGACCGAAGGGGAATCAACTCGCCCCGCCCCCGGGGGGGCTCGTCGGCGAAGACGCTTGCGGAGAAGCAGAATGCTAGAAAAACAAAGTACAGTTGTTTCATAAAGGAATTGGAAAGCCGAGAAGCTCATTCTCCAAAGTCTCAAGAAGGACAACATGGTGGTCAACCTCCGGGTGAATGCGTGTTTCTTGGCACGGCATATCCTCCATTTGCTGATGGGAAAGACCCGAATCATTCAGACATGCGTGAAAATCTAGATCGCATCGAGTCGTCACATGATGCGTACAATTCGCCATCCGCATCGACCCGAAACGGGACTCTTGAGATTGCCCCAACTCTTGAACCATCCTGCCCATGAAGGGCACGATCAGCTCTGAAAGCAATGGCGGCGCATCGTAGCCCCCCAGGGGAGAAGCAATCGTAACGAGGCGAATCTCCGGGAGCGATGCAAGCCTTGGATCCTTCCAAGCCTCGAGAGCGACGACACCACCGGCCGAGTAGCCAAAAATCACGATTTTTCGCCCCGAAACCGATTGTCGAATCTGTTTGATCGCCTGGCCGAACTGGGACCCGTTTTCAATAATCGAGTCGCGAGGATCAATCTTGATGAAGTAGCTTCCAAATCCGTGGCGAAGCACGAAATCAAACGCCCGGTACCATTCATACCCATCCCCAAGGCGAATTCCCTGAACAAAGACAACGATAGGAGTCGATTGAAAAGCAGGTTCCGAAATTTTAGCCACTTTTTTAGGTGAATGATTCAATCGATCAATGGTCCGGACAATCCACCGCGCCCGCGAAACCGGGATATCAGTCAAAAACTCTCGAGCACGGCGGCCATTGCGTTCGTTCACACAACCGGGACCCGTGGGTACGGACGGACAGGAAATCGAGGAAGACAGCAGCTCATTGGAGTCAAGCGTCTGCGCCTGAGCGAGAGGGCCCCAAAGAACGAGCGCAGTGACAATACAATTCCTGACTAAATTCATCAGGCATAACGTAACACGCAAGCCTCGCCATTGCAACGCGTAGCGCAATAAGATTAAAATAATAAATCGTCTGTAAGTTAAGCTAGTTACAAAAAAACCGCTTCAAAATCCAAGGCCTACCGCCGAGGAGGCATTGAGCCGCCACAGGGCTCGATCGCATCAGCTCGACGCGATCGAGCGACGCCCCAGGGGCCTGAGCCATTTGTTGGCGCCGTCAAACGCAACACCATCGTGTTCTGCACTCGCTGCCCTACCACCGAATCACAACGGACGTGGCCGACCGGAATCTCAATCACGTAAATCGTATTTGCATGGAAAGCGCGAAACTGCAGATCGATCGTGGCTGGCACCACCTCCGAATCCATCGCGTATCCGTCGACTTCTTGATAGGTCGGAAACTGGGTTCTCAGAAGCAGCTGCAGCCGCTGAAAAGAACGAGAATTCCCGCCTTCCACGGACGGAAGAATTTTCAATTCCGAACTCAGAGTCGCCCCAGGAAAGCCCAGGTTGCCTTCGATCATCGCATTCAGCTTCAAGCGAATCCGGCCATCTTCGGAATTCCCAACCACATCAACCGAGCCAAGGTCGTAGATCATCGCTGGGGCGGCGGCGAGAGTCTCGCGCACCACCAGGGGGCTGTCGGCAAACGCGTGAACGGGAAGAGAAAACACGACCCAGAGTGAAAAGAAGTTCAAAAGCGAGTGAAGTTTCATATGTATTGCTCCTATTTTCTTATGGCGCGGTGTATAAATCTGAACACCTGAAGTCAATCACTCAGCGAGCTTGTCGAACACTTTGTTCGACTGTCGCCCGCCCGATACCGAGCCTTGCTCCCCAGGCCCCGAACGCGTATGACTCATAGGGATTGCACCCCAGAAACCGCCACCCCGGACGATACGATTTCGTTGCGTTAACGGAGATCTGCCCGGATCTAGGACCTCATCTACGACAGAACCCGGTCGGCGAGTCGACGCTCGACTTCTCCGACCCGGCGGCAGTTCGCCTGCTGAATCGCGCGTTGCTCGGCCAGTTCTACGGGATCCAACAGTGGGACATCCCCGCCGGCTACCTCTGCCCACCCATCCCGGGCCGAGCAGATGTGATCCACTCCGTCGCGGATTTGCTCGCTTCCAACAATGGCGGCCCGATTCCCCGCGGGCCAGAAGTTCGCGTGCTCGACATCGGCGTTGGCTCGAGTTGCATCTACCCGATCATCGGGCACAACGAGTACGACTGGAGCTTCGTGGGCTCCGATATCGATCCGATCGCGCTCGCCTCGGCGCGGGCCATTGTCGAAGCGAATCCGCCACTCCAGGGAGCCATCGAGCTGCGATTGCAAAAAAATCAACGAGCGATTTTTGAAGGCATCCTCAAGCCGGATGAGCATTTCGACCTCACGCTCTGTAATCCCCCCTTTCACGCATCGAAGGAGGAAGCCCAACAGGGATCCAAGCGCAAGTGGGACAATCTCGGAAAAGCCCGGGGTCGCGAAGCCCCGCTCAAAAACTTCGGTGGCCAGAGCAACGAGCTCTGGTGTCCGGGCGGAGAGCTCGATTTCATCTATCGCATCATCGAAGAAAGCGTGAGTGTCGCCCAGCAGTGCGTCTGGTTCTCCACCCTGGTTTCAAGAGACACCTATCTTCCCGCCCTCTACGAAGAGCTGGAACGAATTCGAGCCTTCGACGTTCAGACCCTGCCCATGGCGCAGGGCCAGAAAAAAAGCCGGATCGTCGCCTGGACCTTCGCCGGTTAATTTCGCTCGTCGCCCCCCGTGTGCTAGCCTTTTCATATGACGACCACCATGTGCTTCTTCTGCCGCCGAGAACCCTCCGAAAGCCAATGCGAAATCTGCAAGCGCTGGGTCTGCATCCAGTGCTCAGGAAGCAGCAACCACAACTGCTATCCTCGCGAAGGCTGATCAGGACTTCTTCAGAAAGATCGTCTTCAGCACGAGCGTACTGCCGTCAACACGGCACTCGACGACTTCTGGATCACCCACGAGGTGGATCTTGCGAATCACCGTGCCCCGTTTGAGATCGCTCGAGCCGCCCTTCACTTTCAGATCTTTGATGACGAGCACTGAATCGCCTTCAAGAAGGGGCGCACCGTTACAGTCCTTGACGCTCATCGAAGCAGCCCCGTGAGCGGACTCAAGTGCCGCCACCAGGCGTTCAAGCCAGGACCGCGCTTCGGACTCCTCGCCGAACCAGCGATTCGAAGCCGTGCCCAGCTCTTCCAAAGAAAAACCTACCGAAGTCAGAACCTGCTTGGCCTGAGCGATGAGCCGGTCGAGTCGCTCTGGAGACACTGCCGCAATATAGACCCTCGCCGCGCTCTCATCCGCTTCGGGATCGCCATCGGCGATGTAGGTGGAGAAAAACGTCATCAATTCCGGCGTATTTTGAAAGGGCATGCCTCCTGAGGTAACCAAGCAGTCCTTGAAAAGGAAGAGGAAAATGCCGCTATTTCGACGAAAAAAGATCAATATGGAGACGGGCAAATAGAACAGATCATCAGGCTCTGAGCTCAAAGTGCGATTCATGGAGAGCCCCGAAAATCAGAATGATGGCACCCACTCCAGTTTGACCCTCCCTCGAGATGAATCGACTCCGAGGAAGCCCTGAAACCACCCATTTCCATACGCGCGAGACCGAGCGTCTCCGGAGGGTGTTTGAAAAGTCGAGAGGCTATGCCGACGGCAGGAAATAACTTAGTTTTTTGGAATATTTAAAATTGAAACAGAGTCCCCTTCTGTTCATCCAACCAAGAACAAACTGAAGGGGAGCGATGCTCATGGCAGAGCGAAAGTTTCCTTCCAGCCTCACCGATCGCCAATGGGAAATTATCAGGAAGTTTCTTCCTTTGGCAAGAGCAGGCGGAAGGCCGAGAAAAACCGACTTACGAAATGTTCTCGATGCGGTCTACTATTTGATGAGAAGCGGATGTGCCTGGAGGTACTTGCCGCCAGAATTCCCGCCTTGGCCGACCGTGTATTACTATTTCAGACACTGGGAGAGATCGGGTCTATGGAAAAATGTTCATGACTTTCTTCGAGACGAGGTTCGCGTTCAATTAGGGAGGGAGAGTGCTCCGAGTACTTTAATTGTCGATTCTCAGACAGTGAAAGCAGCACGAGGGCTAGGTCGCGGGTACAGTGGGTTCAAAGGAATTCGAGGACGAAAAAGACACGTACTTGTAGATACATTGGGCTTTCTTCATGCGGTGAGTATTCAGCCGGCGAATTTGAATGACACTGTGAGCGGTCACGAGCTGTTCAGTAAAGACTTTCGGAAAGAAAGAATGGAAAGAATTCTAGCCGATCAAGGGTATAGAGGGACGTTCGTTCGAAAGAGTATTGAGCAACTCGGGATAAAACCAATCATACCCGAATCCATTGAACCTACAGGGCAGGGACGAAAAAAGCTGTCCCGAGAAAAACTTTCGAATCGCCGACTCAAAGGAAGCAAAAAAGGAAGATGGATTGTCGAACGAACTTTTGCCTGGCTCAATCATTTCAGGCGTCTGAGTCGCGACTATGAATTTCTGCCGCTTGTGAGTGAGTGCGGTCTCTACATCGTGATGTCATTGATCATGTTGAAAAGACTTTTGAATAGCTGACTTTTCAAACACCCTCCGGCGAAGGTGCACGCCCCGCAGGGCGTATTCGTACCGTCTCGAGTTTTTATCACCATTTTTTTAGAGATACGGCCTCTTTAGACACCAGAAATAATCATATAAAAACATTCAAATCGATTTAAATTAAAAAATATCAAACATAGACGCATGTTGAGTTTATGCCTATTTTTAAGACATTTTGTTACTTATATTTTAATTAAAGTTTCACAAAAAAAGA
>CAYIHX010000064.1:0-20246 GCA_964363305.1 uncultured Bacteriovoracaceae bacterium | reverse complement strand
CCTGTCCTCTCGCTTTCGCCATCCTGGCTCGCGAGAGTCGGTGCCTTTTCGATTGAGGCCCGACTCCCGAGCTGATCCTGCTCTCTACTAGCTGGAGCCAAGTTCATACGTAGGGGGGCAGTTTACAACCTTTACGAAGCGCGTCTCAGCACTCCTCCGCTCACCACTCGAAGAATCGTCGGAATCCACTCCGCGACTGAGCCTCAAGGGAAAGAGCACCGACTCGAGCGAGCCAGGATGGCGAGAGCGAGAGAACAGGACGTTCGTGGAGGTGCTCTTTCTCTTGAGGCTCAGTCGCGGAGTGGATTCCGGCCCCTCTTGACGCGCCGTGATTTGACAGACGCGCATTATCGAACGACAACGCTCAGTACGCTTCCGCTCTTGAAGGGAAGCGCAATCCACTACCGGGGGGTAATCGTGGAAGCACTGTTTCACCGTTTCATCGTTGTTCTCTTCAGCTCGTTCTCAATCATCGCACTTTCCTCTTCACCATCCTACGCTGGAAAAATTGGCGATCTTCGCTTCGAAAGCGGAGTGCCCGAAAACGTTAAAACGCAGATGATCGCCGATCTCGGGTTCATGGCCCAGGTCGTTAGCTCTGGTACCACTCCACTTCACCGGCAGATCTTCGGGGAAGTGAATGGCGCCAGCTATGAAGACTGGTTCACTCGCCGGATCAAGCGAATCGGACTGAACTCCTGTGGCTCGCCAAAGGCTGTGGCTTGCGTGATTCCATTCCTCGGAAGCGATCGCTTCTTCATCACCCGTAACTACATCGACTTCGACCACCCGACGATCGCACGCCTCATGGTCGTCTATCACGAGGCCCGACACACGGAGACTCAGAACGGGAACTGGTCGCACGCTCAATGCCCCACCCCCTTTCGCGATGCGAACGGCAAAGACTACCAGTCCATCTGGACCGGTGCTTCCCTCGCCGGAGAGGCCGCTTGTGACGTCACGGCCCTGGGCTCCTACGGATCTTCGACGATCCTTCTGCGGAACATCTCGCAGGCCTGCACGAACTGCACGGAGAAGACGCGTCTCGACGCCCAGCTCTATGCGGACGATCAGTTGAATCGTGTCGTCGATGCCGCCTCTCATGAGCAGATCTCCAAAGACCTGCTCTGATTCGTTTTTTGAACAGGGGGTTTGATGTCCAATCGACTCATGTCCGCGCTTCTTGCCGCAGCACTGATGATTGCGATCGGCGTTGGAATTTCTCTAAAAAAATCCAACTCGACCGACGAGTCCGACATCACCCTTCGTTCACAAAGTTCTCAGCATCGGAGACTTGAAGGAATAGTTGCCTCCGATGCCCGTGGAGGGAAGGAAATTCAAGGCCATGGAAGGCCACGAACTCCGATCCAAGTACTTTCCCACGAGGACCTCGGAAAGCTCGCCCTCCTGGAAGAGGTTCTGGAAACTCGAACCTTCGATACCGATTCCCGGGTCGACACCGAACTCAAAAACATCTCGCCCGCACTGAAAGCGGCGCTCGCTCAGAAATTTTCAACGCTCCCGGCTGAAAAACTGAATCAAAGAGGATCGATCGTTTTCCTGATCGGGCGCTCGGCCTCAGCACCTTCCGACTTCCACTTTCTCACTGAGGTAGCGGGAAGCCCGGCATGCCTCTCTCTGCGAAACTGTACTCACTCAGAGCCCTCGGAGGGAGCCCATGCAAGCGGCTCATCGGGCGAGTCGACCACGCTGCGCTACCCTCAGTGGGTCGCGCTTCAGGAACTCCGCGAGCAGGCCTCGAATGAGCACCTTGCCGAACCCCTGCGAGAACAGGCCCGGCAGTCGCTCCGCGAAATCGCTCGAACCGCGGCGGATCCGCTCGTTCAGCGACGTGCCCGCGCATTGATTGAAACGCTCTAAACCCAGGATGACGAAAGCGAGCGGACCGGAAGTTTGTGGCGGTGCCGTTCAGCGCTGTCGATCTTCTGATCAATTCCGGCTTCGACCCTGAAAATTGTCACTAGAGCCAAAACGCCCCTCCCTTCCATTCAGAAAAATTCCAAATATTTTCTTTCTGTCAGAACGTCTAACTCCCCTGTTTTTTTGGTTTTTTGACTTAATGACTGGAGACAGATCGGATTGCACCGCCTTGGCAGGCTACTTGCTTAAGGGACCTCACTGAATTCATTCGAAGTGAATGAGTCCGGTTTGGAAATGAATCGCGTTCCCGAAGATCGCACTAACTTTACAAGGAGTCTCTCAATGTCCACCCACCTAAAAAAGCTGTCTCAAATCATCGGCGGGTCAACACTCGTCGCTATGCTGGCGAGCGTCCCCGCATTCGCACAACCGGCCTCCGAATCAACGGCAAAAGCCAAGTCAACTCTGGAAACCCTCCAAGACCGAATGAACCTGACCTATAATATGAGTTTCTACGGTCCCTCCGTGGCATCGCCATTGAATCCCAAACAACCGAGCGAAGCCGGAATCGATCAGGGAGGTCAAATCGACGTCCGTAACATCATCTCGGCTGCTTACGTCTTTGAGAACGGGTGGAACCTCGGTCCCACGGTCGATTTTGACGTCTACGTGAGCACGCCTCAAACCGTATCCGCCCGAAATCCTTCGCTCCGCTTGAATATGCCGAGCTTGCTGAAAGCCGAAACCCGGATCGGCACGCTGACCTACAATCAAGATGCCCGAATGTTTTTCGGCCTCTCAAACACCTCTCGCCAGCAGAACCGCTTAGGTTCACTCGCGAGCAACCATGTCATCAGCATGCAATGGGGCAAGTCGATCTTCAGCTCCAGCCTGCGCGGCTATGCTCAGTACAACCAGTTCCTCAATGGCGGCAACGGCAAGGGGGATCAGATCAATTACTTCACCATCTTAGGAAGTAACGCCCAACTGAACGATAAGATCGGGTTGTGGGCCAGCCTCGAGTTCGACGGAAAGTTTGCTCGTGGCTTCGGCGGCGGAATGCATACGGACGGAACCTATGTGGACATCGGTGCAAGCTGGACTCCGATCGCCCAGCTTGAAGTTTCTCCCTCGATCGACATCAAAACCCAGGGCAAGAATCTCATCGATTCTACCCAGATGAACCTCTCCGTCACCTTCATTCTTCTCTAGTGCTCGAGTGCGAGAGGTCAGGGGTCGCGAGCCTCTGGCCCTCCATTTCCAACAGTCCGGCTCCGGTGCTTTTCCTTGGGCACCGGAGCCGCGCTGCATTTGGCCCGGGCTTTGCGGATCCGTAAGGCATGAGCCTCCTCCTCCGCACTCTTGTTCCCCTGTTTTGCTTCAGTTTTTCATCCGCAGCGGTGGCCGAGGAGCGTTTGATTTCCGAACAAAGTTCTAAAATCCGATGGCTCACGACCCTCGAAACCGAGATGCGATCAGCTGCGGCACTCCGACCCGATCTCTCGCCGCCGGCATCGCTCTTCACCTGGGCCGGGCTCGGCCTGGGGTCCGCTCAAGGCTCCGGCCCCTCGCTTGAACTTCGAACGGGCTTTCAATGGCATGCCGTTCAAAACCGGGAATTCGCCTGGAGGCTCCCCTCCCTGCGAGCAAATTGGGAAGGTTGGGGTGCTCCCTCTTCCTTCCAAGGCACCTCCCGAATCGAACTCTTTTGGCCCGACTCCCAAGGACTCAGCGCCGAAACGGATCAGACACTCGTCCTGAGTTCATGGGTTTCCCACCTTTCGACGTTCCATCGCATTCCCCAGCCTCACCTTCTCGGCACCTCCCTCATCGATTTTTCCGCGGAGGTTTCGACCGGCCTCGCCGCCGCCCTCGTCCCTGAGGTCTGGCTGATCTCCCGGGCACTCACTGTTTTTGTGCACCGCAGCAATCAAACCGCCCTGACGCTCTCCTGGGAAGCGCTTGCCGCCACGATCGGACTCCGGGGGAGCTGGGGCCACTCCTTCGCCTACTCGAGCGAAATCGTCCTGCCCCTCGAGCAGAATCGCTGGAAAACCGGCCCTCTTTTTCAGATGGCTCTCTCTCTTGGTTTTTTCTGATAAACTATCCTCATGGACGCAGCCTGGTACGTTTCGATCGATGGCTCCCTTTCGGGGCCCTTCTCCGCGGAACAGCTCCGCGGACTGGTAGAGGCCGGAAAAGTCGCGCCCTCCGCCCTCGCTCAGTCCCAACCTCGAGACCATGACCCCAGCGAGAAGCGCCCCATCTCCGACATTCTCGAGGCACGAGCCCAATTCGTTCCCACCGACGCGACGGAGAGCCTCTTTCGTACCCTGCAAGCCGCAAAGGAAAAGCAGCAGCGATCCTCCCACGAATCGAAAAGTCCGCGGAAAACCCCGATCCTCCTCTCTCGGAGCTTGTTTCTCGTCATAGGAATCGCGTTGGTGCTCGGTTCCCTGGTCTGGGGAACCACTCGTTGGATGGCTTCGCGGTCACGCCCCATCGAACCCGCGTCTCACCAGGAGCCCCCCCCTCAACAGATGATCGTGCAACCGATCCCCGTGGCAAAGCACCGTGCCGTTCCGGTGCTGGCTGCAAAACCTGACCATGAACGGGAACAAGACCGCCTCGACCGCGAGCGCGCGGAATCTGAACGACGCCTGGATGAGCAAGAGTCTCGAACTCCGGAGCCACACCCCGGTGACGAGGGCGTTGTGTCGCACCTGGCCAGGGAGCAAGGCCTGCGATTGGACGAGGAACCCCCTCCGCCGGAAAATCCCCAGCCTCCGTCCGATGACTCGATGTCCGACCCTCAGCCTCCTTGACCGAGACGCTCGAGCCCGCTACCTCAAGGGGACGTGAAGCCTCTTTTAATCACATTCGAAGGTACGGAAGGTGCCGGGAAGTCGACCCTCATTCGAAAGCTTGCCGAGCGAATCGAAGGCGGTCCCCAGCCTCGCGCCGTCACGATCACTCGCGAGCCCGGGGGCTCGCTCATCGCGGAAAAGATCCGCGCCCTCTTACTCGCGGACGACATGGCCCCGCTCACGGAGCTCTTTCTCTACGAGGCGGCGCGCGCGGAGCACTTGGAGAAAACCATTCTTCCGGCCCTCCGTCAGGGGCAGGTGGTACTCTGCGACCGCTTCACTGACTCCTCCCTCGCCTACCAAGGCCACGCGCGCGGACTGGGCTTCGATCTCGTCCGAAAAACGAATGCGCTCGCCACCCGCGGACTCACTCCTGATTTCACCGTCTTCCTAGACGTCGACCCGGCCGTCGGATTAGCGCGCGCCACCGAGGCGAACCGCTTCGAAGCCGAGGGGCTGGCCTTCCAGAGAAAAGTGCGACAGGGCTTTCTCCAAGCCATGAAGATCAAGCCCTCACGGTGGATCCATCTGAAAGTAAAAGACCAGACGCCGGATCAACTCGCCGCCCTCGTCTGGCGGAAGTTGGAGAAGCGATGGCGGTGAAAAAAACGAACGAGGCGCCGCGAGAGCTCCTTCTGCCCCTCCCGGCGGCGCTCGCCGCTTTTCATCGTCCCTGGCTCGAAAACTGGATGAAACACTGGCGGGAAGACGGCCATGTCGCGCCGGTTTTGCTGCTCACCGGACCTGCCGGCTCGGGAAAAAGAGAGATCGCGTACTGGCTCAGCCAGTGGATGCTCTGCGAACGCAACGGTCCCCGCGCCCTGAACAGTCTGTTCGGAGCCTCGACCGCGCCCCTCGAACCCTGCGGGGATTGCCTGGCCTGCCTGAAAGCGCGGCGTTCTTCCTGGGTGGATTTTTCAGAGATCGCGCCGGACGAAAGCCGCACCCTGAAACTGGAGGAGTTCAAAAAACTTCGCTCAACGCTCGGCTTCGGCGCCTTTGACGGAAACTATCGTATCACGCTCATTCGCGAGGCGGATCGCATGACCCCACAGGCGGCAAACTCCCTGCTGAAAATGCTCGAAGAACCGCCTCCAGAGTTTGTCTTCATCCTCACGGCGGCGGACTCCAGCCTTCTGCTTCCAACGCTCGTCTCTCGCTGCCAGCGGATCCGCCTCCTCCCTTTGTCGGAGACGGTCTTGCTCGAAATTCTGACGCCGGAAGCGCGCAAGAACGGCGTCTCCGACTCTGATCTCGCGCGCTCCATTCGAACCGCGCGCGGCAACCTTCACCGAGCCCGCACCGCGCTGAACCCCGAGTACTGGGAACGACGCAAGCAGCTCCTGCGCTTTCTTTCCACACCCTGGAGCGAGCTTGAAGCCCTGCTGAGCCTCTCCACGCGGGAATCCGCCGACGTCGACCTGCTGCTCGACCACCTCGAAAATCTCGCCCACGAGTTCGCGCAGTGGGCTTGCAGCCCGGAAGCCCTCGAAAACAATCTCACCTCGCTCGATCGAGAGATCCGCCCCTACATCACCGACACGGTAAGGAAGGGTGGAGTCCCGGCCGCGCGCGATTTCTGGCTGGAGCGAGCGGAACGAGCTTTTCAGGGACGGTTTGATTCAACGCTTCCGCTCAACCGAAAACTCCTGGTGCAGGAAATTCTTCTGCCCTGGGCCGCGGGACCACGCGCATGATCCGTGTCCGCTCCGTGACGAAGCAGTTCGAGGGTCGGCCCCTCTTTGCGAAGCTCAACCTGGACGTGCCCACCGGAAGCGCCGCCGCGCTGATCGGCCCCTCCGGCTGCGGAAAAAGCACGCTTCTCAAGATCATCGCGGGCCTCATCGAGCCGGACGAAGGCACGATCGAAGTCGACCGCTCACAACTCGGCATGCTCTTCCAGAAAAATGCGCTCTTCGATTCCTTGACCGTCGAAGAGAACCTCCTGTTTCCGCTCCGTGAACGCCTCGGCATAGAGGGAAAAAAAGCCAAAACGAAAGCGGCCTGGTTTCTTCGTGAAGTGGGCCTAGAGGGCAACGAAGCGCTCTATCCGGACGAGATTTCCGGGGGCATGCAGAAACGCCTGGGCATCGCGCGCGCGCTCGTGGTCGACCCGACCGTCCTGCTCTACGACGAACCCACCGCTGGCCTCGACCCGATCACCTCCCGCATGATTGCCGATCTCATCCGCAGTCTGCGTAACCTGCGCGAGTGCACCCTGTTGACGGTCACGAACGACATGCAACGCGCCTACCAACTCAGCGAAGCGATCTACCTCCTCGCCGATGGCACCCTCACCTCGGGCGGGACCCCAGCGCAAGTGAAGGCGACGGTCGATCCGTCCCTCAAACAGTTCATCTATGGCCTGAAACAAGGGCCGCTCACCTCGAGATTCGGGTAGGAGACCAGCCCCGATGAGCATTCTTTTCCACGAAGTCTCAAAATCTTTCGGAGCAAAGCGGATTCTCCAGCGAGTGACCTTCGAGGTTCAGCCCGGTGAGATTTTATTCATCATCGGCAAAAGCGGGGTTGGAAAATCCGTGATGCTGAAGCACATCATCGGCGTCATCAAACCCGATGACGGACGCATCGAAGTCGATGGGGTCGACATCGGCCCACTTGACGAAACAGGACTGGCCGCCATCCGCCGAAAGTGTGGGATGGTGTTTCAGCAACCCGCGCTGCTCGACTCGTTAACCATCTTTGAAAACGTCGCCTTCGGCTTGCGCACGCCGCAGTTTCTGCTTTCGCAGCCGCAGCCGTACACCGAGAAAAGGGTCTGGGATCGGGTCGTTGAAACGCTGGCCCTCGTTCACCTCGGGGAGGAGATTCTCGAGCGCCTCCCGACGGAGATCTCTTACGGAATGCAAAAACGGGTGTCGCTGGCCCGCACCCTGGCCCCGCGCCCCCAGTACCTGCTCTTCGACGAGCCGACGACCGGTCTTGACCCCATCACCACGACCGCGGTCAACGACCTGATCTTCGAGCTCGCGCGCGCGCTCCAAGTCACGAGCATCGTGGTCTCGCACGACATGGCCTGCGCGCTGAAGATCGCGGATCGGGTCTTGGTGCTCGATCAGGCAAAAATTCTCGCGCTCGCACCCACCGCTGAAATTCGCCGCTCGACAGAACCCTTGATTCAGGCCTTCCTCGCCGAGCAAGGAGGCGACTGATGGGCCTTCTTCGGCTCTTCCGCGATGCCTTCGCCACCTTCCTCCACGAGCTCGGAGGGCTCTCCCTTTTTCTGATCCAAGTGCTGCGGGTCGGCCTGGGCACCCACGGAAACTGGAAAGCCATCGCCGCGCAGACCCAGTCGATTTCCTACCGTACGATCTCCACCGTCATGTTCTCCGGGGTCTTTGTCGGCGCCATTCTCGTCATTCAATTCCATCTCATCCTGCAGCAATATAACGCCGAGATTTTTCTGGGTGGCCTCAACACCTCCGCCGTGATCCGGGAAGTGGGTCCGCTGATCATCTCCTTCATCCTCGCCGGAAAAATCGGAGCCTTCACGACGGCAGAGCTGGGAACCATGCGCGTGACGGAACAGATCGACGCCATCCAGTGCCTGGGTACGCAGCCCATCCAATACCTGGTGATTCCCCGCTTTCTCGGCATCGTGATCTCCAGCGTGGTCCTCCTGCTGATCGGCCTGCTCGTCTCCATCCTGGGCTCGATCTTCGTCTCCAGCGTTCTTTACGGGATCAACCCGCTGCAATTCGTCAGTTCAATTCCACGGTTTACCGGACCCTCCACCCTGGCCATCGGGATCCTGAAAGCCCTGGTTTTCGGCGTCATTGTCGCCAGCGTCGCCTGCTTCAAAGGCTATACGGCCACCGGCGGCGCGCGCGGAGTCGGACGCGCCGTCACCACTGCGGCCGTCTATACCAATCTCTACGTCGTCGTCGCCGACTTCGGCGTCAGCACCCTCTTCGATTTTACGCTCAGCCTCTTCGGCCATGCCTTCGGGAGTGATTCCTGATGCGCGGTTGGATCAACCTTCTCCACATCATCGGCTCCCCGGTCCTGGAACAGGCCCAGACCCTGCGCCTGGTGGGGAAGCTCTATCGCGAAATATTCAGACGCCTCTTCACGCACCGCATGCGATGGCGAGAGATCGCCCAGGCCGTGGCGCAAAATGGCGTCGGCAGCCTGCCGGTCGTGACCGTCTGCACCACCTCCGCCGGCCTCGTCATCACCGGAGAAATGGCCTGGCACATGGACAAAGCGCTGCATTCGGTCTCGATGATTCCGGGTTTCACCGGGCAATTCACGCTGCGCGAGCTCGGCGTCGTGATTCCCGCCTTCCTGTTCGTCTCCAAGGTCGGCGCCTCGACCACGGCTGAGATCGGCACGATGAAGATCACCGAGCAGCTCGACGCGCTCAAGCTCCTGGGCATCGATCCGATCGACTATCTCGTCGTGCCTCGCTTCGTCGCCTCGGTCTTCTCGCTGGCCTGCCTGACCCTCTTCGCGATTTCCATTACGCTGGGGTGCTCGATGACGTTGGCGGTCTTCCAGTTCAATTTCACGGCGATCGAATACCTGAATGCGCTCAGGCATTTTGTCGGGATCAGCGACCTCGCCTCAGCCCTCGTCAAAGGCATGGTCTTCGGCGGAATGATCCCCGTCATCTCTTCAGCTTATGGCCTGCGATGCCGTGGTGGCGCCGAAGGCGTCGGAACCGCGACGACGAATGCCGTCGTCGCCTCGACCCTTGTCGTGATCGTGGCCGACTTCATCCTCACCTTTCTCTTCAGTTCTTTTCTCTGACGCATATCCCCCAGGAGGTCCCCCATGGATTTTTTTGAAGTAATCGAAAAAAGACGGAGCATTCGCAAATTTACGGACGAAACCGTTCCGGAAGCCATCATGAGGCGCGCCTTCGATGCCGCCGTCCTCGCGCCCAACTCTTCCAATACCCAGACCTGGAATTTCTATTGGATTCGAAACGCCGATAAAAAGAAGCGGATGGCGGAGCTCTGCATGTCTCAATCGGCGGCCCGTACCGCTCAGGAACTCGTCGCCATCACGGCGGCGCCCTCGTACTGGAAGCGTTCCCTTCCTGGTTTGATTCGGTTCATCGAGTCGGTCCATGCCCCTTCGCCCGTTCAACAGTACTACCGCAAACTCATTCCGTTCATCTATCGCGGTGGCTTGTTCGCCCCGATCAAGTGGCTGCTCGCCTGGGCCGTGATAGGGGTTCGCCCGTCCCAACGCATTCCCGCTACGAGACGGGACCTTCAAGAGGTCGCTATCAAGTCCGCCGCGCTTGCGGCTGAAAATTTCGTGCTCGCCCTGACGGCGCAGGGCTTTGACACCTGCATGATGGAAGGCTTCGATGAGTGGCGCGTGAAGCGCCTCCTCCGATTAAGGCGCGACGAGCGGGTGTTGATGATCGTCGGCATCGGCAAAGAGGGACCTCGGGCCACCTGGGGCCCCCGCTTTCGAATCAGTACTTCTGAAGTCGTCCACGAGGTCTGACCTCAGTGGTGTCCGGCTGGTCGATCATTCACCGGACGCCCTGGGGACTAAACCTGGAGCATCAGTAATCTTTATAGGGATCGGGCCGTCCATCGTCACGGATGCCTTGATTCGAGTACCCGAGCATCGCCAGGCCGGATCGAACGCGTTCGACCTCCTCCCGAATCCGCTCGAAACGATGTTGCACGGCCCATTCCAGGTCGAAAAAATACTCGCGAGATTTCGTCTTGACGTAGATGCCCCACGGCAGCCGGCGATGAGGTTTGAGCGTCACGCCGCTGTCGTTTCGAAACTCGTCCTCAAGAAAATCAATAAGGTAGGCCAGATGGCTATCCGACATAAACGTGTCATACCCCCATCGCTCGCGCTTGGCCAGTCCCCGTGAGATCATAGGCAATCACATTCTCAAGGAGGAGAAATACGATGCACGCGAAAATAATCGCAGGGATTTTGGGCGCTCTGATGTTGGTCCCGGCCACCGCCCGAGCGCAGGAGATGAAAGAGTGGACTCTGCTGGTCTTCATGAACGGATTCAACAATCTCGATGACTTTGGCGCCGAGGATCTCAACGAGATGGAAGCCGTCGGTTCGACCGACGACATCAACGTCGTGGTTCAGTGGGCCAGTCTCGCGCGCCGCGATGTTCGCCGGGTTTTCGTGACCCAGGACAACAAACCCCAGCAGGTTACCTCACTCGAACTCCAGAATCTCGGGCAGGTCGACATGGGCGACGCGAAGACCCTCGTGGACTTCATCCAGTGGGGCGTCGAGAATTTTCCAGCCAAACGCTACTTCATCGATGTGTGGAATCATGGCAGCGGCTGGCATCGCGTTCAGCTCTCCGATATCAGCTTCGATGACTTAAGCGGCCACCACATCACGACCGAACAGCTGGGGCAGGCCATGAGCGAGTCGGCTCGCCTCATCGGACACAAAGTGGATCTCTACGGCAGCGACGCCTGCCTGATGGGCATGGTCGAAGTGGCCTCGGAGCTCTCCGACTCCGTCGATATTTTCGTCGGCGCCGAAGAGGTCGAACCCCTCGCGGGCTGGCCTTACGACGCTTTTTTGCGTGAGTGGGCAAAGAACCCAAAAATGGAAACGCGCGAGGTGGCGAAAATTCTGACCTACGAGTACATGCGCTCTTACGTCAATGGCGACGAAGACGCGGCGGAGGTGACCCTCTCCGCCTTCGATCTGAAAAGAATGCCGCAGCTGCAAGACGCCTTCCGGGCTTTCAGTAGCCAGGTTTTGGCCCTCGGCGCCGAGGGAATCCAGGACGCCGCCAAGCGGGGCCGAGAAACCCTCACCTTCTATGACAGCGACTATGCCGACCTCGGAGACTTCCTCCTTCAGCTCGAGCGATCCTCGAATCGCGAACTGCAACTCCCGGAATTTCGCTCCGCCGTCGCGGGCCTCCGGCGGGAGCTCACCCAGTTCGTCGTCGCCAACGATACGACCGCCGAGTTTGCCCGAGCCCAGGGTGCCGCGTTCTGGCTCCCGTACACTGGCCACCAGCTCGACGGCCACGGCACCCGTTACGCGGAGCTGCGGTTTAACCGCGCCACGGACTGGCTCCCCGCGCTGCGCAAGCTGAACACGCCGACTCCGGCCCCGCTCGCGGTGAAGTGACGATTTCAGTGTCCGTGAAAGTGATTGTTTCGCCGAACACGAAATTCTGAGCGAGTCACACCAAATGAGTCGCCTCAGGTTTCGCGTTCGGCGAAATCCCTCGCCCGCTCCTCATTTTTCCTCAAGTCCGCGCCCCATTCTTCCGATCTACCCTAAGATGCGTTACCTCCCGGTTCTGATCCTCACCGCCGTAGGGCTCCACGCCCCCCACACCTACTCGCAGGTCCAGTCGACGGGAGAGGCTCCGGAGAGCCCCGCAGCCGCCGTCATCCTGCAATCTCCAACCAGGCAAGGCACCGCGGGTAGCCTGGACTGCAATGCCCGCCAGGCCACGCTCTTTACCCCTGACATCACACCCCAAATTCGCCGAGCCTATGAAGCGACTGAGGGCAGACTGAGGGCCCTTCAGGGTCGTTACATGGCGCAGGCGCGCGTCGAAGGGGATCGGATCAGCGCGGCCTTCCAGGCCGACCGCGACCGCGGAACTCGCGCCTCCCGCCGGATCCACTTCTTCACTCCGCTGGAGGAAATCAGTCGCATCAGCCGCACCCTCAATAGCGGAGCGTACCAGCTTCGGGAGGATCTCATCGAGGTGGATATTCGAGCAAAAACCAAAGAATGCCTCGCTCAATCCGATGCGATCGAATGGCCACGGGGAACCGATCAATTCGCCAACATGCGGTTGAGCAATGAGCTCAGATGCAAACAAAGATCGTATGCCATGCGAGCTTGTGGCGCGGCCGACGCATGCACCGGGCATCTCCTTCATCTCGCGGCGACCGAGCCCAACGCCGAAATCCCTGCCGATGTTCAACAGGCGTTCCCGAACATCAGAAAAAACATTCTTCAATTCCGTTTCTACGCGCAAGCCCTGTCTGCCGTACAAACCCAGCAAGAAATATTGCGCCTCCGGCAAAACCAATTCCGCCTCCAAGAGATGCTGCAATCGAGAAACCCGCTCGGCAGTCTTCGGGCCTTGAACGATTTTCGCCTGCAGTTTCAACTGATCGAGCGCAACGCGGAATCGCCATTAGGTCGCGGCATCCGCGACGCCGTTGCGCCCTTCGGTGCAAGACTCGAGGAAATGACCAGGCGCTTCGAAGAGGCTCAGGCCGCATGCAGCGCAGCCGCGAGCCCCTCCCAAGAACAAGCGGCCACGAGATCCGCCGTCCGGCGTCGACGCCCCCAGCTGTCGGACGAGAACGAGGCGAAGAGCGAACCTGAAACCCCTCCGGCCTCCGAAAAAGCCGCACCGGCCCACTGAGAACGGCTAGCTTTTCCTTCTGAGGAAGTGGGAAGCAGAGGGAAAAGCTAGCCCTCCGAGTTAAAGGTCCGCTTCGAGCGCAGCAACCGATGGTAGCTGATAGCGAAACGATGCGCCTCGTCCCGAATGTGAGTCAGAAGCTTATACGAAGCCGTATGCGGCAGCAGCGGCACCGGATTTTTGCGCCCTGGAATAAAAACGCGTTCAAGGGAAGACTTCACCTCCGCCGACTCAAAATCACTTTCAGTGCGGGCCTTGGCCAGCCCCACGGCCGCGACGTCCTGAATGCGCAGCTCCTCCAAGATGGCCACGGCCTGCGCCAACTGGCCTTTCCCCCCATCCACGACGATCAGGTCAGGAAGCGCCTCTTCCGCGCGGGAAAACCGCCGCCCCAGCACCTCATGCATCATCGCGAAATCGTTCTGTCCCTCGACCGTCTTGATCTTATAGCGACGGTATAGACTTTTATCCGGCGCCCCATCGATGAAGACCACTCGGGAGGCGACTGACTCCCCCCCCTGAAAATTCGAAATGTCATAGCACTCCATGCGACTCGGCAGCCGGGCGAGGTGAATCTTCTCCTGCAGCTCCTCCAAGGCGTCGAGCCCATGCCCCTGGTCCTTCTTCTTTTGCTGCTCCAGCGCATACTGCGCATTCGCCGCGGCGACCTGGATCATCTGCCTTTCCGCATCTCCGCGCGGTGCCTTCAACTTCGCGCCGATCGTGCGCGCAAGCAGCTCCTCCTCCTCTTCCCCTAGACTCAACGGAAGCAACACTTCTTGCGGCAGGCCGTGCGCGTCCTCGGCGGACTCCTCCTCCTGCTGCGACCGCTCCAAAAGATAATGCTGCGCGACGAAATCAAACAGGACCTCAGGCGAGGGAATCGAAGGGTCAGTATTCTGCAGGTGAAAATGCCGCACGGCGATCATCCGACCCTCGCGAAAAATCAAGATCGCGCCTTGCGCATCCATCCCCTCGCGCGCCAACCCCACGACATCGCGGCTGCGCGAAGCATTGGCTTCGTCCGCCACCTGAGTGGCCGTCACCAGCTCGAGATTCCTGATCTGATCTCGATAATCGGCCGCCTGCTCAAACTCCTCCTTCTCGGCAGCGGCCCGCATGCTCGCCTCGAGCTCCCTCATGAGACGCTTGCTCTTCCCCTCCAGCACCTTGACGACCTCTCCGATCGACTCCCGGTACTGCTCCTCGCTGATCAGGCCCACGCAGGGCGCAGCGCACTTCCCCATCTGGTGCAAAATGCACGGGCGGCTACGATGCCGAAACGTATTGTCGCTGCAATCGCGCAGTTGAAAGGTCTCGTTCAGCAGATGCATCACCTGCCGAGCGGCCCTGGCCGAAGTAAAAGGGCCGAAGTGCCGGGCTCCATCCTTTTTCACCTTGCGCGTCCACTCGATGCGGGGAAACGGCGTGCGCGTCTGGATCTTTAAGAACGGATAAGCCTTGTCGTCTTTGAGACGCACATTGAACTTTGGCTTGTTCTTCTTGATGAGCGTGCACTCGAGAATCAGCGCTTCCGCCTCGGTCTCCGTCAAAATGACATCGAATCGATCGACGCGCACCACCATCATCTCGGTCCGCGCCACCTCATGGGAGAGAGCCTGAAAATAGCTGGAGAGGCGGTTCCGAAGATTCTTCGCCTTGCCCACGTAGAGAATCGTTCCCGAGGTCTCCTTCATGAGGTAAACCCCGGGCGAGGTGCTGGCCTCTCGTGCCAGAGCTAAAAGGACCGCGCGCTGGGTGCCATGGGGGCCTCCCCCTTGATTTTCCATCACAGAATCTACTAGTATCCCGAATTAATCCTATGAGCCAATCCCCCTCCCTTTCCGCCGGCAAAGAAGTTCTGTCCTATTGCACCAAGTGCCGGATGGATCTGCTCCATGTCATTTTCGCCATGCAGGGTGATCGCATCGTCCGAGTGCAGTGCAAGACCTGCCGAGGCGAACACGCCTATAAAGCGCCCAAGGGCGTGAAAGATCCCTCGGCCCCGATTCCGGAGACTACCCGCCGCATTATGAAGGGCGAAAAACCGACCTCACGAGCCACCAAGCAGGCCCTGGGAATCGAAGAAGAATGGACCCGCCTGATGCGCGAGAATCGTGCGAAAGCCATGAGAGAATACGCCGCCGATCAATCGTTCCAGGCCGGCGACCGCATTCAGCACTCGACGTTCGGCGAAGGAGTGGTCACGAAGCTTCTGTACCCGAACAAGGTCGAAATTTGCTTCCAGATGGACCTCAAGGTGCTGATTCATGGTCTTGCGAATTAGTTTTTTTACGCTCCTCGCACTTCTCGGCCTGAGCTGGAGCGCCTGCTCCTCGGCGCCGAGAAAAACACCCGAACTCAGCGCACTGATCGGAAAAAGGGTCGCCCTCGTGGACGTCGAAGGCGAACCGTCGGAACGCAAGATCGTTGAAATCGCCCTGATCAATCAGCTCGTGAAACGCGGGTCGTTCATCGTCATTGCGAAAAATGAGGTTGAGGAGGCGAAAGCCGCCTACGACAGCGACTCCACAAACTGGCTCGAAATCGCGAAGAAGGCCGGCGCCGACGTGGCGCTCAAGGCGAAAGTACTGGAGTTCTCGGGGACCACGACGGAGGGGTACTCCGAAGAAGAGATCAACGACTCGCAGCTGGAGGCCGAGCGCGGAGACGGGCACGACAAACGCGTCTACAAAGTCAAAGCGTTGCGGGGCAAGGTGTCCGTCGAGCTTTCCTTCGGTCGCCTCGATCAGGATGACGTCCGGATCGGAATAGCGACGGAAGCAGGAGAGGTGATCGAAGAGTCACGCACGAAGGCGGCCCGCCTTCCTCCCAAGATGCGGTATCTGGAATCGCTGGCAAATGAGGCCTTTCGCGATTTCTTCGAAAAGCACGAGTAGGCCCGTCGACACTCTCTTCCTGTGTCTTGCCTGACACTCTTTTCTGCCACTCCATTTCGCGTAAACTCAGATCAGAGAAGAATGATCACAAATGGGGAGACCGTCTACATCATGTGGGACTCGCACAGCTCTAGACTCCGTGCAAAAGCAAATGCCCGCAAGAAAATCGATAAAAATACCTCCGCTCGCCTCCACCTGACGGGAGTCCCCGCAACCCTCAAGTACGCGGAGATTGGCATGGAGACCAAACTCATCGAAGGAGTGCTCGTGCTCAACGACCTCACTCCTTCAGGAATGACCCTCTTCCTAAAAGACCCGTTAGCCGTAGGAAACGACGTCAGCATCACGTTGGAGAACCCCCGCCAGTTCTACGTCAGAGGCAAGGTCACGTCCTGTTTCAACTTCAGTCCGGGCAATAAAATCATTTCGAAAAACCCCGTGGCCTTCCGAGCCTCCCTCCGGTTCAACTTCGACAGTGAAGAGGAACAGGAGGAAGTGCGGAAATACTGCGACTACATCTCTTACGAGGTACTCGGCTTCAAACGGGCGGGCTGACGGAAGAACCTGCTATTTCTTTTTTGCCTCGGAGTTCATCCGACTGTGATGACGGCCGTAGAAAAAATAGATCACTAAGCCGATGGCCAGCCAAACCAAGAGCCGCAGCCAGGTATCGCGCGGAAGCCCCGTCATCACCCAAAGGCAGGATAACGCCCCGAGAGGAGCGACCAACCAGTACATCGGAACACGAAACGGACGCTCCAGCTTCGGAGCCGTGATGCGAAGAATCGGAATCCCCACGCAGACGAGCACAAACGCCAGGAGCGTTCCGATCGAGACCAACTCGCCGACCAGGGTCATCGGCATCAACCCTCCGCACAGGGCCACGAACGCGCCCGTCACGATCGTCGCGATGTAAGGCGACTGGTACTTGGAGTGCACCTTTTTGAACCAGGGCAACAAGCCGTCACGCGACATCGCGTAGAAAATTCGAGTTTGACCGAGCATCATCACCAAAATCACGCTGGTCAACCCTGCCAAGGCGCCGAACTTCACGAGGAAGGTGAAACCCTTCTGAGCCGCGAGACTCCAGCCACGCAAGGACACGATCTGATCGATCCCCACCGCCACCGGATCCGGCACGCCGAGCTTGGTGTAATGAACCACGCCGGTCATGACGAGGGCCATCAGGATGTAAAGCGTCGTACAAATGACCAATGAAGCCAAAATACCGATCGGCAGATCGCGCTTGGGGTTCTTCGCTTCTTGCGCCGTCGTCGAAACGGCGTCGAACCCGATGTATGCGAAAAACACGACGCCCGCGCCGGTCAGCACTCCGGGCCAGCCAAAGGCCCACTGAGAGGCGCCATCCTTGATGATCTCCACTCGCTCCGGAACGAGGCTTGCGAGCCCCGTCACCGCTGGATTCCCGATCCAGTTCGCGGTATCCACCACCGACCAACCGAGCAAAATGAACAGCAAAACGATCGCCACCTTTACAAACACGATCACGTTGTTGATCTTCGCGCTTTCTTGAATGCCACGATAGAGAATGCCGGCAGCCAAAATGCCCACGAAAGTCGCGGGCAAATTCCAGACTCCGAACGCCTGCGCTCCGTCATTCAATACGACGGTTTCCCAGGGGCCTTTGGTCAGCCGAATCGCCCAGTCTGGAAAATCGATGCCGAGCGTCTTATGGAAAAGCGAATAAAGATATCCGGACCAGGCCGTCGAGACGGTCACCGCGCCGAACGCGTATTCAAGAACCAAGTCCCAACCGATGATCCAGGCGACGAACTCGCCCATGGTCGCGTACGAGTAGGCGTAAGCGGAACCCGAAACCGGGACCATGGCGGCCATTTCGGCGTAGCACAACCCGGCCAGCGCGCAGAGAATGCCGCCGATGACGAAGCTGTAAACGATGCCGGGACCGGCATAGTGAGCCGCCGCCGCACCGGTCAGCGAGAAGATGCCCGCGCCGATGATGGCGCCGATGCCGAGCATGGTGAGATTGAATGCGGTCAGGCTGCGAGCCAAACCCTTCGAAGCGTGGCCGTCGCTGCCGCCTTCCATATCCTTGATCAATTGTGGAACACTTTTCTTCGCGAAGAGCTGATTCAAACTCATCTATTTTTTTCTCCAAATGAAAAACGCCGGGACTCCCAGCAACACGATTCCGAGGCCCACCAACGACTCCGTGGGCTTTTCAAAAAATGTATTGAGCACGAAAACCGCCGACAGTAAGGCATAGGCGATCGGCAGAAACGGGTAAAGCGGCACCTTGTAGGGACGTTCGATCTTGGGCTGCTTTTTGCGAAGCACGATGAGACTGACGCCCGTCAGACCGTAGAAAATGAAAGCGGAAGAGATCACATAGGTGAAGAGTTGATCATAGGATCCCGACCAGATCAGGACGATCGAGATGATCATCTGCAACAGAAGAGAGGTCGACGGCACCTCGTACTTCGGATGAAGATAGGCGAACGACTGCGGAAGCGATTTGTCGGCGGCCATCGCATAGGTCACGCGCGCTCCGGCGAGGATCATTCCGTTCACGCAACCCAGGGTCGAAAGCACGACCACCCCTACGATGACATTCACAGCGAGCTCCGAACCGAACACCCGCCTGACGGCATCGGCCGCGACAAACGGCGAGTTCTGGATGTCCGACAGACTGAGCACTTTGAAATAGCCGAGATTCACGACCATGTAGAGCGCGGCGACCGCCAAAATTCCGCCGGCCAATGCCAGAGGTAAATTGCGCTGCGGATTTTTCACCTCGCCCGAGATGAAGGACACATTATTCCAGCCATCAAAGGCCCAGAAAGCGGCGATCAGCGCCACGCCAAAAGCCGACCAGCCTTCGAAGGTCGGGGCGACCTCTTGGAATGCCGTTGGGGTCGCGATGCCCGTGGCGAAAATACCGACGCCGGCCAAAATAATAAGAGCCACCACTTTCAGTCCGGAGAGGAAATCACTGACGCTCGCTCCGCGCTTCACACCGAGGAGGTTGATCCAAGTCAAACCCAAGACGGCCAGCGACGCCGAGATCAAGACCCCGGTCGGATTCATCGGCACGAGGGCAGAAAGGTATTTCCCAAAAGCGACCGCCACCGCAGCGATCGATCCGGGTTGAATGACCAAGGTAAGAGTCCAACCGTAAAGGAACCCCACCACCGGTCCGAACGATTCTCGCAGGTAGAGATAGGGGCCGCCAGCGCCAGGGAAGGCCGCGGCAAGCTCACCGTAGACCAGGGCGCCGAGCAGGGTCAGCACCGCTGCGGTCGCCCACACGGAAAGCGCGATCCAGGGGTTTCCAATGCTCTTCGAGATATCCGTCGCGACCAGGAAAATCCCAGAACCGATCACGGATCCCACGACCAAAGAAAATGCCGAATAGAACCCGAGCCGTCGTCTGAGTTGCGCTTTCGCCACGAATCACCCCTTGAGTTGTTCCCTTTATCAAACGCGGAGATCGGGCAGAATGCAAGCGATCAACCAGATTCCTTTGATTCATGCATATCATATTGTACAATCATGCATATGCGAACCACGGTCATTCTGCAGGATGAGTTAATGAAAGAGGCAATGGAAGCCACCGGGCTCAAGGAAAAGACCGCGGTCATTCATCTTGGGCTTCGTGAGCTGGTTCGCAAGAGAGCGGCCGAGGATTTGAAAAGTCTTGGAGGAACGATGCCGAATGCAAAGGCAGGTAGGCGCCGCCGGAGCGTCCGAATTCGATGAAGCCTGTGTTAGTCGATTCTTCGGTTTGGATCGATCATTTTAAGAAGAGCGATCCCCTCCTTTGCTCGCTTTTGGATCTGGGTTTGGTTCGGGGTCATCCGTTTGTTCTGGGTGAGTTGGCTTGCGGCAATGTCCGAAATCGCTCAAATGTCTTGCAGCGGCTTGAACAGCTGGCGTCGCTCGAAGAGGGCTGGGATTCGACCCAGGTGCGGTCTTTCGTGGAAACCGAGAAGCTGCACGGACTTGGCCTCGGGTGGATGGATGCCGTCTTGCTGACGTCAGCAGTGAAAACGGGCTGTGACATTTACACCCGAGATCGCTCGCTAGGAGTTCAGGCCAAACGCCTGGGCGTGCTTTTTTCTTCCGGGTGACAAGAAATTGCCGCTCCCAACTCAATTGCCGCATCGCCCACTCATCCGCGACTGTCGTTTTTCAGGGATTAGGTCGCCTTAATTCTCCAGCGATTTTGTCGCCCTG
>CAYIHX010000063.1:0-20371 GCA_964363305.1 uncultured Bacteriovoracaceae bacterium | reverse complement strand
CAGGGCGACAAAATCGCTGGAGAATTAAGGCGACCTAATCCCTGAAAAACGACAGACCGTGATGAGGACCTGTCAAAAATTTGTCGATCGCGCTACTTCATGGGACGACCGCTCAATGCGCCCCCGAAAGCTGCTCTAAAACCCGCATAAAACAGGTTTGCGGAGGAACCATCTTCATCAGTTTGAATCTCAGGTTGGAATCAAGCCCCGGCGTCGCCAGCAGTCTCCGGCCCACGGCTTGCGCTTCGACATCCGTCCGAACCAAGAGGAATTCGATCGCGGCGGCCCTCACGCTTGGAAACGAACTCCGCATCGCCGTTTCAATCAGGGCAAGAGACGCACTGTCGCTGCGCCCCAGGAGTGCTTGAACCGCATGGAGACTCACCGCCTCAACATCCCGAAGCGCCCTCTCCAGCAAGACCAGCGACGCGCTGTCCGTTCGACCTCGAAGAGCTTGGATCGCATATCCCCTCACGGCAATGTTCGAGTCCTGAAACGCCTTTTCGATCAAAATCATGGATGCGCCATCATTCCGGCCCTGAAGAGCTTGAGCCGCGCGTCCCCTGAGGAAAGGATGAAAATCCTGAAGCGCCTTTTCGATCAAGGCTAGCGATGCGCTATCCGTCCGACCCTGAAGAGCTTGAACTGCGCTTTCCCGGACGCCGACCGCCAAATCCTGCATCGCCTTTTCGATGAGAGCCAGGGATGCGCCATCGTCTCGGCCCTGCAGAGCGGCGGCCGCGCCGGCCCGGACGAGTCCCTCCGGATCTCCCAACGCCTTTTCAATCAGAGTCAGAGCTGCGCTCTCGTTTCGCCCCTGAAGAGCACGAGCGGCATGGACCCTCACGAAACTATCCGAGTCCCCAAGCGCCTCTTCGATCAAGGCCAGCGATGCGCTATCCATCCGGCCCCCAAGAGCTTGCGCTGCGTACCCCCTGATGGATCGAGTGGTGAAAACACCACCGGGATTCCGCAACATTTTTTCAATCAAGGCAAGGGATGCGCCATCGCTTCGACCCTGAAGAGCTTCGACCGCGTGCTCCCCGACGACGAATGCGATCGAATCATGCAACGCCAGTTCAATCAAGACGAGGGCTGCGCTCTCGTTTCGTCCCCGAAGAGCTTCAGCCGCAAGGCCCCGGACGTACCTATCTGAATCCCGAAGCGCCTTTTCGATCAGGACGAGGGATGCGCCATCCGCCCGCCCCCGAAGAGCTTGAGCCGCGCATCGTCTGACGGCGTCATCTGCATCCTGCAACGCGATCTCGATCAAAGGGAGGGATGCACCATCGGTCCGCCCCCGAAGAGTAGCAGCCGCGCCTTCCCTGATGACGCGATCAGAATGCCGCAGGGCCCTTTCAAACCGACGCTGCTCATACGGCTGCGTCCGCGCCCACTGGGCATAAATTTGCGCAATCTCAGCGGGAGGCAAACCCCTGGCTCTCTGGGCACTCAAAAACTCAGCCCGACTCGTTGCGAATTGTTCATAAGCTTGCCGCTCCGGGCTTGCCTGATAGTCAGCGTCGAGAGGACTCAGCATCTCCTGAAGATGTCGCCGAACGGCGCGTCGATCATCTCTGAAGGCGAACGCGTCCGCCGTTTCGTGACCATACTTCCACGGCTTCGATCGCTGCGTATTCGTACCGTCATCGAGCATTCCAAAATTGTTCTTGAGCCGTGGATCCCGAATGATCACGCCCCCCATGTCCACCGCAGTGCCTCGTTCTGTCATCTGGCCTTCCCCACGTGGATCAATATAGATAGCCTCCGGAACGGGCACTCCCGTAAATCTCCCTCCGTGAGCTTGCCGCAGATACAACGCTGCGGGGATCTCCACGCCCCCCTTTTTCAATAGATTGAAAGGGAGTCGAATGATCGCGTACGACTCGACCGTTTCCAAAGAAAGTCCCGACATCTCAAAAAGACGTTGAGCGGCGATTTGCCTCGAGCATTCAGCGATCCCCTCGCCCAGAGCCATCAATCCGTCACTGTGGTCGGTGATGCGGAGGGCATCGATCCTACCTTGCCTACCCTGCGCATCGCCATAAGCCGTGACTTGGCGGCTGACCTCGGCGGCAGTGAGAACGCCATGGCCGAATCCTTTCACATCCACTAAGCCGATAGGCAAGCCGTTCGGGTCGAAAGCTTCCAGCACCGCCGATCGGTTCCAACCCGGCGGCCTGAACGCTGGCTTGGTCGCATGAGGATCAAGATTCATCGCGGAATTGCGAACACCAGCAAGCCGGGGCTGCTCCGACCCGACATAAGCGAAGTTCTGCAGCAACCAGCCCTTGATTTGCTCGTCGCTCAAAGATCGAATGGCCGGAAAATCCCGTCGAAGTGCGCCATAATCGGCCCATGCCACCTCGGCTCCATTCACGCGCACGGCGTCCTCGACCGTCGTGCGCGAGTCCAGCTCATGAAAACTCTGTGGACGAATGAACTCGTCCGCCCGACCTAGCGAAGCGAGCGCGCAGGACATGATGAGGGCTGGGCAAATTTTTAAAAAAAATCCCACAGTATCTTCTCGGTACTTTTATTCAGGATCCGCTCCCTTTTTGATGCTTGGCGCGTCAGTAAGATGACGCACCAAGCATCAAAAAGGGAGCGGATCCCTTCTAGAGCGTCGAATTCAGAACCCGATGCAGGCGATTCAGCACTTCCCAAGTCAGCCGATCCGCGCCCGCCTGCTCAGCCCACTGACGATGAAACTGAAAGTCCGGGCGATTCCGCTGCTCAAGCCCGTAATCGACGCCGCGCGCGCTCAAGGCCACGGCCCAGGTCGCGTACCAGTCCGGCAGGGCACCGGCCTTCACACTCTTCTCATTCACGAGCCGAATCGCTTCCTCGCCCAAAACTCTCTTCAACGTAAAAAAATTCGAAGTCAAAAACAGAACCTCGTACTTCGCAGCCAGACTCGAAGCATCCACCGCGGTTCGAGCCTTGGGCAATTCCGCGATGTCGAGCGGCTTGCCAAACGCCGCTGCCTCGCTTGACTCAGTGGGGGCTTCGCTCGGAGCCACGGGCGCCTCCGCTCCGAGGAGTACCGGAGGACGAGAATCCTCCGCCTTGAATACACGCGTATGCTCAAGGTCCGACTCGATCAAGGCCAGCTCGCGCGCAAACGCCGCCACGGCCTTGGGCGGCGCAGCTTGCTTCTCGCTCTCACGAAGACGGTAATCGCTCCCGCGAATCCAACCGTTATAAATCCCTTCGATCGAGGCGCCCTGATTCATCGTATCCACGAATCCGCCAAACCAAGCGCGATCGGCGGGTTCCTTCAGAAAGACGACGCGGTAGACCTCCGAGAGCAACTCCGAATTCGCCCGGCTTCGCAGGGCCTCCGGCGAATGAACCGGCGCCGTCCCCGAAGGCCCGGTCGCCCCCGACCAAATCCAGGTCTCAGGAATGTAGGAACACCCCACCCCACCCAAGGTGAAGATCAAAAGACCGAGGAACCGAAATCGCCTAGAAGGAAAGGACCGCACGAGCGCCGTAAGTTGTCGTACCGTTGAAGTTGTAATCCACCTCACCGACGATCTTAAGAATCAACAGCTTCACGCTCAGGCCACCAAAGAAATGCGCGAGCACGCCTGTATAGGAACTCGAAAGGTTGACTGGGAAAGTCCCCGCCAGACTCAGAGGGACATCGATCCCCCCGCTCACGATCTGCGTTCCGAGGCCGAGATAGGGATCGAAAATAAAGAGATTCTTCGACACCACCGCGTCGATATTGAAAGTATGCGTCTTCAGGAAAAACAAGCTGCTGTAGTTATAACCGACGCGAGCCGCGACGGCCGGAAGCGGGCCCATCCCCGAAAGAAGCGCCCACTGAACATCACCACCGGCCATCGTCATCCCCGCATAGGTGATGGCGGAAAGACCAAAATCTAAATGAGCGGGCAGACCCTTGCGAAAATTAACCTTCGGAACAGGGATGCCCGAAATATTGCCGGCCCCAATCGCAACGAGGGCGTCCTTAAATGCGGTCGGAAAAAACACGTAAGACAAATCGACGCCGATTTCGAGCCCCGCGGCCATTCCGAGCGGAGACGCCGACGACAACGGACGATGCAACGAGGTGACCGCCGCCGTCTCGATCAAGGCTTTGACGTAAGGACCCGTAATCGAAGTGAAGTCACTCGGATTGATGGTCTGGGCGGACGCTCCTCGCGCCCACGGCAACAAACAGAGAACCAGCAGCAGGCCAGAAAGTTTTCCGATCTTCTTGAACATCATTTTACGCGCTCCTTCGCATCCCCTACTTTAGGTCAAGCGGAGTCATATGGCAAGCCAAGGGCTTTCGGTGCTCGAGATCGACCGACGAAGCCCGCCAGCAGAATCACGGTAAAAAGATACGGCATCATCTGGACGAACTGAACCGGCACGGGAGACTGCCCCCAGAGCACCACTCCCTGAAGACGAAGCTGCGCGGCGTCCGAAAACGCAAACAGCAGACACGCCACGGCCGCGGGAATCGGCCGCCACTTCCCGAAGATGAGCGCCGCGATCGCCATGAAGCCCCGACCGGCCGTCATGTTGCGGGTAAATGACGAGGAAAGAAAAATGGAGAGACTGGCGCCACCCAGACCCGCCAAGAAACCGCTCAGAAGGACCGCCACCCACCGAACGCGAACGACTCTCACGCCAGCGGCGTTCAAAGCCGCCGGATGCTCGCCCGCAAACTGCAGCCAGAGCCCGACCGGCAGCCAACGCAGAACCGCCCAAAGAATAAAAACGATTCCTACCGCGAGATATCCCGGCGCTGCCTGAAATCTCTGTGAAAGCTCCAACGAAGGCGAGGAACCTCCCGAATCATAGAGAATTTTGCAAAGAAAAGGCGTGAGCCCCACCGCGAACAGATTCAAAGCCATGCCGGCGACGATCTGATTGGAGCGCAGGGTGAGCACCGATGCACCATAAATCCACGCCAACAGCAGTCCGCTGAAGCCACCGACCAGCATGCCCCACTCGGGCGAGCCCGTCGCGTGCGTGAACGCGGCCGCCCCGAAAGCCCCGCCCAGCATCATCCCCTCGAGACCGATGTTGATCACGCCGGAGCGCTCGCTCACGAGCCCCGCCATCGCCGCGAAGACCAAAGGAGTCGACACCCGCAACGTCGAAAAGAACAAGCTGCTGATGGAATCCAAAATCTCCATCATGACTTCCTCCGCAAGCGAGACCAAAGGCCCTCGGCGCAAACGGAGAAAATCACGCAAGCCTGAATGACTTTCGAGATATCCCGCGTGACGAACTCGGTCTCGAAATCGAGATCGACGGAGCCCTTGTGGAGCGCGCCGAAGAGCAGCGCGGAGAAGAACACGCCCACCGGATGTCCGCGGCCCAACAACGCCACGGCGATTCCCATGAAGCCATAGTCAGGCGAAAAGGCCGGCCTGAACTTCCCCGAATTTCCGAGCACCTCGACTACGCCGACCAGGCCCGCTAACCCGCCGGCGATCGCCATGGCCCAGCTCTGGCGACGCTCGACCGGAATACCGGCAAACTTCGCGGCTTTTTCGTTTTGCCCGATGACTTTCAACTCAAAACCCGACACCGAACGACCAAGCCAAACCCAAAGCAGAACGACCACGGCGGCGACCAGGAAAAGCGCGCCTCCCAGCGGGGCGCCCTGGAACCCGTTCCATTTCTCCAGGAGATAGCCGGGGCCGACGGGCAAGGTTTCCGGGTTTTGCACTTCCGGATTTTTCATCCAGTACAGGGTGACGTAACTCGCGAGCGCCGCAGCCACGAAATTCAACATGATCGTCGTGATCACCTCATGGCTGCCCCGGCGGGCCCGCAGATAGCCCGGGATCCAGCCCCAGAGCGCACCCGCGAACACCGCGCTGAAAATCGCCAGCGGAAGCGCGAGCCAGGAAGGCAAGCCCGGAAAGGTCGCGCCGAACGCCGCCACGGCCAAAGCCCCCAGCGTGAGCTGTCCCTCCGCGCCGATGTTGAACAGCCCCGCGCGAAAGGCGACCGCGACGGACAGCCCCGTCAACGTCAGTGGCATGGCGTAGAAAAGAGTCATGCCGAAGTTATAACCCGAACCAAAAGCGCTGACGGCCAAAACCCGAAGAACGTTAAGAGGGCTCTCTCCCGCCAACATCGAAAAAAGGAGCCCTAACGCCAGGCCCAAAAGTACGGCGAAAAACGGCTCCAATTTGGAAAGAACCCTCATGAAGCCCCCCCCATCCACAGACCGATCTTTCCGCGCTCAAACGAGCCTCGAGCCAACTCGCCGACGATTTTTCCGTGATACATCACTAGAAGTCGATCCGAGAGCGCGAGCACCTCGTCCAGCTCCGAGCTGAGCAGGAGAACTCCGGCACCCCCATCACGCGCGTTCAAGATCTGTCGGTGAATCAGCTCGACGGCTCCGACATCCACGCCCCGGGTGGGCTGGGCGACCAGCAAAAATCGAGGCTGCCCGGACAACTCCCGCCCCAGGATGATCTTCTGTTGATTTCCGCCCGAGAACGCTCCGGCGGCTCGACTCGGATCGGCAGGTCGAACATCCAAGCGGCGAAGAATCTCCAACGTCTCTTGTTTAAGACGGGAGAAATGAGTCCACTCGATGCCCAGCCACTTTCGCGACGCCACGAACCGAGGGCTCCGTTGATGACCGAGCAACACGTTCGCTTCGACCGCCTCGCTGAGCAGCAGGCCTTCCGCATGGCGATCTTCTGGCACGATGCCGAAAGACATCTTTCGGATCGAAGAAGAGGGTTTGCCGTCCACTCGCTCTCCGCCCATCGAAATGCGACCACTCAGCTTCCACTCCGGCACAAGAGTTCCCGCGACACAGTGAATGAGCTCCGTCTGGCCGTTCCCGTCCACCCCGGCGATGCCCACTACCTCGCCCGGCGAAACCGAGAACGATAGGTCGCTCAGCAGTCGGCGCTCCGCGCCTCCCCGTCCACGAGTCAAAATCAGGCCCTCGACCTGAAGCGCCGCGGGCCTGCCTCCTGAAGGCGCTTTTCGGGGCAGGCGACTCACGGCATCCAGATCGATCTCCCGGCCGACCATCGCTTCGGCGAGCTGACGCTCCGAGGTCTCCCGAGTCCGCAAGTGCGCCACCGACTTCCCCGCGCGCAGCACCGTGATGTCATCGGTCAGGCTGAGCACTTCCCGAAGTTTATGCGTGATGATCAGAATGCTGCGCCCCTCGTCGCGAAGGTCACCCAGCCGCACGAAAAGCTCGTCTGTTTCCCGGGGCGTCAGCACCGCCGTCGGCTCATCCAAAATCAGCACTCGCGCGTCCCGATACAGGAGCTTCAGAATCTCGATCTTCTGCTGAACACCCACGGCCAACCCCTCGACCGGTGAATCCAGATCCAAACCCGGCGCGTACTTCTCGACCCAAGGCTTGAGCTGCGCGCGCGCGCGCGTTCGCTGAATCGGACGAAGACCCTTCGGAAGCCAACCTAGCGCGGAAGAAAAGGGCTCCGCCCCCAGGAGGATGTTATCGAGCACCGTATGCGGCCCGGCCAACATGAAGTGCTGATGAACCATGCCGATGCCGCGAGCGATCGCGTCCTGCGGCGACTTCCAACGCATCGGCCGCCCATCCAGCACCACCTCTCCCGTGGTCGGCGACGTCAGGCCGAACAGGATCTTCATCGCGGTCGACTTGCCGGCGCCGTTCTCGCCGACGATCCCGTGGATCGTCCCGGGCCGAACTCTGAGGTTCACCCCGTCGTTCGCGGCGAAGGCGCCGTAGCGCTTGGTGATCGCTCTCAGCTCAACCTCGGGCATCGAAATTATTTCTTCTTTCGCTCTTGGTAATAATCCGGAACGTGGATTTTCCCTTGGATGATCTGCTCCTTCAAGGCATCCACCTTGGCCTTGGTCTCGGCTGAAAGAAGGGCCTGGTTGTTTTCATCCAAAGCGTAGTCGACCCCGTTGTTCTCCAGACCGTAGCGCTTCACGCCGCCGGAAAAAGAGCCTGCGGAGAAATCCTGCGCGGTGATCAAGACGGCGACATCCACGCGCTTCAGCATGCTCGTCAAGACCCGCCCCGGCTTCAGCCAATTTTGATTCGAATCGACCCCGATGGCGAACTTCTTTTGCTCTTCCGCGGCGTCGAAAAGGCCCGTGCCAGAAGCGCCGGCCGCATGAAAAATCACGTCCGCGCCCGATTGATACTGCGCGGTCGCCAGCTCCTTCGCCTTCGCCGGGTTGTTCCAGGCATCGATCGTCACCCCCACATAGTTCGCGGTAATTTTGATTTTCGGATTGATTTTACGCGCGCCGGCCTCGTAACCCATCTGAAATCTGCGAATCAGCGGGATGTCCATTCCGCCGATGAAGCCGACTTTTCCCGACCGAGTGGTCATCGCCGCGATCGCGCCCACCAGGTAGGAGCCCTCCTGCTCCTGAAAAAGAAGCGAGCGGACATTCGGGAGATTGACCTCCGCATCGACAATCGCGAATTTTTTCTTGGGAAACTGCGCGGCCACTTTTTTCAAAGCTTCCGCCTGCGACACGCCGATCGCGAACACGAGGTCGAAATCCTTCTCAGCGAACGCTCTCAGTAGGGACTCGAAGGAGTTGTCATCCACGGCTTCGACCGTTTTGACCTGGGCCTTGAGGATATCCTTAGCCTGCATGAGCCCGCGATACGCGGATGCATTGAAAGACTTGTCGTCCTTGCCCCCCTTGTCGGTCACCAAGCCGATCTTCAACGCGGCAACCGACTGCGAGGCACTACCCAACACGAGGGCGCACGCCACTCCTGTCATCGAAACAAAGCGAGTCATTCTCATACTTAATGGGTACCAGAGACCTCTAGCCGACGCTAGCTTCCGTCACACCCGCGGCGATCGAGGCAGCCGGTATCCCCCTGCGAAGACCTTCTTGCATCGAAGCCGACTGCGGCCGCGTGAAGCGCTCGCCCAAGAGAACGCAGATCGAGTAGATCTTCTCGGGATCGATCGTCTCCGGCATGTCGATGATGGAGCCCATCACCTCTTCCACCTTGCTGATCACCATCTCGAGCTGCTCTTCCGTCAATTCACGAGTCAGAAGCCCTCGGAAAGCCTTCCGCTTCTGAAGATTTTCGTGAGTCAATTTTTTCATAATCCCGGCCGTATTATGCGCCAGATTCAAGTTACGCAGGTCGAAGAAATCTTCGTCATCCGGAAAGTAGAAGTTCTTCTTCGTCGCGCGGCAACGACCCGCCGCTAGCAGAATCACCCCGAGATCGCTCAGTTTCTCGAGCATGTCGTCGACCTTCTCGGCATTCATGCCCAGGGCCTGCACGATTTCTTGCGCCGAGATCCACTCGGGCGCATAGGAATTCACATAAGTGAAAATATCGCGGAAGGCAGGATCAGAGCTGAACAAGCGAAGATGGCTGCGATTGAAAACAATCACGTCATCGGGGGAGATCGAAGCGTTCGTGAAAAGACCGGTCGGCGACTTACCCACGGCACCCGAAGTGCTCGACGCCGGGACCAGGCCCTTCGGAGCCTGAAGGCTTCCCGAGGTCACCGCCTCAAGGCCATGCTCGCGGAATCTTCCGAGGATCGCCTCGATGTCTTCCTTCGAGGGATGCCCGTAAATCTGGGCTCGATTCCACTCCAGAAGCCCCTCGAGCGGAGCGATTTCGAGCAGGCGGCAAAGTTCGAGCGCCTGCTCGAGGTTGGGAAGTTGATCACCCGCTTCGTACCGAGAGTACTGCGGATAAGAAATTCCCACCGTGACTCGCGAGCAGAACTCACGAGCCGAACGATAACGCGCCTCACGACGCTTCTTTAAAAAATCACCCCAAGTTTCATACTTCCGTCTCATAACGCAGCGCTATATTGCAGATCATGAAAGTCTGGCAAGGAAATAATAACGCACCGCAATAGTCGGAATGAGAAATGCCTGTTCCTCGGGTCTGCCCAGATTGAAAAGGCACCTCCACGGACCTCCTGTCCTCTCGCTTTCGCCATCCTGGCTCGCGAGAGTCGGTGCCTTTTCAATCTGCGCAGACCCGAGGAGCGGCATTTCTCACGCCACGAGAACATGAATGACGACATGCATTATTTTGCATTGACCGAGAACTCAAGAGGAGCTAGTGCGCTGCATCAGAGAGAGAAGAGGTTTGTTGTCCATGGAAATCGTCCAATTTATCCCACCGAGTCAGCGTAAGCTGACTCTGCTGGCCGCGCAGACGGACTCGGCGCCGGTGCTCATCTTCGGAGGAAGCGGCACGGGAAAAGGGGCCATTGCGCGATGGATCCACAACAACGGCCCCCGCTCGGGCAACCCCCTCATCGAGCTGAACCGTGACCGACCCCTGGCGGACGAATTCAAACGAGCCCAAGGCGGCACGCTGATGATCCCCGAAGTCGGCCTGCTTTCCCTCAAGGAACAAGCCATCCTCCTCCGCGTTCTCACTCATCGCTCCCTCGTCGACTCTTCCGGGGTGGCCCAGCTGGTCAATATCCGTGTCATCGCCCTCACGAGCCAGGCGCTCGAAGGTCGAGCTCAGACCCATCTTTTCAACCCGGACCTTCTCGAGAAGCTCAATGTTTTCCGCCTCGAGATGCCGCCCCTTTCGAAGAGAGCGGCGGAGTTCGAAGATATTTCCTCCGGAATCTTGGCGGAGATCGTCCGAGAGCTCCGAAAGGACCATGTACGAGGACTCGCGCCCGCAGCGCTTGCCGCGCTCCAGACCTACGATTGGCCGGGCAACCTGCGCGAGCTCAGAAATGTTCTCCGGATCGCCGCCATCGCCGCGCCAGGCGATCGAGTCGAACGCTCGGACCTCCCTGAATTTGGCCACGAAAAAATGAACTTCAGAGCTACGCGCGAGGAGTTCGAAAAAACCTACATCCTCGAACTGCTCAAGACGTTTCAGTACGACATCGACCGGACTTGCCAGATGTCCCACATGGACAAGCCCACGTTGATGGAGAAAATCAAAAAGTATGGGATCGCACTCGATCGCGAGCGCACCGTCCCATGAGTTCCCGCCTCCGGAAGCCTTCCCCCCCCACCCCCTAGCGCTTCCAGAGGCGGGACTTTATTTCTTCAGCGGCTCTCGCTGAATCCCGCGACTTTCGCTTTCTCCAGTTCACTTTTCGAAATCTGAAACGAGTTCAACGCGCCGGTATCCGCCCCGCACATCTGAACGTGCATCATGCCATCGCTGGCGCGCTTCTCCTGCAACACGCGAACGCCAGCCTTCTCCAGCGCCTTCCTCGCGACGGCCAGCGGCTCACCCTCGCCCTCGCAAGAAGCGGCGTTGGCGGTACGTTTCACCCAGACCATTTCCGCGCCCACTTTCCCCTCGGAAGAAGCCTTGGGCGCGAACGCTCCGAGAAATACCACCATCAAACAGAGACCGACCATCCAGCCTGCGATTCGTTTCATAGTCAACTCAGGCTAGGATGAAGCCATGAGCGTATCCAGCGAAAAACCGACTTGGAAAATCTTAAGCGAAAGGGGCATCCTGACCTCCCCTTTCATGAGTCTCTACGAGCAAAATTGCGAGCGCTCTGACGGCGCTCAGCAGCATAAATTCTATGTGCTGCGCTCGCGCGACTGGTGCAACGTGATTCCGGTCACCTCTACGGGAAACATCGTGCTGGTGCGGCAATACCGGCACGGCGCGGCCGTGGAATGCTTCGAGATTCCAGGTGGCGTAGTTGACCCGGAAGACTCCCAGATCGCGAAAGCAGCGCTACGGGAGTTGAAAGAGGAAACGGGCTACGAGCCCCTCCCCCAGGCTCGCATCGTCGATCTCGGGTCAACTTATTCAAACCCGGCTATTCTCAACAACCGAACTCATTCTTTCATCGTGGGTCCGGTTCAAAAAATTTCGACCCAGAGTCTCGATCCGGGCGAGATCATCGAAGTGCTTGAAGTGCCCATCGACGAAGTGGTCTCCATGCTGACAGACGGCCGCATGGATCACGCGCTCATCATGAATGCTTTCTTCAAGCTTCAGCTGAAGGGCGTTCCGCTTGCCGAGGCACTTCGACGCTTTCAGAAGTAACGACCATGACGAGCTTGAAGCGATGATCGAATTTTCCGCTGCCATGCCGTCGGCAACAACTGGCGCACGCGAGCGGGCCCAGCCGACGACGCGCGGGAAAGCTCTTCAAACACTCCGGACACCGATAGAGATACTTATAGGGGCGGACACGCGGCACGGAGTTGTAGCGACTCACACCCATCTCCTTCATCTTCGCCAGAAATTCCGGGGTATGACCGTAGGGACGCCCCATTAACCAGAGCCAGTAATGGATCATTTCGTGACCCATGGTATCGACGATGAGTTCAACCGCGTTCGACTCCTCCCGAAGATAACCCGCCACCTCGATGCGAGCGGGGCGAGACCAGGGGCCGCGCCGAACCCCCGGAAGAAAACGACCCGCGCTGGAGCGCAGCCGAGAGTTCCAAGCCAACTCCGGGGCGGGAAGAAAGCCGTCGAAGAAGCGGATATTCATGTCTTCATAGGCTTGGTCGAGGTCGATCACTGGGCTCACGGTACTGCAAGTCTGAGTGGGGAACAATGGGGGACGGGGCTGAACGGGATTTCGGAAAAACGTCATGCCCGATAATATTATAATGCATTGCGTTAATTATCATGGTAGGCGCCGTCCAGGATCAAAAACTTTTTTAACCGAAGGAAAACGTCATGAAAAAACAAGCCAAACTCATTGTCGCGGCGTTCGCGCTCCTATTCGGGATTCAATCCATCGCCCTGCCCGTTCGCAGCCACGCGCTCGTCGCCGGTATCGTTACGGCAGCGGGAGGCCCTGCGGGCGGCGCCATCGCCCTTGCTGGACTCATGACTCTGGCCACTGCTCTTCCGGGTGGAATCATTGCGGGTGCAATTTCGCAGAGCATCCATGGCAATGAGGGCGGCTCCACTCGGTTAGCCAATGCAATCGTCGCGCTCGTTACCTTTGCGGGCATTGTCCTCATCGGCCTCATCGTCCTCGATGGCGAAGACAGCGCCTATAGCCCCATCGCTTTCCAACCTCTGCCTGAAAGCGCGCTCCAAAATATTCCCGGCATGACGGCCCCTCTGCTCAACGCCTTCAACAACGAAATGGAAGAACTGACTGCAGGCATGGAAGACAACACCAAGACCGCGACCGAAACCCTCGCGGCGGGCAGCACCCGTGAACAAGCGATCGAACTTTCTCAGAAAACTTGGCGCGACTCCGGCATCTCGCCTGAAGCGATTCAAGCGGCTGGCTTGGTGCTGAATCACGCGATTCAAGCGGCGAACTGAACTTCCCCGATTTCTCCGAGAACCCTCCAAAAGTAGGGTTCGTGCTCAAAACGCATCTATCAATTTGCAGGGAACCCTACTTTTGGAGGGTTCCCATGCGATACAAAAACCAAGCAATGAGCAGGCCTAGAGCTAGAGAAAGATACGGTAGTCCACGTTCAAAATCGCCGCGAGCCGTTTAGCCATGACTTTTCCGATGGAGCGCTTCCCGAGTTCCATTTTGGAAAGATTACTTTGGCTGATTCGCAGCTTTTCAGCCAATTCGACCTGGCTCAACCCTTCCTTGACGCGCGCGCCCTGCAAGCAGGCACCAGGTCGGGTATATGCGGCATCAAGTCGTTGAAGCAGCTCGGATTCAGAAGAAGAAATAACCTGCTGCTGAGAACCGACAACACCCCTCAATAACACAAGAACCGCCCTGGCCGTTTCTTGTGGCACTTGAAATGACGTAGGTCCGACAGTAACCGTTTCAGTACGGGGCTTTTTCATGGGTGCCGACATAATAAACCTCCACTATCTCAATTTGCTTATCCACAACTTCCCAGCAGACCACATAAGTGGGCCGCCCAGATTTGAGATGGCAATGGTGCTGAGTCCTGCTTAATTTACTGTAGTTCTTCCAATTGCCACGCACCGGCCCAGACCACTCAATTTCATGAACCAATGCCCTGAAGGCTACCTGAACCTGATCAGGTAGCTCGCCGAGTTGCTTCTCTAACTTGCGCTTCCATTGAACCGCTGAACCGCCCAAGGCATCTTGAATGAAGAATAGGTCATTTTTTGACCTATGTCAACACCACCAGCTTTCTCAGAAAGCTTGGCGCGACTCCGGCATTTCGCCCGAAGCGATCCAAACGGCGAACTGAAGGCTGCGTTCCGCGGATTCCGCTCTAAATACCCAAAATCCGCGTCGCCTGTTCCAAGCAGTAGATCGGCAGTGAAAGAATCGTCCCCTCACGCTTGGGGAGGTGGCTGTTCAGGCGAAGAAGGGTCTTTTTCGGGTAAACGCTTTCCTCCTCCCAAACACGCAAGGAGCGTAGATGCCCACCCGCGCCGGCCTTCACCTCGATGGCGACCATGGAATCCACGAGGCCGATCACGAAATCGACCTCGGCATTTCCCTTTTTTCCTTCACGAAGCCAGTAATGCAAGAGTGGGGTGCGATAGGGCTCGTCCCGATACAGGAGATGCTGACCCACGAACTGCTCAACCATCGCCCCCCGGCCGAGAAGCTGGTCTCCCTTCAGGCTTCGAATCAGCGGAAGATCGGCTCGAACCGCGCTGTTGTGGAGGCCCACATCCAGAAAAATACTTTTATAGGTGTTCTCCGCCTTTCCAGCCTCCAGGGGGAGTCCGGCGCACGACGTATGAAAAACGGGGGTCGCCACCCGTGCTTGGAAAAGCAGCTTCAGTGCTTGCTTCACGTCCCGAGCGAGATGGTCCGGGGCAATCGTGCTATATTTAATTTTCTGGCAAGGATGGGCGGCTAAAAAATCAAAGACCGCATGCACCCGGGGTAGGGCCGAGCGTCGCGCATATTTGCTCATGTCATCGCAGTACGTATCGAGGATGCAAGCATGGATCGGGGATACTGCTCGAGGGTCTCCATCCGAATCTAAGAAGGCTGCCGCTGCCTCGGGCATACCGCCGCAGAACAGAAAATTTTGAACATGGCTCATTGCCTCATCATGGAGAACGGGAGTGGGCCATGTTTCGGGTCGGTCAAAACGTAGCTCCCGAATGCGCTCGACCAAGTAATCGGCGCCATGGGCCTCAAGAAAGTCTTCAAAGCGGATGGGGCCGATGTGCATGTATTCGACGCGTCCAACCGGCATCGAGAATTCATGATCCTCCAGGATGAATTCAAGGAGAGACCCCGCGCTGACCACGGGCAGATCTGGAAAATCTTCTTGAATCGCGCGTAAAGCGGGAATGCTTTGAGGGCAAGACTGAATCTCGTCCAGGAAAAGCAGCTGGCCGGACAGCCGGGGGTCGAACAGGCTTCGTTGAATGTCAGACAGCGCACGAAAAATTCGTGTCGTATCGAGAGACCGGAATACCTCGTCCATTGCCAAGTGACGCTCGAGATTAAATTCGTGAAGCTGAAGTTTTTTCGAACGAGCGAAATCGCGCACAAGGGTTGACTTCCCCACCTGCCGAGCGCCCCGTAAAATCAGGGGCTTCCGCCGAATTCCCTGGTACCAGGCATCAAGATGAGCCAGTTCCCGTCTTTTCATACAATAATTGTACAAAATTGGGGCCAATAATCAACAGAACGCCGTGAATGCCACACGATCAGAATAGACCAAAGTCCACTTTACTCATGACTAAAATGGACTACACTCTGCTTTATGCAGAACGACCTCCCAGTGCGTTATTTGGATTCGGTCATCCGAAAATTCCTCCAAGAGAAAATGGTCCTGCTGGGAGGGCCACGACAAGTCGGTAAGACGACGCTCGCTTTGGATATTCTGGGATCGGCGGCGCGGGAGCAGTCTCCCGCCTATTTAAATTGGGACGAGCCGAGCGTCCCCCCCCGACTCAAGCTCGGTCAACTGCCCGCGAGCCAGCCCTTGTTAATTCTCGATGAGATTCATAAATACAAGCCGTGGAGAAACCTCTTAAAAGGGCTCTACGACACTCAGAAGAGAATACGCCGGTTTCTTGTGACAGGCTCAGCGCGTTTGGATGTCTATCGGCGAGGGGGAGATTCCCTGCAAGGGCGCTACTACTTCTTGCGGCTGCACCCATGGTCCGTGAGGGAGTTGACGACTCAACCTACGGTGGCGCAGTTGGAACGGCTGCTGAAATTTGGAGGTTTTCCTGAACCGTTTTTGAGGGCGGATGAGGATCATCGTCGCCTCTGGGCCCGGCAACGGCTCTCCTTGGTTTTGCGGGATGACCTGAGAAGCCTAGAGCAAGTGAAGGATATCGACTTGGTTCAACGCCTGGTCGAGCTGTTGCCTTCGAAGGTGGGTGCGCCGCTGTCGGTCAAGTCTCTGCGCGAGGATTTGGAAGTCGACCATAAGACGGTGGAGCGTTGGCTCAAAATCCTCGAGTCTCTGTTCGTCTGCTACAGGGTCCCTCCGTTCGGCGCCCCTCGGGTGCGCGCGGTAAAAAAAGAACAGAAACTCTATCTATGGGACTGGGCGGACGTGCCAGAACCCGGCTTCCGGTTCGAAAATCTCGTGGCGAGTCAGTTGCTCAAATACTGTCATTGGCTGGAGGACACAAAAGGGTACCGGATGGAGCTTCGATACCTGCGCGATACCGATCGCCGGGAGGTGGATTTCGTGGTGCTGAAGGAAGGAAAACCTGAGTTCGCGGTGGAATGCAAAACGGGTGAAAAAGCGATTTCGGGCGCCGTTCACTACTTCAGCGAACGGGTAAAAATTCCGCTCTGGTATCAGGTTCATTTAGGCGCGCGCGCGTATGACCAGGGCGTGGTGAAGGTTCGGCCATTCATTCAATTTTGTGAGGAGCTGGGGATGCCTTGAGGCGAGCTATCTAAAAAATAGTGCACTGCGTTATTTTTAATGATAAGGCCCTCTTCTCTGGGGTTCAAAATGAAAAAAAGAGCAAAAATCATTGTCGCGGCGCTCGCACTCATGTTCGGGATTCAATCCATCGCCCTACCTACGCGTAGCTCGGCCTTGGTGGGCGCAGTAGTCACCATCGCCGCTGGCGGCCCTGTCGGTGGCGTAATCGCCATCTCTGGACTCTTGGTCATAACAGGTTCGTTAGTGGGCGCTTCTCTGATGGGCGCAAACAGTTATGATTCCAGCTCTAAAGCTCTCGGGTGGCTCTGCCTGGGGATCCTCCTCCTCGACGGCGAAGACGGCGCCTATAGCCCCATCGCATTCCAACCGCTCCCGGAAAGCGCGCTCCAAAAAATTCCCGGCATGACCGCTCCGCTGCTCGATGCCTTCAACAACGAAATGGAAGAACTGACTGCGGGCATGGAAGACAACGCCAAGACCGCGACCGAAACCCTCGCAGCGGGCCGTACCCAAGAACAGGCTCTCGAAATTTCTCAGAAAGCTTGGCGCGACTCCGGCATTTCGGCTGATGCGATTCAAGCAGCTGGCTTGGTGCTGAACCACGCGATTCAGACGGCAAACTGAGTTTCTACGAAGCCTGGCGCTCCGATTTCTCCGAGAACCCTCCAAAAGTAGGGTTCTTGCTCAAGACGCATCCATCAATTTACCGGGAACCCTACTTCTGAAGGGTTCCCGACAACAAATAGCTCCCAACTCCCTTTCCTTGAGGGATGGAGGCGACATTCAATCGGCTCGACGTCCTCGGGCTGAGGAAAAAGTGGGCAGTTTATAAGGATTGAATATTACACAACATTAGTGTATTTGTTTTGTCGGATTTAGAATTCTACTGAGTTCTTCATTCGCTAACTATGAACTCGATTCGCCTCCTCATTTTCGCTTCTTTTTTTCATGCCCTAGCTGCGTGGGCGCAAACACCCGCGCCACCGAACCCGTCGGAACTCGCCCCCCACTGGTGCGAAGACCTAGGCTTGGAGCGCTGCTTCGTCGATGAGCACGCCCCCCAGGGAAGCGCGGCTATCACCGATTTCTTGAAGGGCGTATCCGCTCGTAGATTCCTGCCTGAAAAGCTCGCGACCATTGCCCTCGCTTGCGAACAAAAACGCCAGACGGGCGATCGGGCTTATGTCGCCGCTCATTGTGGGGCCCGGGGTCCGTTGGCTAGAGCATTCCAGTCCTGGGTTTGGATTCCACGCGAAACCACCCACGCGGCTGAGCTTCCTCGAAGCGGCGCACGACTCGTCATCGACTGCAGCGGCCGCCACCTGCAGATGCGCGCGGATCTGTTGCCGCTGACGCGACAACTTCGACAGATCAAAAACACACTGACTCAGTTGAGCGATTTACAGAGCCAGGGTCGCCTGCCCTCGCCCCAGTCCGCAGCTCAGTCGGCCAGCCAAACCGTGATCTCGATGGCACTGGGCGGACGCACAGCGGGCGGCTTCGAACAGAGCCAGTGGCTCTCGGAAGTCGACGTTCAGGGACGGGTGCACGTACAGGAACTCGCCTTTGTTCCTCGGGCCTACGTCTCAAACTCCTGCTGGATGCCGGCGGTCGCGGCACAAGCTCTCGGAGCAGGCCTCGATCGTGCGATGCGCCTTCAGGCCATGCGGCAGCTGTTTGAATCCTTGATCGAATATCGCCTGTCGCAGCACCGCAACCAAGCCCTTTGGGGACGCGAGTTCACTTCAAGCGAGGGGGCGAGTTGCGACGATGCGTGCTCTGATCTCGAATCGGACGACCCCGCGTACACCGCGTGCGCCGTCAATCACTGTGGGCAGAACTGGCTGACGCTAGGTGACCGCATAAACGACGAGCAAGAAAGCGGAGATCTTCTGGAAGCCGAGCTGATTCATCGAATCGAAGCGGATCCCAGCCTCACTCTCGCTTTCCTTCCTTCAAATGGCGACCGTGTTTATCAAAAAATGGCTGACTGCCAGGCACGGCACGGCGGGAGAACCGACGCCGAAGAATGCGCACCCCTCGAGATCCGAGTCAACGCCGAAGCGCTCGTAGACGGCGACTCCTTCATGCGCAGCGCTGACTCGAACTCAGAAGCGTACTACGGCGTCTGCCTCGGAAACGCTGCCGGGACCTCAGCCGAGGATTGCGCCCGGTTTCTGACCGACATGCAGCGCGATCTCGGCACCGTTCAAGCCATCAACGCGGCTCGAGGCTATCGCGGTCGATCCTATGTCCCTGTAGGGCAAAGAGACTACGAACGAGAGCAGCGCCGATCGGACGCCAGCGCTGAGAGCGGAATCTAATTTCCCCGGCGAACCCGTTCTCTGACCGTAGTATTCTCTACGCCAGTCCAAACCACTCTCACTGGCAACTGACAAAGTTACTGCGGTCTCAGATTTCCAGTTCCTATCGCAGCTCAATACGGCCTTGACCTTACGCCCTCTGGTTCGTATGATGCAACGCATGAAAATCAAAAATCTTGTTCTCCTTCTGCTCGCCTTGAACGCGACGGCGCTGACGACTTGGGCTGACGAGGTCAATCCGGCCTATACTCCGGGAAACTACACGGCCCTCACCGCTGAGCAGAAATCTCAAGTGGTCGAGCGCATGCTCGATGCGACTGAATATAAAGAGCTGCGGCCGGGTCGGCCCTATCCGACCGCGAATCCGGGCGCCTTGGATATGCTCAAGCTTTTCGCCGAGTCGTTTCTGCGGGTCGTTTTTGATCTTCGCTCCGATGAGATGCCTGCGGGCCGCAAAAAGCTGATTCACACCTACGGCAGCGTGGCGCTGGTCGAATTTCGCGCCAACCCCAGCACGAACCTCACCGGCATTTTCCACACGGGCGCGCTGGGCGTGGCCCGGCTGTCGATCGCGACGACTGACCAGTCCAAGTTCGCTCCAGGCATGGGCCTCAAATTCCTCGTGAACGGCAAGGAAAGCGAAAACATCATTTCGATGTACTCGCTCGACGGACAGGGTTCCGAGCATAATTTTTTCAGGAACAATTTCTCGAACGTGATCAATCCGCCGTCCCAGCCCGGCATTCCGGAACGGGCGCTGGTCGCCGCGTTCCAGAATGCGCTTCACGAGCGGTGCGAGCGCGTCGGGTCGGACAAGACTCCTGAAAGTGAATTGAACCTGCCCCTGCATGAGGTAGCGATGATCGATCGAGACGGAAACTCGAATCGACGCGGAGCCATCAGCCCGTTTCAGATCTACTTCGTCCCGACCCGTGAAGCGAAAATCTCGATTCAGTCGGCACTTCCGGTTTATCCGGATTTCCGCGAGTCTCTCGAGCAGGGCATCGGCGCGGGCACCGTGATCTACAAGGTGAGGGCTCGCCTGCTTCGCGATGATCAGGAGAGCATCGAACTCGGCGACCTTGTCACCCGCTCGCGTTTTTACACCAGCGAATACGGCGATACGAAGCTGAACTTCCGGCACAGCTCGACGCGCAGTACGCGCTGACTCGACCTGACTCAAGGGTCATTCTGATGAACGGAGTTGAGAGAGCCTAGTTCATTTAAGTTCCCAGCAAGCTCTTCGCCGCGTGGTGCGGTTTACATAAAACTTGTAGATTCTCAGTCGTGCTCGAGCCCCCGAA
>CAYIHX010000062.1:0-21624 GCA_964363305.1 uncultured Bacteriovoracaceae bacterium | reverse complement strand
CAGGGCAGCGGCCGGGCCCTGGGCGGAGAGGCCCTTCTGCGTTTCGATTTCGCGCCGGTCAACGGCTGGCTTTCGTATACGCTTTCGCGCTCAACCCGATACAGCCCGGACCACGGAGACTATCTCTTTCAGTATGATCAAACGCATCTTCTCACGGCGCTGGTCGGCTGGGAGATCGGCGGAAATTGGAGAATCGGAAGCCGCTTCCGCTTCGTGACCGGGAATCCGACCACGCCGGTCGTCAGCGCTTCCTACGACACGGATACCGGAAGCTATAACCCGGTTCAGGGAGCGCTCTACTCCTCCCGGCTCGACCCGTTCATTCAATGGGATCTCCGCCTCGACAAGCGCTTCGTCTTCCGAGACTGGATTCTCTCTTTCTACCTCGATGTGCAAAACGTGACGAACTATGCGAACTCGGAATTCGTGCAATTCGCCTACGACTACTCCCAATCCGCAAAAATCACCGGCCTGCCGATCTTGCCATTGCTCGGATTGAAAGCCGAATTCTAATCAACCCCCCTCGCCCGCGAGGTCCATTTTCCAATACTTCGCGAATTGCCGCTTTCCGTCTGGCTGAGCCAAGAGCAGCGACATCTTCACGAAGGCGCACTCGGAGGTCATCCCTCCGGCCCAGATCCCGCCGTTTTCGATTAACGGAAGACCGGCGGCATAGGTCTGAGGGTGCGCCCCCCCCTGCTCCTGGATACTGTGGCCTTCCGCCACCAAAACCACGGGAATTTTGCGGCGACCCGCCGAAGCCAAAAACTCCATCAGCCCCGGAAGATGAGTGGGGGCGGTTCCGGATGGAAAGATCTGCAACAAAACGCCATCGAGGGAACCGGAAACCAGATCCAGCAACCGACGCGCCGGAAAGGCAGGCGTCACGCAGAGATGCACGATTTTTTCGTTGAAGGCCGGTTGCAGCTTCAGCTTCTCGCTCCTCGGCCATTTCCCTTCGTCTTGACCGGGAAGCAGATAGCGAATCTCCGTGCCGATCTCGGCCAAAGGGGGGAACTTGGGGCTTTCGAAGCCGCGAAACTCCGAGGCGCTTCGCTTCCGCACCCGGTTGCCCTGAAAAAGCAGATGATCGAAAAACACCGAAACCCCCCGCGCCACTCGCGGGTCGGGCGCTTCCGATGCCGTGGCGGCGATTTCAACCGACGCGATGAGATTTCTCCGCGCATCGGTTCTCAGCGCGGAAAGGGGCCGCTGCGCGCCCGTGATGACGACTGGTTTCTTGCACGGCCGAAGCAGAAAACTCAGCGCGCTCGCCGTATACGCGAGCGTATCCGTGCCATGGAGAACCACCACTCCATCGTAGTGCTTCCAGGCCAACTGGATGCGCTTGGCCAACATCACCCATTCCTCAGGGCCCACATGCGCGCTATCCCGGTTCAGCGGAATCTCGACGTCGCACTGCGCGATCTCGGGCAACTCAGGCACCCGCTTGTGAAACCAGCGCCGAAGATCGCTCGGGCTCTGGTCGGATATGCGCAACGGCGAGGTCGTGCCCAGCTTGCCGGGACCGACTTGAACCATCCCAAAGGTGCCACCGGTGTAAAGGATCAAAACTTTCTTGGATCGCATGCCCACCAAACTAGCAGTGCCAGGGGCTGGCTGTAACCAGGAACTTAAAGCGCGAGCCCCTTCAGCAGGTTCCGGAGAAACTGGTCCCCGCACTCTCGGTAGTTTCGGTGGTCGGCTTTTCTGAAAAAAGCGCCCAGTTCGGCCTTCGAAACTTTCAAACCTGACTTCTCGATGATGGTGGCGATATCGCTATCCTTCAGCTCGAACGCCACCCGGATCTTCTTCAACACGACGTTGTTCGTGATGTGCAGCTCAGCCGGGGGGACGGGGCGGGATTCGTCCTTGCCGCGTTTGAAAAGGACCACGCCGTTCAGAAAATGACCCATCACCCTATCGGGGCATTCCACGTAGCCCTCTTCCTCCTCCTTCTTGAGAAAGGATACGATGTCCTCCTTGCTGACCACGCAGTCGGCCAGAGCGAGAATCTCGACCAGCTTGGCGTCGCCGACGTTGAGGATGTAGCGGATGCTTCTGAGGTAATCGTTATTGGTCATGCTATTACCGGGTGTAGCATGGAATGGCTCGCCCGACTCCGGTCAGCGGTTTGAGAGGCCCTGATTAATTCCAAATTCGATCGATTCCGTACGCATCCAGCTTCTTGTCCGCCGACAAAAACGGAATTTTTTCGAGCTGCGCTTGCGCGACGAGGACACGATCGAAGGGGTCAGCGTGATGCACGGGCAGGGCCGCGGCCTCAAGAGCGTGTAGGGTCTGAATCTCGAGCGTGGAAAAACGATACCTTGCAAGAGTTCGCGGGACGAACTCCTGGGCTTTCGAGGGAAGTCGGAGTTTTCCGCTGGCCTCCTTGATGGCCATTTCCCAAATCGAAGCCACGGAGAGGGTCAGTTGGCTTTGAGAGTCTGCCATGATTTCAAGAACTCTGGACGTTAGTCGCTCAGGCTCGAAAAGCCACCAGAGCCAGACATGCGTATCGATGAGGTACTCAGAGTTTTTCATGGTTCAATTTTGGACCCATGGATATCGGCGGAGAAGTCAGATGAGTCATCAAAATCCGCCGCCATCCAGATTTGCCCCCGATACTCCCCTGCAATGCGCGGCTCGCTTGGAGCTTCGATCGGCATGAGGCGAGCAACGGGGGTTTTCCCCGAACAAATAATGATCTCCTCGCCCGTCGAAACGCGCTTGAGCAGTTGCGACAGGTGGGTCTTGGCTTCATGGGTCGTGATGAGACGTTTCTTTGGTGTCACACCCTAATACTAGACTAAGTCCATGACTAAGTCTAGTCCGATAACGGCGACCTGTAGGGGCGTTGATTTGAGCGCGCCATTCCATGCGGGAGAAATTGAGGCTCCTCACGTGGCAATAGTATACCCCCACCAAAACTTGCATCGACTGCAAATTTTGGTGGGGGTATACTCGATTACAGGATGCCTCATTCCAGAAAACGAGAGTCGGTACCGATCATTTTGAAAAAACTCCGTTTTTCTCGGGTCGTCTCGCTTCAGGGAGCGAGGCAAACCGGAAAGAGCTTCCTCGCGCGTCATCTGCTCAGAGCCGACCTCCCCCATGCAAGATATGTAAGCCTGGATTCCAAGGCGGATCGCGACCAAGCCGAGCATTTGCCCGATACGTTCTTACAACGATACGAGGAAGCCAAACCCCTGATTATCGACGAGGCACAAAAAGCTCCCAATATTTTCGATGCGATTAAGCTCAAGGTGGATGAATCACCGAGGCCTGGGCAGTTCATCCTATTAGGCTCGACTGAGTTCGCTCGCGAGGTCATGGTACGTGAATCGCTGACCGGGCGCCTGGGAAGGGTTCGGATTTTTCCGATGAACTTCAGGGAGTTGAGCGGTCCAACCTCCCGGCTGCCTTCCTCGGGGCTCGGTCGGCGTCGATTTCTAGAACAATTGGATCGAGGAGGGATGCCGGGCATCGCTTTTGTTCGAGACTCGGCGGAGCGCCGCGCGCTGATTGACGAGTGGCTTAGGCTTATTTGTGAGCGCGATCTCGGCCAGTTCAAGAAACTCAAACTCGATGGCGAAGTGGCCCGTGAGATTTTCCAGTTCATGAACCAGCTGGAGGAGCCAACGGCTGCGGCACTGGCTCGCGCAACGAAAATCAATGCACGTCGAATCGGTGTTCATCTGAAGGCGCTCGAACACCTGTTCTCCGTTTATCATCTTCGCATGCATCCAGCCGCTCAAGGTACCAAACCCATTTTCGTCACTCTGGACGCGGGGATCGCGGGTTATCTCGGAGCGTCCCTCCGGCGAAAAATCCTGATTAGCCTTCTCAATGAACGTCTCTGCTTTCACCACTATGCCGGGCGTTCGGGCGTGAAGTTCTATTACTTTCGGTCGCGAACCAAGAACCACATCGATTTGATCGAAGAGTCGGAGCTAGGGACGCATGCGTTTCAAATCTTTGAGACGGAATCTTGGCAGGGGACTGACCTCGAGCTGATGAAAGCATTCCTGAAGAAAGTTCCCCAGGCGAATGCCACGATCCTGGCGCCAGTCAGGGAGGACTCTAAAATCTCGGGAATCACTCTCTCCCCTTGGGAGAAGCTGACGCTCGGCGGGAAGCTTCTCTAGCTGCTCAGGCTTGAAAAGCCACCAGAGCCAGACATCGGTATCGATGCGGCATTTGGAGTTTTTTAGTCGCCCTACTTTTTTAGCATCAAGTGCAATTGCCTGATACGGTCAACTTCATTTTCTATCACTCCGGCTTTTTTTGCGAATCTCGGCCAGGCCTGGATTGCATCTCTGACCTCATCAATAATTGAAGACGCTTCACCGACACCGAATCGATCCGCAACCGCACGTAGGTCCTCCACGGTAAAGTCCTTGTATTTCCCATTTACAGACATGAGGTGCTGACTCGTCCATTCGCCCTTGGGGTTGTGAGCGAAAGTAACATCATAGGCAGGTGCGAACTCCCAGGCACCCCCCTTGCGCAACAGAAACGAGAAATTCTTAGTATGGTCGTCGCAGTTGCGCCCCATCACGTTAAATGCCATGCGCCGAAATGCCTCGACGTCCGCATCATGGCCGAGAGCCAATTGTCTCATCGTCATGAAAAGCTGCTCGTAGCTGTTGGTTGACTTCTTCTTGTAATCGAGATGATTCATCGCGCACAAGGTCTGCATGTGATGCTTGACGTGACCCTTTTCGCGATCGAACCGTTTAGTCATAAAGTGAGCGCGGCCATTTTCCTCGAAGAGTCGACACTCCGACATTCGGATCCCTGCTTTTTGAGCCATCAAGGAGTAAGCGTATTCGATGCGACCATAGTCTTGGGAAGCTCCGAGTTCTCGATCCGTTCCGACTCCATCGAATTTAAGAAGCCAGTGTTCGAAGTCCTCAGGCGCATCGACTTGTCCCGAGCGAATTTCCCCGGTTTTAGCGCTCCAAGCAATGACGGCCTTCGCGCGCGCGCCCCCGGCTGACGTACCGACGTCAATAATGCTCCGCAATACGGCTCTGGTTTGGTTATCGTCGCCTATCGTTCCCTTCACCGCTTTTCTTGCCTCTGTAACGAGACTGCTCATTTCGAGCGCGGTTGATTTCCATGTTTTCGGTCCGCGCGTGGGCCTGAACTCCAGCGCGCCCATGGAACGTTTTCCCATGTACGCCAAACGATCGAGCGCCGTAATTCTTGACTTCGGAATACCCTTTTCCGCCATGTATCGATCGATCAGGGCGTTGCCAAAATCATCAGGCAACGCATCGGCAAGCAACGCGGGTAAACGGCTATAAGTGGCCTCTGGCAGATCAGTAAAGACATAGAGCCGCTCTGCATCGTTGAGAGGCATGTGAAGCGGCGATAGCTCGATCCCACTCTTTCCAAAATTTTTGTCATATGCAAAAACGTAAAAGCCCAACACAGGATCGAGGGCTACAGCGCCGACGAACTTTTCCCACGCGTAGACTTCGATCCGTTCGGCTCTTTTATAAGGCTCAGCTTTTTTCTTTTTTGCCATGTGCTCGTAAACGCCTACTGGCGCGCTGTCGGGGTGAATGATCTCGAACCATATGGAGAGGATTAACACTTACCTTGGGGGCGATCCCCGTGAGCCAGTCCTGCCGACCTAGCGCGCGGACCACACGAATCAGGGTCTTCACCGTGGTCCCCTGGCCTGTTTCAAGATGTCGGAGCGCATTCATGCTAACGCCTGCTCGTTCACAAAGCGTTTGTCGATCGAGGTTTTTTTGAAGGCGAAGCTCTTTTACGCTTTCCCCCATCTGCACCTCTAGCTCGCCAGGAGAAGAAATGATTTCCATAACAACCTCTCTTCAGACATTTAATGCATGAAATAGCAATTAATTGTCCTATTTAGGACTATCGTAGCATAAATATACATAAAAACAAGACGCTATAAAAGTTCTTATTAGGACTTTTATAATCTGTTACAGCCATTAAGTGTCCTATTTGGGTCTATTAAATAATAGTAAATAATAGAAGAAAAGTAACATCCAGAACACAAACCACCCAAACTTATGCCTGCCCTCTCCAGGGATAAATGGGAGCACAGCCGGGCAATCTTAGGCTCTTCAGCCGGCGCGCCCAACTGTGCCCGACTCAGAACCGCTCGAGACTCCTCCGATGTGGGCCGAAGCTCGGGCGCTTAGAAACCTGACGATGATCTGGTTCAACTCGCCGCCGCGGTATCCAAGAAGCTGTAGGTAAGCATGAGCGGCAAAGGCGGCTAATGCGTCCTCTTCCGTCAAGCCGCCCATTCGGTTCACTTGAGCGACCTGCGCGGCGCTGAGCGGAATCCCAAAATCACGGAATAGTTGCCCGTTTGCGCCAAGACGCGAGAGCTGTTCTAAGCGCGTCTGATTCAGGGACACTCTCGCACGTGGCCTACTCACCTCTGTAAGCGCGCCGTGAGTCGGGAGATGACCCCATTGATCCACCGGCATGTCGAAGATATGAATTTCCGTTTGCTCGACGACCCGCAGATAGGCGAGTCGATCGACCGACCGAGGGAGAAAAGGTTCGGCGCTCCTCGCCGCCACCAGAAAGAGAACCTCAGTCAGATTACCCCCGGGGTCGGGCAGGACATTCTGGGCATGCACAACTGTCGAAAAACTAGTCATTACGAGAGCAATAACGATAAAAAAACGCGACATAAACACACCTCGATGGCAATAAACGCACTCCTTGTGCCAATGATCGGATGTCGGTCCCCAGGGAGAACCGCAGGTCCGCCGTCCGTGAGCATTCAGTTCATTTCTGCTACCCTGACTGCATGCTCCTCACTCTCCTCCTTCTCAATGCAGGCCCGGTCACGTTTGAACGCGCTCCCGAGTGGTTTGACTCACGCCAGGCGGAACGAGTCATCGACCGCATCCAATCGAAGTTGGAGTGGGATCTGCGTAAAACGACGGCGCTCTTCCATGCCGACGCCGCCGAATTCAAGAAATCGCACACCTACGGGGATTCGGTCGTCGCCTACGCCGACAAGGTCTCGTCGAGCATTCATCTCGGCCCACGAGTGACGAAGGAAAATTTCGAAGCCGTATTCGGCCATGAGCTCGCGCATCTCATCGTCGCGCAAAAGTACAAGCAAGCGATCCCCGAGTGGCTAGAGGAGGGCCTTGCCAACTACGTGGGTCGCCATGGGCAGGTCGACTATGCATGGCTCGGTGGCCAGAAACGTCCCCCGGTGCGTGAACTCGTGCATCCATTTCAGGCCGGGCGAGATCCGCGCCTCCACTACATGCTCTCGACCGCGGCCGTCGAGATGCTCGCCGCGAAGTGCTCCTTCGCCGACCTGCTGCAGCTCTCCGTCGGCAAGAAGCTCGAATCTTTTCTCGCCACCTACTGCGGGATCTCCGACCTCGACGGCGAACTCAACCGCTACCTACAGACTCAATCACGAGCGAAGAAGTAGCTCCATGGATGCAGGGAGCGATAAGGGACGTCGGCCAAGATGGGTGAGCGGCTCGTGATCCGCATGCGGCATGCGGCGAAACCCAGCGAACGCGGTGCGGACCGCGGCGCCGAGGAATTCAGCACGGATTGCTGCACTGCGCCACGCGGCGGCGCGGGTGGGGGTGGCGACCGAGCCGACGGGATTCGTGGCCAGGTCGGAATTTGGGCGGCGCGGCCCGAGCCAAAGAACTGAGCGCGGATCGCGCAGGAGTGCGATCCCAGCAGGAGTGCGGATCGCGCCGCGACCAGAAATTTTCCTTATGAGATTTTTTTGTTGACGGTTTACCAGCCTATAGATGACCAGAGGCCGACACCGCGCCGCGCATGTGCCCGTTATACGCTCCAATTTTCGTTTTACGGCGTTTGAAACGGCGCGGAGACTTTTTTGAAGGTCGGCCTCTTTTGGGTTCGCTGGCGAGCCCGCCAGGTGCCCCGAAAAACCGGGTGTATGTGTGTGCGCATGACTACGCAAAAACCCTTCAAACACCTTTCTGATTCTGAATTGCTGACCGAAACGCGGCAGCGCTGCGCGGAGGAGCGCCGACTGACGCTCCAGATTCTCCACCTGCTGCGCGAGATTGAAGAACGCGCCGTGTTTGCGCGTACGCATTCTTCGCTTTTCGATTTCTGCGTGAAAGAGCTTCGCTTTTCAGAAGACCAAGCACATCGCCGAATTTCGGCCATGCGCCAACTTCGCGACGTGCCCGAGCTAGAAGAGCAGGTGGCCACGGGCGAAATCAAACTCTCGCAGCTCGCCCAGGTGCGCACGTTCGTGCGCGCGGAAAAGAAAGAAGCCGGACGAATCGTCTCTCGCGAAGAAGCTCGCGACCTCCTCACGTCGCTCGCCGGGCGATCAACGCGCGAGACCGAGCGGGTTCTTTTGGAAAAATCTCCGGCCCTGGCCGAGCGAAGAAGAACTGAAGAGCGCATCCGTGCGGTCGCGCCAACTTTTTCAGAGGTGCGCTTCACGGCGGACGACGAGCTGCTCGCCCTCATTCAGGAAGCGAAGAGCTTGGTTGCGCACAACGCGGATCTGAACCCGAGCCTGGCACCGATTCTCAAGAAGGCGCTCGCGGTTTGGGTCGGCCAGCTGAAGAAAAAGAAGGGGCTGGGCGAGACGATTAGGCAGGGAGAAACCCCGGCTGAGAGCAAAGGCGAGAAAGCAAGAGGTCAGACGGCAACTAGAACACGCCGTGGCGAGCCCACCGATTCGGCATCCGCTAAAACTGTGGCGGTAGCACCCGCGGCGCCGCGTGGCGCAGCGCGGCCCGCGCTGAATTCTTCCGCGGCGCACTCAGGGCCACCTTCCGCGCCCAGCTCGACGCCCCGCTCAGAACCAAGCGGCTCGCCGACTCCCCGATCCCGCTACCTCCCCGCGCCGCTTCGACGCCTGGTCTATGCGCGGGCACGAGGCCAGTGCGAGTTCGGCGCCCCGGGGCCCGCACGGTGCGAGTCCCGGCACGCGCTCGAGGTCCATCACCTCACGCCGTTTGCGCGCGGTGGAGAGCACACGGCAGAAAACCTCCTCCTCACCTGTCGCGCGCACAATGCCGCCGAAGGGCGTTGGGAGTTCGGTTGAGCCACGCGCGGAATCGGCAAAGTCGCTCAGCCCAGGATGCCGGCGCGGTAGCTAATCCGACCCGCGCAGGGAATCAATACTGAGCACGAACTCGATGCGGCGCTTGCGGGCCCGCTCGGTGGGGCTACGCACCGATGTATCGCTTTGGACCGAGCCCACGCCGCGCGCGGACGCGAACTCCTCCGCCACGAAGTTCTTCTCAATGAGAAAGTTCATGACGGACACCGCGCGAGCGAGCGAATTCTCGAACGAGCTCGGATAACGCCCCCCCTGCCTCGGATCGGCATCGCTATGCCCGTAGACCCGGAGGTAACCCCCATGCCCTTTGACGATTTGCCCGACGCGCTCCAGAATTTTTCGCGCCTGCGCCGAGACCTCCGAAGCGCTCTTGTCGAAAAGCGCCTCTTCCGGCAACGAGAACTTCAAATACTCGACAGAAATAGCGAAATCAAAGGCCTGCCCCGCGAGAGTTTCTTTCGCCAGCTCCGCTAGCTCCTCATGCATGGATTTCGCATTTCCCGCCGAAGCGCTCGAATTGCGCGGACGGATCGGCGTGATCGACGGATCGTCCGGCATGCTACCCGAGAGCCCCGCCAATACGCTATTGCCCGCGCCCTGACGCTCACCCATCGGGCGCACCGCCTCTGATTTTGGATCCTTGCCCTGCTTATAGGGCGAGTCAGGCGTATTGAAATAATGCGTAACGGTCGATTCAGTCGGCTCATCCGCGCCCATCAGCCACATCACCAGAAAAAAGCACATGAGCGCGGTCATGAAATCGGCCAGGGCCACCTTCCAGGCGCCACCATGAGCGCCGGCATGTCCGCCCTTCTTCTTCTTGATGACGATGGTAGAGCCCTTCTTGTCAGCCATGTTAAGCTGCGGCCTTTCCTACGCTCGAAGTCGCTTTATCCACTTCATCGAAAGAAGGCCGCACATGCGGAGGGATCGAACGGCGAGCGAACTCGACGCAGACCTTGGGAGAGCAATCTTTCGCGAACGCGACCAGGCAAGCCTTGATCATCTTCAGCGGGATACCCGCTTCCAGATTGTTGAAATCCATTTTCCGGGCCAAAGGCTCGAGAAAACCATATGAAATCAGAATCCCCAACAGAGTGCCGACGAGCGCCGCGCCAACGCTCATCCCGATGACTTCTTTTCCCTGGGAGAGCTTACCCATCGTGATCACGACGCCGAGCACCGCGGCCACGATCCCTAGGCCGGGCATGGCATCTCCCATTTTTCCAACCGTGAACGGAGCCTGCGCTTCTTCCTCGTGGGTCGAGGTGATGTCGGCGTCCATGAGATCGTCGAGGTCATAGGGATTCATCGCGGCTGAGATCTGCACTTTCAGGGTGTCGCAGATAAAATGAATGGCGTGGTGGTTGGCCATCACGCCAGGATAGCGCTTGAAAATTTCGCTGGTCTCAGGGTTTTCCACGTGCGGCTCGAGCGAAAGAGGATTCGCCTTCGCCGTTTTAGTGAGCTCGAAAAGGAGTAAAAGATACTGCGAATAGTCGGCCGCAGAGGGGCTCTTCGATTTCAGCACGTTCAGGCCCTGCGAAATCATCGCCTTGATCGTCGACGCCGGCGCGGCGATGAGGGTTGAACCGAGGCCCGCTCCGCCGATGATCAGCAACTCAATGGGCTGAATGAGCATGTGAAGCTTGCCATGCTCGAGAAGGTACCCCCCGACCACGCTACCGAGAACAATAATGGAGCCTATAATTGCGAGCATAGGAAATGACCCAGTTCCTCTCAAAAGACGTATCGGCCATCGTCTCGAAAGGTGAAGTGACTTAACAGTTTCGGTTTTTGCTGTTACGTTAAAGACCGTGAAAACATTGAAAGAAGCACTTTCCGCCCTCCCCGGCGACCTAGAATGGGTTGGCCTCCGCGAGGTTCGAGAAACCCAGCGCCACCGCCTGGCTCGGGACGGAAACCCGGAGCAAAACCACACCTGGACCTCCCATGGCGTCATGGTTGAAGTACTCGTCGGCGGCCAGTTCGGGTATGCGGCCACGCCTCACCTCACTCGGGGCGCCATTCTTTTGGCGGTTGCTCGCGCGCGCGAGCAGGCTGAAAAAGCGAGCCGCTTCAGCCTCTTCAAATTCGATCCCTCCGCCCGCCCCCGGGTCAATACCCGGTTCGCTTCCCGCGCCCAACTTCCACTCCATTCAAAATCGAGCGGCGAGATTCTCGACCGACTGATCGAGATCACGAAAAAATTGCGAATCTCCCCGAAGATCGTCCGCACGGAGGCCTTTGCCCTCGCCACCACGACGGAGATCCGCTTTCTGAGCACGAACGGATCGGAAGCCGAACAATCTTTCGATCTCATCACCTCCGACTTCTCGGCCACGGCCCAAGATGGAGCCACCGTTCAAACCCGCAGCGACGCCGGCATGAGGGGCAAGAGCTACCAGGGCGGCTGGGAGCAGCTCTTCCGTCCGTTGTCCTCGCCATCGGTGGACGAACGCACCGAGAGAGTCGCCCGCCAGGCGATCGAGCTTTTGAGCGCGCCGGACTGCCCCAACGGAAAATTCGATCTCGTTCTCATGCCCGATCAGATGATGCTGCAAATTCATGAGAGCATCGGCCACCCCCTCGAACTCGATCGCATCTTAGGGGATGAACGCAACTACGCCGGCTGGTCGTTCGTGCAGCTCGAAGACTTCGGACGACTTCGATACGGCTCTGAGCTGATGAATGTGACCTTTGACCCGACGGTCGAGGGAGAGTATGCCTCCTACGCCTTCGACGACGTCGGAGCGCTCGCAAAGCGAGAGCACCTGATTCAAAAGGGCATTCTCAGGCGGGCCCTGGGCGGGATCGAGAGCCAGCTCCGAACCGGCCTGCCCGGCGTCGCGAACGCGCGCGCGAGTTCTTGGAATCGGCCCCCGATCGACCGAATGGCCAATATCAACCTCGAACCGGGAGCTTCCTCCTTCGACGAAATCATCTCCGCCGTGGAAGACGGCGTGCTCATGGAATCCAATCGCTCGTGGTCCATCGATGACTTTCGAAATAAGTTTCAGTTTGGCTGCGAATACGGCCGCAGAATTCGCAACGGGACGCTCGCCGAGGTGGTCAAGAATCCAAATTACCGTGGTGTCACCGTTCCGTTTTGGACTCAGTTGAAAAAAGTGGGGAACGAAACTACTCTCGGCACCTATGGCACTCCTTACTGCGGCAAGGGAGAACCGTCTCAGGCGATTCGAGTTGGCCATCGTTCGCCGGTCTGCCTCTTTTCCGATGTCGAGCTCTTCGGGGGAGGGGCCTGAATGATGAGCCCTTCTCGCCCACGACTTCTGGAGCGCCAGGCCTTCTGTCAAATTCGCGACGAGCTCATGAGCGAACTCAGGGCGGGCGAGCACCTCTTTTTGTCCCTCAGTGGCGAGCAGAGTCAGTTTATCCGCTGGAATCAATCCAAGGTCCGACAGGTGGGGCTCGTCGAGGACTTCTCGCTCGAGCTCACCCTCGTCATCGAAACCGCAGAGGGCCGGAAATCGATTCAGCACCAGATCCAACTCGGCGGTGACGAGGAAGCGGACCGCATGCGTTGCCGCGAAACGCTTTTGTTCATGAGAACGGAGATCGCGGGCACCCCGATCGATCCCTTCGCCATCTTGCCTCAAAACTTCCCTTCTATCGACGATCAACGCACTCCCGAACTCCTTGACCCAGAACATGCCGCCGAGATTCTCGCCGCGCCGCTCGGCGATCTCGATCTTGCCGGAGGCTACGCCTCTGGCCCGATAATCCGGGCCCTTGCTACCTCCGCCGGACAGACGGCCTGGTTCTCAACGGCAACCTTCCACTTCGACTACTCCCTCTACACCCGCGATCAAAAAGCGCTCAAAAGCACCTTCAGCGCTCCCCAATGGGACCTCGCCGCCTATCTCGAAAACGTGAACCACGCGAGAACCCAGCTCGCCCTCATGCAGCGCCCAGAAGTTCGAGTCAAACCGGGAGAATATCGAACTTATCTGGCCCGCGCGGCGCTCGCGGAACTCATTCCCATGCTGAGCGGAGCCGGCCTGAGCGAGGCGGCGATTCAGCAAGGCCAGAGTGGCCTCCGCAAGCTTCGCTCGGGCTCCAGCCTGTCCCCATTACTATTCCTGAGTGAGGATTTTTCGTCGGGCCTGGTCCCCCGCTTCTCGCCCACCGGCGAGATCGCACCACAGAAACTTGAGCTGATCGGCGAGGGAAAACTCGTCAGCACACTGATTTCCGCTCGAACTGCGCGTGAGTACCGGCTTGCAGCCAACGGCGCCGTGCCTGCCGAGAATATGCGCGCGCCCCATGTCGCAGGTGGGGCACTCACGGAGGAAAAAATTCTCAGCGCGCTCGGGACCGGTCTTTACCTCAATAATCTGCACTACCTCAACTGGAGCGATCGCAACGAGGGCCGGATTACCGGCCTGACTCGTTACGCATGCTTCTGGGTCGAAGGCGGAGAGATCGTCGGTCCGATCAATACCCTGCGCTGGGATGACACCGTCTATCGGATGCTCGGCACCGAGCTCGAAACGCTGACTCGAAAGTGCGAATTCTCCCCGGACGTATCGACCTATCAGCTTCGCTCTCTGGGTGGAGTATCGACCCCCGGCGCTCTTCTGCGATCCATGCGTTTCACTCTCTAGGCGTTAGCTGCCGAAGCTGTAGATGAACGAGGCGAAGAAAAACGCGCCATCCATGTAAACCTCTTCCGGCTGGCCAGCCGGACTGAAAGTTCCGGTATATGCGAGAGAACGGAACTCCATATAACCCCCGGCCGCCACCGCGAACTTTCCGCCGAGCCAGTAGGCGCCTTGAAGACCCAGGCTCACGTTCCGAACGGACGCCCAGTTCGAGGAGACAGAAATAGGCGAGGACGCCACGCTATCGATCACCGTGAGCGGGACAAAATAATTGATCTTCATGGACAGACTGAATCGATCCCAGATCTGCTTCCGAACGTCGAAGCCGACGGCGGGGCCAACCACGGAAGCATAGTTCGTCGGGCGGCTTGGATCGATGATATCGGCCCGGCCGATCGAAAAGTAGTCTCGTTTCTCAAGTCCGATTTTTGGCTGAATGATCCAACCCCACTTATCCTTCCCGAGGTTGATGCGCATCTTGCCGTTAATCTCAAAAACCTTGGCAAGATGACTACGAGAGGCAATGCGAAACATATTCAGCTCCGCCGCGCCGCCCATTCCCCAAAGGCCGGAGAACCAGTACTCACCGCTGAGGCGCCCGACGACGGAAAGCGCCCCTGCCGAACCTGTCCCGCCCGACGACGGGCTCACATACGTGTAGGTGTACGGCGCCAGCATCGTCGACAAAGCGACGTAGCCGCTGCCTTCGCTATACAAGGCGTGCTGGCTGAGCCCGAAATTTTCGACCGCCACCGGCCCGCCAACCTCCGGTTGGCCCGGCTGCATCGAAGCCAAGGCTCTCACCTGCCAGCGATAGGTGCCATCGCCGTTCACCGGCACGACCAGCGTGCGCTCCTTCGAGCGGAAAAGCAGCTGCCCGCGGTCGGCGGTGGTCGCCGGTTCGCGCGCGTGCGGCACGGCTCGCCCATCCGTCCGCCAGAGACGCACCTCATATTCCGAGGCCCCTTCCACCGGGCTCCAGACCAGCTTCAGCTTGCCCGACTTGGGCGTGGCCACCAAACCCCTGGGAAACTCGAGCGAAGGCGCCTCTAGCTTCTTCCGCGTCTGCTCAAATTTCCAGACATCGCCTTCCTCCGTCTCCCACCGCTTCGGGCGCGCTTCGAACCAACCGGTCACCTGCCAGCGAAACGCCCCGTCCTTCATCCCATCCAGCGCCAGCGAAGTGGAAGCCACCTTCTGGTCACGCACTAATTGAGCGCCCTGCCAGACCCGCACGCGGTAGACGTGCACTCCGTCACGAGGCTTCCATTTTAAAATAATCTGAGGCGAGCCGCCAAAATAAGCCAGCTGCGTCCCTGATGAGGGCGAGTCCAGGTCAACGGGAGCTGGCATCAAGAGGAGAGTCAGAGCGTCACTCCAGGTTCCGGGTCGCTTGAAACGATCCGCGCCTCGAATTCGATAACGATACAAGCCTTCCGGGAGATCGCCCTTCCAACTCGCGCTCTTCGCCCGGTGGGTTTGCTTCACACCCTTCTCAGGTACGAACTCGATCTCGTAGCCTTCAGCGCCGACAATTTCAGTCCACTCCAGCTTTGCATTTTTTGCAAAGGCGGAGGAAGCGCCGATGAGCACAAAAAGAACCGCGAGCAGAAACCTCATTGCACCTCCGAAGAGAGGGCACGAGGCGCCCCGAGGGGCGCGCCATACGAAGTTTTCAGCCCGCGCAGGGGAAGCGCCTGCCCGTGACGGCCCAGCCGATCGATTGCCCGCACCGACCAGACGTATTCGCCCTCAGGAAGAATTCCCGCACCCAAGCGGGATTCCATCACCTTCTTCTGAAAGACCGGCTTCGCGTCCGCCTGTCCAGTCGACAGTTTCTTGAAAAGCGAAACCTGATAGGCGCTCGCATCCTCGACCGTGGGCCAGGTCAGCACGAGGCCGCCGGGTTGCGCTTGATAATCGACGGTGGCGCCGATGCGAGGTTCAACCTGCTCGGACGCGGGGGCGCGCAACGGAGGATGAAGAGAGAGCGAGAACAGCCTCGGCGCACTGACCTTCAATGTTTCGCCAGCGGCATTCACGATCTTCACCCGCCAGGAGTAAGACCCGTCCGGCAACTTCAGCTCAGCCGCGCCCAGCCTGGGTTCCCTGAGTTTTCTTACGACACTGAGCACGCTGAAATCCGGGAGGTTGGACACCTCGAAGACATAGAGGGAGGTGGGCGTCTTCTCCACCTCCGCATCGGTGTCCCAAGCAAACGAGAACTGAGGCGTCTCGCCCCAATGATAAACCTCCTGCTTCGCCAGCGGCGTCCGCAGCGACACTGGCTTACCTTGGACAATTGAAAAATTCCGCCATTCGGATTCGCCGACCCCAAGGTCTCCAGCCCAGGCCACCACTCGCCAGGAATGCTTCCCGACCGGCACTCCCGCAACCAGTTGCATCTTCGAGGGCGAGCGCTCCGTCCTCTGAACGGCGCCTTGCCCAGTTTTCCACTCGACGACATAGTCAGTCCCCTGGAGGGCGTCCGTACTCCAGGCGAATCGCTGCTTCGGCAGCGCCTCCGCGACGACGTCGTCAGCCGGAAAAGCGAGCTGAATCGGCAGGCGCTTGCCCAGCTCAACGACAAACTCGAAGGGAGCGCTCGCGACGAGCTGCGACCCATACTGACTGGCCAAGCGCCAAAAATAGCGCCCGGGGGCGAGACTTTTCAGGGTGATCGCTCCGGCCAGCGCCAATGCATTCTCCTGAAGAAAGGGCGCTGAAAAATCCGCGCTGCGGCTCAGCTGCACACGATGGGAGGAGGAGGTGAAATCCCCCGCCTCGGGCGCATCCGTCAACGCCGCGCCACTGGCTTGCACCAGGGGATTTCCCCATCGGAGTTGCACCGCGCCCGCACCACCCCAGATCACGACCGGCGAGCTGAGCTGCGGCGCCACGGGACGCAGTGGAACGGCCTGGGCCACGCGGAACTGCAGCGGCGTCGAAAGCGGGCTTTTGCGTGAATTCACGATGCGCCAATGATAGCGCCCCGTAGCAAGCGAAAAAACCGTCTTCCCTGAGGCAACCGCTTCCTCCGTGATGGGAATCGAAAGCGACTGACCAGAGAAACGTCGATCCCGGGAAAGTTGGATGGCCGAGGGCCGAAGTTCTGGATCGCCGCTCTTCGCCTCCCAGCGAAACTCAACCGGCAGCCGCTGCCCGACCCGCGTGAAGTTGCGGGAGAAATTTTCAGGTGCAAGCGCCCGGACGACCAGGGTCTCCGTCCTCTTCTTGCCGCTCTTATCGACCGCTATTTGCACGTCCTCGCCACTGGCCTTTCGCAGTACCACCTGACCGAAGTTGAGGCTGAGATCCGCGAGCTCGTCGATGACGATCAAGCTATTCTCTCCCAGCTCGAGGATTGTCCCATCCTTCAGCTTGACCGACGCTCCGCTCTGTTCGCCGGTCTGCAAGGAATCTTTTTTGTAGAGCGAATCCTGGTCTTCCAGCCCGTTCCACGAAAACGACCCGGCATGCTTCACGCGCACCTTCTGCTCATGACGCTCAAGGATGGCCATCACGGTACCGCCAGCATTCTGACTCGCGGAGCGCAGATCCCGGTAAAGCGCGCGCAGGGACAGCGCACTGCCGGAAAGGCAGAGCAGGGTCACTAGTGCCGCGCGCAAACGCAGACGATTGCGATCGATTAAAGACTCCATCCCGCCTGACTTTTCGGCGGGTCTCTCAATAATCTTTTCAAGTATTTCAAGGATTCTCCCCGAAATCCGAAACGCTCAAGGAAGAGGTCTATGAAGCTTAAGCTACGACTCACTATCGGCACGAAACTCGTGACCCTCATCGCCGTGCTGCTACTCGCTTCAATCGCGAGCTTGGTGTGGCTCTCGACCCGCATGTTCACCGAGGACAACACCGCCCTCATCCAACAGATGAACGCCGACGCGGCCACCTCGCTTTCCAACCAGACTCGTGAATACCTCAGCGCCCTCACCGACAAGATGAGAATTCTTGGCACTCTCCTCGCCAACCGTACTTCCGCCCATCAGAGCGCTGACGATTCGGATCGGGTGGAGGCCGAGTTTTTCGCGAAAGATAGGGATTTCCTCGCAGTCCTTCGTCACTCGGTTCTTCCGGAAAGGAAGCTGCTCAGTCGCTCGCTGTCGAACGAGGCGAAGGACTCCGGAGAGAGTTGGTCACAAGCGATCGATGCCCAGCTGGAGCTTGCCCTGGTACGCGATGGGTCACCCCAGGTGAGTCAAGTCAGACTCCCCGATGAATCGCTCGCCCTCGCCGTCTCGGTCCCCTTCTTGGCGGCGAAAGATACCTCCGGAAAATTTTCAGAAACGCTGACGGCAATCGTGAAACAGGCCCGCTTCAACAAGACCTTCGGCGAGAGCGAGCTGGTCACGGTCTTTCTCGTCGATCGCCGCGGACAGCTTCTGGTTCATTCAGACCCGGCCCGCAGCGCCTCCGGGGAGAACCTGTCGCACCTCCCCATCGTGAAACGCCTCATTGAGGGGAAATTCAATAACGAACAGACCCGTTATCTCGACCCGCAGACCGCCGAGGCCCGCCTGGCCGCTTACCGCATGGTCGGATTCGCCGGACTCGGCGTCATCGCCGAGGTGCCCGAAGCCAAAGCGCTCGAAACCTCTCTCAAGCTTGAACGCAGATCGATCTACATGGCGCTGGCCATTCTGGCGATCGCTTTCCTCATCGGGTATTTGTTTTCCGGAACGGCCATCAGCTGGCCGATCAAGGAGCTGGCGGCCGCCGCGGAACGGATTGCGAGCGGCGATTTCAAGATATCGCTCCGGCCGCGGGCGAAGGATGAGGTCGGGGATCTCGCGCTCGCCTTCAACAGCATGGCCAAAGGCCTTGAGGAACGAGACCGCGTGAAGGCGACCTTCGCGAAGTTCCACAACAAGGAGATCGCCGACAAGTTGCTTTCCGGAGAGGTCTCCCTCGGCGGGGAGCGCAAGGAGGCCGTCATCTTCTTCAGCGACGTTCGCGGGTTTACCGCCATGTCGGAGACCATGGAGCCCGAGCAGGTCGTCGAGATGCTCAATGAGTACATGACTCGCATGGTGACGATCATCCGCGCGCACCATGGGGTAGTCGACAAGTACATCGGCGACGCCATCATGGCCATCTGGGGCGTGCCGATGTCGACGGGCAACGACGCCGAGAATGCCCTCCTCGCGTGCATTCAGATGCGCGAGGAGCTGGCGCGCCTGAACGAGCTGCGGCTCTCCCGCGGGCAGAACGAATTGCGCATCGGAATGGGCCTCAACATGGGACCGGTCATTGCCGGCAACATCGGCTCGGAAGACAAGATGGAATATACCGTCATCGGCGACTCGGTGAATCTGGCGTCGAGAATGGAGTCGATGACCAAGGAGTATGGCACCGACCTCCTCATCCCCCGTTCGGTACAGGAGGCCTGTCCGAGCCGCTTCGTCTATGAGCGAGCCAAGGACGCGAAGGTCAAAGGGAAGTCTCAAGCGATCGAGGTCTACAAAGTTCGCGGCTACGTCGACGAGACCGGGCGCGAGGTGATCGTTGAAACTGCCTATAGCTCCTACGCCTCGGAGAAAAGCGACAAGGGCGTGCACGAACCCGAGGCTGCCACGCCACCAGAGCTTTCTGCGCCGCCGTCCCCCGACCCTTTAGCCGAGCCACGCCACCACGCGACGCCTCCACCGTTTCGACATGGAACGAGCTCGCTCGCCTTTTCGCCTCTCGAGCCCGCTCTCGAAGTTCCACCGGAGGCGACCTTGACTCATGAGCTCGGCCCCCTCGAGTCCCCCGTCGAGGTCCTCAATACCATTGAGGTGGAAGTCGAAAAAACGCTGCCTGGAATGGAAGCGCCCTCGTTTGACCTCAAACGAGTGGCCTGAGCGTATTCTCGCTCAGGCCCGCAGATCTGACCGGTGCCGGAGGCGTTCTTGGATCATCACCCAATCGACGAGTCGTTTCGCGAAGCGCCCGGATGATGATCGTCGAACTGCTCGTGTATCTTCAGACTTGCTCCCGCATGAACGCCAGCAGCAAAACCGGAACGAGGGAATGGGCCTACTCATCGGGCTCGCCCCTTTCGTCCGGAGTCGGTTCCGATCAGGTACCGAACCCTGATGAATGACTTTTCCTTTGGCGAACGCACGCTAGTGGCGACTTCTCCGGCGAAAGCGCGGCCCCTTAGAGCAGGTATGCACCCGCTCTAATTTTTAACTCAATTTTATATACCGTCCTTCCTATTCATCCGCGATGAATCGATCTAAAAAATTTTCGATAGGTTTAAAAAATATCACGACACTCGATCAATATCGAGTTTGTACCTAATTTTTAGCATTTTTTATCACTTTTATTCTAAAATTATCTCTAAAAAAACAGCAGTAAAAAAATATTCATGATACACATCTGACATAAATGCCACTCACTCTCTCAGACGAAGTTCTCTGGAAAAAAACCTACGATGCCCGCGCACAAGAACGCATAACGCTCACCGAACTGCTCGAATTCCTCCAAGAGATCGAGCGCAGAAAACTGCACTTGGAGCGCGGCTTTGAGAGCCTGTTCACTTTCTTAGTCAAGGGCCTAGGCTACGAAGAAGGCTCGGCCTATCGACGATTACAAACACTTCACGCGATGAATTCGACGCCTGAAATCAAAGAACATCTGGCGCAAGGTTCTCTCACGCTCACCAACATCGCCGCAACTCAGGGGCTCATAAAGGCCCTAGAAAAAAACCGCGCGGTGCCGGACGAAGAGAAACGCGCGCTCTTCAAAGAAGTACAGAACAAAAGTAAACGCGCCACTGAGCAGATCATTCTTTCGCGCGCCGAAAAAGAGGGCGTCACGCTCAGAGGCGTAACCACGCCCGCCGACCTCATTCGCGCGACTTCACCAGCGAAGGTCGAAATCCGATTTCAGGCATCGAAAGAGTTCGAAGAAAAACTTCAACGCCTCAGAGATCTGTACTTCAAGAAGAGGCCCGGCGCTTCGCTCGAGGATATTTTCACTTGGGCCGTGGAGGAAACTCTGAATCGACACGATCCGATTCAGCGGGACGCGCGAGCTCGGACGAGGGAAGTTCGGGCTCGAGAAAAGACCGCCGCGCGGCGAATGCGAGAGGCTGCCTCAATATCGGGCGGCGCCTCAATACAGGGTACACTCTCAGTTCCAAGCGCCGCTTCAGTACAAGGCGCGGCCTCAGCGCGAAGGCCCGCTCACGAGGGAAAAGAGCAGGCCCCGAACCCACAACCACCGACGCAACATTTGCTGAACTTACAACCCTTGCCAGCTCAAACCCCGAAACCAACGCCCTACCGCCCCTCTCTCTCCGCTTCGACACGCCGCCTCGTCCGCCAGCGAAGCCAGTTTCGCTGCCAGTACCGCGACCCCCCGACCGGACGGAGGTGCGAAGAAACAAAAACGCTCGAAATCGATCATCAAGTACCGCTGATTTTCGGGGGGTCGAGTACTCCAGAGAATTTACAGGTTCTGTGCCGAGCGCATCATCGGGCGAAAGGTTTTGCAGCGTAACGGTTTTGGTTCGGCGCTCCGCCAGAAGAGCCGACCCGGACCGAGTCGCCCGGGGCAACTCGCCTTGGCGCCGACAGGACGAAAACCGATACCTCCGTGGCCGCCACAAAATGCTTCGACAGCGCGGCCGACTACACGAGACCAAGCACTCACCAAGCCCGACACGACATCGGCATTATTCTCGGGGCCCACTTTTTTATCCTGAGATACTTTAATAACCTAGCCCCTAACCCGACCTGCGAGACCCCCACCCTTTCTGGAAATGACTCATCGCGCACCATCCCTCACGCAGCTCTGGATCTTTCCACCCAAATCAGGGTAAATCCCGGGCATGCCATACTCTGCGCTCGAAGGCTTCCTTCCGAAAAACGCCCTCGTGATGGGCCGAAGAGCCGTCGC
>CAYIHX010000061.1:0-21641 GCA_964363305.1 uncultured Bacteriovoracaceae bacterium | reverse complement strand
GGAAAAGCTTCATCGTCTGCCCATCGATGTGCTGGAGACTCGTCCACGGCAAAGCAGCGTGGAGATGGGTAGATCTGGAGCTGGAGTCGGTACACAGGTTTTTCGGCTCCCTAGCGGCCGGCTCGCGTTCGACGTGGCGACGTGATCCGTATCGTGTCGATTCGTCCGGCATGTAGTGATGAAAGGGAGCAGTATGAAATTGAATAAGGAAACGAAGCAGGCAAAAGAAGCTCGGTTTGAGTCGGGGCACGACAGGCTCGAAGAGTTTGATATGGAGCAGGGCACCAAGATGGTCAACGTCGAGCTTCCCTTGTGGACAATCAAGGCGCTCGATAAAGAAGCTACTCGGCGCGGTGTCGCGCGCCAGGCGCTGATGAAGATGTGGCTGGTCGACCGGCTGGATGCGATCCATTCCAAGCAGGCAGTGTAGAGGAGCGCAAGTTCTAGCGCGCGGTGAAGGGATAGATTTGGAGCTGGAGGCGGTATGACGAAAACTCTGAAGATGACATGGTTTTTGTTCCTCATGGGCGCGGGTCTAGGAAATACTTTCGCACAAGACCATGCGGCTTTTCCTGACCTGATTCTTGACTGCGCTGGGAGCGTCGAGCAGAAAGCTGTCCGGGTCGTGGTGACGGTTGACGTTGAGAGCGAGTCGGATGATGCGATTCTGACGTATATCGAGAAGGGTGACGGCCGTTCGGTATCCTCGGTGACGGGAAAACTCAAGTTCCCGGACCATTCGTTGGTCTTCGAGGCGGACACGCCAACGGCGACCTTCACTCTGAGATATGGGGGTCACCTAGGGACGCAAAGCACCTTTCTGACTCACGACAAACGCTCAGGCCAGCGACGATCGGTTCTCCTGACGTGCCATTGGTTCCAGTACGAATCGATTGGTGTGCACAACTAGCCAGGGTCGGCGAGGTTCTCCGAGAACCTCCCAGATTTTTGAGGCGGGGGTCTTCGGTAGATGATACCAGGACGAAAATGCTCCTTCTGATTCTTCTTTCTCTTTCGATTTCTGTTCATGCCGCGACATTTTCTGATTTTCGCTTCGTCACCCCTACTGGCGCCCATGGCATGGAGATAGACACCCAGCATGAAGGGTTGCTGCTCGCTGACACGTTCAGGTCAATGGGGACGGAGGATAGCCGGATCTATCGTTTAACGGAATCCCCTGCTCCCCGCGCGACTGGATACTCGGGGCAGGGCATCTCTGGCATCTCCGCTGTTCCAGGCGGCTACTTGGTTTGCGATTTGAACGCGTCGCGTGTGATTCAGGTCACCTCTTCTTTCGAGGTCATTCGCGAATGGAGCGTTTCTCATCCCTGGAACGCGAAAGTGGATCAGAATGGAACGCCTTACGCGATTACTCATGAAGGAGAGTTGGTTCGGTTGCTTCCATCGGGAAAGACCAGGACCGTCATTTCAGGATTAGATGCACCCTTTGACTTCGCTTTCACCCACCAGTCCGATGAGGTTTGGATTTCGGAACAAGGCAAAGGTCTAGGCGCTGTTTCGGGTTGGAAAATTCCTCCGAGAGGGAATGGAATTCGTCAAATTTCTTCAAACTATCCGTGGGCCAATCCCGAAGGAATGGTTTTTTTTCAGGATTCGATTTGGGTGGTAGATGCGGAGCGGGGCGAGCTTGTCGAAATGGGGAGCGACGGCTCGGTCGAGAGCGTTTTTCAGGGCCTTGGCATCCCGATCTTGGTGAAAAATGACCGGGGACGCCTTCTCGTTTACTCAAACCAGTATCGAGGGAGAGCCGCGCTCCTTTGGCTCTCTCCATAGGAGCGCCAAAAGAAACCGTGCCACAGCTTTCGCCGAATGGATCGGAAGCGATGGCTCGCTTACCCTACGCGGACTTTAAGCCGGTCCTGTTTACTGACTGCTTCCAAAAGTTCGTCAAGCTTCTCGGCTGAAGGCACGCGCTTTCCGAGTTCATAAGCCGAGTAAGAGCTCGGAGATTTCTCTCGCAGAATAGAGGTTACGTCGCGACTCGAGAGTCCGCTCTTTTCTCGCTGCCGACGCAAAATCGCCGGAATAATCGCGGAAGAAGGAGAAACCTCAACTTCAACGACTTTGTTTTTTCCTTTCAGTGAAACGGAAATATCCGCAGGCCGATCACAGAATCCTCTCACGAGATCCTCGGCCATTTCGAGTAACTCAGGAACGCTGTGTCCTTGAGTGGCTGCATCAATTGCAATAAAATCAGCAATGAAAAATTTTCCATCCTTTTCAATCTTCGCTTCGAGAATCATTTGTCTGCCTTTCTTGGAGGATTGTTTCGTACACGCCTTATGATTTTCCGCGCCAAATTTTCGCCGATCTCACTGTGTCTGGGAATTTGCTCGATCTCGCACCCGTTGGTCCACGTGTCGTGGTTCCCTCCGTGTTTTGAGAACCACCAACCTGCGTCCTTCAGCTCTCTTTCAAGATCCCTGCGCTTCACATGGGGTATTGTACTACAATTGTAGATGTGCGGTCGAGCAATGGTTTAATTCAATGAAATCAAAGCGTAACGAGGTTTTACTGAGAGGTTCTCCGAGAACCTTCCCCGCTTTGCCTCAAGGCAGCGAGAGGATTTTTTTTCTGCGCGCGAGGAGTGCGCTGATTCTCTCTTCGCTGAGGTGGAGAGGCGCCAGGAGGGGGCGAAGCCGGGATTCGCCCAGGAGCCGAATTCGCATCGCGAGATCCTGCCCGGCGTCGGTGTCGAGCGCGCTCTGGAGTTGCAGGTCGGTGGGGAGCCCGATGCTTTCGATTTCCGGATGGAAAGCCAGGCCGTGGTCAGCCAAGATCAGGATCGGTTGATCGGTGACCAGGAGCTGATTGTCGAGGTTGTGGAGTGCGTCCATCTCGCCGATGAGGTAGATAAAGACGATCGCTTCGGGATCGAGCGCAGGAACGGCTTTGCCCGCTTGTCGCAGCGCATTTCGTGTTTTGGCTCCTTCGATGAAGAGTTGAAGGGATCCCATGCCGAGGCCATCGACTGAGCGTTCGATGGTCGGTGGGACGCGTCCGACGCCTAACTCGCGGCTGATTTCATAGGCCGCGACTTCCAGGCCGCTGGGATTGCGACGAGAGTCGATGGGCTTGAATAGCGCCCGGGTTCCGTCCTCGAAAGTCACGATCCGAGGCTGGTTGATTCCTTCCGCGGCCAGGTCGTCCGCGGTGGTGACGCGACTCACTGCGCCCTCCCGGAGGCGTTTCAAAATGGAGTCGTCGAGTGCGCGGGAAACGGCGATTTCTCGCTGGTTTGCGGCCCCCATATTTCGGACCCACTCCCTTGAGGCGAGGTTACCGGGGGCATTTCGGAGGGCGACGGCGACCTGTTCGAAAACGGCGCGAAATGGTGGAGGGCATCGCTCACTGGCTTGCCCGGTGATGCTCGCGAAGAGCGCCAGAACCATGACGGAACTCAAAGGTAAGGATGCGAGGGAGGCCATTCTTCTCTCTGATCGGAGGAGGGAGAGCGGAATGTGAGGTCATGCGTCTCAAACTGCCTGACCTCGGGGGATACCTTTGTAATTTTTAAGAATTCGCGAAGATAGATTGTGATATTCGCCGGTATCAACGCTTTGAAAGCGGAGGATCTTCTTATAACTTGGAAACGGCAGTGCGGTTGTCCCACGTGTTCCGTGTCGGTATCTCTAAGTTCTCCAAGGAAAGGGAGGAATTGCGGTGAAAGGCCAGCAACAATCTTCAGTTCAGTGGTCCATTTCAGATGCTGTAGGCAGCCTATTGCAGGATGCAGCCACGTCCGTGCATCAGCAATGGGATGCGGGATGGCCCGAAGTTAAGAAAAATATCGAATCGCAAGGTCACTCTATTCAATGCAAGGAGCAATGCGTATCTTGCTGCTTCATACGAAGACTCTGCACGTTGTCCGAGGGGATGGCGATTCTACGGTATATGGAGAAGGAATTCTCGGAGTCGCAAAGAGAGTCCATCCGCATGAGGGTCGAATCTACGGCGTCTTCAATCCAAAGGCTTCGTGCTGACGGATTTTGCGACTCTGAGGACAGTTTTCAGCGAGCTGGGGGGATCGAATGCCCCTTTCTTACGGAAGGCCGCTGCACCATCTATCCTGTGCGCCCTTTGGAGTGCCGCGCTCAATATGTCTCTGCAAAAACAAATGTCGACGAGTGCAGGCGTTGCCCTCGTTCAGTCACTTGTCTTGAATCCGAGGTCAAGAAATTCCAACTCCAGAACGTTTTGCAAAAAGAAGAGGATTCGATTTTAGGTTCCGATATTCCAAAACAAGATCGAGAGGGAAAGCTTCTTCCCGAAATGTTAAGTCTACTCTGGCAAAAGGCCTCGACGCCCAGTCCCAAGTGGCTCATGACGGAAAAAGTTTGGATAAGTCGACTTGCAAGCCGTGAGAGCTATCGCGACGAAACTTGGCATGACGATGGTTTTGATTTTCGAGCTATCGACCGCCCCCTCTCGCTGCCTGCCGAAGGCGATTATTACCCTGATCTCACGCTACTCAAAGCTCGTTCTGACGTTCACGAAATCTACGATCAGCAGATATCGGGGGAAACGTTCCCTGAGTTTTATACTTTATATAAACGGCATCCAGGGGGGGCTTTTGATTGGAAAAATCGGTCTTTTTTGGGGGCTGAAAAAAACCAGAATACGAGTGATCTTCCCTACACGTGCTGGATGTCGGATGGTCCTCAAGAGCGATTGATGATGTGGGAAGCTGCAAAGCGCTCACGCGGCCGGGTTCTCTGTGGCGGCCTGGGTCTCGGTATTTTTCCGCAGTTCGCTCTCTCTCTGCCACGGGTGGATTCTGTTCATGTCGTTGAGATGAACGAAGATATCATCGAGATGAGTCAGAATTCCTGGGAGAAAAACCATTGGCCACGGATGACTGATTGCAAGATTATTAAGAGCGAGATCGAAGAATATCTTGCGAGTACGGAAGAGAAATTTGACACGGTTTATATCGATACGTGGGATGCCATTTATCATGAGTACCTGCCGCACCTGAATGAATTGACTCAGCTCTCTCGTCGAGTGCTTCGACCAGGCGGTGAGATCTTGCTTTGGGCATTTGATTTGAAAGTCAGGTCATTCTTAGAAACTGCGAAGGAGCTGGCTACGCGAAGAGATCAATACCTCAAAGCGACAGAGGAGCAGCTAGACAACATCGATAAGAAATTCCCGCTCCTTTTTCGGTTGGTAGGTTGGCTTAAAAGGAACCCAGGTTCTTCTGACGACGAGTTGCAATATGAAGCGTACCGCCTTGCCACGCGGGAGTCGAGAAGCCTCGGAATTTTGAAATTATCCAATCAAAGGGGCGGACAAGAACTCGTGAATGAAAAATACTTTCCAACTCACAAGCCGAGCGGGAGCTGAATGATTGATGAAGAGATGCCTGGTTTTTTCCTGTTGGACGCGATCTACGCATCAGTGTGAGAGCAGGTGAAGGAACTCTTCGCCAGGCGGATCAATTTCGGAAAATTTCAAAAGGTGATCTGGGCTATTTTTTGATTCGGCAACGGTTATGTTTCCTTCGCCGCAGCCGGGAATAAGCTAAGGCTGAGCTGATAGACCGACTAGTGATGCGAACTCAAAGAGTGTCCGCACTGCGGACACTCACCAAAAAATTCAACGCCAAATAAAAATCTTTGAATGCATCGACTCAGCGGAGGTTCTCCGAGAACCTCATGCGTGGAAATTACAGCAGCGCCAGCAGCTCGGTCGGATCAAGCGCGGGCAGGGCGCCGCCGTTCTCGCCGAGGTACTCGGCGACGAGGGCTCGCTTCTGCTCCTGGAGGGCGAGCACCTTCTCTTCGATCGTGCCTTCGGTGACGATGCGGTAGATGAAGACGGGTTTTTCCTGTCCGATGCGGTGGGCGCGATCGGCGGCTTGGGCTTCGACGGCCGGATTCCACCAGGGGTCGACGATGTAGACGTGATCGGCGGCGGTCAGGGTGAGGCCGGTGCCACCGGCTTTCAACGAGATGAGCAAGAGATCCGGGCCGTCGTCTTTCTGAAATTCGGTGACGACGGCGGCGCGATCGCGAGTTTGGCCGTCGAGCCGGGAGAAGCGCAGGTCGGCCGTACGGAGGTGCGGTTCGATGAGATTGAGAAAGCTCGTCCACTGCGAGAACACGAGGCTGCGATGACCGTTCTCGGTCGCGAGCTTCAGGGTTTCGACCAGCAGCTCGATCTTCGCGGAGGGGGTGGCGGGGTCCATCCCGCTGCCGGGCACGAGGGCCCCGTGATTGCAGGCTTGCCGCAGTCGAAGAATCGACTCCAGGGCCTGGATGGCCGCTTGGCCCGTGCGCTCTTGAATCCAGCGCGAGACTTCGCTGGCCGTGGCGTGGGCGAGACCGTCGTACCTCTCGCGTTCTTGCTCGGAGAACGTGCAGCGCAAGATGCTCTCCGTGCGAGCAGGCAGCTCGGGCGCGACGTCGCGTTTCAGGCGTCGCAAGACGAAGGGGCGAATACGTCGGCGAATCTGATCGGCGTGTAGCTCGCGGCTCTCCTCGAGTGGCAGGGCACCGGGGCAGGCGAAGGCGAGGATCGAAAGCAGGTCGTCGAGATGATTTTCGATCGGTGTTCCGCTGAGCGCGATTTTGAAGCCCGCTTGAATCTGGTGCGCGGCCCGCGCCGCTTGGCTGTCTCGGTTTTTGATCACCTGGGCTTCGTCGAGAATCGCGGTCTCCCACGGGGTCGTGCTCAGAATGCCGAGGTCCTGCCTGAGAATTCCGTAGGTGACGAGCGTGAAATCGGCCGCAGGTTCGAGCTTGCGTTTCGTGCCGTGGTACAGGCTCACTCGCGCGCTGGGATAGAACTGCTGAAGCTGCTCCCGCCACGCAACCAGCACGGAAGCCGGGCAAACGACAAGTGTTCGTCCGCGCGAGGCGCAGATGGCTTGCAGGGTTTTGCCGAGACCCATGTCGTCGGCGAGAATGCCCCCGAGGTTGGCCTCGCGCAAGGTGCTCAGCCAGGCCAGCCCCGCGTACTGGTAATCGCGCAGGTCGGCGCGGACGCCTTCGCGGATTCGAGCGCGGTCATCGCGCTGGGGTTTTTCCAGAGCGACCCGGAGCTGAGTCAATACTTCGGGCGTCGAGACCTGAGCTTCATCGAAGAGCGTCGCGAATTTCAAGCGATCGAGGCCGGAATGGAGGGTGAGCGCCGTCCCCTTGCCGAGCCGCGACAGGTAGAGCTTTTCGATTTGGGGGCCGAAGCGATCGAGCCAGTCTTTGGGGAGAGGCGCCCAGCCTTGGGTTCCGAGCGAAAGAAAACTCTGCCCGGATCGCCAGGCTTTGAAAATCGCCGAGGCGGAAACGCGTCCGGCCTCTCCGAGCTCGGGTGAAGAGAACGACAGCTCGAGGGAGGCGCGTCCATTTTCCAAAGGCGTGGTGCTGACTTGAATCGAGAGAGGCGAGAGCAGTGACAGGCCCTGGCCCGCGGAGGGGGAGGTGCGGTCGAACGTCTTCCATTTCTTGAGCCGATCTCGAAATCGGGCGGCATCGTCCCCGCGGTGAAGAACAGGCACGCCCGGTCGAAGGCCGAGCTCGTCGTGAAGCCGACGGATCTCGCGGAGCTCGGCCTCTCGGTCCCGATGGGGGATCGGGCCTGGGCGGAGCAGCCTGAGTTCTTGCGATTCGATCTCGGCCACGGGGGGATCGCCGTAGACGAGGCGAGCGACCACGGCGAGCGCGCCCTCGAAGCCCGGTGGCTGATCGATTTCGATTCGGGTTTCGACCGGCAGGTCGATCGTCTCCGGAAGGCGGGAAGTGAGGATTTCGACCTCCGCCTTGGCGCGCAGGGCGGGAATGACTTCTTCGACCAGTCGGGGCCAGTCGCGCGTGGGGAAGCGCTTGCCTTCGGCGGTGGTGAACGCGCGCTCTTCGTCCGACCAGCGCAGGGGTTTGGCGGGAAAAAGATGATCCCCAATCAGCACGGCGCCGTTGCTGAATCCGCGTCGTTCGCCCGGGTACTGAGGGTCTTCCGCGCGTCGAAGCACGATCTGATCGCCCGAGTCTTCGGCGATGATTCTCAGGGAGCGGAATTTTCCGTGCACGGTGACGGATTTTCCCTCAAAACTCGTCGCCGGGTGTCCATCGAGCTTCTCAATGATGAACGGCAGAGCCTCCGAATGCGGCAAATCCGCCCGAGGGCTCGAGCTGAGGCTCTGGTCGATGGCGAAGTCTTCTTTCGACGCATTGACGGGTCTGGCATCCACTCGGCCGCTTTGCAGGCCCCCGAGGTAAGAGACGAGCGAGGATTTCAAGGGCTCGGTTTGGCCGTCGGCACGGACGATGACGCGTTCGAGCTTGAGATCGGAACCCGAGGCGCTGAATCGGTAGGCGAGCGTGTCGCGGCCCGCGCCCTGGAGGGTGGGGTCGGCCGGGGCGGCGGCCTCTTCCACGATGCGATCTGCCTTCGCGGCGAGGATAGCGGTCACAATATGGGGGCAGGGGTCGGCGCGGTCACCGCAGTCGCAGTGCCAGTCGTCGTCCTCGAGCCACAGGGTCACCGTCGGCTGGGCGACGCGTTCGGCCGTGACCACTCGAACTTTCCATTCCGTTCCCGTTTTTTTGATGAGCTTGACTCCGTTGGCGTTTCGACTGAGCGCAACGCCTCGGCTCCAGACACCGGGGAGTGCTTCGCCTTGAATCGCTTGATAGAGGCTCTCCACTGACATTACTGGGGAGTGCTCTTCGGTGTCGGAGTCGGCGCAGACGAGGGGGTCGGAGTGGGTGAGGGCGGCGGGATGGGTTCAGGGCATTCATAGAGCCGAAGGAGGCGGGCGTTATGGTAGGTGCCCCAGCTGGCCAAGTCCCAGGGTGGGTAAGGAAAATATTTCGCTTCCGCGCACTGGCCTTTTTGGGCGACGGCCCATTGACGGTCCTCCGAACTCGCCGTGTGGATCTCCCCGACCGAGTCTTTGATGGCGACCGCGAACGAAAAAAGTTGTTCAGTCGGAATGGCGCGGGATCCCGACGAAATCAATGTGTTGGTTTGCATCACGCGTTCGACGGTGACGATCGGGCCGTCGACTGTCTTCGCGAAAAGGTATTCGTAGAATTTAAAGACGATGACCCCCGCGCCGAGGAGTAAAAGGATCGGAATCAAAGGAATCATCACTTTCTTCATAAAGATTGGTTTAGACTGGAAGACATTGAACCTCAAGGTGCTGATGATGAAAAAACAACGCGTAGCGCAATTTGCCTCTCTTCTTGTTTTCTGTTTTTGTCTCTTGAGCGGTGCTCCTCCGGCTCGTGCCGAAAATCTCCAGTGCCGCCATCTGCCGCAGCTCTTTGAGCTCTATCTGAGGGCGCATTATTCGGTGAAGACGTTGTCGGAAGAGGTTCAGAATCGAACCATTGAGCAGTTCATCGAGTCGCTCGACCCGTCGAAGACGCTCTTCCTGGAAGAAGAAGTCGTTCGGCTGAAGAAGACGCTCCCCGTGGTTTTCAAGACGATGAAGCTCGGGAGCTGTGACCCGCTCGAAGAGGCCTATCGCTTGATTATTGCGCGAGCGAAGGAAGACGCCGCCTTTGCGCAGAAATTTCTTGATGACAAGTACAAGCTGGATGAGAGCGTCGAGCTGGTGCTGGACCCAGAGAAACGCGGGCACCCGAAGACGCCCGAGGAGCGGATCGAGATCGTCAAGAAGATGATTCACTTTCAGGTCTCGAATTATCTTCTGACCGACATGAAGCTTCCGGAGGCCCGCAAACAGCTGGCGCATAAGTACGCGCTGGTGGTGAAGCGCCTGGTGGAGAAGAAGGATAGCGATTTGACGAATGGTTTTGCTGAGGCCTTCTCTCGCGCGCTTGATCCCCATTCGGGGTTCCTGTCGCAGGAGAGTCTCGAGGATTTTCAGATTCAGATGCGGCTTTCACTCGAGGGGATCGGCGCTTCTCTCTCCTCGCAGGACGGCTTTACGGTGATTGAGGAGACCATCAAGGGGGGCGCGGCCGAGCGCACGGGGCTTCTTCAGCCGAAGGACAAGATCATCGCGGTCGCTCAGGAGAAGGGCTCCGCGGTATCCGTCATCGACATGGATCTGCGCGACGTCGTGAAGCTGATTCGCGGCAAGAAGGGCACGAAGGTGAAGCTGACCGTGCTTCGCGACAGCAAGAGCCTCGAAGTGGAGATCGTGCGGGACAAGATTCAGATCGAAGATCAGGCGGCGAAGATCACCTATGAGACCCGCGAGGTGGACGGCAAGAAGCTGAAGGTCGGAGTGGTGGATCTTCCTTCCTTTTATGGAGGAGGAGAGCGCGGCCAGAGCCGCTCGTGTACCGATGACGTGAAGAAGCTCCTGCTCGCGGCGAAGAAACAGAAGGTCGACGGGATCGTGCTGAATCTGTCGAAGAACGGCGGAGGCTTGCTCGACGAAGCCGTTCGGATTTCCGGCTTGTTTATCCGCTTGGGTGGCGTCGTGGCCACGAAGAATACCGAGGGCAAAGTGGAGGTCTTGGCGGACCGGGATCCGGATGTCGTGTATGGGGGCCCGCTGGTCGTGCTGACGAGTCGCTTCAGCGCTTCGGCCTCGGAGATTTTGGCTGGCGCTTTGAAAGATTACCGGCGCGCCGTGATCGTCGGCGAAGACCACTCTTTTGGAAAAGGCACGGTGCAGGTTCTGAATCCCTTGCCGCTGGAGCTGGGTGCGATGAAGGTCACGACCGGGATGTTCTTCATTCCGGGGGGGCAGTCGACTCAGCACATCGGCGTGAATGCGGACATCGTGATTCCTTCTCTGTTCAACACGGACGAAGTGGGCGAGAAGCGCTTGGATTATTCGCTTCCCACGCAGACGATCCCGACGTTCGTTTCCACGGAGGCGAACACCGAAGACCCGAAGCACCGGTGGGCGCCGGTGGATGATACCGAAATCAAGAAGCTAGCCGAGCGTTCGCTGGTTCGGGTTTCGAAGAGCAAGAAGTTCGCGGAGCTGGCGAAAGAACTCGAAGAATCGAAGAAGAACCAGTCGGTGATCAAACTGGCTGATCTTCGCAAGAAGGTCGAGAAAGAGAACGCCAAGGAAAAGAAGAAGAACAAGGGCAAGAAGACGCGCAGCGAGCGGGTCAAGGATGCCAACGAGCGCGAAGCCCCGGTGGTGGAGGAGGCGGTGAATATCGCCGTCGACGTGATCGCTGCGGTGCCTGGCACCGATCGTTAAGGTCGTTAACAATGGAGAGGGAGGGGGGGCTTGCAGAAGTGCGTCGTCTCCGGTCTCTTTATTTTTAAAATACCTATTATTTTAATGACTTAGAACCAATAGAAGATATAAATAGACGGGTATTTCAGGTTGAGATATAACGCGCTGCATGAATATTCGAGCAAGTCGCGTAGTCCTGATGCTTCCCCTGGTGCTGGGGGCCCTTTCGTCCGGTTGTGGTCCCGCCAAGGTGGACCCGAGTTTGGTGGGGCAGTGGCGGGAAGAAATGGGAGGCCAGAAGGGCAATATCTTCCTTCAGATCAAAGAAGATGGGTCGATGGAAAGCTTTGCGGGATCTTCTGAGTCAGAAAACGAAGTGAGTGTAAATCAGAGAACGCTGGGGAGGGTTCGCGGAAATAAAATGGAGTTCGATGATTCCGCGTTATCGAAACAGGAAAAGGAAGTTTTCCAAAACGGGGCGATTGCTGAGATTCACGCAGTCTCTCCCGACCGCATTGAATGTGTGCTGAACCTTCGGGGTTATAAACGTTCAGCCGTAGGCAAAGCTCGGGGCGGAGAGGTGGCGTCGCTGCCCGACGAACGCAAACAGTTCTTTGTGCGTATCGCGAGCGAGGAGTACGCTCGAGCGGCGGGTGCGCTTTCGACCTCTGTTCCGTCGGCTCCTTCGGAAGAACGGGAAGAAGTCGAAGCTGGCACCATCTTGACCCAAGCGCGCCTGTACCGCCTCGCCGACGCGGAGATCACCCGGCTGCGGAGCGCCCGCAGAGGACAACCGGAGTCGAGCGTGGTCATCGAGCGAACGAATGAGGATTTCCCGCCTTCGCTGGAGCTGGCCCCTGCTGGCGCGGAGTATTTCGGCAGCCAATGGCGCTCCGTTGTCGATCTTTTCGCCAGCGGAAGAGTGCACGCCCCGAGCACAAGAACAGTTCTCCATTCCCTCTGGTGGGATCTGCCCTTCGACCAGACGCCCGTCGGAACCGAGCCCTTGAGGACGCGAGGAAACTCCTACTCTCTTTGCAGCTACTGGGGCATCTCGAACTCTTCCTCGAATATCTTCGTGAGCGAGAAGGCGACCACCGGACCGGACTCGTCCCGCGTGCATCACTCGGCCGACTGGAGCGAAGTGACCGTCGAGTTCAAATGCCGCGTGGCTCGCCAGTGGCGGAACTATCGGCTGCGGTACGTGGCGGAGTAGTCGACGAGGTTCTCGGAGAACCTATGTAAAGTGCAGCCAGGAAACCCGTGATAGCCCGGCTCTTTTCAAAGGATCGCTTTTCGCGCCCTGTGGGTTTTTAGCGGTATTTAAATGGTGTAATTATATGTCAGTATCTTGTCAAATAATGACAGGGTTTAAGGAATGAGGGTAAGACGAGGTTCTCGGAGAACCCCGCCAGTTCTCCTGCATACACGCTCAAAGGGGGCAGTTTAAAAAAATTTCACATAGGCCAGCGTCGTCACGAGCGTGACGAGCCAAAGCGCAGTGGCGTACAGGAGGGGGCGGGCGCCGGCCTTCTTGAGCTGCTCGCGCGAGAGCGACAGGCCGATGAACAGCAGACTCAAGTTGAAGCCCCAGCCGCTGAGGCGACTGAGTGCGCTCGGAAGGGGGGAGCCCAGCGGGGCGAGCCAGTATGTGTGGATGATCGACATGAGGATAAAGCCGGCGATGAACCAGGGGAGGGGCGGGCGGAATCGGGAGAGGGTGGAATTTCTCTCCTTCCGGTGTCTAGCGAGGGCGAAGAAGAGCACGACGGGGAAAATCCAGAGCGTGCGGCTGAGCTTGAGGGTGGTGGCCATCTGAAGCGCGTTCTCGCTCCATTGCGCGCTCGCGCCGACGACGGAGCTCGTGTCGTGGATGGCGAGCGCCGCCCAGTAGGCAAACTGGTGATCATTCAGCGTGAAAAGTTTTCCAAGTGGAGGAAAAATCACCATGGCGATCGCATTGAGGAGAAAAACGACTCCGATCGCGACTCCGACGTCGATGTTTTTCGCGCCGATGGTGGGCGCGACCGCGCCGATCGCGCTGCCGCCGCAGATCGCCGTGCCGCTGGAGATGAGGATCGCCTGGTCGCGCTCGATGCGCATCAAGCGTTGAAGCAGGGCGCCCATCCCGAAGACGGCCAGAACACTGATCGCGGTGGTGGCCAGACCATCGCGTCCCGCCCGGAGCAGCTCACCGATGGGAATCTTCGCGCCGAGCAATACGATGCTCGCTTGAAGGGTGTAGCTGCCCATTTTTTTGAGGCGGGCCCGAGATTGTGGGCGACTGGGAATACCGACGAGCGCAAGCCCGATTCCGGCGACGAGAAACGCCGCAGGGGGGATCGAGGAGAAGATGTTCATGGCTTCGGATGTGCCTTGGGCAAGCCCGCGGCAATGAGCGCGTCATACCCGCCCACGTTTTTCACACGGAAGCCGAGGTTCTTCAGGTGAGCTGCGACCGTCGCGGAGCGTTTTCCCGAGCGGCAGTAGGTGAGGATCTCTTTGCTCTTGTCGAGTTGATCGATGAGCTCTTTCGTGGCGGCGCTATCGGATTGCACGCCCGAGAGGGGGAGCCAGACGGCTCCTTGAATCATGCCTTCCTCGATCTCGTTTTTTTCTCGGACATCTACGAGGACGGCCTTTCCGGAAGCTAAGAGGGGCTTGGCTTCCGCCGGAGCGATGGATGGGATGGTGAACTGATCCGTGGCCCCGCTTTTCCAGATTCCCAGAGCCAACAATCCCAAGACCATTCCATACCATGCTTTCTTATTCATAAGTGCTAGCCTAGCACGAATGTTATATGATACAAGAGTAATATGAGTTCCGCATCCGAACCCACTGCTCGGGCGATTCTTCAAAACTGCGACGATGTCAGCCAGCTCTTGAAGTCGCTGGCTCATCCGGTACGTTTGAAGATCTTGTGCAGGCTGATGCGGAGCGAGCGCACCGTGAATGACCTCACGGAGTTTTGCGGGATTTCTCAGTCGGCGATGTCGCAGTTTCTGGGGCGAATGAAGGACGAGGGGATCGTCTCCAGCCGCCGGGAGCACTACTTCGTCTATTACAGGGTGGCGGATGCGAAGCTGGTCGACTTACTCGGAGCCATTCGCCAAATTTATTGTTGATGGGCGGTTTTACCCGCAGGAGGATGTCCATGGATCTCTCGAATTTGCAGCAGTATCTGATTCCGGCTCTTTTCGTGGCTTTCTTGGGGTGGCGGTTCTTCAGGTTCCGCGCGGTCAAGGGCAAGATTCCCGCTTTGATTCGGCAAGGTGCGATCGTCGTCGATGTGCGAAGCGCGGCGGAGTTTAAGGGAGGCGCTCGCGAGGGGAGCGTGAATATCCCGCTGAATGAGCTTTCGAGCCGAGCGGGGAAACTCGATCGGAGCAAGACGATCGTCCTGTGTTGCGCTTCGGGCACCCGAAGCGGGATGGCGGCGGTGGCTTTGCGGAAAATGGGATTCAAGGACGTCGTGAATGCCGGCCCTTGGACGAACACCGTGGTGTGAGGGATTTATGGAAATCAAAGTCGAGTTAGCCGGGAACCAGAAGGTCGTTGGTCATTTTCGAGGTTACCACGTGGTGACCGATCAGCCCGCGAAGGATGGCGGAGGCAGCGAGGCTCCGGCGCCCTTTGAGCTGTTTCTTGCGTCGCTTGCCACGTGTGCGGGTTTTTTCGTGCAGAGCTTTTGCCAGGCGCGTGGGATTTCGACCGAGGGCATTGAAATCGTGCAGACCTCGAAGCGCGATGAGAAGACCCACATGGTCACGGACATTCAGATCAAGATTCAGCTGCCCGCCTCATTTCCGGAGAAGTACCGCGCCAGCGTCGTCGCGGCGGCGAACGGCTGTACGGTGAAGAAGCATCTTTTGAATCCACCCAAGCTGGAGGTCATCACGTGAAGAACTGGGTCGTATGCGCGAGTTGCGAGAAATTGAATCGTGTCGAGGTGGAGCGGGCTCGGGAGGCCGCGCCGGTGTGTGGAAGCTGCAAGGCGGCGCTTCCTCTGAGGAACGGGGTGCAGGAAGTCAGCGGCACCGGGCTGAATAAGTTGATTCGGAGCGCGGACATTCCGACCGTGGTCGATTTCTGGGCGGAGTGGTGCGGCCCGTGTAAAGCTTTCGCGCCTACTTTTCAGGCCGTGGCCCAAGAATGGGCGGGCAAATTTGTTTTTGCCAAGCTCGATACCGAGGCGCATTCGCTCGCCGCCCAGGCCTATCAGATTCGGGGCATCCCCACGCTCATCGTGTTCAAGGGCGGCGTCGAGGTCGATCGGACTTCGGGCGCGCTCCCTCCTCAGGAGCTGAAGCGCTATCTGTCCCAGTGGGTCTGATCACCCCGTCAGTGAGGACAGTGCCAGACCGGCCGCGACGGAGGTGAAGGCATCCTGATCGACGGTTTGGGCGTTCGGGAAGGCCTGCAGGATCTTCGATCGAATCAGGGGAACCTGCGAGGTGCCTCCGGTGAAGTAGACGAAATGGACGCTGCTCGCATCGACGGCGGCGAGGCGTGCGGTTTCACTCGCGGCCTCCTGGATGGTGCGGGCCGGGTCGGTGATGAGCTGCTCGTACTCGTCGCGGGTGACGGGGATTCGGATGTCGATCGGGTAGCTCTTGAAAACAAATTCTGTGGTGGTATTCCGGCTGAGGGTCACCTTGAGTTTTTCGACCTCGCGATGAAGGGCGTAGCCCAGGTTGTCCTCCACGAGGGTGAGCAGATTTTCGAGATAGGCCTGGTCTTTGGGATCGACGATCTCTTTGCGAAGGTTCAGGATGAAGTTCCAGGTATCTTTTTCTTTGAGGAACGCGTGCTGATGCCACTTCGGAAGCAGGCGCGTGAAGGAGGTCGGCATCGTCAGGATGTTTTCTGAAAAAGGTCGTTGGTACCGGATCTCAGAACCGAAGAAGCGATTGAGGCGAGAGACGACGAAGGCTGAGTCGAGGGCGTCGCCAGCGACGGGGACTCCGTAGTTGGCGAGAATCTCGGAGGGCGCGCCTCGCTTGACGTTCATCAGCGTGAAATCAGAAGTACCTCCTCCGAGGTCGGCGACGAGCACGGTCTCGGGATGATCGCTGCGCGGGCGATAGGTGAGCGAGGCCGCGCGGGGCTCTTCGATGAATCGGGGGCGTGAGATTCCAGCCAGGTCGCAGGCGCGTCGGAATCGAGCGAGTGCAAGCTCTTCCCTTTGAGGATCGAGCGAGTAGCGAGCCGGTCGGCCCATCATCCAGGGAACTGATTCCGGAATCACTCCGATCCGAGCCTCAATCCGCTTTCTCATCTCCTTGAGAAAGCGCGCGATCAGCTCTTCCAGTGAGAGAAACTGATTGTGCACGACGGTGCCCTTGAACTCAGCCGACGTGAGCAGGCGTTTGATCGATTGAAAGAAGCGCCCCTCGCGGTCGCGGTCGAAGTACTCGTGAATCGCCGCGCCTCCGAAGAAAGCTTCCGTGCGTGTCGGAAAATAGAGCAGGGTTTTGAGCAGCTCGGCCGGCGGTCCAGGCGGATCGAGCTCAACCATGCGAGCACTCCCGTCTGCGAGCAGCACCGAGGCCGCGCTGTTGGATGTGCCAAAGTCGATGCCGATCGCCTGCGGTGCCTGGCACCGTTTGTTCACTGTCTTAACAATTTCGGTCACGCCGTCATTTCTCCTTCAGCTCGTCCCAGAGGCGTTCGAGCTGAAACCCGCGGGGGTCTTGAGGTTTGACGTCGTGTGCGTATTTCCACGCGGAGAACAGCGTTTTCTGCGCCGCCGCCGCGATTTCCGGGTGGCTGGCCGCCAGGGCGTGGCGGATCAGAAGGGAGGAGGTGCCCCCGAGATGGAAGTAGGCGTCGTAATCTTTCGGTTGGACGGAGATGCGCGAAAGCAACACGGACTGAATCGTGGTCACCCGATCGAAAAACTCGTCGGATTTCCAATCCAGTTGTTCGAGCTCCTTCATGTGGATTTCGAGCAGATCCCGCTCCGACCAGGCGCGGAGGGTATCGAGATCGTCGGTGAGTTTGAGACTTTGGAGCGACTGTTCGAACAATCTTTCCGCGAGGAGGCCCTTTTCTCCTCCCTGGTGAGTGAGGAAGAATGCTTGCTCGGTTCCGCCCCAGGTGACGGCGACGAAGCGGATTTGGGTTTTTCCGTTGAGCGTGGCCGTGATTCGAAGGCCTTCGGGCCATTCGATCGGCGGCAACTGCGGGTTCGAGACGCTGAGCCATTCGAGGCGATAATGGGGCACGCCTCGCATCCCGCGTTCAATCTCGTCGAGAGGGCGACTGAGGAGCGCTTTTCGGTACCGCAGGCAATCCCAGGCGAGGCTTCCGCTGAGGAAGCATTCTCGGAGCGTGTCCCGGGCCACCGCTTTTCCAGCGGCGTCTCGCAGGCCGTCCGGTGTTTTGGGTCCCTCGAAGGTGACGCTGATTTCGAGGGGAAGCCATTGCGCGACGATGCGGCCCGGAAACAGGATGGGCGGTCCTGCCTCATAGGGAAGGGAATAGACGACTTTCTGCTGAAAGGGTCGGGCGGGCCAGGCTCCGAGAGAGTAAAAATGCGCGCGCACCCAGAAGTCCGGCGATTGAAGTGGAGGAATAAAAGCGGGAAGTGTTTTCGCTTCTACGGGAGCGAAGAGGGGATGCAGAAACAAGGCGCGCGCCGCGAGCCAGCCAGTGGTCAAAAAGAGGAGAACGATGGCTCCGGCCAGGGAGGCGAGGTGGAGGCCGTCCAGGTCCGGGCGCGAAGTGTAGCCGGGCCTCTTTGGGTTTTTCCGAGTGCGGGTCAGCGCTTCTCCAGGCGTTACGCCGACGAGCAGGCGAGCGCCGAAGGGGATCAGAATGGCCGAAAGCAAGAGGAGGAGTTGTGGAATGCCGGGAAAGGGTGGCAGTCGCGACAGGGTGAGCGCCCCGAGAAAAATCAGCAAGACGAGAGAGCTGTCCGCTCCGCGCGCGAGGGCAAGGAGGATCGGACTCGTGGGAGTTCTTGCTCCTGAGATTCCTACGACGACGGGCTTGCCACCCAGGAGGTCCGGATCTTCGAATTCGTTTCCCTTGCCCATTTGACACCTCCCTTCACCAGGCTACACTTGGGGCGCATGGATGTCGCGTCTCTCTTTGGATGTTTTCTCGCATCGGCTTCGGTCATTGGCGCCCAGATTTTCGGTGGCGGCGAGTTGCTCGCGTTGCTGCAGCCCGGGGCGGTCTGGATCGTAGTGATCGGAACCTGGGGGGCGGTGATGCTTTCATTTCCGATGAAGGATCTGCTGCGCGCCCTGTCGGCGGTACCCTCGATCTTTGTTCGGGTGGATCTCGATTCGAAGCCGGTGGTCGAGGATATCGTGCGGATTGCCCTCATCGCCCGGAAAGAAGGGGTGCTGGCCGTAGAGGGGAGTCGAGCCTCAATTCGCGACCCCCTTTTTCAGCGCACGATCAAATATGTGATCGATGGGTTCGAGGCCGCGACCGTGAAGGAGATCATCGACAGCGAGATCGATCTGCTTCTTCAGGCGGAAGAGCGGGCTGCGCACGTTTTCGAGGCGGCGGGTGCGTATGCGCCAACCGTGGGGATTATTGGCGCAGTGCTCGGCTTGATTCAGGTGATGGGCCTTCTGAGCGAACCTGCGAAGCTCGGGGCAGGGATCTCCGTCGCGTTTGTTTCCGTGCTCTACGGGTTGGCGCTGTCGAATCTCGTTTTTTTGCCGGTCGCGGCGAAGTTGCGGAGAAACGCCGCCGAGCGGGTGCGCGCTCGGCAGGTGGTGCGTCTGGGTGTGACTGGAATCCTCGAGGGATTGAATCCGCAGTTTCTCAAAGAACGCCTTGAGGTGTTGATCCGTGAAGCCGGACGCTAAGGGAAGCGCGGCGAACGCGTGGCACCTCCCTTTCGCGGCGCTGATGATGCTGCTGTTCGCGCTCTTCGTCGCGCTCTCGGCAATGCCGCCGCGGGGGGGCGCGGTCGTCGCGCCGAAGGCGGCCGAGAATGCGTCACCAGTGAAGCTGGGGGCGTTGGCTGAAGCCATAGAAGAGGCGGCTGCGCTCGAGTGGGGACCACGGGAGTTTCAGAAATGGGTGCGAATTGAGCAGGGGGCCGAGACCTTTCGAGTGAAGCTCTTCCAGTTTTTCGATGCGGGCGAGTCTCAGTTGCCCATCCGGTATGAGGCTTTCGTCGATCACGTTGCGCGAATCCTCGAACGTTCGGGCGCAGCGGTGGAGGTGATCGGCTATGCGGACCTCTCCGAGGAGCTTTCTTCGTCCGGCTACTCCTCGACCTGGGAGCTTTCGCTCGCGCGAGCGAAGGGAGTGGTCAAGCACTGGCTTGAGCGCGTGCCTGCGCTCGCTCCGCGAGTCGTCATCAGCGCGCATGGTGTGAACGGACCGTTGTCGCGGGAGAAGACGCCTGAGGGGCGCGCTTTGAACCGGCGCTTGGAGTGGGTGATTCGGCCCTCAAGGAAGGGAGATCAAACATCAACTTCCGGGGCGGCAGTCGGGGCTTTTTTTGCGGGAAGTTGATGTTTGATCTCCCTTTTCGGGCGGTCCCAATGGAAGGGGGTATGACCCTCTGCGCATCAAGACTGGGCACCGTTTGCCGATCAGTCAGGGAGAGCTGATCTTCTAAAAAGAGGCGGCACTTGAGGTTCTTGCTCTATCATATGGAAAAGATGGAGTTTATTATGCTTGAATAATTGTTAAATATTATTCATAATTGAGCCTGTCCTGTGGTTTTATCTCTGACGGCCAGTTGCGGGACGCACGCACCGTCGGTGGAAAGGATGCAGTGATGGTCACCACCCGATCGCGTACTGTTCTGATTTCCCTCGTTGTTTTGGGGGGCGGGCTTTCTTCCAGCTTCGCCTTTGCGGCGGGGAAGAAGCCGCCGTCTGCGGGGGGGCCTTCTACTCCTTCGCCGATGCGGAAGGTGCTGGTCGGCCCCGTCGGGACGAGGGCCTTTCGCCTGCCGAACGGCAAGGAGATGGATCTCTCGGCTGACCTCGATGTGATGTTTCATACGGCGGTGGCGCAGACCGGTTTACTGGCTCCCTCAGTGCCTCACGTGCAGGCCGATCTCTGCGAAGAGACTTTGAAAATTGAAGCGGCCGTCTCGACGCTTCAGATGGAGGTGGGGAGCGCTAAGATTCGCGTTGGCTACTCGCCGACGAGTACCGAGTCTCCGTCCATCGGTCTGGAGGGCGCGGTGGGCGTGAAGGTCGGCGTGATCGCGATGGATTTTAAACTGATGAAGTGCGACGCGAAAGATTGCACCTCAATCGCGGCAGCTACCGCGCAACAGCCGTTTCCGGCCTTTAGCCTCGAATTCAACGTGAACATCAGCGACCTCAAGATCGGTCCCGAGCTGATCTACAATACGCCAATGGGGGCGGTGCTTCGCGGCATCATGAAAGACGGCATGCAGAGGATGGTTACCCAGTCGACCAACCTGGAGCGCCTGGGTTGGCGCGCGCACGTGCGAGACTACGATGCGCAGACCGGCATTCTGATTTTCGACCAAGGCTGGGAAAGCCTGATCGGCGAGAATCAGACCTTCACGATCTATGAGAGTATCGATGATGCCATCGGGATCAGCTGCAATCCTTACCGGGTGGCGGCCTACGCCCAGACCACCACCGTCGATCCGATCTCTTCGATGGCCGTCGTGACGGAAGTGAGAGGCCCCCGCGGCATTAAGCCGGGCGATCTCGTGACGATCCGCCGGGCCATGGCGCTGACGAGGTAGCGGTGATGATGCGGAAGTATTTGTTCATTTTTGCGCTTTTCTGCGCTCCAGCCGCTTGGGCGGCCGGGAAGGCGCCATCGCGCGCGCCCGTGATCGATGGCAAGCGAGTGATCGAGCTCGAGCAAGTCGACGAGGCGGTGATCCAGATGCCCGATCAAAAATTCTACTCGTTTGGCGAAGGCTATCGTGCTCGGCTCGGTACGCATTTGATTCAAAGCGGCCGTTATATTCTTCAGGAGCCCCGTGTCGAGGTGCAGAATCTTCGTCAAGCTCAAGGCACTGATCGGCGCGACGATTCGGAGTTGATCTGGAACGGGTCGAGCCTCCCCGTGGCGCGTGTTCGAGTCAGGGTCGACGCCTTGAATTTCTCGACAGGTTGGAAGGGCGAGCGTGCTTTCTACGGCTTTGATGAACGAATGAAGGCGCGCGACAACGAGTTTCCGTTGAAAGACAACCTCGAAAGCGGAGCGAACCCGACCTGGTTTGATGGTCATTTCAAAGGAAAAGGCGAGGCTCCTTACGGCTCGCGCGCCGGGTTGGATTTAGGTGAAGGGTTCAGCATCAATGTTTTGTTCGTGTGGCTCGCCGTGAAGTACGCGCGCTATGATTCAGACCTCGCGCTACGCATCGAGATCGAGTCGGAATTGGGCGGAAGAAACGAGTTTCGGGTCGTGCGCGTGCAAGGCCACGGCTTCTTTTCCGACGTGGCAGGCGCTTACCTCGGTTACAGCGCGGGCATATCGCTCGCGCGTACCGATGCGATGCTGCAAGCTTTTAAGGGAGCCATTGATGGTT
>CAYIHX010000060.1:0-21721 GCA_964363305.1 uncultured Bacteriovoracaceae bacterium | reverse complement strand
GGAAACACCGACGGCGGCGGTAAGTAAGGACATCAACGCCTCGGCACGCTCGGCGGTGGAGGCGCGCGCCCCAATCGCCGCTCTAGCCACTCCGGGCGCGGACGCAGCTCTTCCATCCAACGCCGCAGCTGCAACACGCGGCCCCAGGCCGCGTCGACGCGACTCGGAGACAACCGCCCCGCCCCCGCGCGTTCGACGTGCTCCCGCCGCAGCCCCATCAGATAATCGTACGCTTCGGCGCCACCCGCCTCTGTCGCGAATATTTCAGCCACACGGGTTCGTAGGTCCCGTTGCCATTTAAGAATTTGTTTTGCGTCGATCGGAAGATGAGCCAGTACGGGATCTTCCCTCATGCGTGCCAGCCACTGCTCGGGCGGGTACCTCATCATCACCCCATAGAGAAAGTACGGACTCGAGCCCGTGGAGAAATGTCTTTGTTCCGGCGTCAGATCGGCTCGTTCCGCGAGGCCATGCCGCCACTCCACGAAATTCTCCCAAATGAGAATGCCATGCCCTGTGCCATCCACCCAGGCCGAGCCCCGATCAATCAACGCTTCCCCGCCCATTCCTGCCGCCACTGTGGAGTCATTGAAGATCATTCCGTTCCCAGGTCGGTTGTCCATCTGGCCACTCACAAAATTATAGACCTGCGAAAGCGGCGTCATCACGTGCTCATCCGGTGCATCAGAAACTCCCGACAACCGATAATGCAGGGTTCCGCTCACTCCACGAAACTCAAAAGGAACCGAGTGGCTCACCAGATGGGCGCCAGAAACCTCCGAAAATACCGCGTCCGCTAGTTCGGCATTCTCATCCACCAGAATTTTCGCGTTCGAAGCATCCAGTCCCCGTGCCCGAAACTGCGCAACCGTGGCCTCTTGTCCGGCTTTGAAAACCCCGCGAATTCCGTTCCTCAAAGTCACAAAAAAGGTGCCGCCTTCGGTCATCGTGCCAGCCGGCGCCGTCACACTCCCTGGCACAATTTCCGCTTCCGTCACCCCGTTCATCAAAGTCGCGAGCCGTGCCTCGAGCGCCGCCGCCTGCGCATCCATGCCATAGCGACGATAAATCCACGCCGCCTCCTGCAGATGCAACGATTCTTCCATCCTCAGGAGACGAGTGGCCAGCTCATGCGGCAACGCTCGGCGCGGCCGGGATAACGCCGGGGAAAGCGGTGGAAGCTCAGGCGCGACGGCCAGAGTCCGAATCGTTGCCGCGCCCGACAAAGTTTGGGCGGGCGAAAAAACGACCGTCTCATCACGGCGGGTGCGCAGCTCAGGAAATCTTTCCTGCTGGTGCCGTGGGTCCGCTCGCTCCCTGGCGCGCGGCCGAGCAGACCAGTCCGGCTCGAATGTTGGGTTTCCACTCGTCGACGCCTGCCTCGTGAAAGCCCTGCGTCTGAGATTTGAGGGCTGCGACCAAGCTGATGGTCCCACGCCCACTCGTCTTCCATGTCCCGCCTGAGGCACCGGAAGCGGTCGGCCTGGATCAGACCGAGGCGCAACACCCCAAGCCCCGGGATGCTCGATGAGCTCGAAGGCGTCCGCCAGCTCTTCCACGTGATCTTCGAGCCTCGACCGCCGAACCGGCGCCGGGCCGATGTGCATCCGATCCGGGATCAGGTCGGCGTCCGTCTCATCGACCTCCATGACGACTTCGTTCTCGTCCGCCAGCCGCTCTTCCGCCACGCGCGCCTTCGCCACGACCCGGTTGAGCGATGAACACGGCCGACTGCGGTCATCGCCCCAAGAGGCTCCGGCCAAAAGGCCGATCGCCAATAGATTGACGAGATGGATTATTCGAACACGGTCCTTCACATCCGACTTTTCGGCATCGTAATGCTATCCTTAATAGAGAGAAGGAAGGTGGCCATGGAACGAACATCCCATCACGGCGGCGCCACGCCGGCAGACGTCATTCAGTCCCTCGATCAGCTCGTGCATCAAGAGTTCGACCAAAATCTACGCATCCTGGCGTTCAACGAGTACCTCGGGCTCGCCCGAGAAAAACCACTGACGCAGCTGCGAGGCTCGGCCCGCTACCTCTCCGACATGATGGATCACTTTGGCCGCACGACCACGCCCAGCGGAGCCACGCACTTCAACGTCTTCGACATCGTCAGCGAGGACAACGCTCGCCGGGTCATCGGTCAGGAGTCGGCACAGTCCGCCATCTACCGCTCGCTCAAAACTTTCTCGCGCCAAGGGCACAACAACAAGCTCATCCTCCTGCACGGACCCAACGGCTCAGCGAAGACCTCGCTCGCGCACGGACTCATGGCCGGGATGGAACGCTTCTCGCGTCAACCCGAAGGGGCGCAATACACGTTCTCATGGGTCTTCCCGGTTGAGCGCTACACCAAGGGCGGCATCGGGCTCGGGACCTACGGAGGAGGAGCCGCGGACCGCCCCCGCGAGCTCGCCAGCTACGCGAAACTCCCCGACGAGGAAATCGCCGCGCGCATCCCCTGCGAGATGAAGGATCATCCGATCCTCATCATCCCGCGCGACCAACGCAAAACCTTTCTCGAGAAGCTTCTGGGCGAAGCCGAGGCCCAAACGATCTGGTCGCAGATGCCGCTCTACCTCACCCGGGGCGAGCTCAATCACCGCGATCGCCTCATCTTCGACGCGCTCCTGGCGGCCAACGGGGGCGAGCTCAAGCGCGTGCTCATGCATGTGCAAGTCGAGCGGTTCTACTTCTCTCGCCGCTACCGTCGCGGAGTCGTGACGATCGAACCTCAGCTTCACGTCGATGCCCAGGCCCACCAGATCACCATGAACAAGTCGCTTGGCGCGTTGCCCTCCTCGCTCCAGAGCCTGAGCCTCTTCAACCTGAGCGGCGACCTGGTCGACGGCAACCGCGGGCTCATCGAGTACAGCGATCTCCTCAAGCGCCCGGTCGACACCTTCAAATATTTGCTCATCGCCTGCGAGACCGGCGCCGTAAACGTGGGATCCAGCATCGCGTTTCTCGACGCCGTGATGATCGGCTCCACCAATGAGCTCCAGCTCGATGCGTTCAAAGAGTTCCCTGACTTCATGAGCTTCAAAGCCCGCATGGAGCTCATCCGCGCGCCTTATCTTCTGTCAGTGTCGCAGGAGCGCCAAATCTACCAACCCGATCTCGAACAGATCTCCGCCGAAAAACCCGTGGCCCCTCATACGGATTGGACGATCGCGCTCTGGGCCGTGCTGACGCGGCTCAAGAAGCCGAACTCCATCAACTACCCCCCCAATATCGCCTCCATCGTCTCGAACCTCAATCCGCTCGAGAAATCGCGCCTCTACGACACGGGTGAAATGCCTGCGGCCCTCGGTCCCGAGGAGCGAAAAATACTCAAATCGAACCTCAAGCGCCTGCAGGAAGAATACGAGAACATCCCCTACTATGAGGGGCGCCTGGGCGCCTCGGCCCGCGAGATGAAATCGATTCTTTACAGCGCCGCCCAGAACACGCAATTCCCGACCCTCTCGCCCCTCGCCGTCTTGCGAGAGCTCGAGGAGTTCGTGAAACGCGTGAGCGAGTACGACTTCCTCAAGCAGGAAGCCAAAGACGGCTACCACGACCCCGTCGAGTTCATCACCGTCGTCCGCACGGAGTATCTCAATGTGATCGACCGCGAGGTGCGCGCCTCGATCGGCCTCTATAAACCCGACCAGTGGGAAGATTTCCTCAAAAAGTACGTTCAACACATCGCGCTCGTGCTCAAGAAGGAGAAAATTAAAAACCCCATCACCGGTCGCCTCGAAGATCCTGACCATTCCCTCATCGATGAGTTCGAAAAAATCGTCGACGCCCCCCAGGATCCGGGCGAGCAGGACGCTTGGCGCCAGAACATCATCTCGCAGGTCGGCGCCTGGTCGCTCGACCACGTGAATTCGCGCGTCGTTTACGCGCAGGTTTTCCCCGAGTACTGGGCCAAGCTCGAACATCACTACTTCGAGTCACAGAAAGACCTCCTCACGAAGATGCACAACGCCCTTCTGATCTACGGCCGCACGGATCCAGGGAAGTTCGACACCTCGGCCGACGACGAGGGCTCCCGCCTTGCCAAAACCACGGTCGATAACATGTGCATGAACTACGGCTACACGCCCGACAGCGCCCGCGAGGTCATCATGTTCCTCATGAAGCAACGGTACTAATCCCATGAACCTACAAACAATGGCCCAATGGATCGAATTTTTTGTCCCGGCTCACCTCAAGACGAACCCCGAACACCACTCCCGGGCGCGACTCACGGTCACCCTGTTTCTCACGATCACGACCTTCGCTCCCCTTTTCTCAATCGCCCACTATCTTGCCGACGCCCCGCCGGCCCTCACGCTCACCCCGCTTATTGCCTTTTTGTCCGGCCCCATCTGTCTCTTCCTGGTTCGACAATATGGCGCCGTTCGCATCGCGAGCAACATCTACGTTGCCTCTTACGTCTTCGCCACCCTCGTCAGCATATGCAACACCGGTGGATTAGAATCACCCCTGCTCATTCTCTGCGTCCTCTACCCCGCCACCTTCGTCTACATCCTGAAAATTCAGGACGGAGCAATATGGACCGCCTTGCTCCTTCTCTGCATCCTCGGGGTCGGCGCCCTGCAAACCTGGGGCTTGCTCACCACGGACCCCCGCGCCGTCCATTTCATTCCCCCCAAGGATCAACTCATTTTTGCGTCCACCGTCATCAGTTTCATTTTGAGTGGGTTATTCGAGATCTCGCGTTCGCGTTTGCACCGACAAAGCCTTCAAGATCAGAGATCACTTCTCGAAGCCTCAAAAATGGCCTCCATCGGGGAGATCGCCGCAGGCGTAGCACACGAGATCAACAATCCTCTTGCCATCGCATCGATGAATCTTTCCTTCCTCGCCGAAGAACGCAAAACCCCCGAGTTAGACGAGGCTCGCGCGAAAAGATTCGACAGTATTCAAAAAGCGCACGGGAGAATCTCCGACATCGTTTCCGCTTTGTGCGTGTTCGCCGGCAAGGACCATCAAGCCCATCAGCGCTCCCAGACCTTCTCCCTCCGCAAGTCAGTCAATACGGCCGTACTCATCTGCAAGGGCCTCCCCGACAGCGCGGTCCTCTCCATCGAGATTGACCTCCCCACGGAAGACCTCAAGGCGATCGGCTCGGAGACGGAGGCCTCCCGCATCCTTTACTGCCTCATTCGGAACGCGATCGAGGCCACGAGAAATCTCAAGAGTCCTGTAATCCGAATATCCGTCCGACCGGAGAACAACTTTCTCGCGGTCTCGGTGACCAATTCCGGCCCGCCTATCCCGAAAGAAATCCGCCCAAGTCTTTTTCTTCCACACTTCAGCACAAAGAAGGCCCACTCGGGCTCCGGCATTACGTTGGCTAATTCGCTTGAAATGGCCAAAGCCTTGGACGGCGATCTATCCTACGATGAGAGTCATCCTGAAACATGCTTCACCCTGAGGCTTCGGCAAGCATCCCCTTAAGGGGAGTCCGAAATCCCCGCCGCGATCGCGTCCGCGTCTTCCCGAACCTGCAAAACGAACTCAACGAAAGCTTCCGTCAGCGCAGCTGCGTTGGCACGCACGCTCGGCTGAGTCGACACATTGTTCAGATACTCCATGAGACCACGGAAAACATCTTTCTTTGAGCCGATCACCGCCTCGATGGCGGCGACGAGTTCTGGATGGTGCTCGCGCTCATAGACCGTAATCGCCTTCTGCAAACGACGGCGATCCTGGCGAGTGATTCCGATGCCGCTGCGATTGCTCACGGCGCTCGGAGCCCACCACTCGCGAGCCTGCCCGTCCACCAGCTCGCCGTTGAGCATGACCTGGCCCACCGCAGTTCCGAAAGCCAAGACGAACGTCACCTCGGCGAGATCGTTCTCCCACGGGTGACGGCGAGGATCGAGCTCAACCATCAGGTGCCGATCGAGCTCCGCCGTGTAAATCGCCAAAAAATCGGTCAGCACGGTCTGACCTTCGTCACTCAAACGCGACCGTCCGTAGCCCCAGGCATCGCATTGAGTCAGCAGACGAAGCATCGCCGTGTAGAATACCCGAGGCTCCGCCGTCGAATCCAAGTACTTCTCCAGCTCATTGAGAAACATCACGTCGGAAGCGTCGTTCGCGTTATGGCCCGGCGAGGCGCCAAAACTGCGCCCCGACTTCACGTCGTCCGCCTCTTCGCCTGATTTATAGCCGTAGTTGTAGTAGTAATTCTCTTCATCGATCCGGACCAACGTGCCGGCGCCGCTGCCCATCGCGATCACCTGAGCCACGCCAAAGACATCCCCACCCCGCAGCCGTGAGCGAACCATTCCGACGGCCGTGGCGGGCGTGAACGTCGTGCCCTGCAGCTCTTGAATCAGGCGGTGGAGGCCGTCCTCCCCGTCCTCGAACGACTTCAACACCTTATTGCGATTCTTCGTGTCGAAGTTGGCCAACGCGATTTTCACGGCTCTCCAGCCGGCCACGGCGTACTCAGTCCGGTAATCATCGTCGAGGAGCGACTTGATACCACCGTCTTCAGCCATCATCGCGTCGAGAAAAGTCTTTCCCTGAAAGTCTTCGATCGAGAGCTCATGCCGGAACCGCAACGGAGCAGGCGCCGCCACCGCCACCAAGGAGGCCAGCAGGCCCGCACCGAAAAACACCCCGGAAACCCATTTCTTACGCATTATGAGTAGAGAAGACATAGGCCTATTCCCTACTGAGGGCCCGGACCTCTGTCAAAGCCGCTCAACGATGACTCATCGCCTGAAAACGAGCCAGACGGGCACGCAGGGCATCGAGCCGGTCCGGGCTCAGCAAACCCGGGAACTCAGTCAGGAGGACATTGTCATCCAATCGAAGCAACGCGGCCCAGTTGCGAGGCGGGTTCGCAGCCAGCCGCACAAACTCGTCTCGGTGCTTCTTCGCCAGCCAGGCCACCGTTTCAGGTTTTACGTTCGGATAGAACCGAGCCGCCTCCGAGTCAAACAGCCGAACCCAATCCTCGGCCGGGTGCTTACAAAGAAACTCCGAAAAAAAGTTACGATACTCCCCGATGTTCGCCGACCCCCACTCGCCTCGAGTGCGCAGCCAGCGCACCAGAGTGACACGCACTAAATTGCCGTCGCCCGAGCCCGTGCCCATGCTTCTTCCATTCGTCGGTAAGATCCCGTGAGTCTCCGTGCCCCGCGGCCCTTCCACCCGCAGCAGACCCACCCCGTCCCGAAGAAGATCCGTATTGCCCGTGATCCAATCGAAGACCGGAATCTCATCGGGAACCAGCCCGACCGGGCCAACCGGGACCACCTCATCAATATCCGTCCGCCAGAGGCCCGGAGCGCGTCTCAAACGGCTCATGACAGCGGCCGGAACTGAGTCTTGCCCGATCAACTGGTCAAAGCGGTAGACTGCCACCTCCGCCTGCGCCTGGGGCGAATTCGAATCGCGCGATGGAACAAGCCGCCCCCGAAAGGTGACCGGCAACGCCCCCCCTTGAGCGGCTTGATTGAGCGCTTCCTCCAGCTGAGCTTCCAGGCGTCGCGCCTCCTGCTCGTGCCCATGCGCGCGCAAAACCCAAATGGCGGGCTGCCGACGGCCGGTCTCCGCCATTTCGTTGATTCGAGCGAGCGCGACCGTCTCCATCGCCACGAAAGGTTTTTCCTGAAGCGGGCGGCGACGGATTCTACTCCCCGGAATCGGTTGCCTCAGCGGGTCCGGCTCCGACAAGGCCGAAGGGCCATCCCCCACCGGCGTGCGCGGCGGTGGAACGGTGCGACGCTCGATCGCCACCGCGACGGCCGCCAGCGTCACACAGCTACTTCTGCTGCGCCCCGGCCCCGGAGCAGCCCCGTTGGGCCCGGCCCGAGCCTGGCCCACCCCCTGCAAAACGAGGAGAAAAAAAACCGTAGCCAACTGCCACGATAAAGAAACCCAGAATCGAAGGAGCACGACAGCTTATCGGACATGATGGAACAGGTCTTCTGTCTCTTCACAATTCATCAAATCCCCCCGCCCCTGTGCTATGCCCCAGGCGTGCACGAGGAGTATGCGGAAGACCATTATATCGTGACCCATGACGTCGGCCCCGGAGACCACGGGGCGCGGCTCGACCGCTTCTTGAAAGACCGGCTCCGAAAGCGTTCGCGCGCCGCCATCCAGGAGTCGATCGATCGCGGCGTCATCACCATTCAGCGCGAGCCGGGACACCACTTTCAACTCGGAAAAATCAAAGCCAGTCAGCAGCTCCTGACCGGCGATCAGGTACTCGTCCTCAGCGCACGAAAGCCCGAGCCGCCCGTCGATTTCAACTATCAGATTCTGCACGAAGACGAGTCGCTCTTCATCATCAACAAGCCGGGAAATCTGCCCGTTCATCCGGCAGGACGCTACTTCTTCAATTCCTTGCTCGTGCATCTGCGTACCCACGGGCACCAGACACCACTGAAAGCCAATCGGGAGTATTTTCTCGTTCACCGCATCGATCGCGAAACCAGTGGCGTCCTCGTGCTGACGAAAACGCGAGTCAGCGCCGCCCACCTCACCAAACAGTTCGCGGATCGCGTCACCGACAAGTACTATCTCGCCGTCGTCCACGGCGCTCCCCAGCAGGAGTTTGAAGTCGCGGCCCCGATGAGACGCTCCACCACCTCGCGCATCGAGCTCAAGATGGAGATCGCCCCGAGCGACGATGCGCCGAATGCGCAGACCGCGCTGACCCGTTTCAAGCTGCTCGAACGGGCCGGGCCCTATTCCCTTTTGGCGTGCTACCCCAAGACCGGACGCCAACACCAGATTCGCGTTCACCTCAATCACGTCGGCCATCCGATCGTGGGCGACAAACTCTACGGCATGAGCGAAAGCGACGCCTACCGTTACTTTGAAAGCAAATTCCTCTCCGACGAGGCGAAAGAGCGCCTCCTCCTTCCCCGCCATGGTCTTCACGCGGCGGGTATTCGTTTCAAGCATCCGGACACCGACCTCCTCATGGAGTACGCCACCCCCCCCCCCCCCGATCTGCGCCATTTTCTCTATTCTAAAAAATCGCTAGAGTTCGACCCCATGCGCACTCTTCAGAGAAAACTCGCGACCCTGGGCCTCGTTCTGCTGATCGCAGGCGGCTGTGCCCCCGCCACCGAGACCGGAGAAGACGACATCGCCAACACCGCCGGAGACGTGATGGCGTCGGCCGATGAGGCCGCGACGGCCCTCAGTGCGAATGCCGTGCGAGCTCAGGCTTTCGCCACCTGCGGATTCGGCGCCGCCTCCTGGTCGAGTTGCGCGGCCGGCATGCGCACCCGCACTTTCGAAGACTGCTCCGTCGGGCTCGGCACATGGAACGGCTCCGTCATCCTGACCTTCTCGCAGGCGGCCTGCACCATGAGTTCAGCGAACGATACCGTCACTCGCGCACCGAATTTCACCATCACCGGCCGCCGCAGCCGCACACTGACCCTGTCCACCGGCACCGGGGGCGTATTCCAGGGCCAACGGCTCACGCGCGGAGCCACGGCCGGAACGTTTAGCTACGAAGTTTCGAAAATCAAACGCGTCGCGACCGATGCCACCGGTGCCACGACTCTCGATCTCGAATCCAATACCTCGACCGGAATCACACTGACTGGCCTGGCCCGCGCCAATCGCACCATGGACGGCGGCACACTCGAGATCACCGACGCCCTCAACACCCAGACCTACACCCTGACACCCGAAGCCGTGACCTGGGACGGCACCTGCACCTGCGCCTCGAGCGGCCGGTGGATCGGCTCCGTCTCCACAACCGGCAGCACCGCCGACACGACCACTGTCACAGTCAAAATCACCGCCTGCGGGAGCGCCGATGTCACGCTCGGAGACACGACCACTTCCGTCGAACTCGATCGCTGTCTGGCGCTCTGATCGCCAACCGCATCAGACCGCGAGCAGGCGTTTTGCCATCTCGACAAAACCCCCGCCGCTCGACCGTATCGTCAAATAGGCGGGCGGCATCTTCAAGCGATCGAGGTACGGCTTCAAATTCGCCACGCCGACGGAAAGAGGAAAAAGCTCGAACATCGGCTCGTCGTTCGGGCTATCGCCGATGTACAGCCACCGCGAGAGATCCAGCTCGTCGTCGCCCAGCGCGCCTGAATTCAACGCCTGTAAGAAGCCCTTGCGCTTGTCGTAGTCTCCGAACCAGGCGTTGACGTGAATGCTCGAAAGCTTTGCATGCGCGCCTTCGTCCTGGCAGAGCCGAAGCAGACGATCGATGTCGCCGCGCGACCACGCCTTGACGTCTTCGCGGATATCGATGGCGAGATCATAGTCGCGATAAGGTTGGTCGGACGCCCAACGCGCCTCCGGAAATTCCTCGCGCACCTTCGCCTCGAGCCCAGTCAGCCGCGCGCGCGCCTCCTCGCGTGAAAACTGCATCGGCGTCTCCAGCCGACGCAGCACGCCCTCGCGCATAAAAAAAGTGAAAGCGCCGTTCTCGCCCACGACCGCATCTACCGGCCAAAAACGCGCGATATGATCGCACCACCCGGCCGGACGGCCGGTGATCGGCACCACCACGAAGCCGGCCTTCTTCAGCTTCCACAGGGCCGCGAACGCGTCTGCCGTCAGCTTACCCTCGGTCGAGAGCGTATCGTCGATATCGAGGCAAACACCCCGAACCGCTTTCAATCGTTTCAGCGAAGCCTTCGCCCACGCCGCAGGGGGAGGCCGACTATCGGTAGTAATAAGTCACGCCACCCGAAACGTAGCTCTCCGTATGGAGCCAGCCCAAGCCCACTTCGACCGTAAAACGAAAACTCTCCACCGGTTTAAACATCGCGCCGAGGGCCGCCGTCCCCTGAAATTGGTAACGCCCACCGCTGAAGGACATGCCCATCGGCACCGCCAAAAACGGATTCAGTTCCGTTCCATTCACGGTGAAAGCCTTGTGGATGTAAGGACTCCCCGAAATCTCGACCTGGAACAGATATCCCGGCATCGTCACGAACAGGCCCTGCACCGCAATCCCCATTCCGGGCTGATTGTCGATATCAGGGAAGAAGTCGAAGATCAGGTTCGCGCCGACGCGAAAATTACGCGGCCCCGCACCCATCCCGACCAGCCCCTGCAGGTTCAGGAGGTCATTCAACCCGTGGGTGTACTTGACCGTCGCCCCTACCCCCGCACCGTTCGTCACAATCACCTCGGGTTCGATCCCGATAGCGAAGAGCCCCGGCTCGACAAACTGGGCGATATTGAACACCCCCGCATGCGCCGTCACGGTCGCGCAAGCCATCCCGATCCAGAGCAGGCCGAAAACCTTGAGAAGCTGAGTCATTCCTGCAGACTCGTTCAGGTCACGGGGTGTGTCAAGACTGAGGAATGCGCGCCACCGATGCACTGCAGTAGGTTTTCTACAAACTGCCCCACCATCTCCTTGACCACCCCCGCCCGGTCATCGTATTCCCTCGGATGGATCGGTGGTGGCCGTAGCTCAGTTGGTTAGAGCATCGGATTGTGATTCCGAGGGTCGGGGGTTCAAGTCCCCTCGGTCACCCCATTTTTAGGTCGCTGTTTAGGCCCCGATCCCGACGAACGCGTCGAATCGGGGCTTTCTATTTGAAACATAAACACAAGTCGCAGCAACCACTTAGGATGCTCTTCGATTTCTCTCTGTGTTCTGGCGTCACAAGCCATCGAAGCAAAAACCAGCAAATCACGAGATTTTGTCTGATTTCTGTCTGAGGCTTGCGACCCCCGTTTCAGTCCTGCGGTTTTCAAAATCTACAAACTGAGTTGGCGAGAATGACAGCGCTTTTCGGATTCCGAGAACACTGCCGTCTACCAACTGAGTTGTCCGTGTCGTCAGATACTCAACCACTGAGCCACGGGCAGCTCTCACGAATGACAGTCAAAACTGAACAACTGAAAACGGAGAACTGGAACATGACAACAAGCAGAAGCAGCCAAAAGAGAATTACAAAGGAAGCCATCGTCCTGAGGTACCTAAGACTTTCAGCGAAGCTATCCCTCAACAAAGCCGGACGCCTGATCGGCATCACCGGCTCGGCCATTGCTCACATCGAGGGCGGCCGCATGGACGTATCCCGCGCCCGAATCGACACCATGGTGGCAGCCTATGGCTACACTATGGATCAGTATTTGGAGTTCTTTGATGGCGAAGCCATGCCCATCAACCTACGCGACGAGTGTGTCGGAATCGTCCGCCAACTCGACGACATGAAGCTCCAGGCGGTCCATGCCGTCCTGGTGAACTTCATGCCAGCCGGGACAACGCGAACGGCGCAAAGCCCAAGCCGGGTTTCGGCGCTAGGACGTCGCCCTTGACTATTGTAACAAATTTATGTTACAAAGGAGATGATGCGTGAAACGGATCGAATTCTACCAAACAAGGACCGGAAAAGTGCCCTGTCAGGACTGGCTGGATTCGCTCGAATCCACCACCCGTCGGAAGGTGCTCGCGTACATCACGCGAGTCGCCGGAGGCGGTGCGAAGAAGAACGTCCGAGCCCTCGGGGACGGCGTTTTCGAGATCAAGGTGGATCACGGGCCGGGGTACCGGCTGTACTTTGCCGAGGTCGGTACTGTGCTCCTTTTACTCCTCGTCGGTGGCGACAAGGGCACCCAGTTTCGGGACATTCAAGAAGCCAAAGTGTGCTGGAGGGACTATGAAAAGAAGTAGCTCGTTTGACGCGTATTTGAGCAAGCAGCTTGAGGATATTGCATTCGCTCAAGGCTACGTTCTTGACCTCATGGAGGGAGAAGATGGCCTCAGCCTTGAGGACGCCCTGCGCATCACCATTAGGCAGATGGGCGTGAAAGAGTTCTGCGAACGCGCAGAGATGCGTAAACAGAACGTGAACGACTTCCTCAATGAAACGCGCAAGCTCAAGCGGGAAACTCTGGACGCATTTCTGAAACCATTTGGGCTACGCACTCGGATCGTTGCGGAAAAGGCGTCTTGAGTAGACGATCAAGCTGCTTTCGTGCCCTAGTCAGCAGGCGGAGCAACAGGGTTTAACCGTTGCACCCCCTGCTGACTGTTTAACTTATCCATCGCTCTCTGGTAGTCCATGCGCCACAAGTATTTCGTGTCTGCAAAGTACGGGTGCTTTATGAACCGTGACTCGACGAACTCTCCAAAACCATCGTCTGATCCCTTTTGCTTATAGATGTTAAACAACTCAATAAGCTCAAGCTCGCTATAAAGAGCGTGGCAATGAAGCGCTAGGATCGCGGGCCAATCGTCATTTCGACGAATGCCATAGCACTTGAAAATTAACGGGTCGGTGCTTGAACTCTCAAGCCCCGAGCCCCCACATTTAACGCAGTGCGGGGGGGGGTAGCAAAATTGCACTCGTACACTTCATTGCAAGTTTTGCAGTGGCATTTCCAGCCACAAACCACGCCACTCATAGCCGACTTCTTACACCATTTTCCATATTAGTTGAAGAACGACCTTGTGGATGCCCTGCGCTCAAACTGGCGAACCGCCGAAGCGGCGGGTCTTACCCCGCCGCTTCGATTTAGTTTTCCGCCTCCTCTACGTATTGTTCAAGATCGCGCTTCCAGTAGTGGGTCGCACCGTTGTCGAAGGTGACAAGATTCTCCTCGTCTACCTCCTGGTCGATATACTCAGATTCGGCCATTCGCCAGGACACAGGATCTAGCTCCTTGAGAGCCAAAACTGTGCTGTAGGTGATCCAGCCGATTTTCACTTCTTCGGGATAGCACTGGCTTACTGAGTCCTCGAATGCTGCCGCAGTATCGGCAGTCTCGACGTTCTCTTCGACAAGGTGTTTTACACACCAGTCGATGCCATACTCACACCCCACGCCCGATAAGAGGCGCATCAAGTCGTCCGATCCGCAGGTCAAGCAGCGCTCCGAAGGGGCTTCTTTGTAGCAGCCGTAACAGAACGGCGTGCTCTTCTTACACGCGATAGCTTCAAGTCTCTTCATTAGCTCTTTCATATTTGCCTCATGAGATAGGTTTGAAAAATTCGGGACCGCTTTCGCGGCCCCGATATTCTCAGGCAGCCTTCGCCTTCTTCTCGTAGGGAAGACCCAAAGCGTGCATGTAGGCATTCCGATGGTTGACGATCCGACCCATGTTTCCGGGCAGAAAAATCGTAACCCACTGGGCATCGCGGCTCAGGCCAACGCGAATTTTGGCATGAAGGCCGACGCGTGGAGCGTATTCACGTTTCTCGGTGGTCTGGGCCTTGGGGGTGTACTCCAACCCCAGGAGCCCCTTGAAGCGGTTGGCGTGTTCAGTGATGACGATGTCACCGGGGAGGAAGAAGTGTATGTACTCTCCCGTCTTGCTAAGCACCGGCATGATGCTGGTACTAAATCCCGTGCGTTCTTTGCTTTGTTCGCGATCTCGATCGTTGATTTCGTTCTGGTTCGTTTTCATAGTTTTTCTCCAATTTTGCTTGGTTGTTTTTGAGATGTTTTTTCGCTGCATCCCTTTCACTCAGCGTGAAGGGTGCAGATGAAGAAAAGCGATTGGAGGATCCAGGACCCAGAGGAGGCTTTCAGGGCAAAAGAGAGTGACGGAAAGGAGTGACGGCGCGAGTCTTTGCGCGACGATGGATTAGGACTGGTTCGTGGAAAATCGCGGACTATCAAAAATCAACGCGCCAAAATTGAGGACCCGAAACGGCACGAGCGAAACTAACGCTCGCGACGACCGTAGGCAGTTCACGCTCGGGTTTTTGGTACGCAGAAGCTCGAACTGCTTCTTGTAACGGCGGGAGACAGAAGAACGGGTTTCAGTTGCCTGGATCGTCGCAGAAGGCCGACCACCCCAACGGCGTGACCATGGAGGAGGTTCCCTGGCTCCTTGGGCCCGCAAGAGGCCCGAGGAGCGCCCGTCGCAAATCGGGGTTTACCGCCAAAACGCTGCCCCGCAGCTGGTAACATCCTCAAACCCTTAATGCGTACTTCTTGGTCGTTTGTTAGCATTTGTATGACAATGCGACACGATGAACAGAACGTAGAATTAGTGGATTTCCTTAACGAACTTGGCATCGGGGACGAGCTAGAATCCATTTATGCATATATGCTCGGCAATCGAATCAGCGCACCATCACTTGATGTTAGTACTCTCTCCAGCCAAGTGTCGGTGCTGCTAACTGAGGCACACCCGGCCATAGAAGAAGCGCTTCGTGACCAGCGGTTTCCAGAACTTTTAAGAGTCCTGTTGAACACAGCCAAGAAGAGCATAGATGAAAAGATTGCTCCAGACTTTGGCATCGACGTTGAAAACGCGAAAAGCAGAACTCAGATTGTAGACGCGGCCTCCGGCCTTTCAGCCTGTCTCTACTGTTTCTTGAGGGGTGTCAAAGAGGGCATGAAGTCCAAGCTAGTGCTAATAGACAATTTCACCCTCATGCAACTTGAGCAATTGGAAGGGGCATGGGATCTCCTCACGCATCTTGTACAGCGCGTGAAAGAGCATCCGCACGAACGAGAGTACCGAGTAGAACTCAAATCTGCCGCTCGATCTTGTTTCTCCGTCTGGAAAGCATCTTTTCCTGGATTCAAACAGACACAAAGGTGATCGGAATACTCTTTCGTTAACAGCTCGTTTACCACTGCGAATTATTCCCCTATTTGACAACCCCGCCAAAGACCCGTAGCTATTAGAAACAATTTATTCGGTAGGGGAGCCTGACAGGCTGAGAGGACTTCGAAGGAAGTCGACCCTTGAACCTGAACTAGGTAATGCTAGCGAAGGAAACCAAGCACGATTGCCGATTTGAGCTGCACGCTCATTTCTGCGCCATCGAGATCCCTCTTCAGCCTGTCACATATCGCCCTTCCGTTGCGGAGGACGAAATGAACGCCCAGGCCATCTCAGAACAGCTTATTCAGATTAGAAAAAATCAGCCGCTTGTTCACAACATCACGAACTACGTCGTGATGAACTGGACCGCCAACTGTCTGCTGGCCCTCGGTGCTTCGCCCGTCATGGCCCACGCCGTCGACGAAGTAGAGGAGATGGTCGGGATTTCGAACTCCCTTGTTGTGAATCTCGGAACACTTAGCGGACCGTGGGTTGAAAGCATGTCGAAAGCCATGGCTGCGGCACGTAAACGGTCCATTCCCACGATCCTCGACCCGGTGGGTGCAGGGGCTACTCAGTATCGAACGGAAGTCGCGCGACGACTTCTCGACCAGAGTCCTCCGACGGTGATTCGTGGCAATGCCTCTGAAATTCAAGCCTTGGCAGGCTTGAGCCGGACGACGAAGGGCGTGGATAGTATTGCTGTACCGGAAGCCGCTTTAGAGGCGGCAACGCGACTCAATGGAACTTACAAATCGGTAGTTTGTATTAGCGGAGCAACCGATTTCATTGTCGCCGAGGGGCGCGTTCAATCTGTGTCTTACGGGCACCCGATCATGGCGCGGGTTACGGGAAAGGCGGGCATAGCGAAGCGGATACGAGCGATGACTTTCTTTGGTTCAAGGACGGTCCATCATTTCAAGGCCATTGGTTGCGGGCAGAGAGAATCGATACGAGAAATACTCATGGCACAGGTTGTACTTTATCTTCGGCGATCGCCGCATTTTTAGCGCGCGGTCTTCCCACTTTTGAGGCCGTCCAAAAGGCAAAGATGTATCTTACCCGTGCCATCAACGCGGGTGCTGAGTATCGGCTTGGCCACGGCTATGGCCCAGTCCACCATTTCCACGGGGATCTGCGTGATGTTCTCTAGGAGAGGAAAAAATCGGTGGATGAGATCTGCCGCTCTTGCCGTATGGATGCTCATTCCGGCAGTCTGCGCAAATTCAGAGCCGTCATCAGCAGAGTTTTCGAAACTAGCCTGGCAGTCCATTCAGAGCACCTACCGAGAAATAGTCCACCATCCTTTCAACGTAGAACTGCGTAATGGCTCGTTGGACAGTGATAAGTTCCGATTTTATGAGAATCAGGATGCATTTTATTTGGCAAGGCTCTCTCAAGTACTTCGAGTTTTAGCTCGAAAGGTGTCCAACCCTGATCATAAAAATGTAATCAACCGCCTTGCTGATGACTGCTCAAAGGAGACGACACTTGAAAACACACCGGAGCTTACCCGAGTAAGTCCTGCCGCGCTGGCGTATTCCAGTTTCCTGCTGTCCTTGTCGCCTCGCAACCGTGCTCGTGCTCCTGCAGCTCTCTACGCTTACCGCGTGCTCTTCGGCTCGTCACAAGCGGGAACAAATGCACAACACACTAGCAAAGCAAAATGAACTCATCGGCGCACTTAAGGCCGAACGGGCTTCGAGCGAGGTGAAGCAAAAGGTAGAGCAGGACGCGACGCTCTTACGCTCCGAGGCCCATCTCAACACCGCGCTCGATGAACTCAACCGGGCAAATGAAACACTTCAAGAAGCTATCCTAAACTAGGCAGAGGAAACCCAATGACGAAGCAACCAGTGTCATCAGAAATGTCTCTAGGAGATGAAGTCATGAAGAGGAGTGGAGAGCTTCACGAAGCTACTGAGCAACTCTCAAAGTCGAATAATGAAAGCGACATTGACGCACAAGAAGTCGGCAACTGGATCACAACGATTGGAAGAGCACTCATTAGCATTTTTAAGTGATCAATTATTTTAGTCGGAGGAAGCATGAAAGAATACGAAGCTAAACCTGGAAATAGAAAAATTCCTTCAGCACACGTTCGCTTCAGCGATGACGAATATCAAAAGCTCGAAGAAGTACAAAAACTCACAGGCCTTTCCATTCCTGTCCTTTTGAAAAAGGCCTTCTTCCAACGAAAGAACCCGCAAGTCTTACTTCCCGAAGCGGAACGGAAGGCCTGGTTTCAGGAACTGCGTCGCATTGGCAACAACATCAACCAGATCGCCCGTAGAGTGAACAGCGGACTTTTTGATGGTTGGTATCCTGACATTCAGGAACTGGCTAAGAAGCTGGCAGCAATGGAACTAATGGTGACTTCATTCTATGGCCATCGTTAAGTTCAAATTCAAAGACAATTTAGAGAAGTCCGTAAAGTACGTCACAAGGCAGCGTGGTGACGATGGCCTCGTCTCATCGATCGATTGCTCGGCAGAGAACGCAACAGATGAATTTCGATCAGTGAAGCGATTCCATAACAAGGAAGGAGGCAATCAAGTCTTGCACCTGATCCAAAGCTGGTCTCCTGGGGAAAGCGACAAACAGTCCTTAGAAGAGTTCCACGACCTAGGAAGGCAGTTCGCGGAAAAAGCATTTCCAGGACATCAGGCAGTGATCAGCACTCACAACGACAAGGGCCATGTGCACAACCATATCGCTATCAACACCATCGCGGCGGAAACAGGAGACCGCATTTCCAATGAACGCATTTGGGAAAAAACGCAGGAGAAGTTTGTCAAACGTCTGCATAGAATTAACGACGAAGTCTGCATGGACGCGGGACTAGCCTGATTGAGTTTGTGGCGATCCACAAAGACATGAGCTATCTGCGCGCAATTGCCCATATCAATAACAATCCGCGCCTGCTCCTGCTTGAGAAGCACATTGGAGAAGCCAAGCACTCTTACAAGGTTTTTTATGTTCCGAAAGAAGCCCGAGAAAATGGACCGAAGTCGCAGCAAAAGATGAACGCGCTCTTGAGACATCTCGGAGCACCCTCTTCTGTAGGGCAGAGCATATTGGCCAAGGACCAAGCGCATGTTTCAAAAGGCGGCGTTGTCCGTCTTTTTGGTGCGAGCCAAGGCAAGGCAGCCTTGGAGTTTGAAGAGTATGGAGCTGGTGCATGGCGATCTAAGAACCTAGGGAGACGCGACCTTGCTTTTTTCTCATCGACCACCTCTGGGAAGTCAGCAACCGTCTTTCTGGACCCTCGTGCACTCATCCAAAAACACGGACATGACCTCTTCGTCCTGGGCAAACGCCTGCAAGGAGTCCTTGGACTCTTTGAGGCCCAGGAGAAGCCTATTGCCCAATACTTGGCCTCGAATCGGTCCGTTTCTCGGGTGATTGTCGTCCCCGCAGACGGGAAGACACTCACACCCGTGGAACTCGACTTTTTTAACAATCTGAATCGAAGGTTCACACCATTCGGCATCGAGGTAGTCGAAGGAAGCCCCGGCATCGGACTCGAACGAGAAGGACCGGACTTGTCTCGCTAAAGCTACTCTTTCGCCTACGGCATAGCCTTGCCGCGGTTCAATCTACTGACTGCATTCCGACCACCTACGGAGGAAGCGGCCCTTTCCAACGGAGTTACCTGTGGAAACGTCCTCTTCTGAAAAGAAAGCAAAACCGACCCCTAAATCGTCCCCTCATGCTGCGCTGCGCGTTCGAAAGGAAACGCGAAAACGCGTACTCACTGATCTGGTCAAAGTGAATCGAAAAGACTTCGGCAAGAACGTGCGCGTTGATCAATACATCGCACTCGCCATCAGCCTCGTAACACCAGAACACATCGTACAGCTCCAGGAAGGCTCCCTGTCGAACGCAGACCGCCTGGAACGCGAATACAGAACATACATTGCCAAGCACGGCCCAATCTCAAAAGACGACTACCTTGGCAAGCGACTGAGTGGGGAGGTTAGCACGAATGAGAGCTCAAAATCTGATTCGGAAGATTCATAAAAAGCGCCTGATTTTACGATGAAAAACGCATCTTTTAGGTTCTTTTTATCTAACTACTGAGCAGGAGTAATGCTATGCTTTTTCCAAGTTTGTTCTTTGAAAATTTGGGACTGAATCGGGAACACCAGACTACAGAGGTGTTGCGATGAGAAGGAAACCACACTCGGCAACTCAGTACGAGCCGCTTGTGGCTCCTTCTATTCCGACTCCTGTCGATTTGCACAAGTGGGCCAACGCCGAAGAAGCGGCGCTCATCTTGCGACGATTTCGACGGAAGGATGGCAAGCCATCGGTCGGAGCCATTCGCAACATGGTTTACCGGGGACAACTGGTCGCGCACAAATTTTTTGGGCGCCTCCTGTTTCTCCGGGAAGAGCTGAATCGGCTGGTTGCTGCGTCTCCAATGACTCAAGGAGCGTAGCAATGGCGATTAAGCAATGGGAAGAAAATGGAAAGACACACTATCAAATTGATGTGTGTGCCTACAGCAAGAAGGACTCCGAGAATCGAAAGCAGAAGCGGGAGTCCGGTTCGATTGATGAAACCGAACCGGCGGCTATCGCAAAGAAGCTTAAGAAAATCGAGGATCGCCTGATGGCTGAAGCGCAACGCGTAGTTTTCGAGCGTGAAGTTGCCGGAATTTCGTGGGGCGATCTGGTGAAGAAGTGGGAAAAGAGTCTTCGTGACGAAGTGTCTGAGGCTAATGATCCAAGCCAGGGAGAATCTTTGCTAAAACGGCGAGGTCAAAGAACGATTGAAGGATATCTTCAAGCTGTTCGAGACTTCACGGAGCAGTGGAATAAAACCCCTGCATCACAGATTACCCCTGCCGACGTGGAAGACCTTTTTAGGCGCATGGCGCATATGGGGTACTCCAACTCTCGCCAGTACAACGTGAAGGTGGCCATCAGCCAGTGCTTTACGTTTGGGATCAAGAGGCGGTTTTTGCAAGGAGTGACGGTCAGCCCGACTTACGGTTTCGGCATCAGCCGAAAGGAGTCGAAGAGGCCGGAAATCCTGAACGCCGAACAAGTCGATATTCTTCTTACTGAAGCGAGGCGGCGGAATCATCCGTGGCGCACGATTTGGGAGGGAGTCTACCACTTGGGTCTGCGATCTGGAGAAGCCCAGGAACTCAGAGCCAAAGACGTGAGTCTCTCGGAGAGAATGGTCTACTTAGAGAGGCAGTACATCGTCGGCCTGAAGACGCCTCAAGATCTCAAAGATGACGAATGGCGTCAGCTCCCCATAAATGACGATTTGTATGAGTTGTTTATGGAACTCGGGGTGCAAAACATGGCCCCCGAGGATCATGTATTTCCCAGGATCACGGCCTGGAAGCATGGGGAGACGGCCAGGCACCTTCGGGCATTCTGCGAGGAAATCAAGATCCCCTCGATCTGCTTCCATACGCTGAGAGCATGTTGGGCGACCCAACTCCTAAAAAACGGAGTGAATCGCCTCACTGTTCAGGTGATGGGCGGCTGGTCGGACCAAGACACGATGGACCGATACATTCGGCTTTCGGGTCTTGAGGTCAAGGGAGCCACGGAAAGCCTAGCTCGGCGCCGGGAGCGCCCCGGACGAGTGGCTTTACGAGTGGTCGGGGGTTAGATAGTTGATAGATAGGTAGGTACTTGGTAGTGAACGAACAGTTTCAAATAGGGCATTTGCCTAGCAGCTCTTTAAACCGGGGCGTATCTGATATCAGATACGGGGAAAGACTAAGACATTGAAATCTTATGCTTTCCTAAAGTCACCCCAATTTCATGCCCCTGTATCGAGCGCAAAAGCTTGAACAGGGGCTTTCTATTTGAAACCAAAACAGATGTCATAGCGACGAGTTATCAAAACTCACTGTTTTCTGGTGTCACAGCTCATGCCACAAAAAACCACCAAATCACACGATTTGGACTGAATTTGGCCTGAATGTGAAATGAACCCCGACGGCTCCATAATTTTCTTAGCTCACTACTGAGTAGTTCGGAAATGACTGCGTTTTAGGCTTTTTTTGCAGCACTTCCGTCTACGAACTGAGTCATCTCGAATCCGGCCCTCTAAGCGACTGAGTAACAGTTCAGCACCACATCGGGACTGAAAATGTCACAACAGCGAAAGAGGACGGCATACATGGCACCGAGCAGAAGCAGTCAAAAACGAATCA
>CAYIHX010000059.1:0-21728 GCA_964363305.1 uncultured Bacteriovoracaceae bacterium | reverse complement strand
ACCGCCTCCTCCCCAGTCAAAAGGAGGTCCGCCTTCCGAATCAATTTCTCGCGCTGGGGACTTGCGGGCATCGCGGCGATTTGCGCGACCCATGCGTCGTACCGACCATTGCTCCAGCCCGAGTAGTTATTCGGGTTCCCACTGGTAAATACGCGCAAATGCGAAATGGGATCGAGGAACGGCGCAAGCCATCCGAAACGATAAAGCGCGAAAGCCTTCGATCCCAGGGAGTGAACGTGCGCCTTCCAATCCGCCCCCTGCAACTGAAGCGTCACACCGAGTGTTTTTTTCAAGTCATGTTGTATTTTTTCAAGAATCAAAGAGTTCCGAGCACTCATGTCGAAACCCAGGAGAGGCGATAAACCTCGCAACGCCAAAGAGGAAACCGGGGAAGAAGCCACTCTCTGACGACCTCGACTCCCTTCGAGCCCGATCGGGATCCAACCGTCCGACGGCAGGTCGCCCGTACCCAGAGCCTGAACGATTCCGTCACGATCGATCGCGCGCGAGATCGCCTGGCGCACCTCTCGACGATCGAACGGAGCCTTCCGTACGTTGAAGCCTAGGTAGTAGGTCGCCACCATCGGGAAAATCACGATGCGACTCTCGGCCTTCATCCTCTCCAACTCCAGAACTGGCAACCGAGTCAGAATATCGATTCGACCCTGATCAAAAAGCCGACCCGCGGTCGACTCGTCCTCGACCACCCGCAAGACCACCGGCAGCCGCACCCCTCCGCGCCAGTAATTCGGATTGGGCTCGAGCAAAAACCGGCCATCGCTTCGCCTCTCGGAGACTCGGTAGGCCCCCGTGCAGGGCGCAAGGAGAGGCCAGCGATCCTGGTGAGCCGCGAGTACGTCCGCGCGCTGGGGAAGCGCCTGCGGCAAAGTGAGAATATGCAGCAACGAGGGCAAGGCCCGCTCCAGTTCGAAAACCACGGTTCGGGGCCCCTCAGCCCGAACTCTGAGCTTTTCGAAAAGCTCACTCAACTTCGAACCGGTCGAGGGCAAGAGAGAACGCTGCACCCCGGTAACGAAATCGGCCGCCTCAAGGGCCCGCCCGTCCGACCACTTGAGCCCCTCCTTCAAGATGAAACGGTACGTTTTTCCGTCTCGAGCGGCTTCCCACTTCTCCGCTAATAGAAGTTCGATCCGCCCCCCCCCATCGTATCCAACCAAACCGTCCATGAGGTTCGCCGCCAAGCGCAGCCCATTCCCGTCTTCGACGAGCGAAGGATCAAGCGATACCGGCTCGGAATTGACCTGAACCTGCACGGCGCTCCCGGCCTCCGGCGCACGCCCCGAGCAGGAAATCAGTACCCACGAAGCCCATGAAAGAGAAAGAAGGATTCCCCAATTTCGCAAATTTCCCCGCTCCAGTCCGCTATGGCTTAAGGAATAAAAAGCATGCTATCTTTTTTCCAGCAGCACAATGACTCGCATGAAAGCACAAAATCCGAAAAACGTCGTCTTTCGCTTCTGGGTGATCGCTAGTCTCGCGCTAGCCGGTTTTACGCTCTCGGTCGCGCTGACTCAGCATTTTTACGAAATTCGAAACGGAACCGCGCCCTTTCAGTCCTTCTGTAACGTCGGGGAGGCGGTCAATTGCGACGTCATCGCGGCGAGCCGATTCGCGCAGCTTATTCCAGGCCTACCGGTCTCCAGCCTGGGGGCCGGCTGGTTCCTCGTCCTCCTGTTGCTCGCGCTGATTGGCGTGACCCAGGTCTTCTGGCGCAAAGAAGTGGTCCGCGCCGCAGCCGTGTGGACCCTCCTCGGTCTCATCGTCGCGCTCGTCTATCTCGCCATCATGGTGGGGGCGATCGGAACCCTCTGCCTGATGTGCCTCGGAATCGACGCGATCATCTTCGCATCATTTATCCTGTCCCTCTCCCTGCGCCCGGAGTCGCTCCAAGTACGCCCCCTCGATCGCGCCCGCTGGAAAACCTTTGGCACTTTGGCCGGCGTCGCATTGATCGGGAGCGCACTCGTATTGAAGCTCATGGACACCCAAGATATCGACGCCGAAACCCGAACTCAGTGGGTCCAAGCGGTCCTCGGAAACCCGGTCCTTCCGATCCAGCCGGCGCCCGCGAATCTCAGAATCGGCCCGGCCGATGCTCCCATCACCATTGTCGAATTCAGTGACTTTCAGTGCCCCTTCTGCAAACGGGGTGCGCTCATCCTGAATTCCCTCCTTCAGCGATACCCGACTCAGCTGAAAGTGGAATTCCGAAATTTTCCGCTCAACGCCGCCTGCAATCCATCGATGAAGGGTTCGATGCACCCGGCCGCCTGCGAGGCAGCCAGTACCGCATTCTGCGCGGCCCAAAGCGGGCGCTTCAAAGCAGTGTACGAGAGCCTCTTTGAGAATCAGGAGCGCCTTCGTCCGGGCGTACCGGCTGCACTGGCCGTCGAGAACGGCGTCGATCGCGCCGCTCTTGAGGCCTGCGCCTCGGGGGACGAGGCACGCTCGTCAATTCGGCGGGATGTCGAAGAAGGGGATCGGCTCGGCGTCAAAAGCACGCCCACCTTCTTCATCAACGGACATAAAGTTGAAGGCGCCTTTCCCGTCTCGGTATGGGTGCAGCTGATCGAGGCACTGCTCAGGGAATCCTCGAACCAGTGACCGCCGCGGCCGCCGATCTTCCTGAACTGGTCGACTCCCATTGTCACCTGAACTCAGACTTCGGACTCAAGACCGCCGATCAGCTGGTTCAAGAGGCCCTGGACGTCGGGGTCAAAACCCTCCTGACCGTGGGAGTAGAGATCGCCGCGCTCCCTCGACTTCGCGAACTGTCTGAGTTGCACCCCGGAGTTTTTCACACAGTAGGGGTGCATCCGCACGAGGCCTCCACGCTTTCGGAAAGCGATCTGGCGATTCTTCGGCAAGCGGCGACCCACCCCAAGTGCAAGGCCATCGGCGAAATCGGACTCGACTACTACTACAACCACTCGCCCCGCGAGTCGCAAAAGACCGCGCTGGAGCAGCAGCTCGAAATCGCTCTGGAGACTCAGCTCCCGATCGTGGTGCACACCCGGGACGCCGAGACGGATCAACTCGAGGCGCTCGCCCGCTATCGAAAGCGCATCACCGGCAGCCACATCCCCGGGGTCGTTCACTGCTTCACGGGCACGCGCTCTTTTGCCGAAGCCTGCGTCGACCTGGGGTTTTACATCTCGTTTTCAGGAATCCTGACCTTCAAGAACGCGGACGACCTGCGAGAAACCGCGAAAAGCCTCCCGCTGGATCGCATCCTCGTTGAAACCGACTCCCCTTTTCTCGCGCCTATTCCGATGCGAGGAAAAAAATGCGAACCCGCCTACGTTCGGTACACAGCGATGAAGCTGGCGGAAATTCGCGGCCTTCCGTTCGAGGAAGTCGCTCGCCAGACCACCGCTAACGCTCGGCACGTCTTTCGCTTCTAAGTATGAGGAGGCTGCGCCCAGTCAGGTTTGTAAAAAAATCGCTCGTACATCCGATGAAGCGCCGTCCAGCGACCCGCGCTTTGATCCGCCTCGATAAACTGAGAAATCGCGGACATCTTCGAATCAAAATCATCGACGAAATGCGTGACCATCGCCTCCAGGGTATGGGGCTCCTTCGGTGAGCCGTACTCCAACTTTCCATGATGAGCGATGATGAGATGCTTGATCAGAATCTTCTTCTCCTCCGGAAAAGGCCCAGGCAGACGGCCTTCTTGACCCTCGAGCTCGCGGATCTTGCGATCGACCAGCTCCACGCCAATCACGTGATGGCCGATGAGTTTTCCCGCCATCGTGTAATCAGTGACCCGTTCATACGAGAGTTCCCAGAGCTTCCCGACATCATGAAGAAACGCGCCCAGCAGCAGCAGATCACGATCCAAGTACTTGCCGTAATGATCAGCCAGGTAATTCATGATCCCCGCGATTGAAACGACATGCTCGATCATTCCGCCACGATAAGCATGATGCACCGACTTCGCCGCCGGCGCCCGCTTCATGCGATCCGCGATGTCCGCGTCGTCCCGAAAAATAGACTCCGCAAGCGCCTTACAGAACGGATCTTGGATCGAATCCACGAACTCAAGCAGGCGTGCGTAAAGACTCTCCACATCGAGCTTACCTTCAACCACGTATTCTTTCGGATCCACTTGATCCTCCCGCAAAATCTGCAAGCGGGTCACCACCAACTGCTTGCGCCCCTGATAGGCCTGACAACGCCCCTCCACCCAGACAAAGTTGTCTCGAACAGCCTGGCCCGCATACCGATTCACGTCCTCCCAAATCCGGGCTTCCACCTCTCCGGTCCGATCCATGAACACAATATTCATGTAGGGCTTGCCGTTCTTGTCCACGGCAACCGCGCTGAATTTAACAAGAAACGGCGAGGCGACCGCGTCTTTCTCCCGGAGATCTTTCACGAATTGAGTCTTCATCATGGCTGGCACTTGCTAGCCCAATCGCCCCCTTTCGCCAACTCAAAAGATCAGGAATTTTCTGCCCATTTACAGCCACTCAGCCCGCGATCACACTGAACAGTGTGGAAATCCCGAAAAATACAGACCCAGAAAGAATGCTCGGCGAAATCGAAAAGATCAAATTCGAGAAGGATATCCTCATCCAACAGGTCGAGGATCTCCGCCGACGAATCACCTCGGCGCCACAGTTCGAAGGGACCGACCCCCAACGAATGACAGAACGCTTCCTTTCGGAGAAGCGCCGCGCGGACATGCTCGAAGAGGAAGTTACGCAAAATCATCATGTTCAATCGGCGCGCCGCCAGCTCGAAGAGGCCAAAGCGCGCTTTGATCAACTCTGCAAAAATCTACTGCGCGAGGTGGCCGAGTTGAAGGGCGTGCATCCCTTACATGCCCTTCTCAGCGCCAAGCGCGCCGAGCTCAATCGGGTACAAAAGGCTCTTCACCGCACACCGAAAAATCATCCCGAACGTCGCAGCTTTGAAAACATCTACCGGGACCATCAAGAAGAGCTGGCCCACCTCGAGCTCCTCGTCAAAAATGCGGAACAGGTGATCGAGTACCAGCTCAAGCGGATTGAGGAAGTCTCGCATCACATCCGCGAAACAAAAATCCAACCCGGCGCGACCTCAAGCTAGCTGAGACTTGATTCGCTGAAGGATTCGCCCCGCTTCGACGCGATCGCCCAAGGTGGCCGACGCCTCCAGCTTCCGGGCCAAGGTACCCACGTCCGCCAGTCCGAAATTCGCGGAGCTTCCCGCCAACTGATGGGCCCAACCACTGACCGATTCCATCTCTTTTTTCACCAACCACTGCCCAACCTGTCCTAACTCCGCCCTTTTCTTCGCACGATACTCGACACCCAGCTGAAGCAGAAACGCCTCCTCCTCGGCATGGGCGGCTGCCGAACCAGAGCCCGTTTTCGCGAACGCCGCCAGAAAGGTCTCCTTGGAGAAGGGTTTTGTCAGCACGTCGTCCGCGCCGGCTGAACGAAGCGATTGATGACTCGCGGGCGATAGGTCCGCTGTGACCGCGAGAATCCGAATCCCTTCAAAGCCTCGAGTCGCGCGCACACGCTTGATCAACTCGGCACCGCCCATACCAGGCATACGCCGATCGACTGCGATGCAGTCGAACTTCTCTCCCGTCCTCGCAAGCCGAAGAAGCGCCTGCTCGCCACTGGCCGCGTACTCGATGTCGAGCCCGGCGGAGCGCGCGAAGGTTTTCGCGACGAAGTAATTGTCGTATTCATCATCCACCCAGAGAACACGAAGACTTGCACTCGCTGTCTGAGGTTCACTGTTCTTCACCACCGACAGCGAAACCGCCCCCTCGACGAGCGGATGGGTAAAAGAGAAAATAGAGCCGTGGCCCTTTTTACTCTTCACACGGATCGAGCCCTGCCAAAGGGCGACGAGGCGACGGCTCAGGCTCAATCCAAGTCCGGTACTCTGGATAGAGCTTTCACCCAGGGTTTCAAAGGGAATGAAAAGCCGCTGTCGCTCAGCCTCAGTTAACCCAGGGCCCGTGTCTTCGACCTCAAAAAGGATATCGCGACCCGATCGGCTCAAACGAAGAGCCACCTGTCCCTGTTCCGTGTATTTGATCGCGTTCGCGATCAGGTTGATGAGCACCTGCCGAATTCTCACCGCATCACCGACCACCCGAGAAGGAAGATCCTCAGCCACTGAGGTCTTGAATACGAGCCCCTTGCGTTCAGCCAGGCCATCGAACAGCCCCACCAGATCGGCCACCATCGGCTTGAGAAAGAAAGCCTCCTTTTTCGGCGAGAGCTTTCCTGCTTCGATGCGAGCCAAATCCAGCACGCCATTCACCTGATCGAGAAGGATCCGACCGGCGCGCCGTAAAGTCTGGACGTAATCCTGCTGCTGCGCGCTCAGAGGGGTCTCGCTGAGAGCCTCCGTCATGCCCAGCACCGCGTTCAACGGCGTGCGCAGCTCGTGGCTGAGGTATTCCGAAAAGCGCGAGCGCTCTTCGGCCGCCTTGACGGCCTCCGTCCGCGCGTTCACGAGTTTCCTCACAGCTAGGCGCTGCTGCACGGACATCCAAATCTCGCGAACCAGACGCCGATCATCCGTCTTGTCCTTGAACAGACACTCATTGGCTCCCGCCTCGACAGCGGCATGAACCTGACGTTCCTCGAGGTGGGTGAGCCACAGGAGAATCGACGGGGAACTCTCCTCCAGCGCATCGATGCAAGACACCAGGCGTTCAAGAGTAGCCAGACCGCGCGAGTCGACCAGATCAAGTTCAGTTAAAACCGCGTCATACGTCTTCTCGTGCAACGTACGCACGGCTTCTCCAAGAGAAACCACGTGGACGCAGTCGAAGCAAAACTCCTGGCTGCCCCGCTCAAGCATCCTCTTGGAAAGACGTGCCTCTCCGGCATTGCTGTCGATCAAGAGAACTCGCAAAGTCGACCTCATCAATGGATCTCCACCTCGTAACGCATCTCGCCCACCCTGAGCTGATCGCCACCGACCAAGCGGGCGCGCCGATTCAGCGCCAAAGATCGACCGTTCAGCTTCACCGACGCGGCCTCCTCTTTCTGTTCGAGCTGCTCAAGGCGAAAGTGCCACCAGGGGTGGAAGGAGATCTGAAGAAGCGCGAGCCTGCCCTCATCATCCCCCAAACTCAACTCTACGCACTCCCGCCAACGCCGCTCTCGGAGGGTTCGCAAAGAAATGGACCTTCGATGCTCCAGAGTGACTGGGATGACGCTATCCTGGTGCACGAAATGAAGGTTCTTTCGAAGCCCGGTCAGGAACCGAATGACACTCCCTAAAACCACGGCGACCGCAAAGCCCACCCCAAACGCGAATCCGTTTTGCATTGAAGGCCTATCGGACAAAAAATGATCGCAATTGAACCTCAAGCAGAAAAGTAATTGCACCGATAATACCAAAAGGTATGGCGAATTCAGAAATAAACGCAAAATTCAGAATCAATCCCATCGAGCTCGGCATTTTTTCGCTCGTGGTTCTCGTGTTCCTCAACTCGGCCTACAACCTCATAGACGAAGGGAGCGACCTGAAGCTCTCGGCCCTGTCGCCGGAACACGAAATTCCGTCCATACAGACCCGTGGACCGGCGAGCCGGAAAACAACCTCCACTCAGCTCCTTGAAAACACCCAACTTTCCTGCAACGGCGACACCTCAGAAACCACCACGGCGGCCAAGATCAGATTTTCCGGCGAAGTCTGCCTTCCTCGAGCGAAAATAGGTCCGAGTATGCCCAGCTTCGCATCTCGACCAGCGGGCGCCCCCAGTTTTCAAGGCGCTTCGATCTCAGTCCCCGCGAGCGGCCACGAGGCAAATGTTTTCGTCGATCTGAGTTCAGGAAAGTACACGACCGACTACATTCCGCTACGCCTGGGCCAGAATGAGGTCCGAGTCGACTTCAAATTCATTCCGGCTCCGGGCAAGACCCTCATCGAGACCCGCACCGTTAAAATTTACAGAAATTGACCTGAGCCGCGCCCTGGTGCTCGCGCATCCTCTCCAACATCGAATACATCGATGCGGCACTCCCTCGATCCGCCTGGCCATGAAACATGACCAACAGATTGGCGAGACGATTGAGATCACGCTGGACTGCCGCACGCCGATCAGCCTCCTCGATCCATTTCGCGGCCCGGAGCGCATCTTGAATACCAAAGAGCTGTCGCTCACTCCACCGAAGCCATTCCTCCCGATCGCGATCTGAAAGCCGCCCAAATCCTGGGTCAGCCACGGACTGCGCCAGATCGTCCGCCACCGAACCGGGGGCCATATAACCCGCCAAACCGCGTCCACGGTCAATCCTCACCGGGGGCCGCAAAGAAAAGAGCGCGAAATCGAGACGACGATCAAAAAGTGGAAACTCTTCCTGGCAGATCCTCTGCTGAGGCGAAGTTGAGCAGGCGGAAAACAGGAGGGAACCGCCTACCAAAGCCACGATGATTGAAGTTGAAAATTCACGTTTTTTTAATCCGACCATCTATATCAACATATCGGTTATAGGCTTGATTTTCTTAAACAAACAAAATCACTCAGACTCATAACTGACTATATCAATACGGTATAACCTCTCGGAATCTTTCAGCTTTTCTCAAGTCGGCACATTTTTCACCGATAGGTACATTGAACGCGGCAGGGATTGCCGCTTCCAAGGAAGAAACAGAAATTTTCACGGAGGAGGTGAAACGAATCAACAGGGGGTTCTATGGGTTTACGTATAGCAACTAACGTTCAGTCTCTTTCCGCTCAACGATTTCTCGGGGTAAACAACGAGCGCCAAAACCGCTCACTCGAGAAACTCTCTTCCGGCTCGCGCATCAACCGCTCAGGTGACGATGCCGCAGGTCTGGCGATCTCAGAAAAACTCAAGGCCAATATCCGAAGTTTGAAGCAGGCGTCGCGCAATGCGAATGACGGCATCAGCTTAGTGCAAACCGCTGAAGGCGCGATGAACGAAGTCAGCAACATTCTGATCAGAATGCGCGAACTTTCGATCCAAACCGCTTCCGACACCATCGGGAACATCGAAAGAAGCTTCGTCGACAAAGAAGTTCAAGCCCTCAAGAGCGAAATTGATCGGATCGCCGTCTCAACCGAGTACAACGGCATGAAGCTCCTCAACGGACAGGCCGAAACCCTCGATTTCCAGATCGGCATCAAGAACAACCCGCTCGAAGATCGCATCCAATTCGACGCAAAAGGACTCGACTCGACCCTCGAGGCCTTTCAGCTCGGAGATGTCCGGAACGACACGCGAGAAGCCTCTCAGCAAAACCTCGGGGCAATCGATGCGGCCATTCAAAAGCTCAACGACAACCGGTCGAACCTCGGAGCCATGCAGAATCGCCTCCAGTCGACGATCAATAATTTGGGCATCTACACGGAAAACCTTTCCGTCGCGAATAGCCGAATCCGCGATACTGACATGGCCGAAGAGAGCTCTGAGCTCGTGAAGAACAACATCCTCACCAGTTCAACCATCTCCGTCTTGAGTCAGGCGAATCAGAATCCTCAGGCCGCTCTCAAGCTGCTGGGCTAAGCGCTGCTTAGCTTTCTCTTCTGCGCAGCTTCAGCGAATGGATCGGAAGACCCTCCTTGATGAACAGCTTTTCAAAAAGCGTGACCTCGGGGATCTGAAGCTGAGTCGGAGTTGGGTTTGCCGCATGGAGATTGCGGGTCTGCTCGATCACTTCCCAAAGATCGAGATTCGGCTGTAACGCCTCCAGCATCCAGTCGAAGTATCCGGCGTGATCGGTCTTGATGTGGAAAATCCCCGTTCCAGATTTCACGATCTTCGCCAGCTCACGGAAACTCTCCGCCGTAATAGAGCGATTCTTCCACTGGGATTTCTTAGCCCAGGGGTCCGGAAAATAGAGATAGAGCCGGTCGATCTCTCCGGCCCCAAACATGTACTGAATGCGCTGTAAGTTCGCGCGAAAAAAAATCAGGTTCTGGAGCTTTCGTTTCTCCGCTTTTTCCGCGCCAAAGTAGATCTGCTTGAACTTCCAATCGAGACCGACAAACAAAGCAGACGGGTTTCGGGTCGCCCACTCCAGGGAAACATGCCCACCGTTGCAACCCAGCTCAACGTGCAGCTCTTTCCTGCCCGCCGCCTTCCCGACCGTGGCCGGAAAATGAGATCGCCAGGCCCCTCGATAGGCCTCGGTTTGGTTGTCCGAAAAAATCAAATGCCCCAGCTGCTCAACCTTCTTCGCATAGGGATTCTTCGAAGGGGCATAGCGATAGTCGGGATGCTGAATGGGCAGGTGGTCAGATCGAGTTCCGATCGGTCGAGTGGGCATAGGGCGCTGACCGATACCAACGAAAAGAAGAAAGGGGAAGCCTTTCGGCTTCCCCTACGTTTCATTAAAGGGCCGTGACACTCGTCGAACTACTACAGCTGGCCTGACCACTGGCCATATTCTGTTTGAACGCATCACAGGCAACCGCCTCGCCGCCGACCGTACAGGCCGGGCCGTCCGGGCAGGTCATCGTCACAGTCATATATTCATCCAGATGATCCTGCATCCACGATACCTGCTGATCGCAGGTCATCGTCGCAACATTTGCATTCGTCATCGCCTCGACCAACGTTGTGAAATTAATCCCGATTCCCGCGGTAAAATTACAGACTAGGGTATCCCTATCAAATCCATCACCGGAGAACGTGCCATTTGCCGTGAACGCCAAATCCATCGAGAACGAGGATGTCGTGGTGGCCAACGTAATCCCCATGGTCTGCGTAGTGCCGGAATGAAGCGTGTACGGTGTATCGCCACAGCAAGTCGTTGCATCGGCGGTCAGGGTGCAGGTGAAGGTAGGACTCGTGATGCTTCCGGAGAAGGTGCAACCGCCGACTGTATCAAAATCACTTGGGGTACACGTGGACGTCGTCGTTGCCGTGGAACCAGAGGTAGTGCAGGCATCCGCGAACGTGGCCACGAGATCATTCCTCATTTGCTGACGTTGCTTTTGGTATGAGGTGCTCCCTCGAGCCGCCCCGGTGATGGCCGAGATCATCTTCGACATTTTTTCGCCCGTACTGGCTCCGCAGCCCGAGGACAAAGCTCCCAAGACAAAAATCGCTGTTACAAACGACAGATTTTTCATTTTCCATCTCCATTCAAGAGTTAGTGATTCACCTCAATCTTCGTCAGCAACCACCGGCTGTCAACGTTTCTCCATGCCCCGTTTTCAGTTCGAAGCGGCCTTCACTTCCGTCCAGGCCCGATCGTACATTCTCAGGGCCTCACCGAGGTCTTCCATCATTTCCAACCCCGCTCGCTGGTGGGTCCCGGGAAACAAAAACGGATTCGCGCGCAGCTCGGGCGAGAGAAACGACGCCACGCCCAAAACCGTCGGCGCCACCAGAACCGCTGTCACCGTCGCCGCCGCGTTCTTCGGCCGCAGCAGGTACTCCATCAGCCGATGCGCTCCCTCCACATTGACCGCTCCCTTGGGGATCACGAGATTGTCGACCCAGAGCGTCGCGCCCTCTTCTGGAATCACGTACTCGATTTTCCCCCCCGTTTTACGAGCGGCCTGCAAAGCATCACTCATGTACACATGAGCCACAGCCACTTCGCCGTCCACCAGCGGAACCAGTGGCTCTGAAGTAAACGCCTTCACTGCCGACTTGATCGACAGCAGAAACTTCTTGGCCTCCGCGATTTGTGCCTCGTCTTTGGTATTCAGGCTTCGCCCCTGGTACTTCAGCGCGGCCCCCATCGACTCCCGGACATCATCGAGCAAGGTAAACTTCCCCTTGAGCGCCTCCTGCGAAAAGAGATCCTTCCAACTCTTCAGGCGCCCAGCAAAGAGCGTCCGATTCACCGCTAAACCGGTGGTACCCCAATCGTAAGGGATAGAAAATTTGTTCTCCGGATCATAGCGCTGTCCCATGAACCGGGGATCAATCCCCTTACGACTCGGCATCTTCGCGGCATCCAGCGGGAGCAAAAGGCCGAGCTGAATCATCGCAAAAACCATATAATCGGAAGGCACCGCCACGTCGTAACCCGATGCACCGGCCTGCAATTTCGCGAGCAGCTCCTCGTTCGACGAATAGTTGGAAACCTTCACCTGGATGCCCGTCTCCCGGGCAAAATCCGCCAGCATCTCCGCGGAGATATAGTTCGACCAGGTCGCCAAATGGACCACTCCGGCACTTTCCCGCCGCGCTCCGTCGCCGGTCGATTTTGGACTACAACCCACCCAGGCCAGTCCGCTGACCACCATCAAAATCAAACTCAAATTCATATCCGTCGAGGTTAACCCAAGCCCGAGGCCGTGTCACGATTGACCCACTCGCGTTCCTGGCGGCAATGACTCTACAATGGAAAGAATGACGTCGAGGAACCCCGTCTCTTCCATTAGGCCCATCGGAACCCCGCCACGCATCGGGCTCCTCGCGCTGACCCTCCTCCTGGGTGCCGCCTGCGGCATCCGCCAAAACAACTCGCGCGTGCGCACCGAATCACCGCCCCCCGCGGGAAGTCGCCTCCTCTCTGCCGCCGGGCCGTTCTACTCTGGCTCGCAAGGGGGCAATAACCTCACGACGAATCCGGCAACCTGCGGCTCAGCCACGCGTCCCTGCATGAAGATGCGAGCCTCCGTCGGCCTGCCGTATCAGTTCGACACCAACAAAAACTCCGAACAAGGCCCACTGGTCGTGGGAACCACTTTTCCCGTAGCCCCCAATCCCTACAGCGTCCAGATTTCCGGCCCTGGCAAGATCAAGCCCACCATTTCGCTCCGCACCGACCAGCCTCAGCTTGAAAACAAAGATCTGAAAATGATGATGAGACAAACGGCGTCGGGTGAATACAACGTCCCGTAGCGCCTCAGGGCCCCTCGCGCAATGCCGCCTTGCTTGAGCCAACCCCGCCAAGTACGCTGTCAGCTCATGAACTCCCTGTATTTTTCACAGGCTTTCGGTGGGGTCGAGATTCAAGGTCCCGACGCTCGCGATTTTCTGCATCGCCTGACCACCGTCAACCTCCACTCGCTCAAACCAGGAGAGGCGCGACCTGGATGTTTTCTCACGGCCCAAGGGCGTATCGAAGCCTTCTTTCACATCCTGTGCGTAGCAGACACCCGTTTCATCCTCGAAGTTTCCGATGTTTCAGACTTCATGGCTTTAATCGAGCGCTACACGTTCTCTGAAAAAATCACCACGGCCGCGCTCCCCCGAAGCATGACGGCCATCTGGGTATCGAAGGACGTCCCCGGGGAATCCCAAGTCGGAGAAAGCTTCACATTGCTCGCTTACGGGGACCGCGACTACGGTCAACCCATGGCTCACCTGATCGGAAACGAAGACTCGATCCGAGCCTGGCTGGCGCTCAACGCCCCGAGCGCGACCCTCCTCACTGACCCCGAAGCCCTTGAGCAGCTGAGGATTCAACAGGTTCGCCCCAGCCCGGGCCACGAGATTTCAAGCGACGTCTCCCCCCTTGAAATAGGAATTCCAGAAGCCATCGCCCCGAACAAGGGTTGCTACCCCGGCCAAGAAGTAATCGAGAAAATCATCGCCCTCGGCGCGCCGGCCCGTCGGCTCGTCCGTCTTTCAGGAGAAGGGGCGACACCACCCAGAAATTCTGAACTCCGAGCAAAGGATGGAACCCCCATCGGAAAGCTCACCTCGGTGGCGCGAACTCCGAATGGCTTCGTTGGACTCGCCCTGGTTCGAAAAACCCAAGCACAGGAAGGGACCGAGGTCATCACCTCGACACAAGCTCATGGAAGAATTGAAGCCGTCGCACCTTACCAAGCTCACTAAGACGGGCTTGTTCGCCGCCTGCGCCCTGACCTTCTCATGGGGTTCCGCGCACGCGGGCTACGTCGGCGACTCCCTGGGCGTGTCGCCTTTTCGTGATTGGCGAACCATTGAATCGAAACACTTTCTGGTGAACTACCCAAGCGAGCAGGAAAAGTTCGCACAGGTGGCAACGGACTATCTCGAAGAAGCCTGGGGGGTTCTCACGGAGCGCCTCTACTGGACCCCCTTTTGGCGAATCAACGTCATGGTTCTCGACAACAGCGACGCCGCGAACGGCTCATCGACGCCGTTCGCGCGCTTTGGGATCTCGCTCTATCCCATTCCGCCGGACGTCCAATTCGCCACCTCATTCACGGATGATTGGATTCGACTCCTCGTCTGGCATGAGCTCACTCACTTCATCAACCTGGATGTCACGCGGAGTTTCTACTCCCCGTTTCGCTTTATTTTGGGCGACGTGATGCTCCCCAACACGCTCTGGCCGGCGTGGATGATCGAAGGTTTAGCGGTCTATGTTGAAACCCGATATACCCACGCGGGAAGAGGCCGCAGCCCTTACTGGGAAGGAGTTCTCCGCGCCGCAGTGGCGGAACGACAGCTGGGCGAACGTTCCTGGCTCACGCTCGATCGTGTCAACGGCTCTTACCCTTGGTTTCCGGGCGGCGAGACCCGGTATCTGTTCGGCTACCAGCTGATGAATCAGGTCGCCCAGGATTCTCACCTCAAGCAGAAGGACGGCAAGGAAACTCAAACCGCCGATGGCGAGAACTCCATCCGGGACGGCGACGACGCGCTCGGACTGCTGTCCTGGCGGTCTGGCGGCCGAATCCCGTTCTTCATCAACGGAAATCTCGAAAACCTCACTTCGAAAAGCTGGTACGACTACTGGGGCGAGTTCATCGTCGACACGCGCGAACGGATGGAAAAGCAACTCGACAAGATCCGTTCGCAGTCACTCACTCAGTACGAACGGCTCACGGAGGAGGGGTTCTCCTCCTGGGGAGCCACGGTTTCGCCGGACGGACAGTGGCTTGCCTACAGCAAACGAAACGCGGAGGAACGCCCCGGACTCCGAATCATTGAACTCAAGACCGGCGCCACTCAACGCCTGGACGATAAGCTGTACGGGGTGAGCATGGCCTTCATCCCGGGCTCGAATGTTCTCGTCTACAGTCAGCTCGAACAAAGTCAGATTTACAACTCCTGGAGCGACCTCCACTACCGTGAAATTCCTTCGGGAAAATCAGGACGCTTGACGAGTCGCCTCCGCGCGAAAGATCCAGACGTGTCCAGCGACGGGCACCTCGTAGCGTTCACGATCGCCGACCAAGGCGGAAATTCCCTGGCCGTCGCGCCTCTCGAGCTGGGCCCGGACGGTCCCCGCCTGGGTGCGCACGAAATTCTCTTCCGTCCCGAGCCGCTCGATCGCGTCGGCACGCCGAAATTTTCGAAGGACTCCAAACGTATTGTCTTCTCCGTGCTGAAGCGCGGAAAGCAGGGCGAGGAGCTGCTCGAGCTCGACCTCTCCACACGAAAAACAAAAGTCCTCATCGACGATGGAGCGCGAAACGTTTTTCCTGCGTTCCATCCCAATGGACAGCTCTATCATGTGTCATCGAAATCCGGGGTTGAGAACCTCTTTCACCTCCGCGACAACGGGACCTCCGAGCAGGTCAGCAACATCGCCACCGGACTCTGGTATCCCTCCTTCGCGCCGGACGGAACGCTGTTCGGAAGCATCCTCTCCACCGACGGCTGGGATATCGCCCGCATCGCGCTTCTTAAAAGTCCCGTACCGAGCAAGAGCGTTCAGGTCTCAGCGGAGACTGCTCCTCCCATCGACTCGCTCTCCGCGAACCAAGCTCAACACGAAACCAGGGAGTCCTCCGCCTACAACCCGCTGCGCTCCTTGGCTCCCCGAATCTGGTCGCCCGCTCTCGAGGTTTCCTACGGAACCGTGAACGGATTTCAGTCCTACCTAGGCGCCGCCGCCATCGGCTTCGATACGCTCGACTTCCACCTCTACCAGGTCGATCTCGGTTATCGTACTTTTAGCCGCACGCTCGAGGGCAGCGCCCACTACGAATACCGCGGACTCGGTCCGGCATTCGGCCTCGACTACTCCGATCGCGTTTTAGCGACCAATGGGATCGACACCATCCGAAACCGGGCGGCCTCGGTGACGGCCTCTCTGCCGATTCGCTTCACCTGGTCTTCCCTCACGCCCAGTCTTTCCATCAGCGGACAACAGGACTTTCTCTCCTCTCCCGGCCTCCCTGACGAAGTCTCGACCTACATCCCACGCCTCACGGCACTGCTCTCCTACCGTGCCTCCAATACACCCGATCTCGCGATCTACTCGATCGCAGGTCGCAGCATCGTTCTCGGCAGCCGGATCTACTCGGAAGAGGGCAACCTCTCCGTCAAGGGCCTTGCCACCTGGGAGGAAAATCTCCGGCTCGGCGCTTTCTGGGTGCTCAGTCCCTCTCTCGGCGGCTCCATCACCTCTCAGTTCGCGCCTTCTGGCTTTCAAGGGAAAAACGTATTCCTCCTCGGTCGTGGCAACGGTCTCAGCGGCGTGTCGGGAGCCTCGCTCACTCAAGTCACCGTGCGCGGGCACCAGGGACTGTTCAGTGCCACGCCCTGGGCACTGGTCCCGGCGATCGACCTTCGCTTTCCGCTGCTCCGAATTTTCGAGGGTCTCGGGACTCAGCCCGTCTTCGCGGAAAACCTGTGGGCCCAGGCTTTCGTCGAAAACGGGATCAGCCAATCGGCCTGGGGTGAAACGCTTCAGCTCTTCCCTGCCGCCGGGATCGGCCTGCGGCTCAACACCCTCCTCTTCCTGAACTCGCCGATCCGCTGGGGGCTCGACCTTCATCATGGCTTTGACCGGGCCCGCGGCGGCTCCACCGATCTCTTCTTCTCGTTGCAGGGTTCGTTGCTCTGAGGTGATGGAGCGGGAGGCGCCAATCAGCCTACTTTTCTAGATTTACGCGCTTGACGGTCTTGAATTGCTTTCCATTTTTCAGCAAATGGTCCGGTTTCTATTTGCTTACGACGATATTCGCGTTCCTCTTCCCAAGTCATATGCTTGGTTTTTTCATAAATTTGTTCCTGAATTTTGTTTTTCATTTCGACGCAATCAAACGTCTTTTTTTTCTCACTCATCGAATAAAACCTCCTTCGGGGAAACGATCTGAAGTACTCCATAGCCATTTTGAAAATTAACCTGGTTGAATGCCTTGATTTTATCAAACCGGACAATGTGCTTAAAATTCCAAGAAACAATCGCGTCCACGCGAGCAATCGTCGCATACGCAACATGGATGGCATCATTTCTCGACTTCGCGTTAAGAATTTTCGCTGCCAAGTAAGCATCTCGAAGCTCGGCAATGGCCGCCGTTTCCATCAGCGTCTCAATCGCCTCGTTTGGGATTGCACTTAAAACATCACGAACTTCCTGCGGGGCTTTCATCACTTCCTCGTAAACCGTATCGCTAATCACAAAGGTCGCCTTACCGTCCTTTGCGGCGTTTACGAGTCGGATTGAGTCTTCGGCAAATTCTTCATCCAAGCATCCACCAATAACTGATGTGTCAATGTAGAGCCGTGGTTTCATTTCGCCTCCCTATCCAAATGCGACTTTAGCGCTAAACACTGAAGGAGGCAAACTCGCCGATCCGCTGGAGGCTCGACCTTCATCATGGCTTTGACCGAGCCCGCGGCGGCTCCACCGATCTCTTCTTCTCGTTGCAGGGTTCGTTGCTCTGAGGGATGTAAACTCAACCGCCTCGCGTGTGCCAAGCAGACGATCGTGACCGACTAGTTGGCCGTGAACGTACCGTTGATGAGGGTACAACCTGCCTGCGCGGAAGCCACAGAATTGGCGGTCGTATAATAGTGTGTCGTGGTCGTCGATCCAGAAGCAGTATATTCGCACCGACCTACGCGATTCGTGGAGGAACAGGTATCTCCACTCGCTACGGTGCCCGTTGAGCAAACCGCTACGACTGATGTCCGAACCGCCGAAGGGTAATACACACAGGTGTTATCGTCAGAAACCGTTGTACGATCGCAAGTATAACTACCCGTCTCCAGCCCACAAGCGGAGAGCACCGAACCAGCAAGGAGGACAGCGATCATACTCGACACGAAACGATTGTGAGTCTTCATACACTCAATTTAGACGAAAAATTTTCACCTGCAAAGCATGTTTGTATAGAAATGAATACTTTATCGGGTTCCATGGACGGGAAGCCGGCTTGGGTTGAAGGTTCGGAAAACCGCGCATTCAAGGGATCGAGTATCCTTTCACGTATCGGTACTCGCGGCGCTGCCTCGCTAACCCATCCCAACATTTTGATAGCGTGGGTTTCCGGTTAGTGAGGACACGTTTGTAGGTCTTCCTCCTTGCCAGTGGTGACTCTAAAGCGCCTTGATCATCTCAAGGGCGGAGGAGACGGTGAGGATCTCCCTGCCTTCTTCGGTTTTTCGATTGTGCCGGTCTTTCAATGACACGATCACCAGGGGTACCGTGGGGAAAACTGCCTTAAAGGCATCTTCACTCGGCTCTTTGCGGATGTGTTGACCTGATTTGAGTTCCATGGCGAGCACGGGTTTACCAGATCTCGTAAAAAGCAAATCGATTTCGTGCCGATCTTTCCGCCACAGGGCGAGTTCATGTTCTTTACTTTGATAATGCAGAATACGTCGCGCTTCTTGCACGAACCAGCCCTCGAAAAGATGGCCCAACTCTTCTGGGCTCGGTTCGGCAGTCAGTCGACCTTGAATCGCGCGAACAACCCCATTATCGAAGAAATAGAATTTGGGCCGAGCTTTCTTGCGCTCACTGCGGTCGTAGGGCCACAGGAGATTAGCCACCAAAGAATCCTCCAGAATCTGAAAATATTCTTTAACCGTCGGGGCTGAAACCCCGCAATCGCGAGCGATCGTGGAGTATTCAATCATCTGACCGTGGCAGGCAGCGGCAATTTGGAGAAATCGCTGGAACGCAGCGAGGTTTCTCACAAGAGCTTCGATTTGAATCTCTTGTTGAATATAAAGCGATTGATAGGTCCGCAGTATTGCGACTACCTCTGCCACATCGTTTGTTTCAAGAAGAGTCGCGATGCGAGGCAAGGAACCCCAACGCAAGACCTCTTTGAGTCCCAGGCGACCACTGATCTCCTGTAATGTGAGAGGAAAAATCCGCAAATCGATGGCCCTTCCCCCTAAAAGGTTGGCCCCGCTTCTCCTGAGTTTTCTCGCGCTCGAGCCTGAAAGTATGAATCGCAATTTGAGCTTATCAATCCCACGCTGCACCGTATTGAGAAGCTCCGGAATCTTCTGAATTTCGTCGATGATTACCGTGGAGTTCGGTTGGAGTTTGTTCAGCTCCTCCCAAAGAATTTCTGGCTGGGTTCGATATCGTGTCTCTGCTTCTAGGTCTAAAAGATCAACCCGATGATGCGCTGTCAGGGACTCCAGAAGGGTTGTCTTTCCAGTCATTCGAGGGCCGAGAAGAAAAACGGAGCTTTTTAAACTTAAAACATTTAATTCCCGTTGAAAACCAGCACCTTTATCTGTGCGCATAAATAGAAGTATAGGTTTTATTTATGTACAAATCAAATTTGAACGTACGCAGTCGCTAAGCCTCCCGGAACGTATTCCCCGTATTGCAGGTCGCCGCCATTGTTGACTCAATGCGTCAGATGCGTTAGTGGGCCCCCGATGTGAAACCCGCGCGGCCACGGCACGAACAGTGGCAGAATTGGAAATCCCCACCATGCTCCCCCAAACCAACGACTCCCTGGATCGCTACTGGCGCCGCTCCTCCCTCGCCGCCTCCGTCGCTGTTCTCGCCGCCCTCTCTTCGCTGGTCACGGCCTGCGACAACAGCCCCGACTGCACCAGCCCTGAACTTCGACCTGACTTTAACCGAGGCGCCGATGCCGCCACCGCCCAAATGAATCAAGACTACACCCGCGGCTACCAGGTCGGCCAAGCCCTGACCCCCGCCCAAGGTGAAGCCCAAGGCTATGAGGCTGGCTACCCAGTCGGCTACTCCAATGGATACTCCAGCCCCGCAGGCTATAATGCCGCCTACCCAGGCGCGTATACCGAAGGGCAACTCGCCGGCCTCAGCGACCCAGCGGTTTGCAACAACGGCGCCGCCAACGGCAGCCTCGATGGCTACGATGATGGCTTCGTGATCGGCCAGGATCGAGGCGAAAACAACGGGGGCATCGACGGCGCGAACGACGGTTTCGCGGCCGGCACTGCGACCGGCTACACGGACGGTTACACCGATGGATACATGCCCGGTTACGACGACGGCGCAACGGCTTGCCTCACCGGCGGCGCCACTGCGGCCGACCAGACGGCCTGTTACAACCAGGGCTATAGCGCCACCTATCGAGCCACGCAGTACAATCTGGGCTTGACCGCGGGAACGGCCGCGAATGGCCCCTATCAAGCGGCCTACACCGTGGGCGAGCTGTCGGGAGCATCTGCGGGCTTCGACGTCGGTATCGCGGCAGGCTATAACGCCGGCCGAGCCCAAGGCTTGGCCGACGGGCGGCAAGTCGGTGAGCAAACCAACTACACCAACTGCTATAACGCAAATTACTCCCCAGCGGTCTCGGCAGGTGATGCAGCCGGTTACGCCACGGGATACAACAACGCATACGCGGCCAACTACGCCGTCAACGAGGAAAGCGGCTACGCCGATCTCGACTACGGTTACGGCGAGCTGATCGCTTCTGACGCGGATGGCAGCATCATCGGCGGAAGCGGGGGTATCTATGCCGGCTGGGCTCAAGGCTACAACGATGGCTACGTCGATAACTGCCCTTGGGCCGCTGCGGCGAGCTCGACCTCCCCGGCCGCCCTTACGCTGCGCGAGCTGCGTGAAACCGCACCGAAATTTGGTGTGGCACCGAACGGTCAGCTGATGAGCTGGGCCGTACGCAACGGACACGGCAAGGTCGTCAACGTCTTCACCGCGCAATTCCCTGCGCTCGTGAAGGCTGAGACCCGCGCTCAAATCGCGGCCACCTCGGCAAACGCCCGAGCCAACCTGCGCGCGAGCGAAGAATCACGAGCAGCGGTGCGAGCCCGCGGCGTCAGCCGACCAGGGATCTAACCCCACTCGGCGCTCTATCCTCTTTCTGTAAAGGACGTATCTCTGACTCAGAGATACGTCCTTTTCATTTGACCCCCACCTACCCCAGGCGCGAAGGTGCGACACCTCATGCTGATCTTTTTTGCCCTCATCAGCTTTGCCGCGGAGCCCTCAACCCGCCCCGTCTACGACCTGAAGAAGGCCATCGAATATGCGGTCGAGCACGCCCCGGCCATCGACGTCGCCCGGCTCGAGGTCCAGATTCAAGAGCGCTCCAGGAAAAATGCCCTCGCCCGCTTCTTCCCCTCCCTCGACTTCACCGCCCGCTCCGGTCTAAACAACTCCCCCAGCCTCACCTCGCTGCCCGACCAGACCTACGGTACCGCCACTCTCGGCGTGACCGAGAATCTTTATGATAACGGCCAGAGCTTTTGGAATTTCAGTCTAGCCCGATTGCAGGAAACGCGGGCCGAGATCGAGTTCGAAAAAGTGCGCTCGCGCCTCACCCTCGACGTCGCTCACGAGTTCTATACCTATTCATTGAACACCCGACTCACCGAGATTCGCGGCAAACAAGTCACCTTGCTTCAAACTCAGCTTCGAACAGTCGAATCCCAATACCGCCAGGGAATGCGCACCCGCCGCGATTACCTCCGCTTCAAGACCCAGTACCAGCGAGCCGAGATCGCCCTCATCTCGGCGGAAAACGCGCAGAAAACATCAGAAACCGAACTCATGAGAATTCTCGGCGCGCCGCCGGAAGTCATCACCGAGGGCGGCACCAGCACCTTCCCCTTCTTGCCGATTGAAGAAAAACGAAAACGCCCCCCCCTCCCTGAAGCCCT
>CAYIHX010000058.1:0-21977 GCA_964363305.1 uncultured Bacteriovoracaceae bacterium | reverse complement strand
GAAGAGCCGTCGCGCCCCCTCCCCTCGCCACCCCTCCCCCGCAAAACTCCCGTCAGGCCGCGCTGGAACAACTCCGAACCGAAGTTCAAAACTGCACCCGATGCCGCCTCTGCGAACAACGCAAAAACACGGTGTTTGGCGAGGGCGATATCAACACGAAGATCCTCTTCATAGGTGAGGGCCCAGGAACAACAGAAGACGAGCAAGGACGACCCTTTGTGGGACCCGCTGGTCAGCTGCTCGACAAAATGATCGCGGCAATTGGACTGCAGCGCGAGCAGGTGTACCTGCTGAACACCGTCAAATGCCATCCTCCTGGCAATCGTGAGCCCGAGCTGGACGAGATGGAAGCCTGTCGCTCCTTTCTCGACCGCCAACTGGCATCGCTCCAACCGGAGGTGATCGTTGCACTCGGAAAAACAGCGGCCCAGGGAATGCTGAAGCGCGAGGTCCACATCGTAGCTGAACGCGGAGAATTTCAGGAGTACCGAGGAACGAAACTCATGCTGACGCTCCACCCGGCCTATCTGCTGCGCAATCCCGAGGCGAAAAAAGACGCATGGGCGGACTTAAAAAAAGTCGCCGCTGCGGCCGGAATTTCGCTCCCACGCGCATGACCTCATACCTCTCACTCCTTAGAGGGATCAACGTCGGAGGGAAATCCCTGAAGATGGATGCTCTGCGAAAGATCTACGAAGACCGGGGAGCAGAACGGGTGCGAACCTATATTCAAAGCGGGAATGTCCTTTTTGAATTCAGTTCTCCCGAGGCTGGGGTGAAGGCCTTCTCGGATCGAGTAAAAAGCGCGATTCTCAAGCAATTCAAGTTCGAGGTGCCCGTCCTGACTCTCAAGACCGATCGCCTCAAAGACGTTCTGAATAAGAACCCATTTCTGAAGAGGTCAAACATTGACCCCTCAAAACTACACGTCACCTTTCTCGCTTCGAAACCCAATCAAGCGCTCGTCGCGAAACTCGAAGCGCTCCCTGCCGGAAAAGACGAGCTCTGCTGCATCGCCGATCGAATTTATCTCTATTGCCCCGGCGGCTATGGCGAAACAAAGCTATCAAACCAGACAATCGAAAAGACTCTCTCCGTAGAAGCAACGACTCGAAATTGGAAAACCGTGAATGCACTATGGGAAATGAGCCAAAACACCTGAGCTTGCCACTCGCGGAGCTGAAGCGCTATCCGCTCCGCAAACGCGAACTCCTGCAGGCATGGGACAGCGCGGACGAGCTCCTCCTTCAGTACGTGGGCAACCTCGAGCTTCCGAACCCGAGAGTCCTCATCTTGAACGATGCGTTCGGCGCCCTCTCTTGCGGTCTCGCGGAGCTCCGCCCAGTCAGCTACACCGATTCCTACTTGAGTTACCGCTCGATTCTCCTCAATAGCGACCAAACTCTCCGACCCATTTCCGTTCTCGACGAAGTCAAAGGCCGCTTCGATCTCGTGCTCCTGCGAATTCCGAAAAACCTCGCCTTCTTTGAAGACCAGCTATTTCAGCTCCGGCGGCACGTGCTGACGCCCCAGACCCGGATCATCTGCGCCTCAATGATCAAACATCTTTCGACGGGAAGCTTTGAGCTGCTCAACCGGATCGTCGGCCCCACTACGACCAGCTTGGCGAAGAAGAAGGCCCGCCTCATCTTCTCTCAAGCCGAGGTCGAAGTCGAACAACCGCCTTCTCCCTACCCCAGCCACCACCGACTCGATGGCTTCGAGCACCCCTTTCTCCATCATTCCAATCTGTTTAGCCGAGATCGGCTCGACATCGGGACGCGCTTCTTACTTGAACACCTTCCGCAAGGCGAATATCCGCGCATCCTCGACCTCGGCTGCGGCAATGGGATCGTCGGTATCCGCGCCCAGCAGCTCAATCCTTCCTCTCGGCTCCTCTTTACCGATGAGTCGCAAATGGCCGTCTTAAGCGCGCAAGCCAATTTTGCCCGGTTTTTTTCAGAAAAAACGGATGTAACCTTTCGCTGGGCCCACAGCTGCGAGGAGGAGCCGGAGAACTCACTCGATCTCGTGCTCTGCAACCCACCCTTTCATCAGGGCACCACGGTCAGTGACTCGATCGCGCGGCAGATGTTCATTGATGCTCGCCGCGCGCTCTGCCCCGGAGGCCGCCTCCGAATCGTCGGCAACAGCCATCTGCACTACCCGGCGATTCTCAAGCAGACCTTCGGCAACTCAACCGTCGTCGCGAAGAACACGAAGTTCACGATCGTCGACGCCCTGAAGCGCTAGGCCCGCGAAGGAATATCGTCCAGCAGCTCAATGGCCTTTGCCGCCCATTTATCCTCAAAACGCCGCTGATCCGTATCGAGTACCGCTCTTGACGCGTGGGCCCTCTCCGGGCCATCCAGCGCGAGATTCGGATGAACCTCCAGCATTCCCCTCAAGGCTCGCCCATAGCCGATGGTCTTCGGAAGGCGTTGCCAGCCATGCTTCAATGCTTCGACCACCTCGTGCGTCTGTTCCGAGGGCGCTCCCGTTTCACTCTTCAAACGTAACGCCACCGTTTTGCCCCATTGGTCAAAAAATGGACCATTCGAAATCAAAAACTCCTGTTGCGCACGAAGGCACTTGGGCTTTCGCAAAGCAAAGTGCCGATGATTTTCGAAAGCCATCGAACTCCCGTCAATGATCGCCTTGTAGAGTTCGCCCGCTACCCAGAGCCGTCCCAGATGGCGCAACTTTCCGTTCGGATCGAGCGGCGTCGCGGTCAGTTTGTAACACTCCAGGCGGAGCGGATCATCGATCGACAAGTTCCACATATCCATCACGCGATCGAGATCTCCGAAATTATGGGCCAAGTTAGCGGAGGTCTGAAGACAGAGCAATCCCTCCTCAGCCCGCCAAAGCGAACCGAAAATCTCGGAGTGCCGATTCACCTCGTCACGGATCGCCTCCAAAAGCGCGCGTCGTTGCGCCTCCGCTTCCGGCGCGGAATACTGGCGTAGGGCACAGTAAGCGCCGCAAGAGACCGTGAACCATTCGCCCAGGTGACCGCTGAGTACCTCCTTCTCGGCGGGCGTGCCCGTGGCACCGGTTGTATACCGCCCGGATACCCGCGTGAAGGGCCAGTGCCGGCTTTCCAGTACCCACGCCGCCATCTGGAGTGCCGTCTCCAGAGGAAGAGCCTTGGGCCACAGCTTCAAACGAATCTGGTTATCGACATCCGTGGGAACGGGCGTCGCGCACGTCAGGTAATGTGCCGACAGGCAAAGCCGGAAGTACTCAAAATGCGTCAGCTCTTCCGGCAAGTTCCGTGCATACTCACGGAGGATTTCCGCTGGCGGAAACCCCTTGGCGAGGGTGGCGCCTGGCTCCTCCGCAAAAAGATAGGGCATGGTGTTTTTCACCTGCGAAAGCAGCAGGTCGGGAGCAATTCCGCGGGGCAGCTGAGCCATGCCCTCTCTTAGCATAAGTTCTTTTGAACTTTTGACTGGGATTGCGTAGGGTCGGCGCCTCATGGCCGACAAACGACGTTTCGACCAATTCGCCGATTTTCTGATCCAAGAGTTCCCCCTGGCTCGGCGAGTCTTCGATGTCGCGGGAGGGATGGGGAAACTCAACGAAGCACTGACCGCGCGCGGCCGAGACTGCCTCACCTTCGATCTTCGCCATAAGCACCTCGACGTCCCCTTCGCGGAGCGAGAATTCCGCCTGACGGAACCCTGCCAGGCCGACCTCGTCGTCGGAATGCACGCGGACGGCGCCACGCGAATCATTATCGAATATGCGGCCGCGCACGGCATCGCCTTTGCGGTCGTGCCCTGCTGCAGCGACAACTCGATGCCCTACAGGCCCTGGATGCGCCACCTCACTGAACTTGCACAGAGCCTCGGCCTCCGTACCCGCGAAGTCAGCCTACCGATGGAGGGCCGTGCACGTGTTATCGTGGGAGGCCCTGGTCCCGTATTGCGAGCCCGGTGACAAGACGCTAGGATCCTCTCTCATGAACTGCTGTCGTATCGTACTGACCGGAGGTCCAGGCGGAGGAAAAACCACCGCCGCGGATCTTTTTCGCCGTGAGCTCGGAGAGAGAGTCGTCGTCGTTCCGGAATCCGCGACCATACTCTATTCGGGCGGCTTTCCTCGCTCGACCGACATCGACGTCAAAAAGCGGACCCAGCTCGCCATCTACCAGGTCCAACAACGTCTGGAAGAAGTGCAGGAAACTCATTTCAGAGACCGAATTCTCCTCTGCGACCGCGGCACCCTGGATGGAGCCGCTTACTGGCCGAATTCGATCGAAGGCTTTCTTAAAAGCATGGGGACCACCCTCGAAGCGGAGTACGCGCGTTATGATGCGGTGATTTTTTTCGAGACCGCGGCCGTCGGCGGAATGTCCATCGAGGGAGGCAATCCCATTCGGACGGAGACCATGGCCCAGGCGGTCGAGATCGACCGAAAGCTGAAGTCCGTCTGGGAAAAGCACCCACGTTTTGTTCACATCCCCCATCATCCCTCTTTTCTGCATAAAATCACGATGGGCTTAAAAGAGCTTTCATTCATCGCCGGATCGCGAGACCGCAGCACTCATGATTCTTGAGCAAGCCCTCTCCCGACGCGCCTCTTTTTTTGAGCGCATGAACTCCGAAAAGACGAACTGCTATCGCCTTTTTCACGGAGTCGCCGAGGGCGCGCCAGGCCTCACCATTGACCGTTACGGATCTCTCGTGCTCGTGCAGACTTTTCGGGACGCGCTCGCCCCCGAGGAAATTACGCGGTGGGAGAACGACCTTCGGGGTCGTTTGCCGTTCGAATTCGATTTTGCTTACAACCATCGAGGTAAATCAGCGAAGGAGCCATTCGCGAAATGGCACGAACCCACGGCCCAGGCACTCACCGAACGCGAGGGAATCGAGTTCGAAAACCGTTACTTCATCCGCGCACGCCATGAGGGCCTTGATCCCTGGCTCTATCTTGACCTGCGGGCCGGAAGGCGCTTCATCCGAAACGAGGCGGAAGGCAAAACCCTGCTTAACCTGTTCTCCTACACCTGCAGCGTCGGCCTCACCGCCGCCCGTGCCGGCGCCAAAGAGGTCTGGAACGTCGACTTTGCCGCTTCCAACCTCGAGATCGGCCGCCGAAACGCCGACCTCAACCATGTGAGCCCCGCACGTTTTCTCACCCTACAGGAGGACTGCCTCCCCACGATGCGTCAGCTCGCGGGCCTCCCCGCCGGTGGTCGACGAGGAAAGGTCAAGCCCCCTAAAAAACTGGACGCACGCACGTTTGACTTTGTCGTGCTCGACCCGCCGGCCTGGGCGCGCGGCCCGTTTGGAGCGATCGACGTCGAAGGCGACTACGCGAGCCTGTTCAAGCCCGCCGTGCTCATCGCGAAGCCACGGGGCGGTCGCATCCTCGCGACCAATCACGTCGCGAGCGTAGACCTCGAAACCTGGATCGATCAGCTCAGACGCTGCGCCAACAAAGCGGGAAGACCTCTGCGCTCGGTCGAAATTCTTCCGCCGGAAGAAGACTTTCCCTCTTTCGACGGAAAACCTCCGTTGAAAATCGCCGTCTGCGAAGTCTAGCCGCGTCTATTCGAAAAGCTGATCCCGCGCGTACTCTCGATCGATCTTCAGCGGATCAACCTTCGCAGGCAGACCGACACCCTTCCAGGCCGAAGTCTGATAGCCGGCATTTCTCACTTTTTCGGACGTCACCTCGACCTGCACCAGGGCATTGAAGGATTGCTCAGCCGCCAGGAACCCCAAACGAAGAATCGTTTCATTGCGATCCGAGCAGCCCTCGACCCGCACCACGTTCTTTGCCTTCGCAATGAGCGGAATCGCTCTCTTCTGCGTGACAAAGAAAACATAGACGCCCCGCGCCTCCGCGACCTTTTGCTCATACTGCTCACGCACCGGAGCAACCTCGGCGTCAAAGCACCGAGGACAATAGTAGGGATGTTTTAATTTCTCGGGGACCACGGCCAAAAAAGGAAAGGTTCCTGCATCAAGAAATTCAGCGCATTGACGGCACACCGGCTCCTCGCAGATCCCGCAGGAAAGATTAGCCTTCAACTTACGACACGAGATGCATTCCAACGTATCCGACATATTATTTCGCCCACCCTACCCTGAAATTGCGGCCTTTAATGCGCCCTTTACTCAAACTGATCTGCGCCTGCATAGCCATCTCTTTGGAGATCGCCACATACGAAAAACGATCGTGGATCTCAATTTTTCCAATATGCTGCGCGGCCAACCCTCCGGCCTCCCCAGTCAGGGCGCCGAGAATATCTCCAGGACGAACTTTGTCCTTCCGTCCGCCCGAAATATAAAGCGTCTCCATCTTTGGATCTCGCCGCAACCCGACGACGAGGCCTTCCACGTCCTCTTCAGAACGCGCCCCCTCAGGAGCGGTCTCCACGGTGATCTTGCCTTGCGTCAGCTCTTCGAGTTCCGTCAGCTTCCTTCTTTCTTTTTCGGTAAAAAAGGAAAGGGCAATCCCGCTCTTGCCGGCGCGGCCGGTACGTCCGATGCGATGCACATAAATTTCAGACTGGGCGGGCAGATCGTAGTTCACGACCAGGTCGAGATTTTCGACATCAATACCTCGAGCGGCCACGTCAGTCGCGATCAGGATTCGCACGCTCTGGTTGCGAAAGCGGGCCATGATTTGATCGCGCTCTCGCTGATCGAGATCTCCATGCAAACCCGCGCAGCTCACGCCGGCGCTAGAAAGAAAACGAGAGAGTTCCCCCACGGTCACCTTGAGATTACAGAAAATCATCGCCGACTCATGAGGATGGCGTTTCAGCGCCAACAGCAAAGCCCTCAGTTTCCCTTCCGGCTTCACTAACACAGCGAGCTGCCGAATCGTCGGCAGGTTTTTCTGCTCGCTCTCGATCGTCACACGAACAGGCGCGCGCTGATAACGACGACTCAATTCGTCGATCGTGCGAGGAAACGTCGCGGAAAAGAAAACCGTCTGCCGCGAACTAGGCGTCCGCGACAGGATCGACTCCATGTCCTCTTCAAAACCCATATCGAGCATGCGATCAGCTTCATCCAAGATCAGCATCCGAGCGGAGCTCAGCACCAGAGTGCCACGATTCAGGTGATCCAACACGCGGCCAGGCGTCCCAACAACGATGTGAACCCCTTTTTCGAGGGCACGAAGTTGGGGAAACACAGGCTGCCCCCCCGACAGAATGAGAACCTGCAGACCCGGAAAATGGCGCCCGAGCTGACGAATCTGGCGCGCCACCTGGGTGCACAGCTCTCGCGTCGGGCAAAGGATGAGCCCCTGAATGCCCTGCTCATCAAGGCGAATCTGCTGAAGGAGCGGGAGGGCAAAAGCCGCCGTCTTGCCGCTTCCCGTCTGGGCTTGGCCAATGAAATCATGACCCTGAAGAAGGGCTGGAATGGCTTGCGCCTGGATGGGTGTGGGCGCCCGGAACCCGACCTCCTCCACGACTCGGAGAAGAGGGGTGCAGAGCGGTAAATCAGAAAAACTCAAAAAGGACATACAGCCCCCTAGCAAGTAACTTGACACATAGCATCAGATTTTCGTATGAGAGCCGACAAATGAAACCCACCACCCAGCTAAAAACCCCCTCCATTGGTGCCGTCATCAAGAAAGCCATCCTGCTCTATCCCGAGATCAGCGCCCCCGCCCTCATCGCGATCATTCAAAAATCGATCGTGAAGCATCGAACTACCAGCGGTGAATTTTCTGGGGTCGATACGGTCGACGAAGAAAAAGTCCTTAAACTGGTTCGTGCTGCCTCACCCCACGTTAATTGATGAGCGAATTTAACAATCGGTCCCTGGCACTGTACATAAAAGGATGATAAGGTCGTGGCGTTAGTGTTTTATTCGCCTCTTTTCGAGTCTGCGGGCATGGTGCCCATATCCTCTTGAGTGGCCCCAAGCCTTTAGGAGGTTCTATGGGTAAGAAACTTTACGTTGGCAATCTTCCGTATTCCGCAACCGATCAAATTCTTGCTGATACTTTCGCACAGTGCGGAACGGTTCAATCCGCAAAGATCATCGTCGACCGTGACACCGGCCGTAGCAAGGGTTTCGGCTTTGTCGAAATGTCCAGCGACGCTGAAGCGGCGGACGTGATCAGCAAGTTCAATGGCGCCGATTATGACGGACGCGCGCTCACCGTCAACGAAGCGAAGCCTATGGCTCCTCGTGAAAACACCCGCGGCTTCGGCGGTGCTGGTGGTGGCGGCGGCGGACGTCGCTACTAAGCGAATGTTTTGCTCCGGCTTTTAAAAAGGGGATTCCGTCGGTACCGGCGGGATCCCCTTCTCGTTTTAACTCTTCCCCATTCCTAGAAAGCGAGTCTCATGAAAGAAATCTCCACTACTCCGGTTGGAAAAAATGAATTTCGGTGTTTTCACTGCCGAAAAGTCTTCAAAAAGAAAGACAGCAATTGGTTCAACTGGGACTCGATGCAAGTCCTCCTCTGTCAGCCCTGCGATCGCGCGACGATCGAGGCCCCACAGAGGAAGTTCATGAAAAAAAATTAGCCGCGCGGAGTTCCTGGCCTCGAGTTACGACTGCCAAAGGACTTCGGTGAGGGTGCACCGCCGCCTCGCGGTGCGCCTCGATGATCCTGTTGGCGATGCGGACGCCCGCCGCGCGCTGCAGGCGGATGAGCGCCGCCGCCTCGTTTCCGCGCCTCTGGCGTAAGCCCCTCGGGCAGCGCCATCATCGGTACCCGGAGGCGAATGAGCCGTTCTATGTCACCCAGAAACTGGCGCTCTTCCGGAGCACAGAACGAAATAGCCACCCCGGCGGCGCCGGCACGAGCCGTCCGCCCGATCCGGTGGACATAACTCTCTGGGATATTCGGGATATCGTAGTTGAAGACGTGCGTGATCCCATCGATATCGATCCCACGGGCGGCAATATCAGTCGCCACAAGCACACGCACCTTGCCCGACTTCACTCCGTCCAGGGCTCGTTCTCGAGCCCCCTGCGACTTGTTTCCGTGAATCGCCGCGGCACCGACGCCCGCCGCCTCGAGTGATTCAGACACCCGATTCGCATCGCGCTTCGTCCGCGTAAAAACGATGGACCGATAGACCGCCGGGTCCTGCAGAATCCGAATGAGCAGCGCCGTCTTCAGATTCATGGGTACCTGAACCACGGACTGCGCGATCTTCTCCACCGTGCTCGCCACCGGGGTGACTTCAACGCGCTCGGGATTGTGCAGAATGGCCCGCGAGAGCTGGACGATCTCAGGCGGCATGGTCGCGGAGAAGAAGAGGGTTTGCCGCCGCTGCGGAAGCGCGCGAATGATCTGGCGCACATCATGGATGAAGCCCATGTCGAGCATTCGATCCGCTTCGTCGAGGACGAAGATCTCGAGCTGATCAAAGCGAATCAACCGCTGATCCATCAAATCGAGCAGACGACCCGGAGTCGCCACCACGACATCAACACCGCGGCGAATGGCCTGAACCTGTGGGTTCTGCCCGACGCCTCCAAAAATCACCGTACTGCGGGTGTTCAGCCCTTTTCCATAGGTGTTAAAACTCTCGGCGATCTGAGTGGCGAGCTCACGCGTCGGGGTCAGGATGAGAACACGAATGCCCCGGACCCCGACCGAAGGGGGGTTCTTGGCGAGAAGCTGAAGGATCGGCAGCGCAAACGCCGCCGTCTTACCCGTTCCAGTTTGCGCGACAGCCAGCAAATCGTGGCCCGCAAGCACTTTGGGGATCGCCTGCAGCTGAATGGGCGTGGGTGAGGTGTATCCCTCGGCCGCAACGGTGCGGAGGATCGGTTCGATAAGAAAAAGGTCTTTAAAGGTACTCATTGGAAAGCGGGTCTCAATTTCTGTTGAAGGTACTCTTCATAAGGACGATCGAAGTCGCTCACTCCAGAAGCCCCGAGCTCGATCACTCGATTGGCGACGGTCTGGATGAACTGTTGATCGTGGGACGAGAAGAGCACGGTCCCGGGAAACTGAATTAAGGCATTATTAACGGACGTAATCGATTCCAAATCGAGATGATTCGTCGGCCCATCGAGCAACAAGATGTTTGAACCGCTCAACATCATCCGCGAGAGCATGCAACGTACGCGCTCTCCTCCCGATAGCACCGAAGTCTTTTTCATCGCTTCTTCGCCGGAGAAAAGCATCCGTCCCAGAAACCCTCGCACGAAATTCTCGTTCTGATCCGGGGAATACTGGCGGAGCCAGTCGATGAGCGAATGATCGGATCCGTCAAAAAAAGGCGCATTGTCTTTCGGGAAATAGGCGCGCGAGGTAGTCGTTCCCCAGGCGATTCGGCCCTCATCGGCCTGCAGCTCTTCGGCGAGAATCTGAAACAAGGTCGTGATGGCGATCTCATTCTCGGCCACAAAAACCGCTTTCGTGCCTTTGCGGAGCGTGAAACTCACACGATCCAGCACCTTCACACCGTTCAAACTCTTGGAAAGGTTCTCGACCCGCAGAATCTGGTCACCGAGTTCGCGCTCCGGTCGGAACAAAACGTAAGGATATTTTCTCGACGAAGGCTTGATATCGTCGATGGTCAGCTTCTCCAGCTGGCGGCGACGCGAGGTCGCCTGGCGCGCCTTCGATGCGTTGGCGCTGAAGCGGGCAATGAACGAGCGAAGTTCTTCCGCCTTGTCTTCCTGCTTTCGGTTCTTCTCCTGCGACTGCTTCAGGGCCAACTGACTCGATTCGAGCCAGAAGTCGTAGTTCCCCGTATAGAGCTGAATCTTCCCATAGTCGATGTCGGCCATGTGGGTGCAGACCTGGTTCAGAAAATGCCGATCATGGGACACGACGATGGCCGTCTTATCAAAGTTGAATAGAAACTCTTCCAGCCAACGGATGGCTGGAATATCCAGATGATTGGTCGGCTCATCCAAAAGAAGAATGTCAGGTTGACCAAAGAGCGCCTGAGCCAGCAGCACCTTGACCTTCTCGACATCGCGGATCTCGCTCATCTTCTTGTCGTGCAGCGCGGTACCAATTCCCAACCCGGCAAGCAACACGCCTGCGTCACTCTCGGCTTCCCAACCGCGCAGCTCGGCAAACTGGCCCTCGAGCTCACCCGCAAGTTCGCCATCCGCCTCGGAAAAGTCGGCTTTTGAATAGAGAGCTTCCTTCCGCGCGATCACCTCGCTCAGAGTCGGCTGCCCCAAAATCACGGTCTTCAAAACGGTTTCTTCGGCGAACCGAAAATGATCCTGCCGGAGGAAGGAGATGCGCTCACCCGGGGTCACCGATACCGACCCCTTGTACGCGGAATTCTCGTTGGTGAGAATCTTGAGAAAAGTCGACTTCCCGGCGCCGTTGGCCCCAATCAGGCCGTAGCAATTTCCAGGAATAAACTTGATATTCACGTCATCAAATAATTTATGGCTACCGTAGCTGAGGCTAACCCCGGAGGTACTAATCATGTTGCGCCTCCTTACCTGCTGCAGAGCGGTAATACAATGAACTTAACGCCTCGCCCCCTTGTGGATAGGAAGCTCATTCCATGAACAAAAACACACGATTAGTCTATTCGACCGACCCCGTTCTGAATCAAAAGTGCCCCCGATGCAAGGAAGTGCTCTCCGAGTGTACTTGCCCCGCCGAGGTCGACCCGAAAGGCTACCGCTTCGTAGCGGTGCTTCGAATGGAAAAACAGGGACGAGGAGGCAAGACGGTCACCGTGATCGACCGGCTGCCCAAGAACGAGCTTTTTCTCAAGGAACTCACGACCGAGCTGAAAAAGAAGTGCGGCTCGGGCGGAACCTACCTGATGGACGGGAGGGATGGGGTGATTGAAATCCAGGGCGACAAGCGCGAACTCGTGAAGGCCCTTCTCACGAAGCGCGGAATCTCCTCAAAGGGGGCAGTTTAAAAGGGCTAGCTAGGATTAATGCTGATTTCGATATGAAACGCACCGTAATCACAGGTGAAAGGAAGAATCACGGCGACCTCGCGACTCATGTGATGCACCTGAAGGGCCTGGCCCCGTACCACCGTCGGGATCGCCTTCTGAATGCTGTACCCTTTCGTATCATTCAGGACCGCTTTGGCTTGCCCGAAAATAATATTCAACAGCTCGCCGGCAGCATCCTGACTTTCTTCAGTGATTTCGGTTGGAGTCTCACCCAACATTGCACCGTAAATTCCCAAAAAAGTCTGAGCCGGAAAACAGAGCGCGATCGAACCGGTGAACGCACTAGAAGTCAGGCTGATGACCCCCGCGATATCGGCATTCAAAACCTCGCCGGATTTCTTCAGCCGAGGCTTACCCAGCTCAACCTTGCAACTCGCCTGCATCTCAATGGCATTTCGCGTCGACCCGAGAAACGGATTGATGAAGTTCACGTCAAGCGTCGCCGCCTTGTCCGCTTTCACCTGAATTCCCGCCTGCGCCAAACCCTGACTTAACGAAGTTTTCACATTAAAGATCGTCTCCATTCCGGCGGACGCAAGTTGACGAAGAACCTCCTTGCTGACTCCCACGGAGATCAAGGTTCCCTGGGTTCCCTTCAATACTCGCTGTAGAAGCACAAACGACTTGAATACCACCGGACTGATGACAGTCACATCCTTGAAATCGAAAACATAGCATTTTACCGGGTTTTTTATCCACTGCTGGACGAGCCCCTCGAGGTCCTTGCCGGCGGCAGCCGTCATTTCATAGGGGCAGGTTACGACGGTGTATCCACTGTTCACGGAAAGATCGAACATCGACATATCTAGTGATTGTGAAGGGGGTCGAGAAATTCCGCCACACGAAATTGAATTGTATGGTCACGAATTTTGCCCAATACTGGAGGCACACCTAAAATGGCAGGAGGCCAGACCATGTTCGACCTGAAAACACGTGTTCTAGTAATTGACGACATGATGACCATGAGAAAGCTCGTCGGAAAATGCGTAAAAGAGATCGGCTTCACGGATCTTACGGAGGCTGCGGACGGCGCCCTCGGCTGGGCGGCACTCGAAGCCGCTAACCCGCCGATCGGCCTAGTGATTAGCGACTGGAATATGCCCAACCTATCGGGACTGGAGCTCCTCAAAAAAGTTCGGGCCGACGCCCGATTTGTCAAACTTCCTTTTGTTCTGGTTACCGCCGAAGCGGAACAGCATCAGGTCGTCGAAGCGGTGAAGGCCGGCGTGAGCAATTACGTCGTAAAACCTTTCACTGCGCAAATCCTTAAAGAAAAGCTCGAGACCGCTTACAAAAAACACTCAGGGTAAGCGAGCCAGCTGAGCGACCCATTTTTCGGCTTCATCAAATAGGATGAATGAGGATTCCGGACGACTGGACAGGGTCGCTATTCTTTTCCCTTTTTTGCGCTCAAAGGCCAGCAGGGTGGCGACGCCGTTTCGGTCACGGAAACGGATCCGAACCTGTCCGGCCTGAAGCCCTTTTGAGCCAAGGTCGCGGGCAGGGGCGGAAAGCCCGGAAGAGATCGGGGACTCCTCGATATCGGGGAAGGTCTCGATCCGAAGGTGCTCGAGCGCCGCGAAGGCCAGCTGAATCCGCTCCTGGTCGAGCCCTCGGTAACGCCGATTCTTTGCGTCTGCCCAGAACTCACCTTGGCGTTGGTAATATTTTTTTCGGGCTCCGGCCACTTCGATCAAAACTTCGTCCATTTCGTCGAGCATGAAGGTCAGAAGGCGACGCGCGCGGATCACTTTGAATTCGGTCAAGCTCGCTAGCATGCGAATGGCGGCGCCTCGCAGCAGCAGCACATCTTCCTGATCATCAACCTGCGCGAAAACGGTTCCACCCGGCCCGTCTTCACCTCCGATCCGCAGTTCACTCTCTTTTTCGTTTCCAGTCTCCCGCCAGTTTACTCTAAAAATGGGTCGGTGGAGACCATAAGAGGCGAGCGTGCCTCGCGGTGCCCGTCCCTCGGCCTGAAGGGTCTGAAGCGTATCCAGAAAATGCGTGACCCAGTTGGAATCGGCCCGCCGATCGAGCAGGCTTTCCCCGTGAGGCCCGGAGAGAAGCTCCCACTCGCCCTTCTGATTGGCATGAAGCCGAGCAACCCAGGCATCTCCGGCCACGGAATCATCTTTCGAAAGCGTCAGGCTTCGAATTTTTCCGAGATCTATTTTTAAAAGTTTGGCCGACGGGGTGATCGGGGGACTCGAACGACTGGAACAAGAGAGCCCGGTCAAAGCCACGCCCCCTAGGATGAGGATTCCGATTGTCTTTACCATGGCGTTGACTTTGATCTGGAGCGCCACTAGCGTCAACAGAACTATGGCCAACCATTCCACTCCCGATGGATTCTGGGGATACCTTCAGGCCGGCGGATTTATCATGTGGCCTCTCATCCTCTGCTCTTTGGCCGTCTGGGCGGTTCTTCTGGAGCGGATTTGGCGATTTCGATCCCTGTCGGCCCGGCTGAATGCCTTTCATTTGGAAGCGATGAATCATCTTTTGCGGGGCGATACCGACCCGGTAAAAGACCTCTGCCAACGGAAACCCGACCTTCCCACGGCGCAGCTCCTCGCGTTCGCCTTGAGTCGCCTGGAATCTCGTGATTCCAGAGTTCAAGCCACCTGGAAGGACGCGTTAGACCGCCGCCGCCAGTGGACGAACCAAGAACTTCGCAAATTTCTCTGGATTCTCGGCACGATCGCCTCTTCGGCGCCTTTTATCGGCTTGTTTGGGACCGTCATCGGCATCTTGCGCTCGTTCGGTGAGATGGCGAAAACGGGCTCGGGAGGGTTTACCGTCGTCGCCGGGGGAATCTCGGAATCGCTGATCGCCACGGCATCCGGTATCGTGGTGGCGATCGTAGCGGTCGTGGCATTCAACGCGTTTCAGGTGCAATGGAGCCGATGGATTCTGCTGATTCGTCTGCACGTCGAGGAATGGGCGGAGCTGCTCGATGGCCATGCGAACTGACTCCGAGGAGGCGAGCGGCGAAATCGTCGCCGAGATCAATATCACGCCACTGGTAGACGTCTTCCTCGTGCTCCTCATCATTTTCATGGTGACGAGTTCGGTGATGTCCCAGATGGGAATGGAGGTCAATCTTCCCCAGGCCCGCTCGTCGTCGACCGAAGCCCAACCTGAGGGCGTGATCGTCACCCTGCTGGCTGAAGGCCAGATGCAGGTGAACGGCCAGACTCTACCGCGGGGAAACTTTGCCGAGCTCGAGGCCCGCCTCAAAGGCGCGTTGGCAAAAACGACGTCGCGAACCGTCATTCTCGAGGGAGACCGCCAGGCCTTCCTCGGTTCCGCGATTCAAGTCATGGATACCGCAAAGCGGGCGGGCGCCTTGCAGTTCGCCATTGCGACCTCCCTCGAGAGTACTCCATGATATTCCCTGTGTTTATCCGGGGACATCTCACTTTCACCATCGACGGTCACACCCTAGAGTTCATCCACCAGAGCATTTCCGTCTTCGGTGTAACGGGACTCTCCTGGGCGCCACTGGACCCTTTCGCCCATTTCGGCAAGGAGATCCGCGTCCAGGTTCGCATCCCGGCGCTCCCCCAGCCTTTCAGCTTCACGGCGCCCGCGCACATCCTGCGGGAAAAAACCCTGTACTCCGACTACATGGGCCTGCGCTTTCACCTTCCGCCGGACGTGACGAAAACCCTCGAGGAGCTGATCCGCAAAGGGGGTTTCTACCCCACCGATTACGTCAGAAAGTATCCTCGCATCCCCTCGAATGAGCAGGTTCAGACCTTTCCCCTTCGCGCACTGGGGATTCCACAGACCCGGCGATCCAAGCGCGGCCGAACGGTCGAGGCGACCGGGGATCCGATCGTATTCGAGGTCGGCAACCTCAGTCCGAATGGCGTGCTGCTCTCGACAGAAAACCAGCAGGCCGTCGACCTCAGCCCTGGCGACCGAATCGATCTCATGCTGGAACCCCGCGGATGGTTCCCTCACAAGGTGGAAATGGAAGGGCTGATCTGTCGAGTCTCGGATGAACTCATCCCCTCGACCAAGAACCTGCGCCGCTATTTCGGCATCAAATTTTCCCGGATCGACGACACCAATAAGGCGGTATTCCTCAATCTCCTCAAAGACATCCTTGAACGGATTCAAAAAAAGTGAAGAAGGCACAGGCGGTCATCTTTGACCTCGACGGAACCATTGTCGATACGGAAGGCCAGGCGGCCGACGTGATTGAAAATACCTTGGCGGAATGGGGCATCGCCCTGGATCCCGCCATGCGCGGCCTCGTCAGCGGTCGAACCTGGGAGGTGGGATTTGACCTCATGTTCGAGAAGTTCGCCATTCCGGTCAAACGGGCAGAGGCCGAGCACATCATGCTGGAGCGCTACCGCGAGGCCATCGCCAAAGAGCTGAAAGTCATACCAGGAGTCATTGACGCCATTCGATCGATCGCGAGTGAATTCCCGCTGGGGCTGGTCAGCGGGTCCCATCGCCGCGAGATTCTTTTCGCCCTCGATCAAATCGGAGTGCGTTCGCTCTTTCAGGTGATTTACGGCGCAGAGGATTACCTGCGCAGCAAGCCGGCACCGGACGGGTATCTCCAGGCGATCGCAAGCCTAGGGATCGAGCCGAAGAGGGGCCTCGTCTTCGAGGATTCGGCGGCGGGAATTGCGGCCGGACGCGCCGCAGGTCTCAACGTCGTGGCCGTCACCTACTCGAACCCCTTCGGTGAGTCGCTCGCTGCGGCGGATTCGCAAATCCCGGATTTTCGCGGCGTGGACGCAGCGTGGGTCGGCAGAACTCTACCGGAACTCAGCCGCCGCCGGCCGGGTGCGACCTGAGGCGTCTTGATCCTGAAACACGACGAGCGCGTTGCCAGAGGGGAGAAGCACGGCCTTCGCGGGCAACGTGCACTCCCCGATCCGCGAGGCATCGGCCGGCAGGCCCGTGACTTTCGGGGTGCAGCCCTGACCAAGCGACTGCCCGGAGAGCCAACCGAGCTCAGCCTGATAGCGAAACGCCAACGTACGGCGAAGGTCCTGCGCACTGTCCGCGGCGGTCACGCCGGTCACGGTCGTGTCTTCCGTCGCCACGAATCTCACGGCCAGCACCACGTCGCCGCCATGATTGCTGATCAACGTCAGGTTCTCGATGCTCGGCCGGTTCTCATAGACTCTCTCGACCAAAGCGATGGCCGTCGACCACGTATCGCTGTCCAGGCTGTAGACCGAAGTCAGCACCTGCTCCTCGCCCGTGCTCGGATCGATCCTCACCCAGACCCCGATGAAGTACTGGTCGCGCAGGTGCGTGATCGCCGGACGCGCCTCGGAATAAAGCGTGCTGTCGGCGGGTGTGTCGAGATCCGCATTCACGGAGTCGACCAGACCCGCCAAAGAGTCCCAGACGGAATCGCGAAACACGGAGTAAGTGGGTTCATATCCGTCCGTGGTCGACTCGTACTGAAGGGTGACAAGCGTGCCAGCTTCATCGCTCGCCACCGCAAACCCCTTCGTCACGTCATCCGAGACGAGGTCCGGGTCTTCCGGCATGTCCGGATCGGGCGAAATCGAGAACCCTCCGCCCTCGGTCAGATCCAGGCATCGCGATTGAACGCTGCGCGTGCCGAGCGACGAGGCCCCCTCAAAGAGAAAACAGAGCAACCCATTCCCATCGGCGACGCTTTCGACGTGCCGAAAGAGATTTCCTCCTCCGTCTGAAATGCTTCCCAAGGTCGAAAAATCGACTGAATTATCGACCGTCGCCGCAGGCTCAATCACTTCAAGCTTGAGGTTCCCGGTCTGTTCGCTCGCGTAAAAGAGATAGACTCGTCCCTCTGAGGAGTAATAGGCGGACGTGCCGTTTCCGAAGCCGAGGGTGGCGTCCAGCTCGAGCACCCCACCGCTCGACGTGCCGTAACCGACGTGGCATGCCGTGACGCCTTCGAGGAGAGTCGAGAGCGCAGCCTGACCCCAGCGGTTCGCCCGACGCGAAACCGCCAGCGATTGTGTCGAATCGTCTGTTGCATTCCAAAATCCCGCGACCATTCGGCCTCCCTCGTTCGCGGCGATCCAAGGCGCCCCGAACCCGTAGATCGAAGCGCTCGCGGACGTGGCGACGCGCTGAAAGCCGGGACTCCCGGTGAGCCAGCCCGTGCCGTCCCGGTAGGTTCGCACAAACCCCTCGAAGCGCTCGGTCGAGGCATCGTACAGCGACAAGGCCAGGTGGGCTCGATCTCCGGCCACGGCGATATCGAAGCCGTTGAGCGTTCGGGGCGCCGTACTCAATGCGTAGGTCGCGGGACTGTAGACGTCCTGCTCGAGGAAAACCGCGGGCTGCCAAGACTTTTTGGCCAACTCAGAGAGGGTCAGCGGCGTCTGCTGCTCAAACTCGGCGACGCTACAGGCGCTGAGGGCAGCCCCGAGCATCCCGACGAGAAGGCACCTTTTGAGGGCGTAGGGGAGCAAATTACCCCGGAACTTGCGGCTCAGCACGCCTTTCGAGGACCTCGCCAGGTGACCGCTCATCTGAACTCTACCCCCGTCCACCGGTAGACTCCCGACTCATCTTGATCTTGAAACAGCACGACCGTTGCGCCCGAATCGAGAATGGCGCCCACGGGCCGATGCGAGCAGCCCGCGACCTCTGCCGCGCTGGTCGGTGTACAGCCGACGCCGCGTTCGACGTAGCCGAGCCATCCGATCGAAGGGTGATACCGGGAGAGAAGCATTTTCCGAGTGGAGAGATCTCGACTGCCGCCTACAGCGGAGAAATATCGGACGCCGATTCCCGCGCCGCCGTGGGCATCCCCGAAAAGATGAAAGGAGTCGATCGGCGTCTCGCCGCTGAAAGAAATCGCCTTGGAGACACGAGCGGGAGCTGACCAGGTGCCGGCTGTGAGATCCGCGACCGAATAGTAGACCGCCGCGGAAGACGAACTCGCCGCACTCCAGGCCACCATGAAATAACCTGAGCCCAAAAAGAGCACCTGAGGCGCGCCGCCTTCTTCAACATCTCCGAGCACCGCAAAATCCGAGGGCATTCCTTCGCTCACGGCCGTCGCCGCGGAAGAGAAAGTCGCGTCATCGGTGATGGCTACGTAGACCTGCATGACGCCGTTCGAATCAGCGGCGAAATAGGCAGCGACAAGATAACCGTCCCCGCCGGCAATGGCGTGCCCGCGTCCCTCGCCGCCCGCGGAGAGCGGAATGGAGGTCGCCGCCGCCGTAGGCGAAACGCTCGACACACACTCAGCGCTCACCGTCGCGGCGCCTGCGAAATCCTGCGCAAGGGCACAGACATTGAGGAATCCATCGAAGGCAAGCGACACCTGCCGGTCCGCCACACCCCCGGTCGACTCCGTCACGGTCGACAGGTTGGTAGCAATGCTACCGCCCAGCGCGCGATTCTCGAGTTGCAGCAAGTTTGAACCGGTCTCGACGTATGCGCTGAATACCCGGCCCAGCCCGTCGAAGACCGATCGAATCAATGGCCCGGCCTGCATGCGAAGATCGCCCGGGACCGTGGCGTTCAGCCCGGGCGCAAATGCTGAGGAGGAGCCCCAGTCTCCCCCTTGGTATCGAACCAGGGTCTGCGCGGTAGCGCCGCCAGAGAGTTCGAGCGCTAAAAGTTGCGCCGCGCCTCCACGAGTTGCCGCGAGCCCGACGCCCCCCAACGAGTCGGTCGAGTCGTCGCTCGAAGCGAGATCGATGAAGTCGCTCGTGAGTCCGCTGGATGCCAAGCCGACTTCCTCTCGGTAGACTCGGCTATAAACTCGATAAACAGCCGTCGCCGGCCCGTCATCGTAGAGACTGGCGACGAGCAACGCTTGATTGCCCACACTCTGAATATCAAAACTCAGATGAGTGCGGCCAGCGGGATCGATGGGCACACCGCCCGGAGCGAGAGGCTCGAGGGATACGGGATCGCGCCACACGCGCCCCGCGAGTCCCGCCACCAGACCTTTCTCGCTCGTGAAAGTCTGCGGACCGCACGCGGTATTCAGAAAAGCCACGACGAACCCCGCTATGAAATTTACCCCAGTTCCGTATCTCATCAGCGATACCCCACGGAGTAGAGCTCGATGTTCTCGTAGTCGGGATCGCTCGGGGTTAAAGGAGAACTTCCGGCGGAGGCGCGTTCCTGGCTGGGCGCCGGGAACACCAGCACCGCTTCGCCCGACGGAAAGATCGCGGCCTGAGCGGGCCAGCGATTGCAGCTCGGGAGGTCGTAGCCCGCTACGGCGGCTGCCATGCGACAACCGGGAATCGACAGTCCATGCAACGAATTGAGCCAGGTGAACTTCACGTCCGCGGCGGAGGAATCCAACACCCAGCCGCCACCGCTCGAACTGTAACGGACGCCCCGATACCCCAGCCGACGAACCGTCGGATCAGTGAGATCGGCCTCGGGGATGACCTCTTGTAGGACGAAAAAGGCTTCGCCGTGCCTGTCGTACGCGACTGAAATCTCGTTCACGGGGCGATAAGAAAGGTCCAAGGTGTCAGCCGCGCAATCCGAAACGTCTCCGATCAAGCAACGCGAATCGAGCATGGCCTCATTTGCCCAATCCCAACCCGTGCCCGCGGAAAAGCTCAAAACACGCGTAAAACCTTCCTGAGTTTGAAGATCGGTACCGGAGTAGAGAACAACAAATTTTCCGCCGCCTAAGGCTGCGACGCCCGGCCGCGCAAACGGTACGCCGCCTTGGACTTCGCTCGCGCTACCCACCTCACTGTCTGAATACTCGGACTGGTAAAACGTCGTGAGAGTGGGAGTGAGGTTGACGTCGATTCGGCTCGGCCCCGCCCAGACGCCGTCCGCACCTCGAAACGCCGCATAAAGTCGATAGTCGCAGCGCTCGGCTGCAATCTCGACATCCGTGCTGCAGGTGACCGATGGCATCTGATCATAGAATACGACGAGTACATTTCCGTCTCCGTCAGCAGCAGCCCCAAAAACCTGGGGGTTCGTCCCGGAGATGCCGTCCTCCGGGCCTTGAATCACGTCATTGCCTACGATCCACTGCGTGAGTATCCTCGCTTCTTTCACGCTCGAAGCGACCGGCGAGTCAATCTCGGTTCGGGTCAATACGGTCACGCCGAAGCCATCGTTGAGAAGTTCGCCCTGCGCATACGAGGTCTGCAACGTTGATCCGAGATAGAGGCCGGATTCGATCTCGCCCGCCGTCTGCAATACGGACCAGCCCGAGTCCGGGGTATAACGCTGCGAGAGAGTCGCGTGCTCAGTCCCCTCTTGATGGGGGCGCGCGAGGTAGGCGTTTCCGAAAGGATCCCAGGTGGCGGCAAAAGCGCGCCCATAGGGAAACCGGCGATCATCCCAATTTCGCACGGCCCCGTCGAGAATCTCCGCCTGCGTTCTGGGCAGAGAGAGAAACTGAGCCCCCGCCGCAAAAGTGGGAATCACACCCAGACTGAGCCCCGAATACGGGCTCACTTCGGCCGCCGTCGTCCGCGGATCCCGCCAGTCTCCTCCGGCGTCCATGTAGATCGTCTTCTGCGCGGTACCGGTGGAATCCCAGAAGCCGGCGATCGCCTCGCCGTCGGCGGAGTAGCCGAGAAAAACAGAGAAGGGCACGAAGGCCGTATCGATCAAGGTGCTGGCTCCGCCGAGCGCCTCCCAACCGGTGCCGCTCTCCGCGTAGGGAATATAACGGCGAACCACCGCCAGGGTCGTCGCGTCTGACCGCGCGGCAAGCGCTAACATCGCCGATGAATCATTTGCCCGAAGCTCGAAATCGCGCACGGTATCCTGCTGCAACCCGAGAGCCGTGGTGGTGTATGAGGAAGAAATCCCGCCGAGATCGACGATTTCTGGAGCATACCAGCCCCGCCCCGACGCGTCGATTTCCGTGGCGTCGCTGGAAGCAGCGGTTCGCCGCTCAAAAGAGACCACGTTGCCGCAAGATGCATTCAGATGTGCGAGTAAAAGCGCAACGACGGCTCCGCCAACCGGAGACCTAATACACCCTCGCTTGAAAGGACCGAGTCCTCCCCCACTCAAAATACTTACCCCCTACTCTCCAGCTTCGGGTAGTGTTGGTAGCGAGTGAAGATGTCCGCAGGCATTAGCAATACGAATGTCCTGC
>CAYIHX010000057.1:15379-22104 GCA_964363305.1 uncultured Bacteriovoracaceae bacterium | reverse complement strand
GGCACCGTTTGTTAATTTGCTTAACTATTGGTGCCTGGCACCGCAGAATCGGGGAAGTCTAACGGATTCCTGACACTTGCTCAGCGGCTGGTGGGATAGTTCTTCGGTCAAATCCCTCGGAGACCTTTTTTATGCGCATTGTCATTGTCGGTCTATCGCTCCTCCTCGTGTCCCCCTCTCATGCTGCGTCATCGCTACTGATCAACGGTGCCGGGGCGACCTTCCCATTCCCTCTTTATTCCAAATGGTTCAGTGATTACCGCAAGGTCGATCCTCAAGTTGAAGTGAATTACCAGTCGGTCGGCAGCGGTGCGGGTATTCGTCAGTTTCTCGATCGAACGGTCGACTTCGGTGCCTCTGATGCACCGATGAGCGATGAGCAGATCGCCAAGGCCGACGGCCCGGTGCTTCATGTGCCGATGGTCCTCGGGGCGGTCGTGGTGACTTATCAGTTGCCGGAAGCGAAGGATGCGCTCGTCCTCGACGGCGTCACGCTGGCTGATATTTTTCTGGGCAAGGTGACCTCCTGGAGCGACGCGCGAATCGCTGCCTTGAATCCCACCTTGTCGTTGCCGAAGACTCCGATTCTCGTCGCGCATCGCTCGGACGGCAGCGGCACTACGGCCATCTTCGTCGACTATCTAGCGAAGGTCAGCGCCGAGTGGAAAGCGGGCGTCGGAACAGGGACGGCCGTGAAATGGCCCGCCGGACTGGGCGGCAAGGGCAACGAAGGCGTGACGGGATTGGTGAAGCAGACGCCCGGAGCGATCGGTTACGTCGAGCTGGTCTACGCGAAGCAAAACCAACTCAGCATCGCGAAAATGAAAAACGCGGCCGGCAAGGCCATCCTGCCAAGCCCGAAGACCGTAACGGCCGCTGCGGCCGGTGCCTTCAGCTCGATTCCCGCTGATTTTCGGGTTTCGATCACTAATGCCTCCGGAGCGGATTCCTATCCGATCGCCGGTTTTACCTACCTGCTGATCCACGGCAAGATGCCTCAGGCGACGGGTTCCAAGATCGTGCAGCTTCTGAATTGGGCTCTCACGCAGGGACAGGCGCAGGCGTCGGCTCTGGATTATGCCCCTTTGCCTAAGGCTCTGGCCCAGAAGGTCTTGACGAGCCTGAAAGGGATTCAGCTGCAATGACCGTGAAGAAGGTCCGACGCCGCGAGGTCCACGCGGGCGATCGGCTCTTTCATGGGCTCGTGCGGGCCTTTGCCGTGGGGATCGTGATTCTGCTCGGGATGATTGCGCTCAACCTGTTCACGCTCTCGCTGCCGGCGCTGAAAAAATTCGGAATCGGTTTTCTGTTCTCGACCGAGTGGAATCCTGTTTCGGAGGAGTTTGGCGCGGGGGCTTTCATCTGGGGCACGCTGATCTCTTCGCTATTGGCCGTGCTGATGGCTGTGCCGGTCAGCGTCGGCGTGTCATTGCTTCTCACCGAGGTGCTGCCGACCTGGGTTTCGCGCACGGTGGGTTTTCTCGTTGAGATGTTGGCCGCCATCCCGAGCGTGGTTTACGGCCTGTGGGGCATCTTCATGCTCGCACCCTGGATGCGGGCGCGGGTGCAGCCCTTGCTGGGCGAGACGCTCGGGTTCTTGCCGTTGTTTCAGGGGGCGCACTATGGGGTGGGGATGCTGACGGCAGGCATCGTGTTGGGAATCATGATCACGCCGACCATCGCGGCAATGACGCGTGAAGTATTTCAGGCCATTCCGGCCGGGCAACGCGAGGCCGCGCTGGCGCTCGGAGCCACGCGCTGGGAGATGATGAACGTCTCGGTGCTGAGCGCCAGTCGGTCGGGCATTCTGAGTGCCGTGATTCTTGGGCTGGGACGGGCGTTTGGGGAGACCATGGCCGTGACCATGGTGATCGGTAATCGCGCGGAGATTTCAGCCTCATTGTTTGCTCCGGCGCAAACCATGGCCAGTGTCATCGCGAATGAATATGCCGAAGCGGAAGGCGATCTGCATCTGGCCTCATTGGCTGCGGTCGGACTGGCCTTGTTTCTGGTTTCGCTCGCCACGAACTCCAGCGCGAGATTTATTCTCAGCCGCTTGGAGCGATCGAAGGCGAGGCACGCGTGAACGCCGCCTTTTTGGATCGACTCTCGCGGCGAGACGTCCGCCGAAGGTACACGAATCGTTTTATGCACGGGATTCTCGGCATCTGTGCCGTTCTGGCGATCACGCCCCTCGTCAGCGTATTTGCCTACGTGGTGGAGAGGGGGTTCGGAGGCGTGAACTGGGCGTTTTTCACTGAGCTTCCCAAACCCGTCGGCGAGGAAGGCGGCGGGATGGCCAACGCGCTCCTCGGATCGGCGATGCTGTTGGGGCTTGCGTCCCTGGTGGGGATTCCCTGGGGGATCGCCGCCGGGGTCTACCTCGCGGAGTACGGACGTGGAAAACTCGCTCACTTGATCCGATTCGTCACGGATGTGTTGACGAGCGTTCCCTCGATTATCGTCGGTTTGTTTATTTATGGCTTGATGGTCGTTTCGATGAGGCGCTTTTCGGTCCTGGCCGGCGCGGCTGCGCTCGCGGTGATCATGGTTCCGATCGTCACCCGCACGACCGAGGAGATTCTCAAGCTCATTCCCGCTCATATCCGTGAGGCGGGGCTCGCGCTGGGCATCCCGCGTTGGAAGGTCACGCTCATGATCGTGATGCGTGGCGCCTCGAGCGGCATCACGACGGGCGTGATGCTCGCGGTGGCGCGCGTAGCGGGCGAGACCGCTCCTTTGTTGCTCACGGCCTTCAGTAATCGATTCTGGGCGCGAGGGCTCGACCAGCCTGTGGCCTCTCTTCCGGTTCAAATTTATAACTACGCCATCAGCCCTTACGATGATTGGCACCGCCAGGCTTGGGCCGCCGCCCTGGTGTTGGTTCTTTTCGTATTTGTTTTGAATCTTCTGACGCGGCTGGCTTTACGGAGTACCCGATGAAACCCATTTTAGAAACACGCGACATGAGTGCTTGGTTTGGAAACCACCAGGCCCTCCGTTCCATTTCCCTTCAAGCCATGCCCCATACGATCAATGCTTTGATCGGCCCCAGTGGCTGCGGAAAGTCGACCTTCATCCGGACGTTGAATCGCTTACACGAAGAGATTCCGGGCGCGACGGTGAAGGGAGAGGTGTTTTTGGCCGGAGAAAATATCTATGCCCCGGGCGTCGACCCGGTTGCAGTGCGTCGCAAGATCGGAATGGTCTTTCAGAAGCCGAATCCTTTTCCGTCCCTTTCGATTTACGACAATGTCGTGGTGGGGCTTCGGCTTGCGGGGGTGCGCAGGCGATCGCTGCTCGATGAAGTGGTGGAGCGATGTCTGAATCACGCCGCTTTGTGGGGAGAGGTGAAGGATAAGCTCAAAGCTCCCGGAACAAGTTTATCGGGAGGTCAACAGCAGCGTCTTTGTATCGCGCGGGCGCTCGCCGTGAGTCCTCCGGTGATTTTGATGGATGAGCCGACGAGCGCGCTGGACCCGGTTTCCACCGCTAAAATCGAGGAGCTTCTGCTCGAGCTGAAGAAGGAGGTGACGGTCGTGATCGTCACCCACAACATGCAGCAGGCGGCCCGAATCTCGGATCGGACCGCTTTCTTCTTGTCCGGGGAAATGATCGAATGCGATGACACGTCCAGGATATTCACGAAGCCGATCGACCGACGAACGGAACAGTATATCACCGGGCGTTTCGGCTGATGAGAAAGAGAGGAGGAGAACATGACCAGGCACTTGGATGAGGAGCTCGCGCAGTTGAAGGCTCAGCTGTTGGAGATGGGCGGCTGTGCCGAGAAGGCGATCGACGAAGCGACGCAGGCGCTGATTCGACGCGACGAAAGCCGCCTGCAGACGGTTCATGACTTGGAGAAAAAGATCGACGAGTCGCACGTGGCCGTCGATGAGGCTTGCCTGAATCTCCTCGCTCGGCAGTCGCCGATGGCCAATGATCTTCGGTGGGTCGTCGCGGTCTTGAAGATCAACAGCGATCTGGAGCGGATCGGGGATCAGGCCGTCAACATCGCGCAAAATGCGAAAAGGTACCTCGCGTCCGAGCCGATCAAACCGCTGGTCGACCTGCCTCGAATGGGTCAGGTCGTGCAGCGAATGGTTCGGGAATCGTTGGACGCGCTCGTTCGTTTGGACGAGAAGCTCGCCCGCGAGGTGCTTCTCGCCGATGACGAGGTCGATACCTTGAAGGATGAGATCTTCCGCGAGCTGATCGCGTTGATGAAGGTCCGCCCGGCGGATATCGAGCAGGCGATGAATTTGATCCTGATCGCGCGCAATCTCGAAAGAGTGGGCGATCACGCGACGAACATCGCCGAAGACGTTATTTTCGCCGCGAGCGGCCGCGATATTCGGCACGGACGGAGAGAGGAGAACGCATGAACGGTGGCAAGAGTCGTCCTCGCGTGCTCGTGGTCGAGGACGAGCAGGATATTCAAGATCTGATGGCGCTTCATCTGAAGCGCGAGGGCTACGAGGTGACGGTCGTATGCGACGGCGCGGAGGCACTGGAGCGTCTGACGGGGGGCTCTTTCGATCTTCTGGTGTTGGACTGGATGCTGCCCGGCTCGAACGGACTGGAGATCGCGCGGACCGTTCGCGCGGGGGGGGCGCTTCAGTGTCTGCCGATCTTGATGGTGACGGCGCGTACCGAGGCTGCCGATATCGTCCTCGGGCTCGAGGCCGGTTCGGATGATTACGTGACCAAGCCGTTTGAGATCCCGATTTTTTTAGCCCGAGTGCGAGCCCTTCTTCGTCGCTCGTCGATGGCCTCTTCTTCTGACGTGAGCGAGAGCGAAGGGATTCTCACCCTCGGTCCGTTGAAGATCGATACTCGGTCTTATCAGGTCATGGCGGACGGGAGGGAAATCGCGCTCACCCCTTCGGAGTTCAAGCTGCTGCAGGCCCTGGCACAGAATAAAGGCCGGGTGCTGACACGCGAGCGTCTGATCGATTGCGTGCAAGGCGCGGGTGTGAGCGTGGTGGATCGGGCGATCGATACGCACGTGTTTGGCTTGCGCAAAAAATTAGGCGCCCACGCGGAATTGATCGAGACCGTGCGGGGCGTAGGGTATCGGGTTCTGTCTTGAAAACCGTTCAGTGGTCTCCTTCTCATCGGTTTCCGTGGCGTCTCTTTCGAAGGTTTCTCGGCGCGCAGCTGGCGGTGACGATCGCCGTGGTCTTTGTGGCAGGCGTCTCGACTCGAAGTCTCTTTCGTTCCTGGTTCGTGCGGCAGGCCGGGTTTCAGGCCCAGGCCACCTTGTCGGCCCTGGGTTCTGATCTGGGGGGAGATCTCAGCCGTTGGTGCGCCTCTCACTCCGCGGGTAGCGTGACGTTTGCGATCATGCAGGATTCCGGAGTCTCCGTCTGTTCGACGATTCCGGTCGAGCGCGAGCTGCCCGATCCAGGGTATTTCCTGACGGCGGCGCTCGCGCTGCCCGAAAAAAAGCTGACGCTTCGAATCTCGTTTCCGATGGGCCAGCTGCGCGAGGCGTTGGTTTACTTCGATCGCTCGTTTCCGCTGATTCTCCTGGGCATCGCCGCGCTCTTTCTCCTCTTTTCGGCCTGGCTCGGCAGGCGGTTCATGTTTCCGCTCGCGCGACTGCTGGTCAAGGCCCGGCAGGCGCTGGGCGGGCAGGAAGCCGAGGTGGACTTTGAGGGGGCGGATGAGGAAGAGAATGAGTGGTCGGATCTCGAGACGACGCTCGATCAGATTCGTTGGAATTTGAAAAGCAAGACGGAGACGCTGGGAAGGGAGCGCGAGGAGCTGGCGACGTTGATGAGCGCGATCTCGGACGCGATCGTGGCGGTGGATCGGGTCAGCAAGCCCCTGTTCTACAATTCCCGCTTCGCGCTTTCTTTCGGCGACCGGGAGCTGGCCGAGGGCAAGCGCAGTCTCGCCGACTTGTTTCGGGCGCCCGAGGTGCTGACGGCCTTTCGAAAATGCCTCGAGCTGGGGCGGCAGCGCGAGGTGAATGTGCAGCTCTCGACTCGCTCCGAGCCGCAGGCGCCCCGCTCCTTTCGGCTCTCGGTCAATCCCCTGCGACGCGACGGTGAAGTTTATGGCGCGGTGGGGATTTTTTACGATGTGACCGAGCTGAAGCGAGCGGAGCAGATCCGGATCGACTTTGTCGCTAATGTCTCGCACGAGCTTCGCACTCCGCTGACCTCCATCAAGGGCTTCGCCGACACGCTGCGGGGAGATCTCGCGCGGGGTGAGTGGGCCGAGTCGGCCCTGTTTCTCGAGAAGATCGGTCGAAATGTCGATCGGCTCATGGCGCTGGTGGGCGATCTGCTGGATCTCTCTTCACTCGATTCGGGCTCGGAGATGCAGAAGTCGGCGCTTTCGGTTCGGGAGCTCACTCAGCGCGTACTGGCCTCGGTCGAGCCGTTGCGTGCCTCGAAGATGCATCACATCGAGACGTCTTTCGATGTCGAGCAGGTGTTTGCGCAGCCCAGCCGCGTCGAGCAGGTGCTGACGAATTTGATCGAAAACGCGATCAAGTACATGCCGCCCGCCGGGCGAATCTCGGTGAAGTGGGAGAAAAACTCAAAAGGAGGCGTCATTCTTCGGGTCGCGGATACCGGTCCTGGCATTCCTCCGGAGCATCAGCCGCGGCTGTTCGAGCGCTTTTATCGGGTCGATAAGGGCCGCTCGCGGGAGATGGGGGGCACGGGGCTCGGCCTGGCGATCGTGAAGCACATCATGCAGGTTCACGG
>CAYIHX010000057.1:0-15369 GCA_964363305.1 uncultured Bacteriovoracaceae bacterium | reverse complement strand
GGGCCGCACCCCGCCCGCCCTGGCCACCGCCCCCCCCACCCCCCCCCCCCACGCGCGGCGCGTCTACGTGTCGAGTGAGGTGGGTCGAGGGGCGGAGTTTGTCTGTCAATTTCCGGCGTCAACAAGCGCGTGAGGATCTCGTTCACCTCCTCGATGCTGCGCCCGGCGAGCCCGCAGGAGGGGCTCAACCACAGCGGCGTGGATTCGAGATCCCGAAGGCGGAGCTGAGCGGCGGGCGCGCCCGCCGTGCCGAGGATGAGCAGGTTTCCGGGTCGGGTCGCGAAGCGAAGCAAGGCCGGCAAATTTGCCTTCCAGCTCGCCTCGTCCCAGCAGTCGAGGTCGAAGCTGACGATCGAGCATTCGAGCGAGGGAAGCGCCGTTGTCGCCGGGGGGCTGGCGCAGCAGTGCACCCCTTGTACGGAAATCTTGAGCTCGGCTCGCGCGCGGCGCAGAAAAGAATTGAGCGTGGCGACATCCGAGGCGCCCGCGAAGGAGGGCTCGTCCCAGAGCAAGATGAGTTTTCCGCGATAGCCACTGGTGGCCAGCAGAAGTTCCTGGGCGTTTTGAAGCGCCTGGTTTTGCGCCTGCTCCCATGTCAGTTCGGTATTTCGACTCAGGGTGAGGGGCCCACAGCGTTGAAGCTTGGCCTGCGGCCGCGCATTTCGAAGGAGCCATGAAACCCATTCGAAGAGTGCCGTCGGCGGAAGCCCTTCTTTTTGTCCCAGCAGGGAATCAGAAGGCGAGAGTTCCGGAAGCTCCGGCAGGGCGGGGACACTGAATTGGCCTTGCAGGGCCAGGGCGAGCGGCAGATCCCGTCCGGGCCAAGATCCGATGGAGGTGGTCTCCGTCGTCATGGCGCGTGCCAGGGCGTCTCGTCGTGCCCGGCGAGGTGATTGGCGTAGCGGGCGGCCACGAAGAGGTAGTCGCTGAGGCGGTTCATGTACTCGAGTGCTTCGCGCCGGATGGTTTCCAGATGGCTGAGGGTGACGAGCTCGCGTTCGGCTCGGCGGCTGACTGTTCTGGCGAGATGGGCGAGCGCGGCCAGGCGCGATCCTCCGGGCAGGATAAAGCTTTTTAAGGGCGTGAGTCGCTCCTCCATTTGATCGATCGCGCGTTCGAGCTGCTCGATCAGGCCAGCGTCGACGAGGCGGATACCAGGGGACTTGCCCGCAGGAGTGGCCAGCTCGGCCCCCAGCTGGAAGAGCTCGGCCTGGATTCGCAGCCATTCCGCGCGCAGCGGTTCCTCAGGGATATTCTCCGCCAGCATCAGGCCGAGGCAGGCGTTGAGCTCGTCGAGGACGCCATAGGTGCAGATCCGCTGGTGGTCTTTCGGAACCCGGCTGCCGCCGAGGAGGCCGGTCTCGCCCCGGTCGCCTTTCTTGGTATAAATCTTCATTGGCGTGATTCTGCGGCGCGACCGCGATTTTTTCCAGCGCTGTTTGCGGTGCCCCAGAGTAGTGGGCCGGAACCGCTTTTTACAACATACCTCCGTGCTCAAACATCGCAAGAGAGTGGACGGGACAGAAAGAGATCCCTTCGAGATACCCCGAGAGCAGGCCAGGATGGCCTGCTCCGGGGCAGGGGCAAGGGCAGGATGCCCGTACGAGCAAGGGGTCTCTTTCTGTCCCGTCCACTCTCTTGCGAAACTGCGCGCGGAGGTATGTTGTAAAGCTGCCCGGCCCACTACTCTGGGGCACCGCAAAGAGCGCTAAAAAATTGCGGATCAAAACGCTTGATTCCAAATCGGGCCCAGAGTATCCCTCGAACTCAGTCACTTCTCGTGAGGGCGGGCTTAGCTCAGTTGGCTAGAGCGCCACGTTGCCAACGTGGAGGTCGAGGGTTCGAATCCCTTAGCCCGCTCCATTTTCTGCAGTGACAGGCTCTTCCCGAAGCCCGCGAGCACGGATAACGAATGTCTTTCCGCCCCCTGGGATGAGTGAGCGGCTTTGTAGGTTCTCAACCGAACTCCCAACGCCCCTCCGCAGCGTTATGGGTGCGACAGGTGAGGATGAGGTTTTCCGCCGTGTGTAAGCCACCGCGCGCAAACGGCGTGAGGTGATGGATCTCGAGCGCGTGTCGGGACTCGCATCGCGCGCCGAGCCGGTCGAACTCGCATTGGCCCCGGGCCCGCGCATAGACCAGGCGCCGAAGGGGCGCGGGGATGTAGCGCGTTCGGGAGGCCGGTGGGTTGTTCGGTTCTGAAGAAGTCGCGAAGCCGGGTGCCGAAGAACTCCGCTCGGGCCGCAGCGCGCCACGCGGCGCCGCGGGGGGGATTCCCGACTTTGTGCCGCGAAGCGGAACTCCGTCGTCCGAATCTTGGGCAGACCTCGAACCCCTCGCAGCCCGGGCTTCTCCCCGAAGAATCCCCCCGGTGTTCTCGCCCAGTCCCTTCTTTTTCTTCAGTTGACCCACCCAAACCGCCAGCGCTTTCTTGAGAATTATGGCCAAGCTCGGATTCAGATCCGCATTGTGCGCGACCAGGCTCTTTGCCTCCTGGATGAGAGCAAGCAGCTCATCATCGGCGGTGAAGCGCACTTCTGAAAAAGTTGGCGCCACGGTGCGGATGCGATCTTCGGCTCTTCGTCGTTCGGCCAAGGCGGGCGATTTCTCTAGAAGAACCCGCTCGGTCTCGCGGGTCGATCGCCCGGCGAGCGAGGTGAGAAGGTTGCGAGCTTCTTCGCGGGAAACGGTTCGTCCGGTTTCTTTCTTTTCCGCGCGCACGAAGGTGCGCACCTGGGCGAGCTGCGACAGTTTGATCTCGCCCGAGGCCACCTGCGCTTCCAGCTCGGGAACTTCGCGAAGCTGGCGCATGGCGGAGATTCTGCGATGCGCTTGATCTTCCGAGAAACGAAGCTCTTTCACGCAGAAATCAAAGAGCGAGGAATGCGTGTGCGCGAACAAGGCGCGTGCCTCGATTTCGCGTAATAGGTGGAGAATCTGAATCGTCAGTCGGCGCTCTTCCGCGCAGAGCTGGCGCGTCGCCGTCAATAACTCCGAATCAGAAAGATGTATCATGGTTTTTTTTAAATTCATGAGCGCATGCATACACCCTGTTTTTCGGGGCACCTGGCGGGCTCACCGGCGAATCCAAAACGGGCCGACCTTCAAAAAAGTCTCCGCTCCGGTTCAAAGGCAGAAAAAGGGTAATGTGAGCGCCTGAGTGGCACATGCGCGGAGCGGTGCCGGTCTCTGCTCATCGACAGGCTGGTACACCGTCAAGGAAAAAATGATCTGCGCAAGAAAAATTTCCGGCTGACTTGACCTCTGCGCCACGGCGGTGCACGCCCACCCGCGCCGTCGCGTGGCGCAGTGCGGCCCGCGCTCAGTTCGTCGCCACCGCGTTCGGTGGGTTTCGCCGCGCGCGAACCACGAGCCGCGCATCCATTCGCATAAGGATCTGCAAAGCCGCTCACCCACCCAGGCCGACGAGCCTTGCTGTTCCCTTCATGATGGCCATAGAGTGGGCCCGGTCTCTACCAGTACCGGATCAACGAGGTACATGATTTCAGATGATCTAAGAGTCTCTTCATAAGCGATCTATTTTGTTGGCCGTGTGGGCCGTTCCGTTTTGAGTCACTATGAGTCGATAGATCAGCCCCGCAGAGTCCGCAAAAAATTTGAACTCAGCTGAGCCGTTTCCATAGTCGAACCTTTCTTTAGAAAGCGCGTTCAAGCGGACGCGGCTCTGGTTGGTCATTTGGGCGACAAGAAAGAGCCTCTTCCGTGTGATTTTTACGGAAAAGCCAGGTTCGAACTCATATTCCCCGAGATAGCTCTGAAGTTGGGGTTCAGTGTGGGCGAACTCCGCTGGCTTGGGTTCGCAGGGGGTCTCGAAAACAACGTGCGATAAGCAGGGGATGTTCGCGGCCGTGTTCGTAAGAACGACCAGACCGGTCTTTTCGGCGGGTTTGAACGCGATCAGGCTATGAAAGCCGCCGGTCTGTCCGTTGTGTGAAATGCGGGTTTGATCGCCTGTTCCGTCGATGAACCAGCCCAGTCCGAGGGTGTCTTCCGGGCCGCTTACCTGAATCTGATGACTCAGCTGAATGGCCGACGTGAGCGAACTCGTTTCCGGATTTAGGTTTGCGGCCAAAAAGCGCAACATGTCTTGCAGTGAAGCGCGGATGCTGCCGGCTCCAGCGAGGATAGACATGTCCCAGAGAGGGTTCTCTTCCATTGTTGAATCATATCCTTGAGCTGTCCGTTGAAGCTGGGAGGCGGATAGAATAGTCCCCGTGTCTTTCATTTCGAGTGGATTCGTAATCAGAGTGCGAATCATTCGATCGTAGTCGGCGCCATAGAATTTCGACAGAGCATATCCAAGAAGCCCCACCCCAAGATTCGAATATTCAACGGCAAAGGGTCCAGGATGCGCAAACCGAAAGTGTCTTAGGAAGTCGATGAGGTGAGGAAGTCGATAGTCTTTGTAGGGGTTGAGCGGGTCTGATGGGACGAGGTTTGTCGGCAGGCGAGGCAGGCCAGACGTGTGGCTCGTTAACTCTCGGAGGGTGATCCCCCCTGAGGGTAAGCCTGTCAATTCCGGGACGTGCTGCTCGATTCGGTTATCCAGGCTTAACCGGCCATCAATGAGGAGCTGCCCGAGAGCAAGGCCGGTGAAGACTTTCGTCACCGAGCCGAGCTCAAAAATCGTATCGAGGGAGGGCGGGGAGGGATCGTCCGTTCTAAGGCGCCCGTAGCTGCGCGTCCAGATCTCACCGTCTTTAATGACTCCGATGACGGTGCCCACGATTCGTTCAGCATCGATTTGAGTCTGTACGGCGGCGTCGACTTCGGCTTTCCAGTCAGATGCATTTGCCCATGTGGTCAGGCCGATGAGAAGCACTATTCCTAGGCCTAGCCCGTTTCTATAGAGGCTGCGGGTCCGTGGAGTCATTGTGGGGGATTTGCATAGACGGCAGGGTTTGTCACGAATGGGCGGGGCCGTGACTGTCATATCATGTCCTGCGCGAGGCAGGGTGGTCGCAATTCAGTATTATCGTATCGTGAAAAAGCATCACAGAGGTTGCTCGGGGTGTGGCTGATTGTTAGGCGAAGCTTATGAAATACTCTCTCTCTGCTACGTTGGCCCTTTTGCTATCCACAAACGCTCTTGCATCCGACGGCGACCTCTTCTTCTGCGAGTCGGAGAACGGCCCCAACGGCCTGGGAATTCGATCATTGATTCTTGATGTATCGAATGAAGATCCCGATGCAACGATGACCCTGGCATACGGAAACAATCCTCGCGAGCAACGGAAGAGAAATATGGCCTACGAGGGGACATCCACCGAATACAGTTTCATTCCGTACTCTGATCGTGATGGCACGGTCAGAGTGCGTCTGAACAAGGATGCGCAGACCAGCGCCTGGACGGCCGTCGTCTCGGACGAACACGTCTACACGGTCTCCGTCCTCGCCTGCTCGAAGTGGTAAAAAAGCCGAAAGGTCCTCGAAAGTTTCCCCTTAATGCCTGAATCCGGTTTTTCGATGTTTTTTTAATATGCGAATTTTAGCGATTCTCTCTTCGGTCGGTTTTCTCTTGGGGTCGACGATCGTGTGCGAAGTGTTGATAAAATCGCTAGGGACCTCATTTCCTGTCGTGCTCCTGATCGCCGGCCTAGGCTGTCTGTTCTCACTTCTTTTTTTGAAGGGCCTGGGGCGGCTAGCGAGTCAAACATCGATTTCTCGACCAGCTTTCGGATCATTTCGAGGTCTTGCGATGGGCCTTTGTTTCGGGCTGGGCGCAAGTCTAGGCTCGGGGATCTTGTTTTCGTGGGCGAAAAACCAGCCCATTGTTTTCTCCCGGCTTTCAGAAGGTCTTTTTCTTCATGCTGTCGGAAATATTTTTCCTGCTGCCGTGGAGGAAACTGCATTTCGGGGAGGGATCGTTCATTTTACCTCAGCCTATTTGAATCCCACCTGGGGCCTCGTGGCTGGCAGCGTCCCCTTTGGTGTGCTTCATTTTTTTGGAAGGCTCTTTGGAAACCCAGTGACGCTCCAGCACGCATTGGGCGTCAGTGTGGCGGGCCTTCTGCTGTCACTCCTTTACATGAAGTTTGGACTCGTTAGCGCTTTTGGATGCCATTGGGTCTGGAATAGCCTGTGTGGTCAGTGGGTGAAAGCCATGTCCCTTCCCAGGCCTGGCGGGGTGCAGGCGTTTGAGGGATCAAGGACCACGGCAGTGGTTCTGGTTTCTCTCTCCCTGCTGTTGATTCTCATGCGAAAGAATATTGAAGCCGTTTGTCATCGAGGATACAGTTCGTAGTCGCCACTTTCTGCTTCCATCTTACGGATAACGAATGTCGTTCCGTTTCAAAAATCGATCGATGTATTCGTATTTCGTGGCGAAGTGCGGGCTCGAAAGCTTGGCGATGATGTCGTAGGTCTTGCCCTGCGCAGTATCGACCTCGTACAGCATGCCGAGCTCGCGGGCAGCGAGAAAGTAAGCCAAGCTATCCGCGAAATCATCCCACGGTTGCGTCGTTGCGTAGATGCTGATGAAGCGGGTTGCGTTGAACAGCTCGTCGTAGAGTGCTGCGATCCTCGGCAGCTCGATCGAGCTGCCCTTGCACCAGTAGAAGCAGAGACCTGTCCGGTCTGCAAACTCGTTTTCCGTGAGAGGATGCTGGTCGGTTCGCCAAGATAGGGCCCCCCAGCTTTCGGGCGCCATATCGCATTCGTCCCCAGGGTTCAGGCATGGGACGGTTTTATTGAGATCGTTGCTGAAGTCGAAGAGGTGGCCAAACTCGTGGGCCACGACAAAATACAGAAAATCGCTCACACCCGGCTTCGAATTCGTTCGAATCAAGGGCAGGCCTGGCGTGACGCGATAAGAGTCGGTCACTCCGCCATAGGAGAGCTGCTCCTTCCATGAAGCCCAGGTCGCGAGATCCAGGTTCTCATCGAGTACAGATTTTCGAATTCCCAGGGCCGCGCCGTTGACATTGCCCTTTGGATCCTTGGTCAGGCCTGCGTAAGCCGTTCCGAAAAACTCCTTCTCGATGTTGATACGATTGAGCGAACAAAACATTTTTTGCAGCGCAGGTGGGTAGTGGTCGTAAAGCTCCTCGAAAAGATGAGCGTAGGCCTGCCCGCCCTGCAGGCAGGGGCGAGGAAGAGACGGGTCGATCTGGCCCGGCACCGGATCGACGAGGCACATGACCTCCGCGATTTTTGCGCGACACTCCGGTGGGTGCGATTTACTTTTCTGCGCCGAATACAGCGGTGCGACGGCGGTCGAATGATCCAGGTAGAAATCAGGCGTGATCCATTCCCTTGCAGAGGCTTGAGAGCAGATCGGGAATGCAGAAAGCAGCAGCAAGTATCTTTTCATAAGCGACTATCCTGTTGGCCGAGTCGGCTGTTGCGAAGGTGAACGAAATCATCAACGGGAAGCGTGGAGTCACTGCGGAAACCGCGCTTGCTTTTGTTGATGCTTTTGGCACTTCGGCCGAGTTTTGGATTAAACTCCAAACCAACTATGACCTATGGGAGGCCCGGCAAGAACACAAGAAGCGAAAGAAGATCGCTTGATCAGAGCGCTTTTTAAGCTGTTTGGATATGAATCTACCGCATCACATACCAGGCGATCGCCCAGAAGTGGCAGCCGCTTCCCGCCAGCACGAAGAGGTGCCAGATCTCGTGGTAGCCGAAGACCCGCGGAAAAGGGTCGGGCCGTTTGAGCGCATAGACGATCGCGCCGGTTGAGTAGGCGACGCCTCCGAGGACGAGCCCTAGAAATCCTGGAGCGGGAAGCGAGCGGTAGATCGCCGGAAAGAGGAACACTCCCATCCAGCCCATGGCCAGATAGAGACCCGCGCGCAACCACCGTGATTTGCCGGTGTAGAAAAGGCGCATGGCCACTCCGAGCAGACCCAAGACCCAGACGCCTGCGAGAAACGGCACGCCCAGGGAGGGCGGCACAGTGAGCAGGCAAAAGGGCGTATAGCAGCCTGCGATGAACACGTAGATCATCGAGTGATCCAGTAGCCGCAACACGCGCGTGATCGGTTCGGGCGTCTGAAGCAGGTGATACGAGCTGCTGGCGCTATACAAGAGCGCCATGCTGCCCCCGAAAACGAGCGCCACGGCGGGATGCTCGGTCCATGTCAGCAACCACAGCGTTCCCGCCAGCGAGAGGAGGGCACCGCTCAGATGAAGAAGTCCGCTTGCTGGGTGACGCATGCCCCAAGCGGGGCGAATCGTGGAGATGCTTTCTTTCATAGTGTAAAGGTCAGATCCTGTCAGAATTTTGGCAACGAATGTTAGCGAAAATCACGGTAAGATTTTGAGATGCTAAAAAATCCTGCTCAGCAAAAAAAGAGTGAGTTTGTGTTTGCGGATATCCTCTCCTCCCTCGTGGTCTTTTTGGTGGCGCTGCCGCTCTCGCTCGGGATCGCGATCGCCTCAGGGGTGCCGGTACGCGCCGGTCTGATCGCCGCGGTATGCGGGGGGATAGTGGTAGGTCTTCTCGGCGGAGCGCCGCTTCAGGTCAGCGGCCCGGCCGCCGGGCTGACGGTCATCGTCTACGCATTGGTGCAGAAATTTGGAGTCGAGAGTGTCGCAGTGATTGCGATGGCGGCCGGAGCCATTCAGGTTCTCCTCGGGTTGATCAAGGCCGCCCGGCTCACTTTAGCGGCCTCGCCCTCGGTGATCCATGCCATGTTGGCCGGCATCGGAATTCTGATTGCCTTGGGGCAGTTTCACGTTCTGCTGGGGTTTTCCCCCGGTTCGAGCGCGATCGCGAACCTCCGGCTTCTTCCCGAGCATCTTTTGGGCGCTCACTGGGGTGCCGTCGCCATCGGTCTTACGACGTTGGCCGTGATCATCGGGTGGAATCGCTGGGTGCGCCCTCGCGTCCCGCAGCTTCCCGGTGCCTTGCCCGGGGTCGTCGTGGGAACCTTGCTGGCGGCCGGCCTCTCCCTGGATTTACCCCGCGTTGCCTTCGCGTCTGATTTTTTGACTCTCCCTTCGTTTCCGACCTGGGGTGGGCTGAGCTGGACCGATCTCTTGATCCAGGCATTGACCCTGGCCTTGGTGGCGAGCGCGGAATCTTTGCTCTGCGCCGTCGCCACCGATCGTCTCCATAGCGGGAAGCGCGCAAATTTGGATCGAGAACTTTTGGCTCAGGGAGCCGGCAATCTCGTTTCAGGTTTTTTTGGGGGGTTGCCTGTCACGGGCGTTATCGTTCGAAGTTCCGCGAACGTCTCGGCCGGGGCACGCACTCGCCTTTCCGCCATTCTTCACGCCGTCTGGATCTTGGTCTTCGTCCTCGCTTTCGGCGGAGTCTTGCGTTTGATTCCTCTTGCGGCGCTCGCGGCCTTGCTGGTTCATACCGGCGTGAATCTCGTGAAGATGAAGGAACTCGCCAAGGTTCACGAGCATGGCGAAGGGCTCATTTACGCGGTGACGTTGATGGGGGTCGTGTTCATTAATTTACTTTGGGGAATTGGAATCGGTTTTGCCCTCACCTTGATCTTTCTCTTGTATCAGGTGAGCCGTATCCAGGTGAAGTCCAAGGATCAAGGCGAGGCGATCGAGGTCAGTATCTCGGGCGCGCTCACGTTTTTATCCGTTCCCAGTCTGATCTATGAGCTGAATTCCCTTCCTCCCGCCCGCAAGCTTAAATTGAGTTTTGAGATTCAAAGGATTGATCTGGCCGCCATCGAGACGATTCGGGACTGGAAATCGGGGTATGAACGAACCGGCGGGACCGTGCAGAAGGAGAGTTTGGATCGCCTCTTTGGCGTTTTGAGGACTTAGCACTTCCCTGCTAGCCTGGGCCCGTGGAGTTCGGAACCACCCTTGCATTCGTTTTTCTCTTCAGTCTTCTCGGCGGCGCGCACTGCTCCGTGATGTGCGGTCCTTTGGCGATGCCGGTTTTTCAGTCAGGTGGCGTTTCTCGGCTGGCGTACCATGGCGGGAGGTTGCTGAGTTACCTGGTGCTCGGAAGCGCGGCCGGGTTTCTGGGCCAAGCTTTTTGGAGCGCTTTGAGCTGGGCCGTCCCTCAGGGGTTTGCCCTTCTGTTTTTCGCCTCGACCTACTTGCTCGTGGTGCTCCTTACTTCGGCCGAAGGCGGGTACCCGGCTGGCCTGCGGAGACGTTTGTCCCCCCTGCTGCGGCGCTTGACGAGCGGTCAGAGCGCGGGGGCGCTCGGCTTGGCCACGGGCTTTCTGCCCTGTGGTTGGCTCTATACGTTCGTGCTGGCGGCGGCATCTTTTCACTCCTTGGCGCGGGGAGCGGCCCTGATGCTCGTATTTTGGACCGGAACCGTGGTTTGGGTCGATGCGGCCGGTCTGCTTTTGCAGCGCGTTCAGGGGTTACGGGTATTTTTACACCGTCCGCAGATCCGGTATGGATTTTTGTTGGTCTCACTGATCTTGGGGCTGAGTCTCAAGCTACGGGGCATCCACCCTCACGGGTTTGATCCGCTGGCCATCCTCGGGATTTCCGAGCAGGGGCCTGGGCCCCAGCAACTGATCTGCCGCTAGCTCTCCGTCGCGCCTTGGCGTTTGAGTTTCTTCAGGCGTCGCTTCTCTCGAAGGCCTGCGAAGAAACCGAGGATGTACTCGCGCGCGGACCACAGTGAGATGGCCAACGAGATGTAGAGCAGGACTTGCCCAATGGCGTGAAGAGGGATTCCGAAGAGGCCCGGCTTGGCCATAATGAAGGGAATGGCCACCATTTGCAGGATGGTTTTCAGTTTTCCCGAGCCCGAGGCGGCGATGATGACGCCCTCGGCGCTCGCCAGTGCGCGAAGACTCGTAATGGCGAGCTCGCGACAGATCAGAATCATCACCACGATGGCGGGAATGCGCTCGAGCTGCTGAAGCATGACGAGCGAGCAGACGACGAGGAATTTATCCGCGAGCGGATCCATCAGTTTTCCGTAAACGGTGATGAGCTTCCTCTTGCGGGCGATGTAGCCGTCAAAATAATCCGTGATCGCCGCGACCGAGAAGGTCAGGGCGGCGACAATGTCCCAGACCGGATCCCTGAAAAAGAGGAAAAAAATGACCACCGGGACGAACAGAATCCGCACGAGCGTGAGCATGTTGGGGGTATTCGTGAACTGGAGGTCGTCATTTTCGTCAGGGGACACATCTTTCAGGCTAGGAGGATCGATCCACTTTGTCTAGTCTAAGGTGATGATGAAACCTCCCGTCAGACCCGCGGAGCCGAACCAGGAAGTGGAGAGAAGACGAGTTCCTCGCGTGAACCTCTCGCATGAGCAATTTCGCCTGGCCTCGAATGGGCAGCTTTTCTGGGTGACGGATCTCTCCTTGGGCGGATTTGGAATCCGGATCTCCGAGCAGCAAGACCTCATCTTGTTCTCGCTGGGCAAGGCGGTGACCGGTATTCTCAATCTTCATGGCGAAAAGCTTGCGCTGGAGGCGCGAGTTCAGCATCTGGCGCGGGGGTTTGCCGGGCTGGAGTTTCAGAATCTGTCTGGGTCATCGCGGGTGGCGATCGAGCGCTTTCTCGATCCCTCGAATCTCGCGCAGGAGTTGCAGCGGATGCCCGCCCCGGAGGAGGCGCTCTCTTGGTTTCACGGGCCTTCGGGCACGGACGTGCTGGTCTGGTCGCATCGCGAAGACGGCTCCTTCGAGCGTGCCCTCGTGATGCTTCGCGGGCATTATGTTGAATGGGAAGCCGGGACCCCGGCGCAGATCGCGACCGGAACGTTCGCTCATTCCCAAGATGCTCCGGATGTCCGGGGGCTCATGCGCATCGAAACGCTCTTGTTTCAACGGGACGGGGCCTCTCCCGGCGCGGAAAAGAAGATCATTGCAAAAAAATTCCTTCTCAGTTCTAACTTACCGGAAAGCCTGAAAAAGCGACTGATTGCCAGGCTTTGATAAGGAGTCACTTTCATGGATCGTAACTTTGCGCTCGAGTTCGTGCGGGTCACTGAAGCGGCTGCCCTCGATAGCGCGCGACTGATGGGACGAGGCGATGAAAAAGCGGCCGACCATGCGGCGGTCGAGGCCATGCGCAAGGCTCTGAACTCGATCGCTTTCGATGGGCGCGTGGTGATCGGAGAAGGGGAGCGCGATGAGGCGCCCATGCTTTACATCGGCGAGAAGGTGGGGCGAGGCGGAGAGGTGAAGCTCGATCTTGCGCTCGATCCTCTCGAGGGCACGACCATCTGCGCCAACGGCGGAATCAACTCGATCTCGGTGATTGCGATCGCCGAAGAAGGGAAGTTCCTGCACGCGCCCGACACCTACATGAACAAGATCGCCGTGGGGCCCGAGGCGCGCGGCGTGATCGATTTGGAGGCTACGCCGACGGAGAATTTACGAGCCATCGCATCGGCAAAAAAATGCAATGTCGACGATCTCACCGTGGTGATCCTCGATCGCCCGCGGCACGCGGATTTGATCGCGGAAGTGAGGCGAGCCGGCGCGCGAATCTGGCTCATCGGGGACGGTGATGTTTCGGCCGCGATCGCGACGTGCAAGCCTGACAGCGGCGTGGATGTTTTGATGGGAATGGGCGGCGCGCCCGAGGGCGTGATTGCCGCTGCGGCGCTTCGGTGCATCGGCGGGGATTTTCAGGGCAAGTTGCACTTCCGGCGTGATGATGAGCGCGAGCGCGCGACGAAGATGGGTATTACGGACTTTGATCGCATCTACCTCATCGATGACCTCGCACGCGGCAAGGTGCTTTTCTGCGCCACCGGTGTGACGCAGGGAACCTTCCTGGATGGCGTTCGCTTCTTTCGGGGCGGGGCACGCACCCACTCCGTCGTCATGCGCTCGGAAACCGGCACGGTGAGGTATATTGAAGCCGAGCATCACTTTGACCGCAAACCTAGGTACTGAGACCGATGGCACAAGCAGAACACCAGGATACGCTTGATTGTTCCCCTGAGAAGCTTTTCGCGGTGATCACTCGCTATGAGGATTACCCCCAGTTCGTCGATAGCGTGACGAGCGTGAGCGTCGAGCGGAAGGAGCGGGGAAAAGCGCGCGCCACCTATCAGATCTCGGTGATGGGGCAGAACATGAGTTATACGCTCGATCATGAGGAAGACGAGGCCGCGGGCCGCGTTTCTTGGACGCTCGTCGAGAGCAACTTCTTTAAGAAGAATGTCGGCTCATGGAAGTTTCGCCCGGCGGTGGGGACTAAGACCGCCGTGACCTATTCTCTCGAGGTCGAATTTAAGATCTCGGTGCCGAGCTTCATTTTGAATCGCTTGGTGAAGGGCTCTTTGCCTTCGATGGTGAAGAGTTTTGAGAAGCGAGCGAAGAAATCATGAGTGACGGCGCTGACGAGAAATTTTCGCCGACGGGCATGGCCGCCGATCTGGTCAAGAAGGTTCTTACCGTGGGCATCGGCGCGGTCTTTTTGACTGAAGAGTCGGTGCGTTCTTTGATCTCGGAGTTCAAGCTTCCGAAGGAGATTCTCACGGGCGTGCTGGAGTCAGCGGCGAAGACCAAGAACGAGTTCTTCACGAAGCTTTCGAGCGACATCCTCGAGAAGATTTCGGACCAGGTCGATCCCCAGGCCTTGATCGAGGAGCTGATCGCGAAGAATGAGATCGAGCTGAGTGTGAAAATTCGCTTTAATTCGAAAAAAGAATAACCAGCTCGCGAAAGACGTCTTCGTCGATCTTATGGTGAAGTTGGGTGCGCATCAGGTGGAGCGCGTCAAAGACAGGAAGCGCCTGCGAGTAAGTTCGGTTCGTCGTCAAGGCGTTGAAGATATCGGAAATACAGACAATCCTGGAGAGGAGATGCAGCTCGCTGGTTTTCTTGCCATGAGGATAGCCCGTGCCGTTCTTGTCCTCATGGTGCTCCAGAATGGCCAGCTTCGCGAGCTCCGGAACATTCGGGTCGTTCTTGACGATCTCGTACCCTTCGAGTGAATGCTGGCGCATCTCCTCCCATTCAAATTCGTCGAGGGGGCCCGTCTTATTGATGATCTCTTTTTTGACCTTCACCTTGCCGAGATCATGAAGGAGGCCTGCGATCCCCGCCTCGTTGAGTTGCTCTTCAGTCGTCATTCCCATCCGTCGGGCGAGAATGATCGAGTTGACGGCGGTTCCGACGGAATGCTGCAACGTGTAGGGATCGTGTGCCGAGAGTCGATTGAGAAGGAAGTAGGCCTTCGGGTCTTTCATCAAGGTATAGACCATCGAACCGACGACCTTCGTGCCCCGCGCGATGTTCTCGGGCGTCGGCGCATCGAAAAGGTCATCGACCACCTGGATGGCCGTAGCGCGAACGAGTCGGGCTCGCTCGTCGTGAGAGAGTTCCTGCAGCAACGAGCTCCCCCGCACAAAGACTGCTTCAACATGCACTCGGAGTGTTCGGATATCCTTCTCGTGAATCCAGATCTCGGGGAAAGAGTTGAGCGCCAAAATCGAATAGGGCTCAGCGCCGGCTTTCAAAAGCTCAAAGCTGCCGGGGGCTTTACGCTCGAAGAGGTCGATAGGTGGGAGGTCGTGTTGGCCCACGTCGATATGATCGAACAGCAGCCACGGCGCGAAGCCGATTCGGTCAGTATCGCGGCGGTACACGGCCCGCATGAATTTTTCGAGGGTCTCTTTTCGGGTTTGGATTTCCTCAGGCGTCATGAGAGCCGATCTCGATCCTTGGTAACAGGTGTCTAGTTCTTAGTCATTCTGGCCTCTTTGCTGGATCTTTCGCAAGGGCTTTGGTGCGAGCTAGGTAGCTGATTTAAATAGATAAAGAATATTTTCCAAGCCAAGGGTCAGCCTCGACACTCCTGGCATCCCGATTGCTTTAAGAGAGGGGGAGAGAAGTCAGGGGTCAGGAGAGGCCCCACATCGTGGAAGTTGTGTAAGAAGTGGAATTGCGTACCCGTCGCTAAGGAGTCCCATGTCGGCCACTCAGGATAAGTCCCAGAAAATCACGTTCGTCTACTCGAATCTTTATGAGCTTTATAAGAAGGGTAAGGCCGCCGCTCATGCCGCCGATGTTAACCCCGTAGATCCTAATCCAGAAGCCGAGCCGCGTCCGTTCGGCGCGCGTGGTTTAACCACCGGCAAAGTGATCAAAGCAGGGGAGGCTGCAAAAGTTGAAGCCTACACCCCGACCTCATTCACCGCGAACCGCATCGCCGAACGCCGTCCTACGCCAGAAATTCTTCATCAGCTTCAAGCCAAGCGGCATGCGCAGGGCCTGGACTCCCTTCGCGCCAGCCTTGAGCAGCTGAAGGATGTTCACGCTCGTTTGAAATTTATGCTGGGCGAGCTCCAGGATTTTCTGAAGAAGAGCTAGCTCCAATGATGTCCTCTGGTTGGGCAGTGATCCACCTCCCCTCCGACAAAGGGGGACTCGCTTGGAAGGCTACTCTGCGTCACTGCGTGACGCAGGTGCCATAATCGCTCGCCCCCTT
>CAYIHX010000056.1:0-22438 GCA_964363305.1 uncultured Bacteriovoracaceae bacterium | reverse complement strand
TTGAGCACGGAGGTATGAGGGGGCTGCGCACTGCCCGACTCCAGCCTGGAAAAAACGGAGAAGACGACGCACACTCGAGCTATGAAGTTGACCCTCTACCACTACTGGCGATCATCGAGTTCATGGCGCGTGCGTTGGGCGCTCGCCCACAAAGGCATCGCCGCAAAGTATATCCCCGTCAGCCTGCTCGATGGAGAAGCCGAGAGCCCCACGCACCGGACCCGAAACCCGCTCGGCTACGTGCCCGCCCTAGAAATTGAAATCGAAGGAACAACCCGCTTTCTCACGCAATCCCTCGCCATCTGCCACTGGCTCGATGAACAATTCCCGCAGGCTCCGTCGATTCTCGGCGGAAAAGACCCCTGGCTTCGGGCCAAGGTCCGCGAACTCGCCGAGATCATCAACGCGGACACCCAGCCCCTGCAAAACCTTGGCGTGCAGGAGCTCCACTCCTCAGACGCTACGGAGAAAAAACTCTGGGCCCAGCACTGGATCCGCAACGGACTCGCGGCATATGAAACCCTCGCACGCTCAAGCTCAGGAATTTACTCGGTCGGAGACGCGGTCTCCATCGCGGACTTCTGCCTCATCCCGCAGCTCTACAATGCGCGCCGCTATGACCTCCCGGTCGAAAATCTCTTTCCGACCCTGGCCCGTATCGAGCTGGCCGCCAAAGATACACCGAGCTATTCTGCCAGCGAGCCAGCCCGGTTTGAACCCAAAGAAGGGTAAGAAAACGCCTGAGAAGTGCAAGACCTCTTGGCAAGAACCTTTGCGGCGCGGTAGGTTCAACAGGCTATGCAAATTACGTCAAATTCATGGGACTCGAAGTTCATTGAAGCCATGGCGCTCGAGCGTCTCAAAGGCGAGGCTTTTCCAAAAGTCATGCTCCGCCAAGGACTCGCCGAGCTTCAACTCATTTTAAAACGAAAAGTCATGTTTCGGCATCGCGAAAACGACAAGGCCACTCAGGCCTACCGTGCGATGAACATCCAAGAATTTGAGGATATCAACGCTCGGCAAGTTTGGACGAACTGGCGCACAGTCCCTAAAAATCTGAATGGGCTTTTCCCCTACTCCACGCCCATCCGCGCGATCGACCTCTGCTGCGGCACTGGGCAATCGACCGAGATCCTGGCCTGCTACCTTCCCCCGGGCTCGACCTTTCTGGGGATCGAACAGAACCCGGACTTCGTCCACACGGCTCAAGGCCGAACCATTCTCAATGGCCGTGGCGAACCGATCCAGGCGACCTTCCGAGCTCAATCCGCCCTCGAAACTTTTCACGACGCGCAGGGGAAGATCGTTCCCGACGAATCCATGGACATCGCCAATTCGATCGGGGCCATCGGTCATCACTTTACCCCAGACATGACCCTTCTGATGATGCGGGAGATCTCACGAGTGATTCGTCCCGGCGGTTTTGCTCTGATTGACTCGGGCCCCTGGGGCACCTCCACCACACGCGTACGTGCGATTGGAGACGCTCTCGGCTGGATCGAGCTTCGGTCGAGCCGTAGCCGCTTCCTCGATCCGCTCGTGCAAGTGGCGTTTCAAAAGCCCCTTCGGTAGCAATGGCCATGCGCCTTCGGTGGCTCGACGCCTTCCCCGAATCCCAAGTGCTTCTGCAGCGGCAGATCGACTGGCTCGCAGCGCTCCCGCCGCTCAGTCAAAACCGGGAGGCCGCTTTCGAAGTCGCACGGAGACTGTTTGCCGCGCCCCCGGCACTCGGAGAAGACCGCCCCCAGCTCGGTGCGCTTCGCTATGAACTCCAGTTCACTGACGGAAATTTTCGCCGCGACCGAGTACAGCCGGCAGCCTTCCCCATTGGCCGCGAGGAAAAATCATTCGGCATCGTCGACATCCTCTGGGAAAGAAACGGCTTCGGCGTCTATCGCCTCAATATCCGGCCGAAGGGCTCCATCCCCCTGCACGTCCACCGAATCATGAACGAATGGGAGCTGGTGATCAGCCCCGGTCTCCTCCTTCAGGGAAATCCCGCGACGCTCTTGCATGCCTCCGCCTGGCCGCACGGCCTGGCTCATCGCTACGATAATCCGCATGAACAGTGGCAAACCGTACTGTGCGTGGATGAGCCCGCCTTCGTGCCGAGCGACGAAATCCCGGTGCCCCTCTCTTCATGACCCATGACCGCCTTAACCTTGTAAACATATTGTTAAGCGCGCCGCAAATTCTATACATATCAGCACTTTAAAAAATCAACTTCACCTATCAAATCCGACCCAATCGCCTAAAATAGAGAGATGCGGTTCCTCCTGAAATTGCGGCACTTCGCGACCCCGCTGCTCCTGTTAGGCGCGACGGGCTGCCTGGATGCGCAGCTCTCCTGGCAAGAGGACTCCTCACTCTCGACAGGGCCGACGCTCAGCCCCTTGACCCTCCTCTCCCCCGTCAACGGTTCCGTGTTTACGACCCAAGCGGAGACCTCCGTGGTTCTTTTCTCGGGCATCTGCTGGGATGAAGGGGCGAGTATCCAGGCGTCCGGTATCTTTGGCGGCGCCGTGGGCGGACCGGGAATTTGCTCCTCCGGCGCTTTCTCGATCGTCCTCGACCTGTCGGGTACCATGGATGAAAGCATGATGGAGACTTTTCAAGTCATGGCGACGCTCGGGACAGAATTCAGCCCATCGACGTCCGTGGCCCTGACCCTGGATACCCTGGCGCTTCCACCCTGGATCGTCACACCGCCTCCGGCCATCAACCTCGCCAACATGAGTGCGGTCCCTTTCACCTTCTATTGCCCGGAAAGCGGGAACCTCTCCGTTTCGTCCGGGGCGGCGGCGTTCTCGCTCCCCTGCTCGCCCGGAACCGCGTCCTTCACGCTGGATGCGAGCGCCCAACCGGATAGCTCCTCCCACATCATCAGCTTCTCCTTCATGGATCTCCACGGCCACAGCGCGACGGGAATCACCTGGACCGGAATCAAAAACACCACCCCTCCGGCGGCACCCACGGGTTTTATCGTCACCCCAGACACTCACACGTCCCTGTCGCTCGCGTGGAGTGACACGCTCTACGAAGACTTTTTCGAAATTCAACAAGCATTGGATAGCGCCTTCACCCTCTCCCCTTCCTCGGTTTTTCCGAGCATGGATTCAACCGGCGCCCTGGAGACGGGCCTGATTTTAGGAAACACCTACTTCTACCGAATCCGAGGAACCAACACCGCGGGCCCGGGGCCGTGGTCCCCCACGGTTTCGCGGCGGGTGGGACTCAACCTCGTCGTACCGATCGAGATGGTCGACGTGGGCCTCGCCTCCGCCACGGCGGCGACCACCCTCTTCGAACGCACGCGGACACCCTACGATCTGACCAAATATGACGGCATGGTCACTCAGCATTTTGAAATCGTCGCCGCCAATGCGAACCTCACCAATGCCTACTCAATCGACCTGGTCGATTCCGTCGGAACACTGACTGCTTCTATCGCCGTCCCGGCCACCAGCCCCGCCACGCTCTATCGCGTGCCCTTTCTGATTCCCGCGACGACCACGAATTACCGGGTCCGCCTGCCCATGACGACCACTGCATCCGATCTGACCGTCTCTGCGGCAAGAATTCTCACTGACCAAAGAGGCGCCTCACGCACCCAGGTGTACATCCCGCTCACGTCGGCCACGCTCCCCGCAGTCGATGCCGACACGGGTGTCCTGGCGGCCATCACCTCCTGGAGCGGCACCACGGCCGGATCAGACCCTCTGGCTCCGCTGACGCGATTCCTGAAAGGCGCGACGGACTGGAGCAGCGCCACGGGAAGCGCCTGGACCCTGACCGCAATCGCGAACCTCTGCGCCGGGGCCGGCTCAGGCAGCATGCACCTGCAGAACATCACTTTACCCAATGCGATCCTTGCTTCGAACACCTCCGTCATCAGCACAGCTCTCTCGCTCCTCTCACAGCCCTTTTCCAACGAGGATACCTACTTTGGCGGCGGCTCTGAATTCGAGCTTTACATGACCGCTCCGCCAGGCGGCACCGTCTGCGTCTATCGCGCGGGGCTAACGGTCGACGTGAATCCCCTGACGAACGCGATGATCCCCCACCGCGTCGGGCGTTTCGAGAGCCGAAGCGCCGACGGCTCGGGCCCCCAGATCCTTTACCGGACTCAGGTTCGGGTTGAAAAATTCTCGAACCCGTTCTTCTTCTTCGAAGTATTCGGAAATATGACTGGCACGCCGAGCGCTCCCTTCCTGAGCCTGTTCAACCTGGGAACCTCCGCCTCCGGCCCGACCGGGAGCCCCGTTCTGAACGCCGGTTTCACCCCTGGCGCAGTCGCTACCCGCTGGCGATCTCCCGCCCTCTCCCTGACCTCGGGCGATCACTACTCCTCCCAGCTCTCGGTTGGAACGGGAGGCGCCACCGTCCAGAAGTCCGCCGTGCTCTGGATCAAGGTCGGTCCCTAAGCGCGTTCGTCTTGAGCCGGCGACTGTTCCACCTGCGGCACTTCGAGCACAACAAAGCGATCCCCACGGATCTCCCAACGCACGTCGCAACCCTCGAGCAGAAAGCCATAACGAGTTCCCTCGGCCTCCGGGGTCCCCACGGGCATTCTTCGCCGCTGCGAGGCGGGGCGAGGGTCCAGCTCGAGCGTCTGCAGGGCGACGTCTTTCAAACCCGGAATTTGCAGCTCGCGTGAGCGTTGCTCCACATCAGCGAGCGCTTTGTCCGTCCACTCGACTTCCACCCGCGTGATGCCCGCCGACGCCCAGCCCCCGGTCGCCTCGGGGATGAGATCCGCGTACGGGATGTAGGGCTTGATATCGAGCACCGGCGTGCCGTCGAGAATATCGACTCCACTGACGTGAATGCGAGTCGGCTTCCCTTCGGCTCGCTCGACCCGCTCGAGCTTGACGACCGAGAGCCCGATCGGGTTCGGCCGATGGGGCGAGCGCGAGGCCAGCACCCCGACCTTCTTCGAGCCACCCAAGCGAGGCGGGCGGATTCGCGGCTTCCACTGCTTGGCATCGTGCCGATGAAAGACGAAAACCACCCAAATATGGCTGAATTCCTCAAGCTTCTCGGTGGCGAGCCGGTAAAAATCGTGATCAACGAGCTCGATGATGCCCCAGGCGTCGCGCGCCAACCCCGACTGGCGAGGAATTCCGAACTTCTCGCGATACACGGTCTGCATCGTGCCAATCGGCGCGAATGTGAAGGTGGTCAGGTCTGAGGTGAAGCGGCCCTGGGTCATGGCCCTGCGCCTTAGCACAGGGCGAGGAAAAACGGGGTTTCGAGTCGCCTCTCTCTACTTAGCCACTTTCCAAAGTCGCTCGAGGTCTTCGGAAAGCAGCTCCGCCAAGTAAGTCGTCAACGGGCGCCCCGCCTTCTTCGCTAGATGCCTTGCCATGTTCACCACCGTCGGTGAAAGACGCATATTCACCTGTTCAGACTTGATCAAAGGGATGTCCTTCCGTCGAGAGACCTTCGCCATGATCTCGTTGAACTGCTCATCCGTCAGATCGTTTACAGAACTCTTTTTGCGCGTTTTCATTTCTTACTCCTGGGTCTTTCGTCGAACCCGATAGGCATTCACCACACCAATAATTTCGAGATGAGCACCCTCAAATAACCAGACCAGACGATAGATTTTCGATCTCGATTCAATTTTCAGAGCGATGTCGCTCGCAAAGTACTCGATGTCTCCCGTGATCGAATCCGGACGGAAAGATGAATGGCGGGATCCTTCTTCATGCTATACATTATAAGTTAGTAATCTATTTAAATCAAACACTTAAAAATTTTACCACTATACGCTCTTCCGGATACGAAGCACTCGAGCTACTGAGGAGCCGCGCCTCTCACCGGCGCACCGGGAGTGGGAAGTTCGTCGACGACGCCTTCTTCCACGAAGATGGGGCCCCAACCGGTTTTGAGAAATTCCTCGATCGACGTGGGCTCGATCTCTTCTCGGGGGATCTCTCGGCTTCTTTGACGGGACGTCCCTTCTCGAAATTGATCGCGAAGCTCCATCCATCCCGTCGCGCTCGCACCCCTTTCCTCCGCCGGAAGAAACCGATGCACGGTCACTCGGGCACTGGGAGATTGTTCGGGATAATATCTTCTCAACATCTGCTGAACCGTCTGGAACGAGTAGGGCCGCCCGCTATGCAAGCCTGATTTGTGCCAAACGAGATTACCCGAGAGCGCGACCGCCGTATGCACGATGCGCGAGCCATCCCAGACGGCGATCGCGTCGCCGAAGCGAATCGGCTCGGAAGCCGGGAGTTGCACGTAATCGTGCCCGAGAAATTTCACGATCTCTTCCTCGGAGGAATACCGATAACCAAACCCCGGCCGATTCCAATTCAAAGTCGCGTTCCAGCAGTTCGGCCCGTTGCACACGTCGAACCTGCCGGCTCTCCGACGAATGTCGTCCCTCAGAAGATCGTTGAGCTTCAAACGTCCTGTGGAACTTCTCAAAAGTCCGTGAATGTGTTCAGGAGTACTGCCCACCAGGCCACGAGAAAGGGCGAGGGCGATCCCCTCGAGGTCATCGCCCGGCCGGATATCGAAATGAACCGTGTCGTAATGCCCCTCGGCCACGAGCAGAGGGTGTATATTGCGTAGCTCCACCGTATATCGAACCGGGTTGTGGTATCTCGTCTCAATCCGCGCGATGACCTCGGCCAAACGACCCCGAATGCAATCCGGGTCAACCGCGTGGACCGAGCCCGGGAGGGCACAAATCAGCGCCGCAAAGCCCGCAAAAACGTGCCGCATGAGATGGATGGAGATCCTCACCTCATCTCTTTCGGAATCGTCCCTCGAAAGGTTGATGCTCCGTCAAGGGGATGACTCCTGAGTCCATTTCATAGCGGAGAAGGGGAGGCTGGCTGATTTTAGTTTTCTCGGACACCAGTCGCATCGGCTTCAAGAAGCACCCAGTGCTTAGCAGGATCATAGGAGAATGCGCCGTAGCAGTCCGTAATCAGATCAACCTGACCCAATACTGGTATAAACTTCCGAAGAAGTGGACCTGACAGTAGATACATTTTATGATATACTCATAGATATATGGGTAAGCTACTCATGATCCAAGAGAATGACGTACGCCGAATTGACGCTCTCAAGCAGGAGCTGAAGGCCAAGACAAAAGTCGAAATCGTCCGCGCCGGCCTCGATCTGCTTGAGAAGGAAACCCAACGGCGCAAGCGGATTGAACGATGGCGAAAGGCCTCGTCCGCCGTCGCCGAATCCAGCCGGAAGGTGAACGCGGAGTTCCGTACCCACTCACGCCTGAAAACTTCAAAATGACGCCCAGGTGCTGGCACATTTACATCGTTGATCTGGAGCCTCGCGTCGGTACCAAGCCAGGAAAACAACGACCCTGTTTGGTCGTTCAACCGAGTGAATTCGCCGAAGCCGGACATCCCAGCTCCGTGGTCGTTCCGCTCACCTCAAAAGTGATCAAAAGCGACGCCTTCCCGCTCCGAGTGCGGATCCCAGCCGGAAGCTGTAACCTCAAACACGCGAGCGAAGCCTTGATCGATCAAATCCTGGCCTGGGACCACACCCTCTTCCGCGACGATCTGGGCGAAATCCCCGAGGCCCTCCAAGATGAGGTCCGCGCCGCTCTCCGTGACTTCCTGGATCTGTAGAGTTCTGCCGCGCCTGCCGTACCTTGCGGATCACAACGGGCCTGCTCAGGCGATCGTTCCCGGCCCTCGGAGGTCGCGTATTTAACCTTAAAGTTTGCCTCACAATTAGAAAGGCCGCTCAGGAAGTGTGAGTTGAACATGCTGAGTTGCTTCGTCGGCTTGCCAAATGACCGTGGCCGCCTACTCTCTCTCTGTAGAAGAAGCGCTAGAACTACACCGAATGCTGATTGCGCAATTTGGCGGAAGTCCTGGCGTTCGCGAAATGGTTCCGACTCCATCTCAATGCAAGCGATGGCGAAAATTTTATTATCAAGAAAATGATTCAAAACAAGATTGACCTTGAATCAATCGCCGCATGGCTGGAATCCCACATGCAACCAAAGAAATAATGGCGCTCGGAATCCGCGCACGCTCATGAGCGCGGATCGGACGGGAGCCAAGTGTTTTGAACCGGTCGAATCGCTAAGATATACATTTTGACACAATGTATATCTTAACATAAGATGTATATATGGGCTCCTCGGTACGCACCCAGCTACGGGACGGCAGCTACATCGATTGGTCGATTATTCGAATCAAGCGCGATAGGTGGCGCCCGCACGGAATCAAGTATCGCGTGGCTTGGGTTGAAGATGGCAAGTGCCGAGTTCTCTTTGATAATCATCATGGCAAGGAGGACCACTGCCATGTCGATGGAGCAGAGAAAGCCTACGATTTTACGACGGTCGAGCAACTCTGGTCTGACTTCCACGCGGAAGTGAGACAATTGGGAGGTCCAACATGAGAGCAAAGCGTTTTAAGGTAAAAATCATGAACTTCGATCAATCCGGGCAGGAATTCGTGAAAGCCTGGAAGGCGGCCGAAGGAGGCAAAGACTATGAGGAGAATTATGACCTCGTCCTCGCCTTCCCTGACCTGTCTTGGATTTCTAAAGTACTGAGCCCCGAGCGCGTACGGATTATCCAAGCGATCCGCGATAAGAAACCCGAGTCAATTCGCCAGCTCGCAAAATTTTTGGACCGGGCCCAGCAGAATGTTCAGAAAGATGTCCAGGAGCTCGCACAGCTTGGAATCATCGAGTTGAAGAAAATCAGGAAGAAGGGGCAGAAAAGGGAGTCACTTCAGCCCGAATACAACTGGGACGGCTTTGACATCGCGGTGTAAAAACAGGAGTGATGACACGGGTACGTCCTTAGATGAGATGAACAAGAAATCGCCAAATTCCAGGGCACCTGGAAGCAGGTCGCCTATGAGAGGGACGGTGTACAAGAACCCGTCGATGACGAGAAAGATTGGGAACCCAGAACAACGTTTGTTGGAACGACATTCGTGGTCAGAATCGCCAATGGAAGTGTTCCAATCCGGGGAACTTTTAAAATTGACCCCACCCGGAACCCTAAGTCGATCGACTATACAGACACGCATGGTGCCGACGCGGGCAAGACCTTTCCGGCAATCTATACTTTGGAGAACGACAAGCTGATTTTCTGCGCGGCCTTTGAAGGACAAGAACGACCTACGGAATTCAAAACCAAAACAGGAGAAGTCCTCCGGACCAACCTACGCGAATCTCTTGATGCACCCTAAGTCCGAGCCATCGGTTTCATTTCGCTCCTTTGTGACCCTTCAAATCGGTTCGCCGTGCGCCTGCATGACGGCCCGGACATAAAACCCGCCAGGCGCCCGAATGGGTTCGGCTTTGACGGCACAGTAAAAAAACCACACCACCCTTCGTCTTTTGGTCCAGAACGCGGTTAAACGCGCTTTCGCGGGCGCCAGCGCGGCTTTAGACCCCGCCCGGCTGTGAGTGACTGAGTGGGTTGTTGCTGCTATATCTTTCCTTTAGAAACTCTTAAGAGGGGGTCCCTTGTCGAAGCCAATCCTATTTGTTGCGCTGATCTTTTCGCTCATTTCGATTTCATCAGAAGCCAAAGACAAGGAGGTGGTTGTTATAGGGACCCTGCACGGGGATCACCGTCGTTTCCCACTCTACAATTTTGATACCCTTCGCATCGTGCTCCAACACCTTCATCCTGACTTGCTCCTTGTCGAGGAAGATCCTGTTTCATTCAAGGCTAGAAATTGGGAAAAACAGTCTGAGGAGGAATACGGGGCAAACAGGCCGATCGAAATAAAGCTCGTGATAATGCCTTTTGCCGAAAAGGAAAAAATCAGGGTGATCCCTACAGATTTTCGAGCCGAATACGACAAATTTAATACCAATGAGAACGGAGAACTCAAGGAATTGATGAAAATCCCCAGCAAGAGAGCCCTCATGCTGGCCGCAATTGAACCGTATGAGTCAGTATTTCTGGACGACTATTTATTCAGATCAATCTACGACTTTCAGAAAGATTCCGTGATGGCAGCGCTTGAACAAAAGCACACGCTAGCGCAAGCGGAGCCGATTCTGGAACCCTTTGAGCGGGTGAGCGATCGCCGACAGCATGAGATTGACAAAAATGTGGTATCGGCGCTTCGAAATAATGCTTTCAAAAGGGCAGTAGTGATCTATGGACTTACCCATAGACCCCCTTTAGTTCGGGCAATCAGGGCAGCAAAAGTGGCGGAAATTGTTTCCTTGGAGCAGGCAATGCAGCCAAGAGTGCCTGGCTTCTTTGATCGTGAACCAGGATACACTCTTCCGAAGTAGGATCTAACCAATGTCAGAAATGCGCCCAGCGCCCGTGATTCTTTCGCTTTCATATGTGACCCGCGAGCGAAGCTAACCTGGGTCAGCTCCTCACCTCATCCAACCGGCGTAACGCCGATGGAGAGCGTCGCCTCCTGAATCATCGTCTGGTGCGCCTCCACGGCCTCGCGCCACTCGCCTTCGCACGACAGTTCGAGCCTGATCCGGTCGTCGAGATTGAAGCGCGCGTTCTTGCGCGCCTGCTGCACCTTGCGGGCCCGCTCAGGGGATTGTTCCCGGCCCTCGGAGGTCGCGTATTCGACCTTTGTGTGTTTTCTTGACATTTCATGAAACATCATGAAAAATGGACTCATGGGTAAAGCCGTAAAGTTTGCCTCACAAATTGATGAAGCCACGCTGAAGGAACTCAAATCCTTCGTCAAAGAGACCGACCGAAGCATCTCCGCAGTGCTTACGGATGCTGTCCAAGAATACCTCGCTCGCGTCAGACTTCGCCCTGCGTTTAGAAAGGCCGCTCAGGAAGTGTTAGTTGAACATGCCGAGTTGCTTCGTCGGCTTGCCAAATGACCGTGGCCGCCTACTATCTCTCCGTAGAAGAAGCGCTAGAACTACACCGAATGCTGATTGAGCAATTTGGCGGAAGTCCTGGCGTTCGCGACATGGGGCTTGTCGAAAGCGCAGTCTTTAGGCCTCAGAGCGGTTATTATGAAACCCTTTCTCTTCAGGCAGCAGCCTTCATGCATAGCTTTGCCCTTAACCACGCATTCGTAGACGGCAATAAGCGAGTAGCGTTTGCGGCGGCGGCTGTATTTTTGAGCGTCAATGGTTTCCGACTCCATCTCAATGCAAGTGATGGCGAAAATTTTATTATCCAGAAAGTGATTCAAGACAAGGTTGACCTTGAATCAATCGCCGCATGGCTGGAATCCCACATGCAACCAAAAAAATAGTGGCGCTCGAAATCCGCGCACTTTCATGCGCTTCATGAGCGCGGATCGGACGGGAACCAAGGGGAAAAATGAGCAGCCGTTAAGCATGCCTAAGTTGCAGGGCAGCCTCCGCAGCTTTTTTATCCACAAGCTCTCCGTGTACGTAACGATGCAATAAGCTCCCAATAAAAGTCTGGTATGGAATTCCCTGGCGTTCCGCTTCAGTCTTCAGCGCTCCAAGAACAGCCCCGTCCACACGGATGCTGATGGGGGTCTTTGCCGCTGCGGCGTCAACTTTCAAGGCCCCTGGCCGCTTCTTTAGCTTCTTTAGATCATATTCCTTCTTCATATTGCTTTCGCTCCTTACTCGTGGTTTTTCTAGCGCTTACGAGCCTGATCGTATTGCCAGATTCTCTTTCACAGAACACGACAAGCAAGATCCTATCTCCCGTGGAGTGCCCAATTCGCATGAAGCGATCTTCTTGTTCACTATGCGCAGGGTCTAGAAATTCGATCGCGCCTCCATCCGCCCAAACAGTTTTTGCTTCTTCAAACCAAATACCGTGTTTCCGAAAGTTGCTCTGGTTCTTGCTGCTGTCCCATTCGAAGTTCATCTTTACTGAGAGTATGCTGTCGTATATACAATTGCAAGGCGTTTTTCCGATCGCCAAACGGTCAAAATTATTGATATTATGCTCGAGAATGACCCGCGAGGTCTTCCGTGGCGTAAGCGCTTTACGCGAGGCTTTGATGTCCCTATATTGGAACTTGTGATTCCCCTTCTGGAAAAGATCCATCAAGAGCTGCAGATCGGTGCTCAGCACCTGACCTCGCCGCATGGCTGGAATCCCACATGCAACCAAAGAAATAATGGCGCTCGGAATCCGCGCACGTTCATGAGCGCGGATCGGATGGGAACCAAGGGGTTTAGGACGTGCGACGTCAATTTCATTGGAGACAGATTGCTACGGCCTCTTCGTTCAGCTGAAGATAGATCTCAGATTCCTTCTCAGAGACCGAGACCAGGGATTCGTTCTTTGAACTAGCCACCTTCATGAGAATCCGGGTCCCGTCGCGATGTACCCAAACACTTAGTTCGCCGAACTGAACACGTTTTTCCGCGTGGTCGCTGCCCGAGTCGAAGTCAAACTCCTTAATATATTGCCGAGGGTCCACTCCGATTCCCATTGGCGGCACCTTCTGAAGGTTGCAGTGAAACACGGCTGCAAGTGCAGAAACTGGAGTCAAAACGACAAGTAGCGCCATGAGTGACGGAGCGAATTTTATCTGCATTATTCACTTTGGCCGAAATGCTAGAAACGTGGAATCGGCATTATTTACCGCCCCAATTCCGGACGGTAGAACGCCCGCGCAAATTGAATGTCAGAAGTGCTCCCTGCGCCCGGGATTCTTTCGCTTTCATATGTGACCCGCGAGCGAAGCTAACCTGGGTCAGCTCCTCACCTCATCCAACCGGCGTAACACCGATAGCGAGAATCACGCCAGCTTCGAGCTCAACCGCCTCGGTGTGCTTGCCCTGAGGCAGCTGCGGCGCCACGCAGAGGTGAAGTTCCTTCGAGAGCGTCGCCTCCTGGATCATCCCCTGATGCGCCTCGACGGCCTCGCGCCATTCGCCTTCGCACGCCAGCTCCAGCCGGATCCGGTCGTCGAGATTGAAGCGCGCGTTCTTGCGCGCCTGCTGCACCTTGCGAATCACCTCGCGCGCTAATCCCTCGCGCGCCTGCTCGGGCGTCACCGTCGGATCGATCTCGACCGACACCAACTGGTGCACGCTCAGGCGATCGTTCCCGGCCTTGGGCGCACGGCGAATCTCCACATCATCCATCGTGATCGCCTCACCCTGGACGCTCACCGCTTCGCCCCGCTCGAGCTGAAGGATCTCCGCGAGCGCCAGCGCCTGAATCCCCGCCGCGACCTGCTTCATCTTCGCGCCTACGCGCTTGCCCAGCACCGGGAAGTTCGCCTTCGCCGTCACCTGCACGACATCATCTTCGGAGGTCGCGTATTCGACCTTCGCGATATTGAGCTCTTCCAAGAAATACGGCTCGAACTTCTTCAACGTCTCGAGCACGCGCGCATCCCGCTGGTAAACCTTCATCGAACGAAGGGGGATTTTCGCCTTCACGCCGATCTTCTCGCGGTAGTTGCGCCCGAGCAGGACGAGCACTTCCATCGCCGCAACCGCCTCTTCCAGCTCCGGTCGAATCAAGGAAGGCGCCGACTCAGGAAACATCTCGAGGTGCACGCTTTCTTTTCGGCCGCGAGGATGAACGCCTGCCAGGTTCTGGTACATGTTCTCCGAAAGAAAGGGCGCAAACGGCGCCAGGATCCGCGACAGCGTATGCAAGACCTCATACAGCGTCTCGTACGCGAGGCGTTTGTCTTCGGGCATGCCGTCTTGCCAAAAATGCCCGCGATTGAAGCGAATATAGGTATTGGTCAAATCTTCGACGAACTGAAGCAACTTCGGAACGACGTTATAAAGACGGTAGGCCGCCATCTCCGTCTCGGTATGCTGCACAAGCGACGCCAGGCGCGAGAGCACCCATTGATCGAGAATATTCGGCGACTTCGCCGCATCCCCGCGCGGCCGAAACTCGTCGATGTTGGCGTAGCTCACGAAGAACGAATAGGAGTTCCACCAGCGCAGCAGAATCCGCCGGACGATGTCCTTCACACCCACTTCGCTGAAACGCAGCTCCTGCGCCTTCACCACGGGCGAATCGATCAGATACAAGCGCAGGGCGTCGGCGCCGTGCCGATGAATCAACTCGAGCGGATCCGGGTAATTTCGAAGGCTCTTGGACATCTTCTTGCCGTCTTCGGCCAAGATCAGCCCGTTGACGATCACGTTCCGAAACGGGGCTTTTCCAAACAAAGCCGTACCCAGCACCATCAGGGTATAGAACCAACCCCGCGTCTGATCGAGCCCCTCGGCGATGAAATCCGCCGGGAAGTTTTTCTCGAAGGCCTCGCGATTCTCGCGCGGATAAGACCACTGCGCATACGGCATCGAGCCGCTCTCAAACCAGCAATCGAGCACCGAGCCCACGATCCTGAGCGGACTCTTACCTGTCTGGCTCGGAATCGTGATGTTCTCAATCCTGTCGATGTGCAGGTCGGAGACCTTCTGGCCGGAGAGCTTCTCGAGTTCTTCGCGAGACCCGACGCAGACCATCTCCCCTTCGGCATTCTTCCAAATGGGCAACGGCGTCCCCCAGAAGCGATTGCGGGAGATCGCCCAATCCCGGGCGCCCTCGAGCCAGTTGCCGAAGCGTCCGTCGCGAAGATGCTCGGGCACCCAGTTCGTCGTCTTATTCTGGGCCACGATCTGATCGCGAATTTTCTCGACCGCCACGTACCAGCTCGAAACGGCCCGATAGATCAACGGCGTATCCGAACGCGGGCAGAACGGGTAACTGTGATTGATCGTCTCCTGCTTGTGCAGCCGCCCGTCGGCCTTAAGCCGCGAGATGATGTCCTTGTCGGCTTCTTTCACGCGGCGGCCAACGAAATCAGGAACTTCCGCCGTGAACATGCCGTCATCGTCTACCGGGTTCACAATCGGTATCCCGGCCGCTTTACACGCCAGATAATCTTCTTCGCCGAAGGCCGGGGCCATGTGCACGATCCCGGTGCCGCTCTCGGTCGTCACATGCTCGGCCGTGACGACCTTGAACGCGCCCTTCGCGCGCAGTTCGGAAAAATACGGAAAAAGCGGCACATAGGGCACGCTCACCAGGTCAGCGCCCTTGTACTTCGCCACGACCTCAAGCTCTTTCACGGGATCTTTGAACGCGCCCTTGAGCAGCGCCTCGGCCAATACGTAGTGCTTGCCGCCTGTCTTCTCGCGCACCAATACGTAGTCGAGTTCGGCGCCCACGGCGAGCGCAAGGTTGGAGGGGAGAGTCCAGGGCGTGGTCGTCCACGCCAAAAAGACCGCGCCCGCGGGGAAGCGCGGATCACCGAGAATCGGGAAAGTCACGGTGACGGCCGGGTCTTGCACCATCTTGTAGTTCTGGCCCGCCTCGAAATTCGAAAGCGACGTGGACACGCCCGTCGAATACGGCACAACCTTGTAGCCCTCGTAGATCAGGCCTTTTTTCCACAGTTCTTGGAAAACCCACCACACGCTCCCCATGAACTCCGGGCTCATCGTGAAGTAGGCGTTCTCCATGTCGACCCAGCGGCCCACGCGACGGACGGTTTTCTTCCACTCCGTCGAATAGCGCTGCACGATCGAGCGGCAGGCGGCGTTGTACTTGGCCACGCCAAACTCTTGCACGATCTGCTTGTTCGACTCGATTTTATACGTCTTGTTGATCTCGTACTCCACGGGCAAGCCGTGGCAGTCCCAGCCGAAGCGCCGCGGAATATGGTAACCCTTCATCGTCCAGTAGCGGGGCACGACGTCTTTCAAAGTCCCGGCCAGCAGATGACCGTAGTGCGGGAGTCCGGTCGCAAAAGGCGGCCCGTCATAAAAGCTGTACGTCTTTCCGTTCTTCGTCTGTTCGAGCGATTTCTCGAAGATCTGATTCTCATCCCAAAACTGAAGGGTTTCTTCTTCCAAAGCCGGAAGCTGAACATCGCTCGACACGGGGCGGTAAATGGGCTGTGAGGACATGCCTCACCAGTAGCAGAGGAAGAGCGGCTTCTCAACGAGACAGGCCCGCTCCCCGGGTTGCACCCAGAGATTTCGTCAGGCAACCTCACCCTCATGTGTAGCTTCCTCCTTTTTTTTGCCGCCTCGCTCTTTCCGTTCTCTGCCCATGCCATCAGCCTCGACGCGAAGACCACCCCTCGTGCTCGAGCCTCCGACCTCGGCATCCGCATCGGTCGCTCTGAGCGCGGCCGACTCAATGCCATCACCGACGTGGCAGGCGTCGGAGTCGGCCACACGACGGTCTCCTCGGGCGATGGCCCGCTCATCCCTGGTAAAGGCCCGGTGCGCACGGGAGTCACGGTGATTTTGCCGACGCGCGACTCAGTCTGGAAGCGCAAGGTGCCGGCCGGAGTTTTCGTGCTCAACGGCAATGGCGAAGCGACGGGGATCTCGTGGGTGGAGGAATCCGGCTGGCTCGAAACCCCGATCGCACTGACCAATACCCACGCCGTCGGGACCGTTCAACGCGCTCTGATCGACTGGCTGCAAGCACGGGACCCAAAGATCGGAATCAGCGATGACACCGCCCTGCCGGTCGTCTTCGAATGCGACGACAGCTCGCTCAACGATATCCGCGGCGATCACGTCAAAGCCGAGCAGGTTCAGCACGCCATCCAGAGCGCGACGTTCGGCGGCTCGATCGAGGAGGGTTCCGTCGGGGCCGGCACCGGCATGATGAGCTACGAGTTCAAGGGCGGAATCGGCACCGCTTCGCGCGTGCTCGAAATCGGAGGCAAGAAGTACACGCTCGGCGTACTGCTCAACACGAATCACGGGGATCGCCATACGCTTCGCATCGCGGGCGTGCCGGTGGGGGAGAAAATCACGGACCTACTGCCCCAACTCAAGCAGGACGGTTCGGTCGTCCTGATCGTCGCAACCGACGCGCCGCTCGATGCGCGCCAATTGAAGCGCCTCTCGAAACGCGTCATGCTCGGCATCGCGCGTACGGGCGCCGTCGCGAAGCACTCGAGCGGTGACTTCGCCCTCTCTTTTTCGACAGCGACGGCTAACCGCATTCCTCACCCAGGAGCGGGAACCTCGCCCCTGCTCCGCTTCGAGCTCCTGGCCGACTGGGCGCTGAGCCCGCTGTTCGAAGCCGCGACGGACGCGGCCGAGGAGGCCATCCTCAACGCGCTGTTCGCCGCCCGCACGGTCACCGGCCGCGACGGCAATACGGCTTACGAGATCCCGCTCGATCGAGTTCGAGCGCTGCTGCCGGCCGCGCCCTAAGCCCCTCCTGCGAGTGGGTTCACAAAACGCGAACCGACGCCCGCGCTACGGCGCCGAACACGCGCTTCAGCAGTTGCTCGACATAGTCGAGATTCAGCGTCGCGGTCGTATCAGTCAGCTGGTGGTAATGCGGCCGATCGAAGTGCTCCCAGCGATTCATCGGCTCGTTGACGAGCACGACGGGGTAGCCGGCATCGTCGAAGATGATGCCATCCGTATTGTAAAGATAGCTCAAGGGATTGAACGGCCCGAGCACTCGAGGCGCCAGTGGCAAGCCTGGCACCGCCAAGCGAGCCGCCAACGCGGCCGACCCTCGGCTCCTCCCCGGATGAATCTGCATCAAATGGGCGTCAGCGCCTTCGGGCACAAAGGCGATCATGTCGAGCACGACGACCCCTTCAACGGCAACCTGGCGAGACAACCAGTGGGCCACCTGATGACGGGCGCCCAGGCAATCTGACGGGTACTCCTCGCCGGTGAGGTGCAGAAGCCATATCTCTCGATCGCGCGGAAGGGGCCCGAGGATGCGCGCCGCTTCGATCAGCGCTTGTGTCGCGACAGCATTGTCGTCCGCGCCCGGCACCGAGCGGCGCTCGCCCGTGGCGTAGAAATGATCTTCCGCAAAGGCCGTATCGAAGTGGTCGACGAGCACCAGCGGCTTTTTGCGCGCGTCGGATTGAGAAGCCTTCAGCTTCACCAACAAATTCGAGTGATGTGAGCCCAGGTCTTCGAATCGGAAGCGCTCGATTTCCAGATCGAGCTCATGCAGCTCGACCTCTTCGCGATAGCGCTCTTCCAGGTAATCCACCAAGAGCTCAAGCTCGTGCCCGGTATCAGCCGCGTTTTTCCGTGAAAAACTGAACTGGCGGCCCGATCGCGGAAAACGAGCCGCGCTTTCGCCGACCAGCTCCTTCACGCCCGAAAGGTAGCGCTCCTGAAAGTCCGTGGGCCACGAAAGCGCCATCCCACTCGGTTCACCTGCGGGAGCGGGCAACGATGGCGCAGCCTCCGGAGCCGCATCCGCCGCGAAAAATTCTGGCGTCGGCGACCACCGCGCCACCTGACCATCCCAACGCAAGGTGAAGCGAACGGCCTCAGGAGGACGCGGCAACTCGATGAACGTCCAATCCGAGAGCCTCGCGCCTTCAGTCGCGAGAAACACCGCCTGAAGCGAGGGATGCGGCCAAGCCAACGTCTCCCGCGTGGCGCTCTCCCAAACTCCATCGGCGAAACGCGGCAGCTCATACAGATCAGCCGAGGGGCCAAAGACTCGCGCGCGCTCTTCCAAATTCCACCCTGCTCGTGCAGTCACGCGCGGAAAGAAAGGCTCCGACCGTCTCTCGCCCGCCGGGGCCAGCTCTGAAGGCCGAACCGCCCACGCCCCCTCTTGTTGAGCATAAACCCAAACCCACTGCCCCTCGTCGCTCCGAGTCGGCCAAAGCTCGAGACTGACCTCGGCACGCTCTCCGCGGGCGAGTTCCGCCACCCGAATGGCCTCGTCCCGCATGAAAGCCGGGAGCTCCGGGCGCCCCTCTCGGCTCATGGTGAGCCGCAGGCTCGGCCGTTGAATCGAGCCTGCGGGAAGAACCTGCGACCAGGCCGAAACTCCGGACAATACAGAAAGGAACCAAAGAAGGAGGCATGACATGCCTCCCCTCTAGCCCGAAGATGAAGACGCCGCGAGTGCCCCCCCTCTCCGTTGCAGGAGATGAGGCGCCTGCAAGTCAGTAAGTCGACATCAACGTACCGGGCGCGATATGCGTGCCGACATTCTCGTCGCCCCCGCAGATCGACTTCATGGCGCCGGGCGCATCGAAGTTAAAGATGTGAACCGGCATTCCGTAGTCTCGGGCGAGAAGCAGAGCCGAATGATCCATGATGTGCAGCTTCTCGAGGATGAAATCATCATAGGCCAGCGACTTGAACCTCTTCGCGTTCTTGTCTTTCTTGGGGTCGGCCGAAAAAACCCCATCCACGCCGTGTTTTGCCGCTAAAATCGCGTCGCAACGAACCTCGATCGCGCGCTGAACCGCCGGGTAATCCGTGGTGACGTAAGGCTGGCCGATCCCGCCGCCGAAGATCACGACGTAGCCTTTCTCCAGATGATGAATCGCGCGCAGGCGGATGTACGGCTCGGCGACGGCTTCCATCGGAATGGCCGTCATGACACGAACTTCCTTCTCCGTCCTCGCTTTCAAAGCCCCGCGCAGCATGAGGCTATTCACGACCGTTCCCAGCATTCCGATATTGTCGGCCTCAGCGCGTTCGATGCCCCAGTCTTTCGAGACGTTGCCGCGGAAGATGTTTCCCCCGCCGATCACGATGCAGACTTCGACCCCCAGCTCGGTCAAAGAAATCACTTCTTTCACGATATGATCGATCGCGGCGGGATCAAAACCCACCTCATCGGGGCCAGCCAAGGCGCCACCGGACAGCTTCACCAGAACACGACGGTATTTTGATCGGGTCATGACTCTCGGTTAAACCGCAGAACCGGCCCGAGCGCAATCGTGTTATTGAGGCGGAACCTCTCGGTTCACGCGGATCGGTTGCGGCTCAGACCCATCGTGGTGCGAGTCTTTCCACTCCCAAAGTTCGGCCGTTCGTCCGTCCGCACCGGGCTTCAGCCAAGCGAAGCACTTCATGCCGAACGGCTGGGTGCAAGCCACGTCTCGATAAGCGGGCGACCAAGTCCCCGTATTCAAATACTCAACGCCCTCGATCGACGTATGACGCTCGACATGCGTATGCCCCTGGATGACCCGCGCCACCCCGGACACCCGGGCCGCGAGGGGCGACTTTTCGAAAGCAGGACGCTGCGCGTCCTCCACGATGCTGATCACCGAGCGCGAGTAGAAAATGAAAATAGGAAGAAAGAGAATCAAAGGAAGCAAAAACCACCACACCGACCGGCCGCCGAAAAGGTTGAAAACACTGAAGACCTGAAAGGCCACGAAAAATACGAGCCCGAGCAGGGCTGCACGATCGAGCCAGAGCTCTTGAGTCATCTGGATGGGATTGTAGACCGCGGAGTGCGCGTGCAACTCTCGAAGCGTCCTCGCCGTCTCCGGCTCGGAATTGGCGCGGCGAGCGATCTCCCCCACCCGTTTTTCAATGGTCAGAGGATCGCTCAACGCGGGCAGCAACCCTTCCGCCACGCAGTAGTAAAAAGTCACCCACGCGGACCAGAACCAGGTCCAGATGATGAACGGCTGGGTTCGCACCACGTATCGGTACCAAAAGACGATATATTCAATGATCGAGTTCTTGATGAAACTTTCTGAAGCATGGGGATTCATGAGGCCCATCCCGTTGAGCATGTACTTCCCCGCTAAATTTCCGAAGGGAATGCGCACTAAAATTCTCGAACGCTTCCGGATGAGCGGGTTCACCGGGTTGGGGCATACCGAGTAGGTATCGTACTGATTTCCATGCTCGACGAGCGTATCGCGATTGGAAACATAGAACCATTCGCAGAACCGGACTCGATCTCTCTCCTCCCCTTTGAGTTCCAAAAGGTCGAGAATATCCCGCTGCACACCGGGCCAATGAAGCTCCATATCGTGATTTCCGATGACGAACACCACCCGATTACCGGCGCGGATGAAATCCCGAATCGATTGTCTCCAGATATCATGATCTTTCAAGATCACAGCGATCTTGAATCGAGATTTCGGTTCTTCGCTCGCCAGTCCGCGTCTCCGCTCCAGCCAAGACATCCGAAAACGCCCGTCTTTCGGTAGAGCCATCACCGAGTCAAAGTCGAAAATGTCGCCGTTCAAGATGAGTTCTATTGGATGAGCGGCCTGGGCCTGCACCCAGTCGAGAAATTTACGAAAGGTCCGATCTACGAAATGAGCCGGCCTCTTGAAGCGTTTCCATAACGGATTCGTCGGGTGCGGCGGCTCGGCATCCGCGAGATGGATATCGCTCACGACGATCGTATGACTGGCTTGGCTGAAATCCGAAAGATTCAATGAGGTCACCGTGCTTTCTAGTATACACGTCTTGCCGCCAAAACGAGAGCATGGGAGGACTACATTCATGGCCTCACTCCTTCTCTCTTTTCTCGTTCCACTCCTCTCCCCCTTTTCCTGCTCGGCCGCCGACACTTTGACGCAGCCCCTCCCTCCCGTCGAGAAGCTGCAAGCATTTCCTGATGAGGTCTTCGCGCGGGAGGGAACCGCCGTCCTCTTCACCGCAAAAGCCACACGGCCGGACGCTCAGCTCGCGCTGATTCAAATCGACGAGCAGGGCAAGCCGATTTCCTACGTCGGCGTGCTGTCCGATGACAAAACCCGGGGCGACCGCGTGGCCCACGACCAGATCTTCAGCCTAAAAATGGAAATTAAGGGAACTCGTGGCACAGTGCTTCATTTTGCCGTCATCACGGACAACGGCCAGATCAATGCGGATACCTTTTCAAAATTTCCGCCGGTCAATTTGGCCACCACGTCTGTCCTCTCGCATGTGAAAGTGGTTCTTCGGCCCACGCTCGTTCAGATTGTTCGGCAGATCTGGGCGCGCTGGCGAAAGCCCACCGCGGAGAAACCCGATCAAGTCAGCTTCTGAAAGTGCAGCGCCAAAAACGTGACCCAACGCACCGCTTCGTCGGAACTTCACTTTTATAAAAATTGCGCACGCCCTTCTCTTTTTTTTTCAGAACGCTGATACGATAGCAAGACATGGCAGCTGACCAAGTCGATCCTGAAATTTTGGCCGAATTTTGCGCTGAGGCGACTGATCTCCTCAGCGAAGCCGAAACGGCGCTGCTTTCTCGCAGCACGCTCACCCCGGAAGAGGTGCTCAAAAAGGTGATGCGAGTCCTGCACAGCCTCAAGGGCTCCGCCGGCATGATGGGCATGGCGGAGATGCAGAATTATGTCCACGGACTTGAAACACGAGTTCCGCAAGCTTCGGATGACGAGATCCTGCACGGAATCGACAACGCTCGGACCCTGCTGACAGGGGGAAGCATCCAGGAAGAGCCCACCGCTCCTGTTCCTGCTGCCGCAACTCCTCCTCCTCCTGTTGCCGCAACTCCTGCGGCTCCTGCGTCCGCACCGGCCGTCGATCTCGATCAACCGATCGTGTGGGTGATCGACGACGAAAAAGACATTCGAGACTTTCTCATCGAAACACTCGATATGTGCGGTTTTACCTGCCGATCTTTCGGGAATCCGCTCGAAGCGATCGCCACCCTGCAGGCCGGAGTGAAACCCGAGGTCCTCTTCACGGATATGTCCATGCCGGAGGCCTCCGGCATGGACGTCCTCAAGGCCATGCAGAAGGCCGATCCAGACGTACCCGTCATCTTCGT
>CAYIHX010000055.1:0-22778 GCA_964363305.1 uncultured Bacteriovoracaceae bacterium | reverse complement strand
CCGCCGTTCTTGCCGGTGTCATCGTGGGCGCGGTGATCGGAGCAATCATAGGAGGGGGCTCCGGCGCTGGTCTAGGATACTTGGAAGGTATACTGACCGGTCAGGATCCCGGTCAGTTGGCGATGGAGGGCCTGGTAGCTGGCGCGGTGGGTGGCGGGATCGGAGGTGGGATTGGCGGCGGATTTGCCGGCTACGCCAAAGGCTTGAGCAATGCAGGCTACAACAAATACAGCCTTAGGTTTGATCCACCCCACCATGGATTCAATCTGCTAGGTAAGCAGTATCATTTTCAGCTTGATATTTGGAAAAACGGAATAGATGGAAGCAATAGAACACTATTTCGTGTTCCTGCGCCTCCCATAATCAAACCAGGACGAATATTGCCGTGAAAAAAAACACTGCCATGAACAAGGAAAAAGCCAGTAAAATTCTCCTAGAACAACTCGAGAAGATTAAAGCGATTCCTTACGCGCAGCTAGTGACTTTTGTCTTAAAGGACGAATCTGTTTCATACGAGGTAAATGACGGCGATACGACGTATGAAATTAAGCTTCTATATTACTGGGACAGCGGCAAACCGGGGAACATTCGCGTAATTGGCAATATCAATGTAGCAGGTGGCTGGTCAGCCTATAGGCCTCATTCAGAGGACTTTATTGTTCGGCCTGACGGATCGTTCATCGAATAGCTGCGCGTGCCGAAGTGCTTAACCTGCAGAACGACGACGAATCGCAAATTACCGGCGTCACCAGCACCTTGCCGGGAGAGCTCTCGACCGAGACGTTCAGCTACGATTCGCTCTACAACCGAATCGCCGATGCCGACGGCGCCTCGACCTATGATCCGAAAAAGTTAGTGCTCCAGGAAGACTGGAAATACTTTTACACCTTCGACGGCAACGGCAACCTGACCCAGAAAGTGGAGAAGGCGGGCTTCCCCAACTCAGTTACCACCCAATATCAGTACAGCTCGGAGAACCAGCTCTGATCGTAGGTGTCTTCATCGTAGCGATCACTGCGACCGGCGGTGGCGGTAAGTCCAAAAAAGATCCAGATACAGACCCAGACATTGGCGAACCCCCAATCGTAACCAATCCTGTTCCTGGCTAAGGGGAATCTTGAGGGGTGGATCACGAAAATGAGTACGATAGGCGAAAGAAAACGTATTGTTTAAATAACAGCCAGAACAACTTTCGTGAATTCGACTACGCACAAATTTTTAAATTTTAGATGGCGTCATCTCTATCCTATTCTAAGGGAGCATAAATGGAAAATCCGGATTTCAGCTCGCAGCCCGAGAAGCTACACTTTCGATCCCCGTTAAATTGGCTCTATCGGGTACTGATTGCAATTGCTGTCGTCGCGTCGAGTTTTGTCGCAGTGGACATGCTGCTACATTGGGGCCAGTTGATGGAGAGATTTTCGCCGTTCGTATTCGAATTTATAATTGCCACGACGGTGATACTGCGACTTCTGCTTGCCTTAAGACCCCACGTGTTTTCTTTCCTTCAAATATTTCAAGATCGACTCGAATTAAATAAAAATGGAAAAGTTCGAATCTTTAAATTTTCAGAAATAACATCAATTCGATTTTCTGGATCGATTTACTTGGGAATGGGGTTTCAGATCTTATCGAGAGGAAAAAATTCTTACTTTTTTGGCACCGGATTTGAAAAGAGCGGGACTATTTTAGATGCCATTGTCCGTTTTAACCCAGGATTAGTAGGCCCGAATGAATTCATCCACTATAGAAACGTAGCACTCGCCGCTGATCGCTCGTGGAATCGACTGTCCCGAGCGTGGAGAGCAAAGCAATCTTTGGTCCTGAAATATCTCGGATTTCCAGCCGGGCTCTCCGCCATCATCGTCCTAGTGACAGGGGCTGCAACAAAGGGAATCCAAGTCGTCATCGAGATCGGAATCATGGCGCTCGTCACCAATTTTTCATTGAGAGTAATGTTTATCTCGTTCGAAAATTTAATACTCGTTCGTCAGCAACTAAAGAAAATCAACCAGCCATCTCCAGCGAGTGCTTTTGCCGCCGAACAGGCCATTCAAAGGAACGTTGAAATTGCGTACCATTTTTTTGTAGTCGCAATGACTGTGATTTGCCTGGTCGCGTATCGAATCACACGATAGTGTCTGGGGAGCTTACTTGGGCCTCGGCGCGCTAGGCCTCACTCCGCTTGGGAATTGGTGGGAAGCTAATGCGAATTTCCTGGGAGGAGCAAATACATGCATCAACTGCGGCCGGTAAGGTATCTTTTCCGTAGCCTATTGATACTGGCTCTTGGGCCTTTCGTGATCGTGAAGTCAGCAAATTGTACCTCTAGGGTGAATCGAATCGACTGCGAAAAAGCTCTCCCGCCACGGTATCACCGGTATGAATTTGCCATCTCCGACTGCGCTCAGGGTGGTAGGCCGCTGAAGGCGATGAAAACGATCGGAAAATACGCCGCTACACCGATACGTGAGTCAGCGATTACTTGCCCAGGATACGACGCGCTCGTCCTTGAATCACCAGCCGACGAAAAAGCAGCGCTATCAAAGATAGTATTTGTCTCGTTACAGAAATTTGGTACCTCTTGCTCCCTGTCAGTGGTGATCGAACAGGAGCCCATTTGCCATAACCAGAGTTTCTCAGCTCCTCCCGCAGATCCAGCGCAGGCTAACTCCAATTTTCTTGCGACAATGCTCAGCGAACGCCTCATCCGGGAGTGGAAGATGGTCGGAACTGTCCCCGGTACTTTTGAAAACTGGGAAATAAAGCACAGTTTCAAAAATGGTGCACCAAAGCGAAGTGACTTCAGCCTCCCCGGTCTCGATATTAATGTGGGAGAGCGTTCGATGCCGAGACCGGGCTTTTCTGCAATCGCGCGCGGTATTATGATCCGGTGCAGGCCCCCGTTACCGTGGTAAATCGATACGCCTACGTCGCAAACAATAGAGGAGTCTTCAATTGGGCGGTTGCCTGGAACGGATTCGTCGTAGTGGGTTGTATTCTTGTCACCTTTTTTTCAGGTGATTCGAATGATCGAACAATGAGGCCGCTCATGTCAAAAGTAGCTAGCTCATATCTGATCTTGGCCGCCCTGTTTTCTTCAACAGCTTGGGCGGCAGAGGGAAGGCCATTCTTCGTGGATGCGATAGCGGGTCCAGCCACCTGCATCACAGCTCCTTGCGGCATGAAGTATGTATTCGGTCTTGACCTGCGTACCCGGCTCGAAAATTTTTCATTCGGTATGACCCTTCGATCCGTCCTCGGGCCAGGCGATCCCGCCGGAGTCCCTCAGGGATATGCCGGAGCCATCGGGAACTATCACTTCTCCTCGAACGGCGGATTGTATATCGGCACCCGACTTGCTTTTGTTTTCGGTCAATCGAGAACAGGGAGCCCTTCAGTCACCGCCTTTGCATTCGGATTGGGTGGTCAGGTCGGGTTCGCATTTCCAGTAGCAGAGAGATGGGCCATCGTTCCCGAGGTTTTTTTGCTGGTGCCTACAGGATCGATCACCCCATTGATCGGTGCATCCCTAGGGCTGGACTGGAAACTTTGAGTGCGATGGGTACAACGCCCCTCCTCGCCGAGACCGGGCTGTTCTACAATCGCGCGCGGTGTTATGATCCGGCGGTGGGAAGGTTTTTGCAGAGGGATCCTTATCCGGGAGACCTCGACGATCCTCGGACAACTCGAGAAAATTAAGGCGATTCCTTATTCACAGCTAAAGGATCGTGTCTTACGGGACGATCAGGATGCATACGAGGTGGTGGATGGAAATACGACGTATGACATTGAAATTATGTATTACTGGGACAGCGGCAAACCGGGGGACATCCGGGTATTTGGCGCAATTAGCGAATCCGGTGGTTGGGGATCCTATATACCTCATACAGAGGACTTTATTATTCGCTCCGACGGCTCGCTCATCGAATAGCTGCGCGTGCCGAAATGCTTAACCTGCAAAACGACGACGAATCACAGATCACCAGCACCTTGCCGGGAGAGCGCCCGACCAAGACCTTCAGCTTCGCGGCATGGGGCATCTACGGAGCGACAGCACCGTACTCGTTTCAGAGGGATGCGCCCTGAACACTTCTAGACGCATTAAAGCGGTCACACTGGCGACGCTTCTTGTTCTGATCTCGGGCTGCTCCTCGGCCATGATGGCGACCCAGCCAGGTTACATGGCCGACCCCGAATACCAGGCACGCGGCGAGCTGGCCGCATCGCTCTTTCCGGCCGACCAGGTCGCACTCAGCAGCGAGGCGATGGAGAAGATTCTGAACTCCAAGGTGCAGATCCGCCGGGGCGGCAGGCTCGCCGTGGTGAAGCTCGCGGAAGCCGGCGACTGGACGATGAAGTCCACCCACTGGGGCATGCCGATGATGATGCGGGATGCGACCGACCGGCGCGACGTGGCGGGCTCGCCGCTGGCGCGACTCGTTGAAGCCATCGAAGGCACGAAGCGCTTCAAGGACGTGGCGGTGCTGCCCTCGATGGTGATTCCGAGCCGTCCGTCGATTGCTGCCCTCCGGGAGATGGCGGCGCGCTTTCAGGCCGACTCGGTGCTGATCTATCGACAGTACACGGTGACACACGAGATCCACAAATTCTTGGCCACCAACGAGGGCAAGGCCGACGTGATGGTCGAGGCGGTACTGCTCGACACGAGGACCGGCGCGATCCCGTTTACGGCCGTGGCGACACAAGACTTTCAAGTGAAGAAGAACGCGGACGACCTCGACACCGAGGAGACGGCGACCCGGGCGAAGAACCAGGCGACGGCTACGGCGCTGGTGAACATCGCGGGCCAGCTTGATGGCTTTCTCAAGGCGCTGCCGTAGCACGGCGAAGCCGCAGGGGATTCACGAAGCCAAGCATCCGTCCGCTGAATAAGTGCCAAAAAGCCGCTAAAATTCGGGATTGGCCATTGTGGCAGAAGCACGAGCGATCAAAAAAGACTCCCGCAAGGACGCGATCAACCTCTTTTATCGCCAGATCTGCCTGCGCCGGGGCCTTCCCTTTGAGAAGGCCGATCGCGGCGAAGAACTCGTGCTGAGCTATCCAGTCGAAGAGTCCGCCGCGCAGATCGTCTTCGCGCCTTCAAACTAGGGTTGAATACCGACACCTATTCCGAATCGAATAAAAACGAAATAGAGGTCCTCGGTTTTAAGAGGAATACCAATAATGCACCTGGCACCGACAGACGTTCGATAGCCAAAACGATAGTCGGCACCAGCATTTGAAGCATCGGTATGTGAAAACATCCGAAGGCCGATGCTGAACCCAAAGTTGGGAGCGACCATTACACGCTGAGCAGACGAATAGGTAGTGCCTCCCCCCTGCCACAGAAGCGCCATCTTTCCCGCATACAGTCTGCCAAATCCCAACTGGAACGTACCCCAAGGCGTCAGTGTGGTAGAAGACGCAGGAAAAATCGCTGGATACAAATCACTCTCAAAATCTAGAATGAAGTGTCCAAGGACGACGTCCACCGATGTGCCCACAGACAGGACACCAATTGGCCAAGTAGGGTCCAACCCCAGCCCCGCGTCCAATGAAAGAGAAATCGGGCTCCGCCTGGGGCCTCCCGGTATTGCTGGGGAAGGTAACACTCCCGGCGTAGCTACCGGCTCTTGGGGGGCGGGGAAAACTTGGTCGTCTGCCCAACCCGGTCCTGCAGAGACCAAGCAAAGAGAAATCAAACATGTGGTATAAATTTTAAAAAGAGGCGTCATTCACCATCCCGAAATTTCCGGTTTCAGCTCTCGATGAACACATCCGCGAATGAGACGCGATGGGTAGGCAGATGATCTCGACCCAGGCGTACCCTAAAGCCCCGGCCTATGGAAAACCTTCCACTGAGTCTGGTGATAGAAAACCTGGCCGTCGCTCTCGATCTGATCGTGCCGTTCCCAGTCCACGATCTTCTCCGATCGATTAGTCAACGGCAGCTTGAAGGTGAACGCCAACGGCGGGCTCATCGGCGAAAAGCGAGCCTCAGGCCATGGGGCCTCGGCCACCAGCACATGAAACTGCCGGAGGATCGTCATCGCGACAATATGCGATGACGCCATCGAGGGCAGGTTCATGCACCGGCCATCGGCGTCGCACATGCGCCAGGATTCACCGTCCGCGCCAAAGCGGCTCACGCTCAGCAGCGCGTTCGGGTCGCCCTCCTCGCAGGCGAAGGTCTCGAAGTTGAAATCCGTGTGATAGCCATTCGGGCTGAGGTAGCTGAGCGAACCCTCGGACATCTGACCCGTCCCCGTCTCGCTGACCGTCATCTCCTGCGGCCGGTACCGCAGCAAGATCTGCGACGATCCCAACGTCCCCACGCGCTCCAAACGAACCATCGTGCTGGGCTGACGCTTGATGAACTTCATCAGAGGATCGCCGTTGCCGAGGCGGGTCTCGGAATCGAAATCCACCTGAAAAGCGTAAAACGACAGCACGCGGTCGAGCAGCTCCATCGCGCGCGCATCGTCGACCAGACCTAAAAGACTCGCTTCGCGGAGAAGATCGATAAAACCACGGGGAGTGATCTGCAGATCGTGCTGCAGCACCAGCTCGTTCCCCAGGTGGTTGATCAGCTCCTGCAACATCGCCACCCGAACCGCATTGAGCTCGGGGAATTCGCCACCCAAAAACGTGACGACGCGCTCGGCTCCGTAGGTGGCGGTGATCGCCGCATGGTAGTACGCATACTTGCCCGGCGCCGCGAAACCGCGAATTTGCCGCATCTGCGCCAGGGTGCGCGCCTTGATGATGTCTCGCGCTTGAGCCGAAAGATCGCGAGCCTCGCTCTCGGTCGCAATCCCACAGGGCTCGACCACTGCCGAGATTCGAATCAAGTCCGCGGCCAGGTGCGCTTCTTCCGAGAAATAGCGTTCCCCGAACTCCCGCGCCTCCCTCTGTTGACGAGCATCTCGGGCCGAGCGCGATGGCTCCCCGTAGCAGTCAAACTGATAAACAGGCGGCGGCGCGGGCACGAAATGATCGGGGTTCGCCGTCCAGTCTCCGACGGTCTGCTTCAGTTGATTCCAGCGCTCACGAACGGTAGGGCTGCAATTGAGTTCGTCAGCCTGCGCGAATGGGCCAAAAAAACCCAGCATCAAGACGAAAGAAAGCAACATCTTCTTCAGTGAATTCATGCCTGCGCCTATAACAGGGAGGATGCCAACACACCATCGTTATGAAATTTGGTGGACCCGAGGGCCGGGAAAGCCTGAACACAAATTACGTATGGTAAAAACATACGATCGTATGGTGTAACCATTCATATGGGGAATGCACTGGCCAAGGTTTTCGCCTCAAATGTCCGAGCCGAGCTTTTCCGCCTGCTGTTTGGCTACGGAGAGGTCGAGCTTCATATGCGGGAAATGGCCCGACAGACAGGACTAGCAATCGGTACGATTCAACAGGATTTGAAACAGCTTTCTTCGCTTGAGCTTGTGCGCTCGCGCAGAGACGGCAACAGGCTGTACTACGGCGCCAACAGAGATCACCCACTCTATGCCGACATCCATAGCATGGTCACGAAAACCACGGGCCTGATCCCGCTCCTTGCAGACGCATTATCTGATGAAAGTATCGTCTGCGCCTTTATTTTTGGATCGTTCGCGCGTCGGGAAGAAAAGGCGGGCAGCGATTTGGATCTGATGGTGATCGGAAAACTGGGACTGAGAAAGCTGGCCTCTCTCCTGTCGGAGCAGGCGCAAAAATCCGGACGAGAAATCAATCCTCACGTGTTAAGTCCTGAAGAATTCAAGAAACGCAGGGATGCGAAGGATCACTTTTTAACAAGCGTTTTGGCAGACAGAAAAATTTTCATCATAGGAAACGAAAATGAGCTTACAGCAATGGGCCAGTAACGGTTGGCTGAAAAGCCACAAATCAAGCAGCAAAGAAATCTCAAATCTGCTGGCAATCGTGGAGCGCGATCTCAAAGATGCCAAACAAAACGCGATTTCCGAGGACTGGCAATTTGGGATCGCCTACAATGCGGCGCTCAAGCTGTGTACCATACTTCTTTATGCCGAAGGATATCGCCCAGAAAAAAACTTGGCGCATTACAGAACCTTGCAGGCATTGCCCGTTGTTCTCGGCGATGCTCATATCGGACAAAACGAAACATCGTCGAATACGACTACGTCGGCGGAGCCACTGAAGATGATGCACAGGAGCTGATTTCGTTTGTCGAAGAGCTTCGTCAGAAAGTATTAGCTTGGCTTGCCGAGCATCAAAGGTAAGAAATGAAAAAGAGCAGAAAAATGGTGGAGCCAAGGGGTCTCGAACCCCTGACCTTCGCATTGCGAACACGACGCTCTACCAACTGAGCTATAGCCCCACCGTACTGACCCGCCGTTTTATGCTAGGTGTCGGATATTTAACCTAGGATAGTGCTCAGAGCAAGGGGCCGATGGAAACCAAGACAGATCTGGCAATTGTACTCAAGACCGTGACGTTCGAAGAGCGTCACCGCATCGTGACCGGCCTCACGGCCGAGCATGGCCGGATTTCCTGCGTCGCGAGAAACTCCATTCAGTCGCGACGCTTTGGAGGCTCACTCGAACCTTTTTCGGCGGCGCAGTGGCAATGGGTGGAAAAAGAAGGTTCCGACCTGGGACGCCTCGACTCGGCTGAGATCAAACGCAGCTACGAAGGGCTGCGAAAAAGCTTCGAGAAGCTCGCCATGGCCAGCAGCCTGAGCGAAATTCTTCTGCGCGTTGCGCCAGAACATGAACCCTGTCCTGACCTGTTCCGCTTGCATTCAAACGCGCTTGCCCTCGTCGAAGAAGGTTCTGACCCCGCACCCGGCGCGCCACCGGATCTGAAGCTTCTGAACTTCTACCTCGGCAAGCTGCTCCAATGGAGCGGCAATCAGCCGCAGATCCTGCGTTGCCTCAGTTGTGAGACCCCGCTTGAGAATGTTCCCTGCGAAAGCGCCCTGACCTGGAGCATCGCCGAGGCGGCTTGGCGCTGCCACAGCTGCCGCGGCAGCGAGAGCGCTCACGTTCGGCGTCGCGAGGGCGTTGCCTTCCAGCACACCTTGATCCGAGTCATGCCGACGGCGATCCGTGACCTGGTGTTTGCGCTCGAAAATCCTATTCGGAAGGCTATGGAATCCGCACACGCCGGCAAGGAGGAACATCGCGGCCTCTTCACGCTGATGGAGGCGCTCATGCTGTATCACATTCCCGGTTTTGACCAGACGCCGCTCAAGAGCCTGCGATTCGTTCGTGAACCAACACTCCTTGAACCAGGCTCACATCCAACGTTCGGACCTGCTTGATCCCCAACGCTTTCATGAAGCCGCAAACGAGAGCCGCGTTCGTCACAGCGCCTCGCGCGTATTCGATCGCGCCAACATGCCCCCCCTCGATCAACTGCCGATCCGTCAACTCTGAAAGCTCGAGCAGGCGCGCCTCCAACTCCTCGAGCGTGTAAGAGCAGTCGGCGGCCGACTGACCTTGCAAAAGCTCGCAGATACTCAGGGCGTGCACGCCCCCGATGCCCAGCCACTCTCGGCCACGCACTCCGTTGATGAACGCATCGGCAACCAGCCTCCGTGCCTGGATACCAGCCAGCTCGATAGCCTTCGCCGCGTCTTTTCGTCCCATCGGATTCGGGGAAGTGCCCGCTTCCGCCGATTTTTTCCCCTGAACCTGCCGAATCACCGCAGCCCGCATCGGGCCCGACGCAAACCGATTGAGCGAAGTCATGAATTTGCCGCGCGTGGGATTCCAAGCGGATATCTGCATCGACGCCCCCCCGATGTCCCAGACGACCACCTGAGAAAGGTCGACCGCAACCACCGCTACGGCTGATCGCACGCCCAGCTCCGCCTCTTCCTGTTGCGAAATCACGCGGATGCGCGCGCCCGTCCGGGCATTCACCTCTTGAATGAACTCCTTGCCGTTGATCGCCTCACGAAATACCGCGGTCGCGACACCCACCAGAGTGGACGCCCCCGATCGCTTCGCCCTTTCCACCAGCTGCTGAATGGCCGCGAGGCCGGAGGTTCGAACTTCGGCGGAAAGAGCCGGGCCGACGCTTCCCGACACCAGACCTTCTTTGAACAGGAGCTTCGCATGAAAGGTCTCGTTGGGTCCGGGGTCGATCACTTCGAGAATAGTCTCTTTGCACGTATCCACTCGCGCCACCATGGCCTTGGTCGAGCCGGAGCCCACATCAAGAGCCCCTCGAATGGCCTCGCACTCCGGCCGGTCGGCATGCCGTACCGGCGCCGCGCAAGCGGAAAAAAGGCCTCCGGCAATCAGAACAAAATAAAGTCCTCGCTTCAATTCACACGCTCAATTCTTCGTCGCATCAGCCAAACCCTCACGGCCCGAAAGATATCCGGGCGCTCGCGATCAAACTCAAGAAGATGAATATACCCTGGCTCCTTGCCCTGCTCCCCAGACTCTCGCCACACATCTTTCACGAGGAACTCGACCTTGCCGTCATAGCCTAGCAAAATCTCTCGAAGACCTTCGCCGCTAGCGTGGATGTGGCTTCCCCTGAGCAGAAGATGGGGAGAATGAACCTTGAGCCCCTCTTCCGTCACCTCAAGAACCTTCAACGGCATATCTAAGGAGGCCTCCCCAAGCAATTCAGGAAGCTCGGATTTCGAATCGAGCCACTCAGTCATTTCCTGTGTGACGAAATGCTGGCTGAGTTTCGCGGCCAATAGTCTTCGATCGAGTGGCTTCAGGATATAGTCGTTCGCGCCGGCCGCGACCGCATCGCGATAGTAGTCCATGCCATGCGTCCCTGAAACAATGTAAAGAGGGACCTCCGGACCCAAGACCTTCCGTACCGCCCTGATGACTAATATTCCAACAGAGTCCCGGCCGAGATTGAGGTCCACCAACGCCAAATCGAACGTATCCCGCCTCAGTCGTCCAAGAAATTCCTCTGGCGTCTTCGTCGTCACCACGGCTATCCCGAATTTTTTAAGGAGGTGGTCCATCAACTTGCAAAATTCCGGATCATCATCAACGAGCAGAACCCGCGGCCCCTTGGGCGCGCTCAAGATCGCCTCCCGAGCGCCTTGCGAATTTTTTCGGCCATGGCCCTCGTGACACCCAGAAGGGAAACCTGAGTCTCATTTTCCTCTCCCTGGCTTTCCGTGTTTTGAGTCACCCAGAGAGCCTCGCAAAGGCCCGTCTCATCAAGATACCTCGACTGAAGAACTGAATTCAGTTCAAATTCCGTCTCAAAGCGCACTTTCGTTCGCAGCGCGAAGCCGCTTTCGTTAGCACCGGTCAACTGCGCGGGGAGATGTCCACGAAGCGTGGTGGCGAGCTCGCCATTCGGCGGCAATTCATGGGTGAGAAGGATGCGCTCCTTCAGCAACCGCTTCAAAGTGGCAAGCACCGGCTTCTGCTCCAGCGGCAAGGACAACCAACCAGCCGGAGGCTCTTTGCCAAATTCGCCCGGCTGCACTTCCTTCAAAGATTGAGGAAACCCCATCAGCACGTATGGAACATCCGTCAACGTGTACACCGCGCTTTTTTTCTGCAGAAAATGTCGAAGTTCGAGCCGAGGCAGGTCTAGATGCACCAACAAAACATGGGGCGAGACGGTTTTCAAAGCCGCCAACGCGGACGATGTGGAGGACGCCTCCGTGACACCGATGTGCGCGCGCTCGCACATCCTCCGGAGCTGGAAATTCGCCCGGTTATCCGCACTCAATACAAAAATTTCTTCGTACGCCATCAGTGCAGAATACGGCCAGAGGAAGAGACAAACACCCGCTCAGGCATCGGTCGTTCATTTTTTCCAATTCTCGAGGCGACCACTTGCACGTGCACAACGAGATCCTGGCCAGCCAGCGGGTGGTTCCCGTCCAGCGTTACGCCTAGATTGGAAAGACTCACCACTCGAAAAACTTGAGGCCCCCCGATCTCGTCCTCAGTCACCACCTCTGAGCCCAGCTCAAGCGGCTCCTCCACCTCGAAACTGGTCATCGGCACGGTCATCACGAGGCGATCATCGTAAAAACCGTAGGCCTCCTCCGCCGAAAGGTGAATTTCCCGCGATTGGCCCTTTCTCATGCCCTTCAGTTCCATCATCACGCGCTTAAACGGAAGGTCGAGCGCCCCATCCATCTCCGACTCGTCCGCGGGCGCACGAACGTCCCGATTGAAAGAAGAGCTGAGCATATTGCCTAGCTTGTCTTTAACTTCACAATAAAACGAAAGGATCTGCGGACGCATCAAAACCTTCCTTCCCGGTTCCCTCAACATATCTTGACGCCTCACCTGGTCAAGCACAAGGTGAGGGGATGCTCACACGGGAACTGAATCTCGTCTATCGGGAGGAGAAACAGGGCGTTTTGCCCGGTCCTCCTCGGGTTTCGACTCAGGTCGACGAAGACCACGGCAGTTTGATCATCCAGTTCACAGTGCCGACCCTTTCCGTGTACGGGCGCCCGGAACTACCGCTCGACCGCTCGGTCGCGGGTCTCTGGGAGAGTGACGTCGTCGAGATCTTTCTCTCAACGGCCGCTAGAGCGGACGACGTCGCTCGATCACCCTATCTCGAATTTCAAATCAGCCCCTACAATCAATTTTTTGAACTCCGCGTTTTAGAACCCCGCATCAAAGCGGAGGAGAACCCAAACCTCGGGTTAGTCCACTCGGCCGAGATCCATCCGGAGCATTGGAACGCCCGTTTCGAGATCCCATTTATCCGGCACCTAGGGCGGCGCAAGCCCACCCAACTCTTCGGCAATCTTTTCGCAATCCTCGGCGCACCCGGCCACCGCGCGTTCTATTCCGCCTATACTTCCCCACAAAAGAAGCCTGACTTTCATCAGCCCCATCAGTTCAAACAGCTTCTCCTGGTCTCTCTTTCGATGGCGCTAGGTCTGCTCACTTCCCCGATGGCGCAGGCCGCGCGTGACCCCTCGCCTCATTCTGAGATCAAGCTCATCGCCGAGCGTCCGAACGCAGCGGGATTCTGGGCGGCCGTAGTCCTCTCGGCTGATCCCGATTGGCATACCTACTGGATGAATCCCGGCGATTCCGGGCTGCCCACCCAGGTTCAATGGGAGCCGACCCCACGCTTCCAGATCGGCCCTCTCCTCTGGCCCTTCCCAGAGCGCATCGAACACCCGCCCCTGGTCACCTATGGCTATCACGGCGAGGTGATCTTTCCGGTTCGCATCTCGCCCTTGAGCGGTTTTGATCCCCAACAGCCCTTCAAAATGAAGGGTCGTGCCTCCTGGTTGATCTGCAAAGAAGTGTGTCTCCCGGCTCATGGCGAGGTCGAGTGGAGCTGGCCCAACGCCATCAATGAGACGCTCGACGAGCAGGCGTCGACCATCGCCTCGGCCCTGTCTAAACTGCCGCAAAACCCGCAGCAAGACCCGCGGCTCCACTTTGAAGCGCTGGTCAATGACGGCCTCATCGAAGTACGCGCCTCCCTGCTTTCGCCCAACGCCGGCGCCGCCCGTGCCCTCGAATTTTTCAGTTTCTCGAGCGAGGCGCTCGATCACTCAATCCCGCTTGAAAGCGAGAAGAACGCCACTCATCAACGCTGGGTTCGTCATCTCAAGACAGGCGCCCTCCCCCCGCGCGAGATCAAAGGAACCGCAGTCCTCTACGGCCCAGGCGATCGAACCACGGCATGGGATCTCTCGCTTATCGCCTCGAATCAGAAAATTTTGCCGGTAAAAGCCCCGGCGGTCTTCGGCAACGGGCCCTCTCTCGCCTGGATGGGGGTCTTCGCCTTCCTCGGTGGCCTCATCCTCAACCTCATGCCCTGCGTATTCCCGGTGCTCTCGATCAAGGTTCTCAGCCTACTGCAGAAATCGAAGCACACGGCCCGCAGTTCTCAAGCTCATGCAGCTGCCTATACCTTCGGCATCCTGCTCACGTTCTGGGTGCTCTCGCTCGGGCTGATCGCCCTGCGCTCAACCGGAGAACAGCTCGGTTGGGGTTTTCAGCTGCAATCGCCCGTTTTTCTCGCCCTCCTCTCTGGTCTTTTTTTCCTCCTTGGCTTTAACCTTCTGGGTGTTTTTGAGTTCGGCACCTCACTCATGGGAATCGGCTCCAAGGGCCACGGCGATCTCGAGAAGACCTCTCCGATTTTCGCATCGTTCATGACCGGGGCCCTCGCAGTCGTCGTCGCCACCCCCTGCACGGCGCCCTTTATGGGCACGGCCATCGGCTTCGCATTCAATCGTGGCCCTTTTGAAGTCTTTCTCATTTTCTCCAGCCTGGGGTTCGGTCTCGCCTCGCCCTTTCTCCTTCTGGCCCTCCGACCGAGCTGGCTCAGCTTCCTGCCGCGACCCGGGGCCTGGATGGAGAAGCTCAAACAGTTTCTCGCCTTCCCGCTCTTCGCCACCTTGATTTGGCTCCTGTGGGCTCTGGTTCAGCAAGTCGGCGCCAACGGACTCGCCGTCGTGCTTTTAGGCCTATGGCTTCTTTCAGTCGGCGTCTGGGCCAATCGAACGCTCCGAGCACCCTGGGCCGGAAGGGTCTTTATTGCTCTGATCCTGACCGTATTTTTGCTCTTCAGCTTCGGCATGAGCGGATTTGAACCCCCTCTCAGTTTTCCCAATCGAGAATCTTCCGCCACGGCCCAGCACCACTGGCGCCCCTTCTCCCCTGAGGAGCTCGCACGGCTCCGTCAGGCAAAAACGCCCGTATTTATCGACTTCACTGCGGCGTGGTGTCTGACCTGCCAAGTGAACGAACGAGTCGTACTGAACCGTCCTGACATCATTCAGGAGTTCAAATCGAAGGGAGTTGTGATGCTCAAAGCCGACTGGACCCGTCGCGATTCGACCATTGCCTCCTTCTTAGACTCGCTCGGCAGAAGCGGGGTGCCGGTTTACGCTCTTTATCTTCCAGGCCAAGCCCAACCCAAGCTACTCTCTGAAATTCTCACTCCGGGAATCATCCAAGAGGCCTTGGCCACTCTCCCCAATCTTCCGGATGCATCTCAATGAGTTTTAAATTAATTTTTGTCAAAGAAGGCCGAGAGATTCAGATCGATCCGAAGGCACGCCCCAGCAGCGGTCATGGCGAGGTAGGGAGCGTGCTCGACATGGCTCTCGCCCTCGATATTGACATCGACCATGCCTGCGGCGGCGTAGCCGCCTGTTCCACCTGCCACATCGTGGTGAAACAAGGACTCGAAAGCTGCAATAAGAGCTCGGAGGAGGAGGAGGATCAGCTCGACAAAGCGCCCGGAGTCACTCCGAAATCACGCCTCGCTTGTCAGTGCGTGCCCAACGGCCAGACTGATCTGGTCATTGAGATTCCGAGCTGGAATCGAAATCGGGTGAGAGAGGGAAATTAGAGCTGCGGCTCAGGCACTGGGCCATTGGCCGAAGCACCGCTTCCAAGGGACGGATCCCAAACGGACAGCGGCACGCACAGGGAAGGGTAGTACTCGGGATAGTAGGCGACTCGAATCCATTGCCGATCGCCCGGGCTCAATTCTCCGTCGTTGTTCCAGTTTGGAGCGCAATAATTCATGATTGAAACATCATCCCAAGGCCCGAGGTAGACATTTCCGTCCGTCCCCTGCGGCGCCTCGTCACAGGTACCGGGTGTATCCTCTCGATTCTGCTCGTGGGCCATACCCAGTGCGTGACCAAACTCATGGGCAGCCACCGCCGCGATACAAAAGCGTCGCTCGGACTCTGAATTGAGACAAGTTGGGCTCCAGGTCGCAAAGGTGAAATTCAACATCATCCCATGTACGCGGCCGGCCAGCTCTGATCCCAGACCATCGACTCGCGGGTTCGTCGTGTCCACTCGGATCCTAATGCCCGTATCATTCCCCTCGGAGCATCGGGTCCAACCGACGAACTTCAGGCATTCACCCTCCGGAATTTCATCCCCGCACAGCGCCGATTCCCAGGTGTCTGCAACAGACTGCCGCACGATATTCCGCTCCAGCGTTTGGTCTTCCTGATAAGTATCGTCTTCCCAACACACGGGAATGTCGCGGATCTGCCAGGTCGCCCAACCTCGCAACAAGAGCGGCGCGACCACCCGACCTACCTCCGTCGTAGAGCTGGATGGGCTTGATCCTATCCCTGCTAAATCCCCGCAGTACCAAAGGCCACGCAATGAATATTCCTGGGGTTCTGGCCGTCCCGGGCAAGCCGAGAAGAGGAGGGCACTCAGAGCGCAAAGAACCATCGAAAAAGGGAGGAGAGAAACTCGGCGGATGATCATATAACGCAATGCGTTATCATCACTCAGGACCTGGGTCAACTCTTCCGCATTGTTAAGGATATCAAGTCTCCGGACCTCTGGTCCGATCCGCTCTTTACGGAGGGCCTGCTCATGGGTCTTGAAAAACTTTCTCGGCATCTGCCCTGGCTCTTCGCTGCAAGCACGCTCATCTTCATCGCAGCCTTGAACCAGTAATCACAGGGTAAAAGTGGTGCCGACGGAGAGACTCGAACTCTCATGCTTTTGGCGTACGACCCTGAATCGTATGTGTCTACCAATTCCACCACGTCGGCACGAACCCCAGACTTAGCGCTAAAACACCTCGTTGGCAACGCAGCCGTCTACTTCTTAGACGCTTCGCAGCTCTTTCATGCCAATCCCAGCCTCCTCCAACCTCGCTGCCGCTGGCACGAAACCTGTATAACTGGCGTTCTGGAGGCTCAACGCCATGTCGATTGTCACTGTGAAAAAACAACTCATCCTCACTGCTGCGGGACTCGTGCTGCTCGCCGCTTGCGGCAGCCAACCGCCTTCGACCCCATCGGGAACGCCCACGCAACCCAATACCCTGACGCCAGGGAGTGGTTGCACCACCGGACAATTCAACATCGGTGGCTACTGCGTTTATGCGCAAAGTTTTGAGCAGGCCTGCCCCATGGTACCTGGTGGACGCCTCATCACCCTGAGCGGAGTCCAAGTTTGCCAGATGACCCACGACCTCGCGGGCTTCTACGGAAGCTTGAACTTCTCCTTCCAAGGCTTTGCATTCCCTATCCTCAACACCGATTCACCCCAGAGCAGCTCTGCTTTCAGAACCGGGATTCCACTCAAAGCGGGCGACAAGCTGGTCTGGACGGCAGGCGGCGGATGGGGCGGCGTTCAACGAGAAAGTTTCGACTTCCTCGGCTTCATTCCCGCGACGACGTACACGATCGATTGCACCTACGTCACGCTCGCCGGCTACAAAAAGGGAACCTCTACGGCGTACAATTATCTCGATTCACGCGCCCAGTTGATGGCTACTGATGGGACCAACGTTTTTCCGCTCGGAACGAGCGCAAACGTCACGATTCAAAGTGCGGGACAGCTGTCCATGGGTTTCAACGTCGCGCCCGGCACGGAGTACTGCTCGCAGATCAATATCAGCTCTCTGCGCGTGAAACACTGCGAGGACGCCAGCCACACCACCTATCCCTGCCCTTGAGCCGAAGAAAACTATCGACCTTACAGGGAACTCGGCTACGATGACGAAGAATCCCCATGGGTCGAACACGAGGAAAGAAACCCCCGCAGCCTAAGACCTCTCCAGAAGCCGGCCCACACGGCGCGCCCGGGCCGCGAAGTTCGTCGATTTTTGAATTCAAGGATCGCAGCGGCAAAACTCATCGAGTCGAAGGCAAAGCGACGAAGCCCCTTCCGCGCACGGCCAGCCTCGGAAACACCGCGGCTCCCGGCCCTAAAACATCGCGCCCCGGTCATCGCCCCGTCGGGAAATTCGGCCCTCGTGGCCCGCGCCCTCGACCATCCGAGTTCGACCCCGCGCCGACTCCCCAATCGCCCCGTCCGCGGAATCCAAAAAATTACGGCCCCACGGAAACTCCGATCCGCCTCCGTGGCGTGATCGACAAGAACAAAAAGGGCTTCGGCTTCATCAGTTTCGACAACCGCCGCATCGAAGACGCCTTCGTGCCGCCCCGAGAAGCGGACCAGTTTTTTCATGGCGATCGGGTTGAAGTGGCCGTTAACGGGGCAGGAGAGATTCTCGACCTCAAGGTGATCGCCCATCGCTTCAGGGAAATCGTCGGTCGTTACCGACCCGAACCCCGACAGAGCCGGGGCGTGATCGTCTATGAGCGGAAAAACGTCCGCGAAGAGATTATCGTTCCGGGCGGCTCTACCCAGGCGAAGTCTGGGGACTGGGTCAAGGCCGCGCTCGTGTTTGATGAAGAGTCCCAGCTCAAAGTGACTGCCAAGATCACTGAAGTTTACGGGCCGGAACTGCCCTCAGAAGCCGACATCGGCATGGTTGCGGCCGAACACAACCTGATCGAAGAACATTCCGCCGCGGCCGTCGCGCAAGCCGAAGGTTACCAGCTCAACGTCGATGAAGAGCTCAAAAAGGGACGTATTGATCTTCGCGAACTCCCCTTGATCACGATCGACGGCGAGACCGCGCGCGACTTCGACGATGCCGTTTTCGTCGAGCGCAAGGCGGATCGATTTTTTCTTTGGGTGGGGATCGCCGACGTCAGTCACTACGTGACCGAAGCGAGCCCGCTCGACCAAGAAGCCCTTTCACGGGGGACGAGCGTTTATTTTCCGGAGCGCGCTTTTCACATGCTTCCGAGGGCCCTTTCAGAAAATCTCTGCAGTCTCGTGCCCCACCAACCACGCCTGGTTTTGGTCTCGAAGATCGAGTTTGATTCGCACGGCAAGCGCGTGGGCATCGAAGTCATGGAAGCCGTGATGCACAGCAAGCGCCGCGCGACCTACAATGAAATTCAAAAAGAGTGGGATGAGAACAAAACCAACGCGGCTTGGGAATTCACGCCCCACTTCGAGCTCTATCAAACGCTCAGAAAACACCGCACCAAACGCGGCTCGATCGATTTCGATCTTCCCGAAGCCGAAATTCGGGTGGATGCCGCGGGCTTTCCGCTCTCCATCCGTGAACGGCCGCGCCTCGACGCCCATCGCCTCATCGAAGAATTCATGATCGCGGCCAACGAAGCCGTTACCTCTTGGATGATGGACCGCAAGTGGCCCTTCATTTACCGCGTTCATGACGAGCCCAGCGAGATGGCGCTCGAACGCTTCCAGAAGATGGCCGTCAACCTCGGCGTGCCCTTCAGCTACGAAACCGGGAGCCTTCACCTCGTGCTCCCCGAACTGATCGAACGCCTGGCCGGCCACCCCGCGCAGGACATGCTCAACATGGCCTTGCTCCGCTCGATGAAGCAAGCCATGTACTCGGCCGAGTTTGGCCGACACTTCGGTCTGGCTTCGCCTGGCTACAGCCATTTCACCAGCCCGATTCGGCGCTATCCCGATTTGATCGTACACCGATTGATCCGCCACGCCCTCCGCGTGCAGGCCAATTTAGAGCCCGCCCTGACGCCTCAAACCACGCAAGAGCTGCAGGAAAAGCTCGAGGACGTGGCGGAGCACTGCAGTTACCGCGAGCGCATCGCCTCTGATTGCGAACGAGAGTCGATTCGCCTGAAGCAGATTCGAATCATGCTCAAGCACCTCGGCGACGAGTTCGACGGCAAGGTCAACGGCATGAACGACAACGGGCTCTTCGTGAAAATCAACGACCCCTTCGTCGAGGGCTTTATCCCGAAAGATTCGATGAACGACGACTCTTACGAATTCAACGCCGAGCGGATGATCTTCTACGGTCGCAACAAAAAGCGCACTTTCAAGGTCGGACAGGCCATTCGAGTGCGCGTCGCACGCGCCGACCTCGACCAGCGCTTGCTCGACTTCGCGCTCGTCGGGACCGGAGACGCCCCCGAGCCCCAACGCACCGCAATGCGTCCGAGCCGCGCGGAAAATCCTGCCCATCGCAAATCCCGGCCAAAACGGCGATCCTAGTAACTAAGTCATGAAGTGGATCTACACCGGCCGCCAGATTGGTCAGGCCGTCAAGAACGTGCAGAGACTCAGGCAGATTCTAGGCGTGCTCGCTAAATACGGGTTCGTCGACGTGGTCGAACGCATGGATTTGGGGAAGTTCCTGCCCGGAGGCCTCGGCGTCTTCGCACGCGAACAAGGCGAGTTCAGCACGGCGGAACGGCTCCGAAAATCGATCGAAGAGCTCGGGCCGACTTTCGTGAAACTGGGCCAACTCCTCTCCACCCGCTCCGATCTCCTCCCGGAAGATTTCATCATTGAGTTCACCAAGCTTCAGGACAACGTCCAACCCCTGCCGTTCAGCGTCGTGAAAGGCGCGATCGAAGGCGAACTTCATGATTCGATCGAAAATCTGTATCAAGAATTTTCCTCTGAGCCGCTCGCCGCGGCCTCGATCGGGCAGGTGCACTCCGCCATACTCAAGAGCGGCGAAAAAGTCGTCGTCAAGATTCAACGACCTGAGATCGAATCCGTGATCGAGAACGACATCTCGTTGCTCGCCTTCCTGGCCGGTCTGCTCGAAAAGTATGTGCCCGAATCCAGGATTGCCAGCCCACGGATCGTCGTCGACGAGTTTTTTCGCACCCTCTCGCTTGAGCTGAATTACGTCGTCGAAGCGAACAACATGGCCAAGATGGCTCACAACCTCGCGGTCTTTCCGCAGATCGTCATCCCCAAAGTCTACAAATCGCTCAGCACCGAACGGATTCTTACGCTCGAACGTCTCGAGGGAGTTCGCGTCAACGATCTCAAAGCCCTCGACGAGGCCCACGTTGACCGAAAAATGGTCGTCTCAGTCGGATCCAGGGCCTTCTTCAAATCCATCATGATCGACGGTCTTTTTCACGGCGACCTCCACGGCGGAAATCTCTTCATTCTTCCCGGCAATCGTCTCGGGATCATTGATTTTGGCATCGTCGGCCGGCTCAGCGCGAGATCCCGAGATCAGCTGGCCGCCATGGTCATGGCCCTGATGAGCGAAGATTACGAGACCCTCTGCTACTACTATGCCGAGCTCGGCGCCGCCGAAGCCTCCATCGACCTCGAAGGCTTTCAACGCGAAGTCCGCAACACGCTATCGCCCTACATGGGTCTCTCGCTCGAGGACATGAACCTCGGTAGAATCTTGATCGAGTCGACGCGGATCGCGACCAAGTACAACATCAAAGTGCCCGGCGATTGGATGCTGGTCTTCAAGGCCATCGTAACGATCGAAGGCATGGGTCGAACGCTTGATCCGCACTTCGACCTCATGTCGGCTGGAAAAGAATTGATCGGCGACCTCGTCAAGAATCAGTACTCGCTCCCCAGGGTGACGAAAGACCTCCTTTGGATTGCGAAGGATGTCGGCGCGTTGCTTCAGGTGCTCCCCAGGCAGTTACGCTCGATGTTTCGTAAATTCAACAGCAACGACTTCGCGTTCGAGATCAAGGTTCCCGAACTTGAAAGCGTTCGCAGGCAGCTCGACACCAACAGCCGGAGGCAAAACTTCGGCCTCCTCAGTGGGGCGCTCTTCCTCGCGTCCGCCCTCTCGCTTCAGTTCGTGAACGCCACGAACCACCGCATCGGAGAGTATCCCCTCATTTCAGTGATTTTTTTCTCCCTCGGAAGTTTTCTAGCCGTGCGCAGCCTGTTTACAAAAACTCCGTAACGATCCCAGCACTAGCGCGCTTAAAACCAGAACCGCGCCCACCCATTGAGTGAAGCCCAGCCGTTCACCGAGAAAAAGCGCTGCGAGCACAACCCCGGTCAGCGGCTCGGTAAAGGTCAGCAAGGAGGCATCCACACTGCCCACCTTTTTGAGGCCAGAGAGAAACAAGCTCATTGCCAGGACGCTGCCCAACCAGGCGGCTCCCAAAACCGGGCCAGGTGCAACCCTAAGAATCTCAGTCCACCGGCTCAGCGGCTGCCCATGAAAAGCGAGCAGGGCCAGCGCCACGCCGGCGCTCGCCTGAATCACCACCACTGCGCCCATCGGCTCTACCTCCACAAGCCACTTTCGCGAGGCAAGCACGTAGGCGGCGTAAAAGAAGGCAGACCCCAGTCCCGTCAATACCGCGAGCAGGCGATGAATCTCCAGATCGCCCGAAACGAGAAGGAACAGACCCAGCAACGACAGCGGAAGACTCACCCACTGTACGGCCCGCATCCGCTCGCCCAAAAAAAGCGCCGCGCCGAGCGCGACGAATACAGGATAAAGAAAGAGGAGGAGTACCGTGACCGACGCGGACGCACCAGTCAGCGTGTAGAAAAAGAGACTCGAAAAAAGAGCGTACCCCATGACTCCCAAAACGACACATCTGAGAAACGCCTCGCCCCTCGGAAAATTTCTCAGCGAGCCGCGATCGCGGATCAGCACCACCAGACCCAGCGTCAACGCCCCCACCAAAAACCGGAAGGTGAGAAATTCAACCGGGGAGACGCCGCGCTCGAACGCCATTTTTCCGAAAAGCCCGAGGAAGCCAAACGCGACGCCCGCTAGAAGCAGCTGAGCCCGGCCGAGCCATGAGGACGTTTTCATCTATCGCGCAGGCTTTGGATTCTTCAGTCGCTCTTCCACCTTGTGAATGCGCTCGGCGACCTGTTGGTCAAACTCCTTCAAGCGCTTCTCCATCTGCGTAAGCTGCTCCTTCATGCGCGCCACTCCCTTCTCAAGGCGCTGCTTCTGGATGGCGCTGTTCCGTTTGAGCTGAGCCTTCAGCTTTTCAAGTGAGAGCGCCTTCTCCGCATCGGTGGTCGCAGCTCGAAACTCAGCGCGCAACTTCTCCATCGTCGTGCGATGCTCCCGTTGCTCGCTCTCGAGCGCCGCGCGTTCTTTTCTAAACTCATCGCGCATCCCGCGATGACCCGCCCGCACTGCATCGTGAGCAGTCGGCCCCCCGCCCGCCCAAGCGAGACCAGCCCCGCCAAAGGCGGGGCTGGTTGAGCGAACCATCT